>NZ_WOEZ01000184.1 GCF_013177735.1 Paraburkholderia elongata | reverse complement strand
GCCGAGTGGAAGCTCGTCTGCACGGCGTTGAACCTGCGCCGAATGGCGAAAATGATGTACGCGTAAGCCCGGAAAGGGGGGCCATTTCAAGCAATTTCGTCGTCGACCAAGCCATTCTTTGGTAGGTGGGCGCGCCAAACCGAAAGCGGTCGCGATGCCGGACGCCGCAGCGTCCCCGCTGTCAGCTCAAAACTCGTCTGCCGCGCAGACTCCTAGGCGCTGTCACGCAGACGCTGCATTGGTGTTCTCCGCGCGCTTCATCTATTTTTTTCTATCGGTCCGTTAGCCAGTTTCAATGAAGCGGCAACACGCGTTCGCGCGCCGTCTCGATTCGGTTTTGCGCGCCATCGTTACTGATACAATTTCCGGATGACCTATCAAGTTCTCGCACGCAAATGGCGGCCGAAGGATTTCGCTTCGCTCGTCGGACAGGAGCACGTGGTGCGCGCGCTCACGCACGCGCTCGACGGTGGCCGTCTGCATCATGCCTATCTGTTTACCGGCACCCGCGGCGTCGGTAAAACCACGCTGTCGCGCATCTTCGCCAAGGCGCTGAATTGCGAAACCGGTGTGACCTCCACGCCGTGCGGCGTGTGCCGCGCGTGCCGCGAGATCGATGAAGGCCGCTTTGTCGATTATGTCGAGATGGACGCGGCGAGCAACCGCGGTGTCGACGAAATGGCGGCGCTGCTGGAGCGCGCGGTTTACGCGCCGGTCGATGCGCGCTTCAAGGTCTACATGATCGACGAAGTGCACATGCTGACCAACCACGCGTTCAACGCGATGTTGAAGACGCTGGAAGAGCCGCCTTCGCACGTCAAATTCATTCTCGCCACCACCGATCCGCAGAAGATTCCGGTCACGGTGCTGTCGCGCTGTTTGCAGTTCAATCTGAAGCAGATGCCGGCCGGGCACATCGTGTCGCATCTCGAGCACATTCTCAGCGAAGAGAAGGTGCCGTACGACGCCCAGGCATTACGTCTGCTCGCGCGCGCGGCCGACGGCTCGATGCGCGACGCACTCTCGCTGACCGACCAGGCGATCGCCTATTCGGCCAATCAGGTGAATGAAGACGCAGTGCGCGGCATGCTCGGCGCGCTCGATCAAAGCTATCTGATTCGCCTGCTCGACGCGCTGGCCGATGGCGATGGCGCCACCGTGCTGGCCGTCGCGGACGAGATGGCACTGCGCAGCCTGTCGTTTTCGACGGCCTTGCAGGATCTGGCGAGCCTGTTGCACCGAATCGCGTGGGCGCAGTTCGCGCCGTCGTCGGTGTTGGACGAGTGGCCGGAAGCGGGTGATCTGCGTCGCTTTGCCGAAGCGTTGAGCGCCGAGCAGGTGCAGTTGTTCTATCAGATTGCGACCATCGGCCGAAGCGAACTGGGTCTCGCGCCTGATGAATACGCCGGTTTCACGATGACGCTGTTGCGCATGCTGGCGTTCGAGCCGGCGCCCACCGGCGGTGGTGGCGGCGCGGCTGCGGCGCGTCCGGCAGGATCGGCAGGGGCGGGTGGCGCGAGGCGCGCCGGCTCGCCGGCGGTCGCTGCGCAACAGGTGGTGACGCCGTCGCGTACGGTTGAAGCAGCCGCCTCCGTGCCGGTGCGCTCCGCAAATCCGGTGGCAGAAGCGAAGCTCGCGACGCCGGATTTGCAACACCTGGCGTCCGCGGGGTCTGTTGAAAATGCTGACACACCGAAGCCAACTATGGGTGAAGCGGCAATCGTTTCCAGGCCCGCAGCAGCATCCGCATCGGCCTCTGGCGAAGCGAGCGCGGCGGCTGTGCCCACGGCGGCGGACGTCATTGCCGCACCGGCTTTAGCGCCGTGGCAGGAAGAGACGTCCGTCGAACCGATTCTGAGCGATTCGGCGCCTGCATCTACGGACACGAGCGCGCCCCGAGCGGCTTCGATGTCCGAAGCGGCGTCCCCGGCGCCAGCTGCCGAAGCGACCGAATCGATCGCAGCAACGAAAGTAGCGGCTGCACCGGCCTTGGCACCGTGGGACGATGCGCCCGAATCGATCGCACCAATGAAAGTAACGGCCGCCCCGGCGTTGGCACCATGGGATGACACGCCCACCGAGCCAGCTCCGAACGAATCACCCGCTGCGGCCGCTTCTCAGGAATCGGCGCCCGCGTCTTCGCTCGCTGCTCCAGCCGCAGCCGCGTTTGCACGGGCAGAAGAGACCGCGCCCGCGACGGCATCGCAAGAATCGCCACCCGCAGCCGACATTCCGCCGCGCCGTGCAGGCGGGGCGGAATGT
>NZ_WOEZ01000183.1 GCF_013177735.1 Paraburkholderia elongata | reverse complement strand
CGCGCGGGTACGCCAGCTTCAAAACCATGCGGACTGTGCTGTTCCTCATCGCCGGAAAGCTCGACTTCTCAGCCTTCAACCCACATGCCTCGTAAGCCGCATTACCCACTCCACTTTTGAAATAGCCTCATTTTCTGCCCGCTGGTGTCGGGGAGACGCTCGAAGATAAGGCGGTGTGCCGGGCGGATAGCGCTGTTGCTCGCGAAGTGGTCCGCCGGGCGATCCGGCAGCGGGGCACCGACACAGCATTGCACCGTCTGGGTGTGGTGCTTCACACGTACGTCGATACGTGGGCCCACCAAGGCTTTGCCGGAATAGAAAGTCCGACGAACCGCGTTCGCATGCTGGAGGCAGAAGATTGCACGCGTGAGGGCTGGCTTGCCCACCTTACCCGTGCCACGCGGCATCTGGTCCAGCATGTCGAGGAAGATGTGCTGACGCTTGCACTGCCAGTCGGTCACGGTGCCGCCTTGCACTATCCCGACCAGCCGTGGGCGAAATGGCATTACGTAGACGGCAGAAATGTGTACAACAAAAGGCACAATCTGCCTGAATTCATGCAGGCGGCCGAGATGACTTGCCGCGCGGTACGCGCCTACGTTGTGGGACGGGAAGACTTTGAATCCCAGCCCGGTCTGCCGGAAGATGTAAAAGCCGCGCTCACAAAGCTTCTCGACACCAATCGGAACCTGGACGACAACAAGCGCCTGCAGACCATTTGCGAAGCGGTGAAAACCGGCGCCATTCCGGGTCCGTCAGAGCCGATTCCGGACTATGTTCCCAAGGGGCCCGGCTCCTGGAAATGCAAAGCCACCGGTTTGCAGTCCGACGACGACAGCGGAGACCGCCCCCGGTGGAGCGAAGTCTTTGAGAAAAGTGATTACCGGCGCTTTCACGACGCCGTCAAGGAGCATCGTTTCGTGACCACGCAGGAGATTCTGCCGGCGTGCGGACTGCGGATCGCGTGAACAGTCCGGGCTATTCCGCCCTCACTTGCTGACGTTGCGCGGCCCTTTCCTCCGCTTGTTTCTTTGCCATATGCCTTCCCACCAGGCAGCCGCCCACCGCGCCCACTACCGCGTGGTGTCCGGCATAGTGGCCGGCGACCCCGCCCACCACCGCGCCTTTCATACAACCGGCGGCGTTCGCCGTGCCGACCGCGGCCGACGTCAGTGCAACTGCCGCGAGGGCGGTCTTGATAAAACTGGCTTTCATCTGAAAGTACCCTGCTATTGAGTTTTTCGAAAGTGGTGCTTTTGCGCGTCATTTCAATAGCCGCTCCAGCGGCCGCGCCTTTGCTTCTGAGTGCGGTTCGGAGTGTAGAAGGACGGTCCGGACACAGGTGAAACAGCACTGCGAGATTGGTAACGCGGGGTAACGCGAGGTTGCGGCTAAAAAAATGACCGGCCGCCCTTTGAATCTGCGAATGCTTGCCTATAGTAGAAGCGGTTATTACCGCATTGCACAGCGGCCGGCTTCTCTTGACGTGGGTGACGGGGAAACAGAAATGACGCCATCGAATGCTGCGATCTATCAGACCCAGGCTTGCACGCCGGATTCATTACGAACGCTTGCAGGCTATCTCGAACTGGCGCTCGACGAAGGAGAGAGCGTGGTTCTGATGCGGATCGGCACGCAGGTACGCAGTGTTTATATCGGCAATCCGTCCGGCGCTCTGGAGGATTTGACGGATCACGGCGTAGTAGATGCCTTTCAGGCCGACGAGATGCTGGCATTGACGCAGTTGGGACTCAACCGGATAACTGCCGACGATCAACAGTACCGGTTCATGCGCGGTGTGAGGTATATCGCCGACCGCCAGGTTGTCGTTTTTACTCCAACTTAAGCGGCTGGCCAGCAATCGGAAAGGTTAAAGAATGTGGCTATCGGATAGTGGGCTCGAAAGGTTCGTACTCCACTTGATGCGTTCCCGCGTAAATCTGTTGCCTTTATAGCCGCATAGATCTGCCTTTCTGGTGCTATTCATGGCATAGTTCGATCGATTACCACATAAGGAGCAATCAAATGCCCACTTTAGAGCAAATCCAGGCAAAGCTTAAGAAGCTCCAGGCGCAAGCTGACGTCCTTATTGCCAGGAAAGCACAAGCCGCGGTCGACCAGATTCGCGAATTGATGCTCAAGCACGGCCTGACTACCGCAGATATCGAAGCAAAGGCAAAGGCGAAACGCGCCGCGCGCGCCTTGAATGGGCATGCTGCAAGTGACAAGGCAAAAGCCGCCGGCGCAGGCAAGTCGATTCCGAAGTACCGCGACAATAAAACCGGCGCGACCTGGACGGGCCACGGGCGTGCACCGGCCTGGATTGCCGCCGTGAAAGACCGGGCTCAATTCCTGATTGAAGGTGCTAGCGAAGTGAAGTCCGCGGCAAAGGGCGCAGTCACTCACGCCAAAGCCGGAGGTAAAGGCCAGCCTAAAGGCGCACAGCCACCCAAGTACCTCGATCCGAAAACCGGCGCCACCTGGAGCGGACGCGGTCCGGCGCCGGCATGGCTCGCAACGGTCAAAGATCGCACCAAATTTCTGATCGATAGCGCCTCGGCAACCGGCAACGTCGCTGCCCAAAAAGTAGTGACAGCGAAAAAGGCAGTCGCTTCCAAAACAGCTGCCAAGAAGGGCACTGCGGGCACAGCGGGCACTGCGGCGACTAAAAAGACCGCGGCAAAGAAAAGCGCTGCCAAGACTGCTGTGAAGAAAGCCGCTGCAAAGAAGACTGCTGTGAAGAAAACCGCTGCGGTAAAGAAAGCGCCGGGTCGCAAGACGGGTAGTGGAGGCAAAGCAGGCGCGACGAGCGCTGCCGCAGCGCCGCAAACCTCGACGGTGCAAACCGGCGCGTGAGCGCAACGGAGTCGCGAAGTAGATGACTAGCACGCTCGAGTCACCCCAGCAGGAAGACCATGTCGTCCTGCTGGACTCTGTTCCTCATCCGGCAGCCGACGCCGCCGAACCATTCATTGTCGCGAGCGACCGCCGGTTGATTCTGGCGTATCCGATTGCTGAATCCGACTTCGAACGGTTCGGACCATTCGATTCCGACGACGATCCGTTTTGCACGGTGCTATTTCCCGACGCCGTGTTTCATCGGCTGGGGCCCCCCGGCGTTGTCGATCTCGAGATCCATCCACTCGCTTCGCTTGGGCTCTGTGGGTACTCGGTTCACGAAGTGATGAATTCGTCGCTGGCCGCCGAGATATCGGCCGTCACTTCGCCCGGTCCCGTGCAGCGCCATTTTGTCATCACGTTTCAGGGCGCGACGTTCGAATGCGTGGCGTCGGACTATACGGTGGTCGGCGTGTACGGCGCGGGTGAGATCGCCAGCAGGGAAGCATTCTCGCTGGTCCGTTAGTGTTGTTGGCGGTGAGCGCCGTTGGGTGTAGCCGCTTCTATCCAGTCATGTCCTATCGCCCAAACGTTCGCTCGCGCAACGCGATGCCGCTTCCTTTCAATAACATTTTCCCTGCCAATTTCGAACATATGCTCAATGACTTTTTTAGCTTTTATTTTTGAAATATGTTAAAAAGCTTTCCGTCATCGTATATTGACATGAAGACTTCACGCAGTGAGGGCAGACTGGCGTCAACGAATGGCGTGCGGCAGGGATTGAAGCAACGCTTTCCAAATTACATATAAATATATTACGAGGCATCGAACGCTCGATTGAAGCGGGCCTGAGTTCAGGCGCGCGCCAAGGAGAGCAGGCAGGCATCACGTCGAGTGAACCATGTTTTCGGTGCAGCAGCGGTCGTCGCGGATCGGATTTGCCGGCGTAAAGGCAAATCGCATGGGCCTGATCCCCGGTAGTACGGCCGCAAGGCGTCCGCGAGCGCGGGCGCGGTATCGGTGCGCATTTGCTTTGCGCAAGTGCATGCGAATACGCCATGCCCATCGAAAAACTCCTTGTTCCGCTACCGGCGGGCCTGAAAGTCTACGTTGAACGTCACGTATTCGATCCGGCCTTTGAGAGTGTCATCCTGATCAACGGCGCGCTGGCCACCACGGCGTCGTTCGGACAGACAATCAAATACCTCGGCGAACGCTATAACCCAATTTGTTTCGATTTACCTTATGCGGGTCAATCGAAAGCGCATAACGTGTGCGACTTCGTTCTTACAAAAGACGATGAAGTCGACATTCTGCTGCATCTAATAGGCTTATTCGAGCCGAGCTTCCTGTTGTCGGTGTCGTGGGGCGGGGTGGCGTCGCTGCTTGCGCTTTCGCGGGCGCGCACCAGCGTGAGGCGCGCGGTGATTGCGTCGTTTTCGCCGCGCTTGAACGAGCCGATGACCGCGTACGTGACCGCGGCACGCGACCACATCGCCGCCGGCGAAAATCTGAAGGCCGCGCAGCTGCTCAACGATACGGTTGGCCAGCATCTGCCGCGCATCATGAAGCTCTATAACTACCGCTACCTCTCTACGCTGCCACGCGACGAGCAGGACCAGGTGGCGTTTCACGTCGACCAGATTCTGGCCATCCGTCCCGAGGACTATCTGCACGAGTTTCGCAACATTGACTGCGGATTGAAATTCCTCAACGGCGAGCTCGACGACTACACCACGCCTGAGGACGCCCGTTCGCTCAGCGCGCATCTGAAGCGCGCCGAGTTTCTCACGATCGAGCAGGCCGGGCATTTCCTCGACCTCGAAGGCCGGTCCGCGCTGCGCCAGGTTCGGACGGCGATTTTCGATTACTTCGGCGCCGCGCGGGTGCAGCCGGCAGGCCGTGCGCTCGGCTGCTTCGATGCGTTCGCCGCCCGCTCGCCCATCATGCCGGGGCAGCAACCCGCTATCGCGAACGTCGCGAACGTCGCGTTGCAGGCCACCGCCGATCACTCGCTCCAACAGGTCGAACTACCGTGAATATCGCTCAGAGCATTGCCATTGTCGTGCCGTGGGCGCTGTGGCTGCTGTATTGGGTCGCAACGTCGAACCGCGTCAAGGAGACCGCGCGCAAGGAGGCGTCTTTATCGCGCACGTTGCAGTCAATTCCGTTGATTGGCGGTGGCGCGCTGATTGTGCTGCCGGACTTCAATACAGCGGCGCTGTCCGTCGATCCGCATGCGATCGGGCCGTTGCAGCTTGCCGGCTTCGCCGTGCTATTGGCCGGCCTTGCGTTTTCCGTGTGGGCGCGGCTGCATCTCGGCACCAACTGGAGCGTGTCGGTCACGCTGAAGGAGGGGCATGAGCTGGTGCGCAGCGGACCGTATGGACTGGTTCGTCATCCGATCTATACCGGCTGCCTGCTGGCGCTTCTGGGGGCCGTGCTGATCGGTGCGCAATGGCGCGGCGTGGCTGGGCTATTGCTGATTTTCGCGTCGCTGGCCTACAAGGTGCGGGTCGAAGAGAGCTGGCTGACCGGTCACTTCGGCCGGGCGTATTCGCACTATCGTCGCGACGTCGCCGCACTGATCCCCGGTCTCTTCTGAGCTACCTGAATGACGAAAGTCATCATCACCGCGATCGGCTCGGCGGGCGACGTGCATCCGTTGCTCGGCATCGGCGCGGCGTTGGCCGCGCGCGGCCACGAGATCGTTTTTTGCACCCATCCGCCGTTCGCGGAGGCTGTCTCGCGCCAGGGATTCGCCTTCGTGCCGATCGGCACCGCCGCCGAATATGAGGCAGCGATGGCGAACCCGGCGCTATGGCATCCGCGTACGTCGTTCCGTACGCTGTGGGCGGTGATTGCACCGACGCTGCGACCGCATTTCGACACGCTGGCTGCGTTGACCGATAACGACACCGTGCTGGTCGGCACGTTGTGGGCTTTTTCTGCACGGTTGATGCAGGAGCTGTATCGCGTGCCGTTCGTGTCGGTTCAGGTATCGCCGTCGACCTTGCTCTCCGCGCATGCGCCGCCGACACACCCGCGGCTGACGATTCCGCATGGCTTACCGCTGGCTGTAAAAACGGCGCTGCTGCGGCTGATCGAGCGACAAGCGCTCGACAAGGTCTGTGGCCCCGCGTTGAATGCGTTGCGTGCGGAGCTGGCGCTCGCACCGGCGCGACGCATTTTCGGCGAGTGGCTGCATTCGACCGACGGCGTGCTGTGTCTCTTTCCGGAATGGTTCGCGCAAGCTCAGCCGGATTGGCCGGCACCGCGCTGCCTCAGCGGTTTTCCGCTATTCAACGACACGAGCGTGCCCGCGCCCGATCCGCAACTCGACGCTTTTCTCGCAGCGGGCGAGCGGCCCGTGGTGTTCACAGCGGGATCGACTTTGATCGATCAGGAGCGCTATGTGAATGCAGTAAGCGCGGCGCTGATGGAAAGTGGGCTGCGCGGCATTCTTTTGACGCCGGATGCGCCGCCAGCGGACGCGGCCGCTGTTCAGGCAGGTGTGCGGGCAGATGCACCGGGCGTGCTGCTCAAGCGGCGTTACGTGCCGCTGCAGAAGCTGTTGCCGCGCTGCCGGGCGCTGGTGCATCACGGCGGCATCGGTACGGCAGCACTTGCGTATGCCGCCGGTATTCCGCAAGTCCTGACGCCATTCGCGCACGACCAGTTCGACAACGCGCAGCGGGTCGTCGCGAGCGGCTGTGGTGTGCGGCTCGATAGGCCACTGCAGCCGCAGGCTCTCTCGCGTGCATTGAAGCATGTGCTTGGCAGCCCGGCGATCGCGACGCAGTGCGGGCGCGTGCTGGACCGGCTCGCGTCGTCGCCGGATGGGTGCGAGGCGGCCGCACGTTATATCGAAGGTTTCATGCCGACCGGTGTGTGCGAGCACACCGTCGGCCGCACGTCTTCGCCGGCATTGGCAGGCAGCGGGCATAGCGTATGAGCGCCGCCACGCCGTTGCCGAAGCGCGCCGCGTCGGCCGACGCGGCGCATGGTGTCGGCCCCGGCCCGGATTCCGCCGGCGAGCGCAGCGTACCCAGCATGCGCGGCGTGCGGCTCGCCTTGCTGACGTTCGCGCTGTCGCTGGCCACATTCATCGAAGTGCTGGATTCGACGGTAACGAACGTCGCGGTGCCGGCTATTTCCGGCGGCCTCGGCGTCTCCAACAGTCAGGGCACGTGGGTGATCAGCTCGTACTCCGTGGCCGCAGCCATCGCCGTCCCCTTGACGGGCTGGCTCTCGCGGCGGCTCGGCGAAACGCGGCTGTTCCTCGGGGCGGTGATCCTTTTCACGTTGACATCGCTGCTATGCGGCGTGGCCGGCGATTTTCACCTTCTGGTGGTATGCCGGGCATTGCAGGGGCTCTTTTCGGGGCCGATGGTGCCGCTTTCCCAAACTATCCTGCTGCGGACCTTTCCGCCGGATAAGCGCGTTGTGGCACTCGCTCTTTGGGCGATGACGGTGCTGCTCGCGCCGATTTTCGGCCCGGTGGTCGGTGGCTGGATCATCGACAATTTTTCGTGGCCGTGGATCTTCCTGATCAATCTGCCGATCGGCATCTTCTCGTTCGCGGTGTGCATGACGCTGCTGCGCCCCGACGCATCCGCCGGCAAGGCGGCGCCCATCGATCTGCCAGGCATTCTCTTGCTGGTCGTCGGCGTCGGTTCGCTGCAGACGGTGCTCGATCTCGGGCACGATCGCGGCTGGTTCGATTCCCCTTTGATCCTGACGCTCGCGATCATCGCCGGGTTGGCGATCGTGTCGCTGTTGATCTGGGAGGCGGGCGAACGGCATCCAGTGATCGATCTGAACCTGTTCCGCGACCGCACGTTTTCGTTCTGTGTGCTGATCATTTCGCTTGGCATGATGAGCTTCTCGGTGGTCGGCGCGATCTTTCCGCTCTGGCTGCAGGCCGTGATGGGTTACACCGCATACCAGGCCGGACTCGCCACCGCGCCGCTCGGCGTGCTCGCACTGGTGTTCTCAATTCTGGTCGGCATTTACGCGGCCCGTTTCGACGCGCGCGTGCTCGCGACTTTCGGCTTTCTCGTGTTTGCGGCCGTGCTGTGGTGGGATGCGCATTTCACGCTGACCATGACCTTCACGCAGATCATCACGCCGGGTCTGATTCAGGGCATCGGCTTGCCGTGCTTCTTCATTCCGTTGACCGCGGCGACGCTCTCGCGCGTGTCTGACGACAAGCTCGCCGCGGCCTCCAGCCTGTCGAATTTCTTGCGCACGCTATCGGCGGCGTTCGGCACGGCAATGAGCGTCACGCTATGGGATAACCGCGCGCTGTATCACTACGACGTCGTCGCGCAGTCGGTGACGAAATCGTCCGGCAATACGCAGCGCTTCGTTCAGAGTCTGCAGGGCATGGGTATCGACGGCGCGCGCGAACTCACCACCTTGCATCACGTCGTGCAGCAACAGGCTTACATGATGGCGACCGGCGACATGTTCTACATGGCAAGCATCACCTGCCTCGTGCTCGCCGCGATGATGTGGCTCACGCGTCCGAAGCGCGGCGCGGCGATGGCTTTAGGTCACTGAGGAGCTTCCAATGACGATCCTTGGCGCATTGATCATCCTGTTTCATCCGAGTGAAGAGCAGCTCGCGCGCGCGGTGGCGATGCGCTCGGCGTGCGACCGGTTATTGGTGGTGGACAACTTGCCATTGCCGGACGCGCGTGCCGCGATGATGCTGGGCGAGGCGGGCGTCGCGTTGCTGCATCACGGTAATCGCAACGGCATTGCCGGCGCCTTCAATTGCGGTTTGAGTGCACTGTTCGACGAAGGCGTGGATGCGGTCGCGCTGTTCGACCAGGATTCCGAGGCGCCCGCCAGCTACTTCACGGTGATGCGCGACCGGTGCGCAGCGATGAATGGCCGGGCGTTTTTGGCCGGCCCGCGTATCTTCGATGAAAACGACCAACGCTTCTTGCCCGAACTCGCGACGAGCGGCCTGACGGTCGAAAGACTGTCTATACACGCCGACGCGGCGCTGCAGCGCTGCGCCTTTCTGATTTCGTCCGGCTGTGTCATTTCACGCGAGGCGTTCGCGCGGCTCGGCCGCTTCGACGAAGCGCTTTTTATCGACCACGTCGATACCGAATACTGCTTCCGTGCGCTGCTGAACAATGTGCCCGTGTACGTGGTGCCGTCACTCGTATTGCTGCATCGGATCGGCTCACGGCGCCGTCACAAACTGGGCTCTTTGGAATTGACGACGATGAATCACCCCGGTTTCCGCCGCTATTACAGCGCGCGAAACGCGATGCAACTGGCGCTGCAATATGGAATGCGCCTGCCGGTCGCAATTGTGCCGAACGTGCTGACGCTCTGGCAAATCGTGCAGATCGTGCTGCTGGAAAAAGACAAACTGGCGAAGCTCACCGCGATTGCGCTGGGCCTTTTCGATGGGTTCTTCGGGCGAATGGGGCCGCTCCAGCGGACGCGTCCGCGACTTGCGGCCAAAGTGGCTAAGATCGCCAAGGCGGCTGATGCGGCTGATGCGGCTGATGCGGTTGACTCGGTGAGGCTTGGCGAGATGAACGCTCAGGTGGCAGGAGAGCGTGCAATGCCTCTTACCCGGCACTCATGAGGCGGCCTATGCGATTTCCTCTGCCGCGCGCCTGGCCGTTGCTGCCGCTGCTGCTAATTGCAGCGGCGCTGACGGGTTGCGTGAGCGATTCGGGTCTGCACACCAACGTCAAGCCGATCAAGCCATCCGCCGACGCGCTCGCACAGAGCATCGGGCCAGGCGCGAACGGTGCATGGCCCGCGCCCGATTGGGTCAAGCGCTACCGCGATCCGCAACTGGACGAACTGACCGCCGAAGCGTTGCAGAACAGTCCCGACCTGCAGATCGCCAAGGCGAGGGTCGGCGCCGCGCAGGCGCAACTCGAACAGTTTGCTTCGCTCACCGGCCTCACCGGCACGGCGGGCGCGACGGTGAGCAAAGCCCGTTTACCGCAGCCGAATGATGCGGCCAATGTATCCGTCGGCGGCCAGCAGATTCCGGTGCAATTGTTCAACGATCCGGTGGTCTCGCCGGCCGCGTTGTTCGCCGGCTTGAGCTACCAGCTCGACTTGTGGGGCAAGAATGCCGCGCTGACTGGCAGCCTGCTGTCCACGCGAGACGCGGCACGAATCGATGCGGAGCAGGCACGGCTCACGTTGACGGTCGCGCTCGTGACGCTTTACTGCGAGCTCGACCGCGCCTTTGCGATGCAGGACATTCTGCTGCAAAAGCAACAGGCCGCGGATAGCGTCGATACGGTATTGCGCGAGCGTGGTGCGCGCGGCATCGATAACGCATACGACTCGGCCGACGCCACACTCAAGCGAAGCCGGCTCGCTTCACAGCAGGCGCTCAACGACGAGCGCATCAAACTGACCGAGTTGCAGATCGGCGTAATGACGGGGCGCGGAGCGGAGCGGGGTTTGTCGCTGCGTCGTCCGCAACTGGCTGCGGCTGCCGATGCGCCGATGCCCGCGCAACTGCCGGCGGACCTCCTGGGCCGCCGGCCCGACATCGTGGCGGCGCGTTTGCGGGCCGAAGCCGCGCTCGCCAACATCGACGCCACGCGGGCGCAGTTCTATCCCGACGTGAACCTGGTGGCCTTTGCCGGACTGACAGCCTTGACGCCCGCAGCGCTTTTCTCGCGTGCGGCGCTGACCGGCTCGGTGGGGCCGGCGATCTCCTTGCCGATTTTCGACCGGACCCGGTTGCGCGCGCAACTAGGCGGCGATTACGCCAATGTCGACGTCGCGATAGGCCTTTACAACAAGACCGTCGACGAGGCGCTCGGCGAGGTCGCGCGGCAACTGACTTCCTTGCGCACGGTCGATACGCTCGCTACCGAGCAGACCCGCGCGGTGGAAGCGGCCTCACGCATCGTCTCAATTGCAGAAGAGCGGCATCGTCGCGGTATCGGCATGCAGAAGGACGTGACGCTAGCCGACCTGTCTTTGCTCGACGAACGCGCGCAGCAGGTCGATTTGCAGGGCCGCCGCAGAATGCTGCAGGTCGCGCTGGTCGGCGCGCTCGGTGGCGGCTTCGATGTACGCAAGGTGGCCGGCGCGCCGATCTCTCACTACCAGCCGACCTTTCCCTCTCACGCACGCATCACGGATACGCACTTCGATTGAATGCACAACGATAAACAGGCACAGCAAGCTGCTGGCTGGACCGAGGGGCAGGCAAACCCGACAAACGCGGCAGGCATAGCGAGCGACGCGCACGATTCGAAGCGGGCGGCGCGCCGGCGCCGTTTTGCCGTTTTCTTCGGCGTGGTGGCGCTCGCCGGCGTGGCGTGGCTGACGTATTGGGGTTTGAGCGCACGCTTCTACGAAGAGACGGACGACGCCTACGTGGCGGGCAACATCGTGCAGATCGCCGCGCAAATACCCGGCACGGTCACCGATATTCTGGTGGACAACACACGGCAGGTGCACGCGGGCCAGCCGCTCGTCAAACTCGACGACGCCGAGGCGGCCGCCGCGTTCGCGCAGGCCAAAGCGCAACTGACGCTCGCCGTTCGACAGGTGGCGAATGCGACGATCTCGCGCAAGCTCTACGTGCAATCCATCGACGCGCGCCGCGCCGAACTCGCGTTGGCGCAACGTGCTGTGGCGGCGCGCGATCATGCGTCGGTGGAAGTGGTGTCGCCGGAGGAATTGGCGCGCGCCCGCGAAGCGGTGGCCGTCGCGCAAGCGAACCTTGCGTCAGCGGAAGTCCAGCTCGACGCCGCCCGAGCGCTCGGCGGAAAATTTCCGGTCGAAGCCAGCCCGCCGGTTCTGCAAGCCGCCGCGCAATTGCGGCTCGCTTATCGGAATCTGCAGCGCACCACCGTCGTTTCTCCCGTCGACGGCACGGTCGGGCAGCGTTCGGTGCAGATCGGCCAGCAGGTCGGGCCGGGGCTCGCACTCATGTCGATCATCCCGCTCGAGCGTCTGTGGGTCGAGGCGAACTTCAAGGAAGGCCAGATTCGCAGCATGCGCGTGGGCCAGCCCGTGCGCATCGTGTCGGATGTGTACGGCTCGCAAGTGGTGTATCAGGGGCACGTGGAAGGTTTTTCGGCAGGCACAGGAAGTGCGTTTTCGATGCTGCCCTCGCAGAACGCAGCCGGTAACTGGATCAAGGTCGTGCAGCGCGTGCCGATCGTGATTTCGCTCGACCCCATCGAACTCGCGGCGCATCCGTTGCGGCTTGGCCTCTCGATGCAGGTGTCAGTGGATACGCATGTGCGTAGCGGCCATCTGATCGGCAACGATACGCCGGCGGCCACCCAAAGTACCCGCGTTCACGATAACGTCTCGCGCGACGCCGATGCGTTGATCGCGCAAATCATTCGGGACAACAGTGACCGTGGCGGTGCCGCTGATTAGATTAGCGTTCTGCTCTACTGAGAGACTGTGGCTAGTTGCCCGGATCGACCACGGGTTTATCCGGGGCTGCAAGCGTTTTATAGGGTAGTGACGCAGCGTGCGGGTTGGTTGTGGTGTCGTCGATCACGCGATCGACGTCCGCGGTTTTCGCGAGTTCCGCGAGGAAGGTCTGTTTGTCGAAGCCCGGCGCGACGCAGCCTTGCACGTAAATGAAGCGGCGTTGCAGTATGAGCCACAGCGTCGACTGTTCGCGCCAGTGAGTGGCGTAGTTGATATTGGTCAGACGCCGTTGGACGGCGTCGGCGATTTCCGTGTCGTAGAGGTACGCGTTCGAGAGACGGCAACGGCCTTCCACCCAGCAGCTATTGCCGCGCTCGATCCGGTAATGACTGTCGTCAAGCCATTCCTGCTCAGTCTCGAGTGGGCCTAAGGGCACAGGGCAGTCGCTGATCGCTTTGGATATCTGAAGGAACGGGTCGTGGCCGCGGTTGATGCGCTGCGCTTCGGCATTAGCGTGCGTCGCGGCCATGCAGATTAGCAGACTCGCCAGTTGCTGTTGGATCAGGCGTTTCATCGTCTTGAGCTCCGGCATTTTTGAGCGAGGGGTAGACGGATAGACGGTTTTGATTCTCGGCTGCTCAGTCGAGATTATGCAGTGGCGGCTCAGTACCTCAGCGGCTCTTGCGACGATTCTCGACGGCGAACTTGATCAACTCGGCCTGACCTTCGATATCGAGCTTGCGTTTCAGATTCAGCCGATGCGTCTCTACCGTGCGCACCGACAGGTCGTTGCGTTGAGCGATCTGCTTGCTCGAAAGACCTTCCGCGAGCGCGTCGAGAATATCGCGCTCGCGCGGTGTGAGCCGCTCAATGGGCGATTGCGTGGCCGATGCCTGAATCAATCGCGCGCCCAGCCCTGCGCTGAAAAACGTCTTGCCTTCCAGCACCGCGCCGATCGCCTGGATGATTTCGGTGGCGGGTGAGTCCTTGAGCACGTAACCGCTGGCCCCCGCGCGCACCGCCTGGGTCACGTACTCGAGGTTGTCGTGCATGGACAGCATCAGCACGCGAATCGCCGGGAAGCGCTCATGAAACATGCCGGCCAGCGCGATGCCGTTCATCCCGTTCATGCCGACGTCCATCAGCACCAGATGAGGCTCCTGGGTGGCGGCGAGCGCGAGCGCTTCCTGCGCATTACCCGCTTCGCCGACGATCTCGATGTTGCGCACGGCTTCGAGCCGGGCGCGCAAACCGTCGCGTACAAGCGGGTGGTCGTCGATCAGAATTAAACGTGCTGTGGCGAGTGACATGTCGTTCATGGTCAGATTTCCTGCGAAGCTGGCGATTGAAGCGCGGACGCTGCCACTGGCACGCGTGCGGTCACAATCGTATGACCGGCTTGCGAACTGAGCGACAGCTTGCCACCGAGGGCGTCCAGCCGCTCGCGCATATTGCGCAGACCCACGCCCGCGCGTGGACTGGCCAATGCATGCGCCACATCGAAACCGCGCCCGTTATCCGAGATTGTCAGCGTGACGGCGTCGCTCGATACCTCCAGCGATAGCGCCGCGCTGGACGCATGGGCGTGCCGCACGATATTCGTCAGCGCTTCCTGGGCGATACGGAACAGCACCGTATTCACGGCTTCCGGCAAAGACGCTGCGTGGGTGTGCGCGATCTGCGTGAAACCGATCTGGATACCGGACTCGTCGCTCAACTCGCGCGTGAGCTGCTCCAGTGCGGCAGCTACGCCGAGGTCATCGAGCATTGACGGACGCAGTGCGTGAGAAATGCGGCGCACTTCGCGCAAGGTATCGCCGATACGCGCAACGCTCGTCGATAGCGCGGCTTCGGCTGCCGGCACGCGCACCTCGCTGCGCTCGAAACGCGCCAACGCCGATTCGAGCAGCAGCTTCACGGAGACCATCATCTGGCTGATGCCGTCGTGCAATTCACGCGACAGGCGCGCCCGTTCGTTTTCCTGCGAGTCGACCACCTGTTGCGCGAGCCGCTTCAGTTTTGCATCGGCACTGCGGTATTCGGTGACGTTGAGCACCAGTGCACACAATGCGATCACGGCGAGTCCGGCGAGCGCGATGGCATCGATCCACTGCATTGTGCGGTCGATGTTGGCCGCCGCGCCCTGATCGATGTGCGCGAGTGTGGCATCGACATCGTCGAGATAGATGCCGGTACCGATCATCCAGCCCCAGCGTTCGAGCGGCACCACGTAGCCCAATTTCGACGCGAGCTTGCCCGTCGACGGACGATGCCATACGTAACGCACATAACCACCGCCGCGCGAGGCCGCGGCGAGCAGTTGCTGGATCGTCGGCGTGCCTTGCGGATCGCGCAGCGCCCATAGGTCACGTCCGACGAGGTCGGGCTCGCGTGGATGCATCAGCGAGCGGCCATGCATGTCGTAGACGAAGAAGTAGCCGTCCTTGCCGAAATCCATTTTCTCGAGGATGTCGAGCGCGCGGGTGCGCAGCATCGCATCGTCGCGCGCGTTGTCGCGGCCGGCGTTGTAGAGCGGGGCGATCGCCGTGGTCGCGAGCTCGACGTAGTGTTTGAGTTCGATCTCCTTGCTGGCCATGTACGCGGCCTGGGTGGTCGCGTGCTGCGTTTCGGCGAGCGCCGTCGCTTCCCGGCGCACGCCGGTTTCAATGCTGGCGATGGCCGCCAGAAAGGGCACGATCGCCAGCAGGACAATCTTTGCTTTGAGTTTCATCGTAGACAGGGCGGCCGACGAGCTACGTAGTTTTACGTAGCCGGCTTACGTAGTTGCGCGCTTGTGAGGACGCTCACGAAGGCGAATACTACATCCCCGCGGCGTACCGCGCCTTCTGGCGTGCGTTGTTGCGGCGCACCGTGCAAAAAGCAAGCTCCGATTTTGCCGCTTATTTTGCTGCTTATTTTGCTGTTTAATATCAGGTAACCGGTTTTCCGCGTGCCCGGCCACAAGTCGTGGGGCGCGGTTTCAATAATAGACTTAGGAGACGTTTGTGGAGACCTCCCCATCTTCCGGCCGTTCATGGCTGTGGATTATCTTGCTGATCCCGTACATCGCGTTGCTGTGGTTGCCGTTCTATAACGACACGCACCCCTCGTTCGCCGGTTTTCCGTTCTTCTACTGGTATCAGTTCTTGTGGGTTCCGTTGACCTCGCTACTGATTTACGTTGTGTACCGAGGTGTCAAATGAGCGATACCAATCCCGTCAACCCGGTCGCGATGACCGTCTTTATCGCGTTCTTTGTTCTCGTCACCGTGATCGGTTTCTTTGCCGCGCGCTGGAAGCGGGGCGACCTGACCCAATTGCACGAGTGGGGCCTGGGCGGCCGCCAGTTCGGCACCGTGATTTCGTGGTTCCTGGTGGGCGGCGACTTCTATACCGCCTATACCGTGATTGCGGTGCCCGCGCTGGTGTATTCGGTGGGTGCGTATGGTTTCTTTGCGCTGCCGTACACGATCATTGTCTATCCGTTCGTGTTCGCTGTGATGCCGAAGCTGTGGAAGATCGCCCAAGCGAAGAATCACATTACGGCAGCGGACTACGTGCAGGGTGAATACGGTGGCAAGTGGTTGCCTGCTGCGGTTGCGATCACGGGTATTGTCGCGACCATGCCGTATATCGCGCTACAGCTTGTTGGTATGCAGGTGGTGATCAAGGGGCTCGGCGTGACCGGTGAAATGCCGCTGATCGTCGCCTTCGTGATTCTTGCGCTGTACACGTATGCAAGCGGCTTGCGGGCTCCGGCGATGATCGCGTTCGTCAAGGACATCATGATCTATATCGTCGTGATTGCGGCGATCTGGCTGATTCCGGCGAAGCTCGGCGGCTATGCGCATGTGTTCGATGCGGCCGACACGTATTTCAAGGCCAAGGGTGGCGCAACGGGGATCATTCTGAAGCCGACGCAGTTCACCGCTTATGCATCGCTGGCTTTGGGTTCGGCGCTGGCGGCGTTCATGTATCCGCATACGATGACGGCGGTGTTGTCGTCTTCGTCGGCTAACACGGTGCGCAAGAATGCGATTTTTCTGCCGGCTTATACGTTGTTGCTGGGGTTGATTGCGTTGCTTGGGTATATGGCGATTGCAGCCGGTGTGCATGTGAAGTCGGCGTCCGATATGGTGCCTGCGTTGTTTAATACGCTGTTTCCGTCTTGGTTCGTGGGTTTTGCGGCTGCGGCCATTGCGATTAGTGCTTTGGTGCCTGCGGCGATTATGTCTATTGGTGCGGCTAATCTGTTCACGCGGAATTTGTGGCGTCCGCTTGTCTCGCCGGATATCACGCCTGAGGCTGAGGCTTCTACGGCGAAGATTGTTTCGCTGGTCGTGAAGTTTGGGGCGCTGTTGTTTATTGTGTTTCTGCCGACGCAGTATGCGATTGATTTGCAGTTGCTGGGTGGGGTGTGGATTTTGCAGATCTTCCCGGCTATTGTGTTTTCTTTGTATACGCGGCGGCTGAATACGGCGGGGTTGTTTCTCGGGTGGCTTGTCGGGATCGTTCTAGGGACGGGGCTGGCGATTTCGCAAGGGCTTAAGCCGGTGTTTGCTTTGCATATCGGGGATGCTATCTATCCGGTTTATATTGGGTTGATCGCGTTGGCGGCTAATGTTGTCGTGAGTTTTGTTGTTTCGGTTTTGTCGCCGCGGAGGGTTGTGGCGGCGGTTTGAGGTTGATGGTTGGCTGGCGCTGTGGGGGTGGATGCCTGCGGCGTTGGCCTTTCCTTGTTTTCTTGTTGGTTTATTAGCGTCGCCCCTGTGCGGGGCAGGCGCTTACTTTCTTTGCCGCCGCAAAGAAAGTAAGCAAAGAAAGCGGCTTCACACCGCTAATTCTTAAGCGGGTCCCCTGGCTTGGAGGGGGTAGTGGTGCATCTGGAATCTGTGTTCTCGCACATTCCGCCCTAGTGACAAGGCAGTCATTCTTCCGGCGGCGCTGCGCGCGCCGATGAGTACTTCATAAAACCAGTGCTTCGTTGTACTAGTCTGGACTTGATCTGACAGCTAGTCGGAAAGCGAAGTAACGAAGCCGATCCGAACCCGCTCTCTGCCCGATAAAAAATACTACGGCGTGCTACGCGAAACACTAACCGGCTGCAAACGCCCAATCACCTCGGGAATCGCTGAACTCGCCGGCGACGTTTCATCGATCGCAGTACGGCCGCCGTCGTGGAAGAACGCGAGTTCCGCAGCCTTATTCAGTGCGAGGATACTGATGCGGCGATTGGTCGGTTCGTCGGCGACATTGCTGTTCAGCGGCAATACGTCGGCGAGCCCGCGCACCTGCAACAGCTTCTCGCCGTGCATGCCGCCGGCTACCAGTGCGCGGCGCGCGGCATTGGCTCGCTCTGCCGACAACTCCCAGTTCGAATAGCCTTCAGGCCCAGCCGTATAAGGGACCGCGTCGGTGTGGCCGGCAATCGAAATGCGGTTCTCCACGTCGTTAAGCGCGGCGCCGATCTGCGTCAGGATCGTCACGGCGTAAGGCTGCAACTTCGAACTGCCGGACGGAAACATCGGCCGGTTCTGCGAATCGACAATCTCGATGCGCAAGCCTTCATTGGTGATCGAAATGCGGATCTGATCCTTGAATGCCTTCAATGCCGGGCTCTGTTCGATCAAGGCGGTAAGCTTCTCTTTCAACTGCCGAAGCCGTGCCGCGTCCGTGGGCGCCGCGATCGGTGGGACCGTGGTCGGCGGCGTCGGCTCGGTCTGGCTCTTCCCGCCGACGCCGGGCCGGGTGTCGGAGATGTCGCGGCCGCCGCCTTGTACAACGCTCGGACGCGCCGCTGCCGTGCCCTCGTTGCCGCCGAGCAAACTCGACAGCGGGGTGTTGAAATAGTCCTCGATGCCCTGCTTGTCGTACTTCGATGTCGAGCCGAGCAGCCACATCAGCAGGAAGAACGCCATCATCGCGGTGACAAAATCGGCGTAAGCGATTTTCCATGCGCCGCCGTGATGTGTGCCATGACCGTCGCCCTTTTTCGAGCGGCGCACAATCACGGGAGCGGGTGTCTCGGCCTGCTGGGACGCGCGCGATCTTCTTTCACTCATGATGCCGCTTCCCGTCAGGCCGATTTCGGCATCTTGGTGGCGCGCACGGCGTCGTCGAGTTCCTGGAAGCTCGGACGGTCGGCGGTGAACAGCACCTTGCGGCCGAATTCGACGGCTATCGGCGGTGCGTAGCCGGAGAGCGAGGCGAGCAGCACGGCTTTCACGCACTGATAAGGTTTGGCTTCGGCGCGGCCCTTGGCATTGAGCAGATCGGCAACGGGGCCGATAAAGCCATAAGCGAGAAGGATGCCGAGGAATGTGCCGACCAACCCCATCGTATGAACCACGCCCATCACCGCAGCCACAATGCCGAATGCAGGCAAGCCGTCGGCCATTTTCTGAATCGCGTTGGCCGCGACCGACGCTTCCGCGTGATGCGTGGCCAGTTCTTCGTCCATCAGGTCCTGCACCTCAAGCACGTTCACGTTGCCGCCGGACATCATGCGCAGATAGTCGACGATAAAGTCGAGCAGATGATGGTCCTTCAACACGTGCGAATACTTCTGGAACAGCACGCTTTCTTCCGGTGCGGCGACGTCGGCTTCGAGCGACATCATGCCTTCCTTACGTGCTTTCTGAAGCAACTCGTAGAGCAACGCGATCAGTTCGAGATATTTTTCTTTCGTGTAGCCACCGCTTTTGAAGCACGAAGGAATCGCCTTGATCGTTTTCTTCAGCGTGGAGGTCGGATTGCTCACGACAAAAGCGCCGATCGCCGCGCCGAAAATGCAGAGTAATTCAAACGGCTGAACGAGGGCGGGAAGATGTCCACCCACGCCGACAAAACTACCGATGACAGAACCGATAACCACTATCCAGCCGATTGCGACAAACTTGCTTTCTCCGTTTACCTTGCGCGGCGCACGTTCGATAGAACAGGCCCTATTTCAAGGGCTATTTCGAGTACGTCACAAAATTTCCGTATGTACCGGTAAACGGCCAGATTCGCGATGTCTTAAGTGTCAGCACCCGTGGAAATTCAAATATTCACCATATGGTTAGTCCATCGAATTGGTTTCCGGTAATTTTGTCCGCATGATGGCCAGTCGTTGCAGCTGCAACCAATTGTGGAGATTCGAAGACTGGATGATTGAGGACGTCGGCGTGTGGCCGGACTATTCGGCCGGGCTATTCAAAATGCATGACATAGCATTTTTACCGAACGGTCTGCTAGCATGACAAACAATTTGTAATGACAGCCGGCTCCGGCGCTCAACGCCGCCATCTGGCTTTCGTCGAATCATGAATGCCGGCAGCAACAGCGGCCCATCCGGAGATATGAGCAGTATGCGGAATCTGAATTCTGCGGTGAGCCGCCGGCTGGCAATCCAGGCGGCCTCCAGCATTGCCGGTCTCGGACTTCTGTTCGTGTCCAACGTGGGTCACGCCCAGGAGTTTTCGTTATTCGGCGGCGGCTCGCGCGCGGGCAACACGAACACCTACACGTGGGCGATCAACTATCAGGAAGGGCTCGGGCAATACTTTGCCGCGAGCTTCACGTGGCTCAATGAAGGACACATTCCGGACCATCATCGCGACGGCCAGATGATCCAGCTATGGGGCCGCATTCCCGTGGGGAGTCCGCAGTTCGTCCTGCAGGCGGGCATCGGCCCATACCGTTACTTCGACACCACCACCGCCGTGCAAGGCGGAAGTTATTCGGACACGCACGGTTGGGGCGTCGTGTATAGCTTGCGCGCGGCGTACTACGCGTCGAGCCGGTGGCTCACGCAACTGCAGTTGAATCGCGTGCATGTGCAACGCGGGCCGGATGCCACAAGCGTGATGTTCGGCGTCGGCTATCAGCTCGATGCCCCGGGCACCCCCGGTCCGCGCGACTGGGCGAGCGGCAGCAACCACAAGGTCACCAACAACGAAGTGGCGGTGTATCTCGGCGAGACCATCATCAATTCGACCAGCTCGCCGACCGCGCTGGGTGGCGCGATCGAGTACCGTCGCGGCCTTGCGAAATACCTCGAGGTGACGGTCGGCTATCTTCACGAGGGCAGCAGCAAGGTGTCGCGCCGCGACGGTATCACGAGCCAATTGTGGGCGACCCGCGCGTTCCTCGATGACAAGGCTACGCTGGCGCTCGGCGTCGGCACTTACTACGCGATCAACGAAAACGAGAACAGCCTGACGCCAGGGCCGGGCGCCGGGAAGTTTTCCGGCCTCGTCACGATCGCGGGCTCGTATCGTTTGACCGATCACTGGGATACGCGAATCGAATGGAATCGTGTCGTGACACGTTATGATCGCGATTCAGATGTGATTTTCGGCGGTGTGGGCTACCGTTGGTGATAGCTCATCGTGCCAGCAGAAGCAGTGTTCTAGAACCGATAGTAAAGATTCCAACAAAAAAACCGGAGAAGTGCATGAGAGCCAGCACCATCGCCGAGCGGGAGGCCCGTGGCCGTGCCGCCCGCGAGCACTCGAAACGTTCGAGCCATCGTACGGTAGGCGAATTGCATCGCAACCCGATCGAGTTGCTTAAGCAAAGCAGCGAGGGGCGGGTCGAAAAGCTCGTGCCGCTGCGCTACGGGCGCATGTCTGTGTCGCCATTCACGTTCTTTCGCGGTACCGCGATCATTCAGGCACATGACCTGAGCCTGGTCCCCGACACCGGCCTCACCATGCCAATATGCGGCGACGGCCATCTGATGAATTTCGGTGGATTCGCGACGCCTGAGCGTCAACTCGTATTCGATCTGAACGACTTCGACGAAGTCGCAACGGGTCCTTTCGAATGGGACCTGAAACGCCTGACCGCAAGCCTCGTGGTCGCCGCGCGTCACATGCGTTTGAGCCGCGGCACGGCCGAGCATCTGGTGATGACCGCCGCCACCGAATACCGCGACCGCATGGCGCAATACGCGCAGTGCGGCGCGCTCGAACTCTGGTACGACCGCATCACCTTCGATCTGATGGCGGAAACGGCGCTGACGCCCGAGCGCCGCCGCATCGTGCGCCGCGGCATGGAGAAGGCGGCGGGCCGTACCCACGAAAGCCTGCTCGAGAAAATGGCCGAGTTCGACGGCAGCCGCTGGGCGATTCACGACTCACCGCCCGGGCTCTTTCATGTGCATGGCACCAATACGCTTTTTTCGCCCGATGACGACTGGTTCACCATCGGCAATTGGGAGAAGTTGATCGAGCGGACGTGGAGCGAATACCTGAAGACCTTGTCGCACGACCGGCGCGAGCTGCTCGGTCATTTCACGGCACAGGACCTGGTGTTCAAGGTGGTGGGCGTCGGCAGCGTGGGGACGCGTTGTCTCGTGCTGTTGAACGTCGATCACATGGGCAAGCCGCTGTTCATTCAGATCAAGGAAGCACGGCCATCGGTGGTCGCACAGTACTACAAGTCGCCGTCGCTCAAGCACGAGGGCGAGCGGGTGGTTCGAGGGCAGCGCATGCTGCAGGCGGCGAGCGACATCTTTCTCGGCTGGGCGAGCGGGCCCTCAGGGCGCCATTTCTACTTCCGGCAACTGCGCGACATGAAACTGTCGGCGAACATCGAGTTGTTCGACACCGACCTGCTGGAAGGTTACGCGAAACTTTGCGGCTGGATCATGGCGCGCGCGCATGCGAAGGCGAGTGGCCAGGCGATCGAAGTCAGCGCGTATATCGGCCGTGGCGATCAGTTCGCGGAAGCGCTCACGGGCTACGCCACCAGCTATGCGGACCAGGTGGAACGCGATTACGACGTGTTTCTGAAGGCCTGCCGCAACGGCGAGCTCGAGGCGCGTACGGACGAAGACATGGCGGCGGATTTCCGCGTGTAATGGTCGATCGTGCTTGAGCCGCGCTTGAGCCGTGCCTGGGCCGTGCTTGAATAGCGTAAGCAATGTCTGCGTGGCTCGCCGCGTGCCGGCGGCCGAGCCTCGCGGGAAGGGGGCTCGGTTCAGTCGTCGATACGTGCTTCACGCAGCGTAACGAAGCGCAAGTGCTGCCGGCGAGCCGCGTCGATCACGCGCGGCAGGACGGCGAGTATCACCGGTTTACCCTCGATGGTGAGCGCGGCATTGCCGTCGTGCAGCAGCAGAATGTCGCGCGGGCCAAGGCCATTGAGCAGCCGCTGCGCGACCACTTGCGGATCGCGCTCGCGCGTGTCGTAGCCGCGCCGCGTCCAAGCCGCGAGCCGCAAATCGAGTTTGCGCAGCACGGGCTCGAGAAAGATGTTGCGCAACCCCGCCGGGGCGCGGAAGAACATCGGCCGCTCGCCGCTCAATGTCTCGAAGGTGCGCTGCGCCGCGTCGATCTCGCGCGTGAGTGCGCCCGGGAACGTCACCGAAAACGTGTGCACGTGAACCTGCGAATGGTTTTCCACCGCATGGCCGCGTGCGACGATTTCGCGTGTGAGCTCCGGGTAGCGTTGCGCGTTCGCGCCGATACAGAAGAACGTGGCGCGCACGCCGAACGCGTCGAGCAGATCGAGCACTTGCGGTGTGACGACTGGATCGGGACCGTCGTCGATGGTCAGTGCGATCGCGTCTGCGTTGCGCTCGCCGACGGGCAGGCGCGTCCAGTTCGGGCCGAGCAGCGAGGTGCGCGGCAACAGGCCGGCCACCGTGAAAATAGCGTGATTCGCGAAGATCGCGGCCAGCCACCACGGCCATGAGGCGGGCGCCAGCAGCCATCCGGCCAGCACGAATACATGCCAGGCGGCGGTGGCCGTGAGCATCGCGGGATAGCCGGTGCGCGGCCAGCGGCGCTGCGGCGCGGCCTCACCGCCTTGCGGCGGCGTGGAGAGTTCGTTCATAAAGCGTGCTTCCTGTCTTCCTTCCTCCGTCCTGGGAAGGCCTTGAATTGCGCGCGTGACGCGCAACGGCAAACGATACCATTGATGCGCGGTTCGACGCTGTTGCGGACGGTAACCATACGTAATGAAAGCATGCTGAAAGACGCTATGTTTCGCGACGGCCGCGACGTTGCATTTGTGACGGGCGATCCGCTGTTGTATGGTGCTAAGGCCAAAGAAATGGAGCAGGAGACGCGCTGTGACAGGAACCGGAATCAAGAAAGTGGCGCTGGTGACGGGCGCGGGCAGCGGCATCGGCCGGGCCTGTGCGCTCAAGATGCTGGGGCACGGCTATAGCGTGGTACTTGCCGGCCGTCGCCAGGCGCCGCTCGACGCCGTGGTCGAAGAAGCGCAGCAACTGGGCGGTGACGCGCTCGCCGTGGCCTGCGACGTGACGGACGCCGACAGCGTCGCCGCGCTGTTCGACACGATCCGCGCGCGGCGGGGCCGGCTCGACGTGCTGTTCAATAATGCCGGCCGCAACGGCTCGCCCGTGGATATCGACGAACTCGATATCGACGAATGGCGCTCGGTGGTCGACACCAATCTCACCGGCGTGTTTCTCTGCACGCGTGCCGCCTTCGGTCTGATGAAAACGCAGACGCCGCGAGGCGGCCGCATCATCAACAACGGCTCGATTTCCGCGCATGCGCCGCGGCCGAACAGCATCGCCTACACGGCGACCAAACACGCGATTACCGGCATCACGAAAGCAGTTTCGCTCGACGGTCGTAAATACGACATCGTGTGCGGGCAGATCGACATCGGCAATGCCGCGACGGAAATGGCCGAGCGGATGGCGCGCGGCGTGCCGCAGGCGAACGGCGAAATCGCGGTCGAGCCGTTGATGAACGTTCAGCACGTTGCCGACGCGGTGTTGCATATGGCGGAATTGCCGCTGTCGGCGAATGTGCAGTTCATGACCATCATGGCGAGCAAGATGCCGTTCGTCGGCAGGGGTTAAGCGCGGCGCCGGGCGTTTGTGGCGTGAACGGGTTGAAGGGAAGGGCCCAGGGCGTGAATTGATGGCACGGGTTCAGGTCGCGGGTTCAGGTTGAACCACCGCCGCACGCATCGCGGGAGATCAACTTATACTGACCGCTTCCCGCCTTTCGACAAAGCGATTCGCCGTGCCCCGTGCCTCACCCAAGGACGACCCGCAGCCGGTGCCGCCCGTGCAGCCCGACCTCGAGGATTGTTGTCATAGTGGCTGCAATCCGTGTGTCTTCGACCTTTACGATGATGCGCTCGAGCGCTACCAGTCAGCGCTCGCCGAGTGGCAAGCGCGGCAGGCAGCGCTGACGGTACGGGCGGGGCGAACGGTGCGAACGGCGCACGCGCGGCAGAGCAAACCGCGCACGCGCCGCTGAACGGCGTTTCAGGTTTTACGCCAAGGCCGCAGCCATACCCCATCCCCGTCATGACCGACCCTCAGCCCGCGCACATCGAACCCTTCAACGAATCGCATACGCTGGACGACCTGCATACCTTTGTGCAGCGTTATCCGCGTCTGTTCGTGCTGACCGGCGCGGGCATCAGCACCGACTCCGGCATTCCAGGCTATCGCGACGACAACGGCGAATGGAAGCGTTCGCCGCCAATCACCCTGCAGGAATTTCTCGGCACGGCCGCGATGCGCCAGCGCTATTGGGCACGCAGCATGGTCGGCTGGCCGGTGGTGGCCGACGCGCAGCCGAATGCCGCGCATACCGCGTTGGCGCGGCTCGAGGCAGCGGGACATGTGCCGACGCTCGTCACGCAGAACGTCGACGGTCTACATCAGCGGGCGGGCAGCCGCGAGGTGATCGAGCTGCATGGCGGCATCGACGGTGTGACGTGTCTGGACTGTGGCATGGAGCATTCGCGCGCGTCGATCCAGCAGACGCTCGAGGCCGACAATTCCGCGTTGCTGCACGTCACCGCCGAAACCGCCGCCGACGGCGACGCGCATCTGGAGTGGCACGATATCGAATCTTTCCGCATTCCGGCGTGCACGAACTGCGGCGGTTTGCTGAAGCCCTCGGTGGTGTTCTTCGGCGAAAGCGTGCCGCGCGAGCGTGTCGAAGCGGCTACGCATGCGCTCGACGCGGCGGACGCGGTGCTCGTGGTCGGCTCCTCGCTGATGGTTTATTCTGGCTACCGTTTCTGCGTGTGGGCGCAGAAGCAGGGCAAGCCGATTGTCGCGATCAATCTGGGGCGCACGCGCGCCGATGCGCTGCTCTCGCTGAAAATTGCCGCACCCTGTGCCGATACGCTGACCGCGCTGGCGGGCCGTCTGGCGCTGGACTGAGCAGCGCCGCGCTCACGAAAAGCAACCGCCACGCAAAAGGAACGCCGATGTTGACGACGATCGAACAGCTCGAAGCAATCTACGGTCAGCCGCATGAGCGCGCAGTGAAGAAAGAGATTCCCTACGTCAACGAAGACTATCGCGCGTTTATCGAAGTCGCGCCCTTCGCTGTGCTCGCCACCGCCGGTCCCGATGGCCTCGACTGTTCACCGCGTGGCGACGCGCCGGGCTTCGTGCGCGTGATTGACGAACGCACGCTCGCGCTGCCGGACCGCATCGGTAACAACCGCATCGACAGTCTGCGCAATATCATCGCCGAGCCGCATCTGGCACTGCTGTTCATCATTCCGGGCGTCGGCGAAAGTTTGCGCGTGAATGGCCGCGGCCGCATTTCCAACGATCCGGAAATGCTGGACAGTTTCGCCGTCGAAGGTAAACTGCCGCGCACCGTGCTGCTGATCGACGTCGATGCAGTGTACTTTCATTGCTCGAAGGCGCTGGTGCGCTCGAAACTGTGGGACCCGGCGCATCATGTCGAACGTTCGCGCCTGCCGAGTGCGGGCGAGATCCAGCGGCGTATCAATGGTGAGAGTTTCGATGCTGCGACCTACGACCGTGAACTCGCCGAACGCGTGCGCACGGCCCTGTACTGAAACAAAGTCAACATGACTGATTCCCATCCGGCGCTGCGGCAACGCTCGCCGTCCGCCGAACGCAATCGCGAACCGATCCTTGCAGTATTGCGCGAGGTGCTGCCCGCCACCGGCCGCGTGCTGGAAATCGCGAGCGGCACGGGCCAGCACGCAGTGTGCTTCGCCGGCGCGTTGCCTGGGCTTGACTGGCAACCGAGCGATCTCGATGCGGATGCGCGTGCGTCGATTGCCGCGTGGATCGCACACGAAGGGCTGGCGAACGTGCGCGCGCCGCTCGCTCTCGACGTGCATCAGACGGACTGGGGCGTGCATACGCACGATAAGCTCGATAAGCTCGGCGCCGTAGTCTGTATCAACATGATTCACATCTCGCCGTGGAGTGCGACGCAGGCGCTATTCGCCGGTGCGAGCCGCCGCCTGGCCGTTGGCGGTGTACTGTATCTGTACGGTCCTTACAAACGCGGCGGCGCGCATACCTCGGTGAGCAACGATGCGTTCGATCAACAGTTGCGCAGCCGCGACCCTGCATGGGGCGTGCGCGATATGGAAGCCGTAGTAGCGTTAGGCGCATCGGTCGGGTTGGTGTGCGACGAGCCGATCGCGATGCCGGCCAACAATTTCAGTCTGGTGTTCAGGAAACGCCTCGACGCGGCGCGGGTCTGACGAGCGGCAAGCCGGCATTTCTTTTATCCTTTCACCCTCGACGTCCCGCCGACGTTCCTTCCGGCGCGGCGTCTCGACATTTTTTGGACTCTGGAGAATTCACATGGGCAAACAGGCAATCGGCGTGGTGGGGCTGGCGGTCATGGGCCGCAATCTGGCGCTCAACATCGAGAGCCGCGGCCACGCGGTGTCGGTGTACAACCGCAGCCGCGAGAAAACCGACGAACTCATCGCCGAATATCCGGACAAGAAACTGGTGCCGGCCTTCACGCCGGAGGAGTTCGTGGAGTCGCTGGAAAAACCGCGCCGCATTCTGCTGATGGTCAAGGCAGGCGAGCCGACCGACGCCACCATCGCGCAGCTCAAGCCGCTGCTAGACAAGGGCGACATTCTGATCGACGGCGGCAATACACATTTCACCGACACCATCCGCCGCAATCAGGAACTGGCAAAAGCCGGCCTGCATTTCATCGGCACGGGCGTGTCGGGCGGCGAAGAGGGCGCATTGAAAGGCCCGTCGATCATGCCGGGTGGCCAGCGCGACGCCTATGACCTGGTCGCCCCGATCCTCACCGAAATCGCCGCCAAGGCGCCGGATGGAGAGCCGTGCGTCGCGTACATGGGACCGGACGGCGCGGGCCACTTCGTGAAGATGGTGCACAACGGCATCGAATACGGCGACATGCAGCTGATCGCCGAGAGCTACGCAGTGCTCAAGCAGGTCGTCGGTTTGTCGAACGAAGAGTTGGGCAAGGTCTACACCGAATGGAATCAGGGCGAACTCGATAGTTACCTGATCGAAATCACCTCGAAGATTTTCGGCAAGAAAGACGAGGAAACCGGCAAGGACCTGGTCGACGTGATCCTCGATCGCGCAGCGCAGAAGGGCACGGGCAAGTGGACCAGCCAGAACGCGCTCGACCTCGGCGCGCCGCTGCCGCTGATTACGGAAGCCGTGTTCGCGCGGGTGTTGTCGTCGCTGAAAGATCAGCGCGTTGCGGCGAGCAAGGTGCTGGAAGGGCCGGTGGCGAAGCCGCTCGGCGTCGAGCGTGACGCGTTCATCGAGTCGGTGCGCCGCGCGCTGTACTTCAGCAAGGTGATTTCGTACGCGCAAGGTTTCGCGCAATTGCGGGCGGCATCGGAAGAGTACAAGTGGGATCTGGACTTCGGCGGAATCGCGAAGATTTTCCGCGCCGGCTGTATCATCCGCGCCCGCTTCCTGCAGAAGATCACAGACGCCTATGCGAAAGACAAGGCGATCGCTAATCTGCTCCTCGATCCGTACTTCCGCGACATCGCGAAGAATTATCAGTCGGCGTTGCGCGAGGTCGTGATTGCCGCCATCAATGCGGGCGTGCCGGTGCCGGCATTCGCGTCGGCGGTCGCGTATTTCGATGCGTATCGTTCGGAACGCCTGCCGGCGAACCTGGTGCAGGCACAGCGCGATTTCTTCGGCGCGCATACGTTCGAGCGTACCGACAAGCCGGGCAGCTTCCACGCGAACTGGAGCTAAGCGTTTGAATTGCGGCCCGGCGCGCGCTTGCCGTAAGGCGCGCCGGGCTACGCGACCGATTGAAATCGAGATGGGCAATTATTGCTGATAGCTATCGGACAGATAGCGTGGCGGCGCGGCAAGCCGTCTACTGTTGCGAAAATCGAAATAGAGTTTCGTCGTTTAAGGGGTTTCCCCTAGATGTAGACGCTCCTAAACTTCTACTTAAGCGCTACGGGACAACGAGCCCAAAGCGCATTAAATATAAGTTCTGGAGGTTTACATCATGAAGACCCTTATCTCTGCAGTTGTCGTCGCCGCCGCTCTGGTTGCTCCTGTTGCTTCGTTTGCTCAATCGAACCAGCCGGTGACGCGCGCTGAAGTACGCGCTCAACTGGTGCAACTCGAAAAGGCGGGTTACAACCCGAACGGCGATCAAATCGACTACCCGGCTAACTTGCAAGCCGCACAGGCACGTGTTGATGCACAGAACGGCACCGCTCAAGCTGTGAACAGCGGTTACGGCGCACCGATCGCAGGCAGCTCGCAAGCCGGCCGTCCGGTGAGCGGCAACGACCGTAACTCGGTCTACTTCGGCAACTAATTCGCCGAAGCTGATGGAAACGCCGCCTTGCTGATAGGCGGCGGGTAATAAAGAAAACGCCGACCGGAATTGCCGGGCGGCGTTTTGTTGTTTACGGCTCTGCTTGGACGTCAGATCGGTTTCACAGCACGCATCAACGGTTCGGCAAATGCGGAATCCCTTCGTTGCTGGTCAGATTGAGCTGGTGAATCTGCCGATGCGCCTTGTTCAGATGCGCCTGCGCGGCCACGCGTTGCGCTTCGAGTTGCGACACCTCCTTGCGCACCTGATGCTGCCGGTTCGACACAGTCTGTTCCTGCGCGCCGCGCCGTTGCAGATCCGTGCGCAGCCGTTCGGCCTGCGCTTCTGAACGCGCGATCATGCGCGCAAGCTGTTCGTTTTGCGCTTCCAATTGCGCGCGACGCGTTTCGCCTTCCGAGAGCCGCGTCGCCTGTTCCTCGAAGTGATGGAAGGCCGCTTCCGCGGCTTCGAGGTCGGCGGCTTTGAGCGCGCGCCAAAGCGAGCCGTCCTGATACAGCGCGACGTAGTAGGTCAGTTCCTTCGCGTGGAACAGCAGGCTCACCGAATAGGCGAAGCTGCGGAACACGCAGAACGGCGTCAGCGCTTCTTCTTCGGCAAGCCATTCGATCTCGGCGGTGTCGGCCATCTGCACGCCGCGCGCGCTGACCTGCGAGGGCACCACCGGCACCGGCCGCAACGCCGTCACCGGCCGCGCCGGCTCGGCGACTGGGGCGGCGGCGGGTGTGCCAGCGGCAACGGCAGCGGGCGTGACGTCGGCCGCCGTGGCCAGCGCCGCCTCCTCGCTGTCGTCGGGCGATACGGGATCGGCGGGGTTCTCTCGCGCGACCTGCACGAGATGCGATGGGCCTGCCAGCACGCTGCGGCGGTTCAGGAGACTTTTCACGGCGGTTCCTCCGGTTGACTCGCCCGAAACCTTCAGACGGCGCCGACGGTCAAGCATGCCGGGCAATCTGGCGGTTCAAGCGGTGAGCGAAAAGTGGCGGACCGGCGGCGCGAGGCGGTGAGCGCCGGGGCGCGCGGCACTGCGGATGCGTTTGCGTTTGCGCGAGCGCAGCTTTAATGCAGGGTGCGGTGCCGGCGGCCTATTTCGTCGAACAACGCGCGGCTTGGTTCCAGGGCAAGCAGCCAGGATTCGTCGTAACCGCTGAGATTGTCTAGCGCCTCGCGCAGCCGTTCGATCGCCAGAGCCGGAATCTCGACGCTGGCTTCGACGCCGCTCGACAATCCCGCGATGCTGGCCAACTGGACCAGCGCGTCGGCGGCTTCGGCGACGTCTGCCGCGAAAACCAGATGTGTGTTCAACAGCTCGACCAAACCGGGCGACGCCGCAACATCGTCCACGTTGAGTTGCACGGCCAGAAAGGTGGCTTTGTTCATCCTCAACTCCTCGCAGGATCCAGGCTTTTGTGTACGGTGCGTTGCGGCAGCATGACTGAGTATAGGCGAGGGTTGAAAGGATTCAATAATCACACGAATGCGCTCGGCGGCCCCGTGGCGGCGGTCGTGCCTGCCGCAACACCTGTAATGGGCCCAGTCGAAACGCGTGATCTTGCTGGGTCGGGTGGTCCGGTATGCGGCATGGATAACGCGTCGATAGCGTCTGCTTCTCAACCGGCTATCCGCCATGAAGATCATTCTTGTTCGTCGCTGTCCGATGCGAAGTGTTGTTCAAGAATGGCCTCGCTAACGGTCGACCGACGTCACCGGCATAACGGGGCGCTCTGCGGCCGACTTCCGCCTGTTGGCAGTCTGCGGGAATACGCACCAACTGCCGTCATCGTGCCTGAAGAAGAACAATGCGCGCGCTCCGCTCGGTGACGACGTCTCGACGCACACGTAGCGTCGGCCGCCCAATCTGGTGCGGCTGAAAGCGGTCACATGAACTGGCCTCGCGGGCGCCGGTGCGAGCCATTTTTCAACCTGACAACGCAGGGATTGCTCATTCGTGTTCTTCATGTCCGCCTCCAGCAAGTGTGAAGGTCACTAACGTTGGGTAGGATGCAGTCCGCAAACGCCAGCGCTGGTCTTATCCCGAGTTGTCGCTGGCGTTTGTGACACACGCTATTGCCCGATTTGCCGGCTTACGTGATTCTCTTGCTGGTTCAGCGCGTAATCCTCGTGCCTCGTGATATGGCTGCCGTTCTGACTTGCCATGTCACGCTCCTCCTGGCGGATCTGATGGTCATCGCGATGCAGTCTCGCCGCCTCGGCGTGGGACATTTCGCCCTCCCTTACTTCTTGATGGATGCGACGATCCTGATTCGCGAGGCGATGGTTGATCTCAGCACGGCGTGGGTGCGTCGCATTCCAGTTTGTTTGAGCCGACGCTGTGCCCGCAAACGACAAGGCCAGTGCTGCAATAGCGGCGAGTTTGTAGGCAACGTTGTGCATGTTCGTCTCCAATCCAGTTGAGGGGACGGCTTCGGGCCGTTCATCTCCTCAACGTCTCGGACGACCACGATGTTGACCATGGAGTTGTGAGTTGTGAAACCGAATATTTCGTGTTGGCTGGACTTCAGAGAATCGTGCGAACGGAGGCAGGTGTTTCAAACTACACGTCTCGTTACACACAAAAACACCGGTAATCTGCCGGCTCAATATAGTGCCTTCACAACTGACAAGTGAGGCGCGTTATGAAAAGAATTCTTGTGCTGATGCTGATGGCCGTATGTCTCGGAAGTGCGCTGGGCGGCTGCATCGTTGTGCCTGCAGGCGGGTACTATCACCGCTATTAACCGTAACTGACTCGCTGCGTATTGCGCTGTTGTCCGGCAGTCAACGGGTCGAAGACGAGCAAGGCGAGAGCACGACTGAGCAAACTAGCGGGCCTGCGTGACAATCGCCGAGGTTCAATTCTCGTTCTTCCCCCGTCGCTTGTTAAATTCAATGCTTCACCGCTTTCGCCGCGCTCTCCACCGCCGGTATAGCCGGTTCAACCGGTTGAGCCGGCTCCAAAGCCGTTTCCGTTGCAGCGCTCACGGTACTTTGCGCAAAATCAACTGTCTGCTTCGCGGCTTTGCGCACGCTGTCGTGGGCGGTATTGGCGAACGTAATAACCTGCTTCAGAAATGCAATTGCTGCCTCGGAACTGACGGGGGCGTTTTGTCCGGCACTCTCGACAAACCGTTGAAACTGGCGATTAGCTTCCTGGTACTGGGCATCGATAACCTCTCCCAGCTGCGTTTGCATAGTGGAAGCGATTTCCACAAGCTGACGCTGGTACGTAAGGACCCGTTCCGTCGAAGGCAGCGCCAGCGCAGCCTGTAAGCCAGAAGCGCTATCGCCATTCGTTTTCGTCAGCCCATCCTGCATGCGTTGGTGCCAATCGGCGAACGTGGTTTTTGCCGCGTCCAGATTCAGCCTGGTTAGCTTCTCCTCAGCCTCGAGCACCTTGCCGGCTACCCCAAAGCAGAAGTCAAGACTTGCGTGTTGTACTACAGCAGCTTGCCCGTTGAAATCGCTCATGTCCGTCTCCTGAAAACGAATGTCCGACATCAAGCGTGCTCGCGAACAATGACCGTCTGATGAAGCTCGGGGGCAGGAGAGGCTACGCTGTCGGCACACATGTGCGAACCTGCTTCTCGTTGGACGTTCCAATATGTCCCGCATTCGAACATGGGCGCTTATAGTGGAGCCAGCGACGCCCGAGGGCGAGCTTCCTGTTCACGACCGACGCATTTGACGGGGGACGGCAATATGGCTGCTGATTCTGATTTGGCTTACGACCCGAAGGGACAGATGCGAGGGTCATTGCTGACGCTGGTCGAATATCTCGAACTCTCACTGGATGAGGGTGCGTGCGTCGTCATGATGCGCCGCGGTACAGACGTCTGTGCTGTCTATATCGGCGACCCAGCGGACGAGGACAACGAGTTGACTGGTCACGGAACTATCGCGGCCGGCGTGGCTGACGAGATACTCGAACTGACGCACGCCGGCTTAAACCGGATAACGGTCGGCGACCAGACGTACCGGTTTTTTCGAAGCTTCACGCATATCGCTGACGTTGGAGCAGTGATATTTGCTCCGGCGTAGGCTGGTGAGCAACCGGTCATCCTGCTTTCGGGACGCGGAAAGACGCCCGCGCAGAACACTTTGAACGTGGCTACGTCGGCCTTGGCTCGGGCCAAGGCCAACCCTTCTTCTCGGTGGGGGCATCCGACTCGGCGGGCAGCGTGTTCACGACCGACGCCTCGACCGGAGTTGCATCCGTTGCGGCATCGTGAACTGGTTCTGCCAACGCGTCCGCTTTCATCCTCGGAAGCCCGGTGCCGAACCACTTCACCGTTCTTTGGACGTGCGTGACATACGCTTTCCAGCCGTCGAGGTTACCGTCAAAAAGATTGTGCTGAACGCTTGACGCCAGCGCGTCCCGGTTGAGTTCCGCCTCAAGCAGCTCCTTTGGCCACGGGGAGAACGCGCTGGCGATGCGTTTGGTAAATTCGGCCACCGTCATTTTTGGTGCCAGCGCCCGGAGGAACTCGAAGCGCTGCAATGAATCATCTTCCTGCAAAAGGTGCGCCACCGACGCGGTCGGCCTGCTTGTCCTGGATAAACGGTTCAAAGCTTCGAGCATGTCCCCGAGATGAAGCAGTAATTCTCGCCTGTCAAATCGGTCGTCCATTGCGGTATGTTCGTTCATTGCGTACTTGGTTGGAGATGGTTGGCTTCGGTTGAACGCCAGGTTTCGTCGTCGCCCAATGTTAGCGCGCTCCCGACCAGCGTCAACAGTCACCTTCGTTTCTGCGTCGCATCCGACACGCTTGTCGACTTTGTAGCGCTTCGTGTGCCACGTTTCAGGTGCGGCGTTGCCGACTTCGGTCTGGGGAACGAACGCATCGCTCACGGTATAGTCTCAACTGTCAACGGTGAAATGTTCCGCCGCAAACCAATCTGAATCAGACCCCGATGCGCTCGGCTTTCACTAAATGGATTTTCATCGTCTACCTTCTCGGTAGCGGGACGCTGTATTCAATGGCGATACTGCTCCTGTTTCCTTTCGTCGGCAGGGCTGGACGATACTGGTTGGCAAAACAATGGTGTCGTGCACTGGTGGTTGTGATGCGCTGGCTGCCGGGAGTCTCATGTTCGATAGAAGGGCTTGAACATATTCCCGACGGGCCAGCGATCCTGCTGTGCCGTCACGAATCGACCTGGGAGACACTCGCATTTCTTGCACTTTTTCCACGGCGCATCAGTTTTGTTTTCAAGGAAGAGCTTCTTCGCATCCCTTTTTTTGGATGGGTGCTGCGTGGCCTCGATATGGTTAGCCTGAACCGCGGCTCCGCTCGACAGGCTCATCAGGCCGTGACGCAGGAAAGCGCTGAGAGGCTGGCGAAGGGAGATGTCGTCGTCATTTTCCCGGAGGGGACCCGGGTGCCACACGATGCCCCGTTGAGGATGACATCGGGAGGCGTTCGATTGGCTTGCGCGACTGGCGTACCTGCTGTTCCTGTGGTTCTCAACGCGGGCAAAGTTTGGCCGGCGAAAGGCTGGCCCAGCGGCCGTGGACAAATTCGTGTGGTTGTCGGCCCGGCATTCTCTCCCCAGGACCTGTCACAGCAGGAACTGAGTCGGGCCGTCCACGAGTGGATGAAAGATGAACTGCTGCGGCTTTGATACGCTTGTAGCAGGGTAAATCCCACGAATGGCCCGGCTGACGGTACGGATGTGGTCCAAGGCTGCCCCGACCGTCGGCGAAGATTCCGATATCCGATCGGCGTGGCGCGCATTCTGGTGGTCGAGGCCGGGGGCCGTGTCTGACGATTCCCGGGCCTTGGCCCGTGCCGAAGCCTTTGGCGATGCGCACGGCGGCATAATCGATACGTGCCATGGCGCCCCCGCACCGAGCGGCAAATGCTTGAGGCTGATTGAATCTGATTGAATCAAAGTGTCGAGGAAAATCACATGACAAGACAATGGCAATTCACGGCGACCCGGTTGCTGATCTCGGCGACCCTCGGCGTGATGTTCAGCGGTTGTACGACGATGCCGTGGGAAAGCACACCGTTCTACAGCAGCGCGCCGTCGCGCCCGACTACCCTTGCCACGGTCCCTGTGCCGGCCGGTTACTACCGCGCCAATCCGGGCGACACGCTGGCGGGGATTGCATCGGCGTACGGCCGTAAGCCGCAGGAGATTGCGGCGTGGAACGGTCTTGCGTCGAATTCGGCCGTCAATCCGGGGCAGGTGCTGCGGGTGGCTCCGCCGATGGCGTCGGGTAGTGTGGTGACACCGCCGGTCAATGTTGCTGGTCAGAATGGTTCGGCCACGGTGCCCGGCGCGGCTGGCGTTGCGCAGCAAGGCGTGCTGCTGTGGCCGTTGCGTGGCCCGGTGCTGAAAGCCTTTGCGCCGGGCAAGTCGAACGGCATCGTGATCGGTGGGCATCCGGGCGAGCCGGTCAAGGCGGCCGCTACCGGCCGGGTGGTCTATGCGGGCACGGGGATCGAAGCTTACGGTCCGCTCATCATCATCAAGCACGACGACTCGCTGATTACCGCCTACGGGCAGAACAGCACGCTGCTGGTCAAGGAAGGCGACGCTGTCGCGCAAGGGCAAACTATCGGCGAAGTCGGCGTGGATAGCCGGGGCGTGGCCTCGATCCAGTTCGAAGTGCGCCAGAACGGCCAGCCGGTCGATCCGCTTGCGTGGTTGCCGAAGTCGGGTGGCTGAGCTGCTTTTTTGCGCGGTTTTCAGCGCCGTGTTAATTAATTGAATACACTGTGTGGCTCAACAGCCGGAGCCGCGGCCGTCCATCGAAGCAGATGAAGCGGTGCGCGGGCCGCATGTCACCGGCTGTCACAGGCTGTCATGCATTGACACAAATAGGGACACACGAGGCTCTCACCATGATCGATTTGCGCAGCGACACCGTAACCCGTCCAACTCCGGCCATGCTCGCGGCGATGTCGGCCGCCGAAGTGGGCGACGACGTCTGGGGCGACGACCCAACCGTGCTGCGCCTGCAAGCAACGGTCGCGGAGCGCACCGGCAAGGAAGCAGGCCTGTTCTTCCCGAGCGGCACGCAAAGCAATCTGGCGGCGTTGATGGCGCATTGCGCACGCGGCGACGAATACATCGTCGGCCAGTTGGCGCACACCTATAAGTACGAAGGCGGCGGCGCGGCGGTGCTGGGCAGCATCCAGCCGCAACCGCTCGAGAATGCCGCCGACGGTTCGATCCCGCTCGAGAAGATCGCCGCCGCGATCAAGCCGATCGATAACCACTTCGCTCGCACGCGGCTGTTGGCGCTGGAAAACACCATCGGCGGCAAAGTCCTGCCGGCGGGTTACGTCGACGAGGCGGTGCAGTTGGCGCGTCAGCATGGGTTGTCGACTCACCTCGACGGCGCGCGGGTCTACAACGCTGCGGTTGCATCGGGCAAGCCGGTCGCGGCGCTGTGCGAACCGTTCGATTCGATCTCGATCTGTTTTTCGAAGGGCTTGGGCGCACCGGTCGGCTCGGTATTGGTCGGCAGCCAGGCGCTGATCGACGTGGCGCATCGCTGGCGCAAGGTGCTGGGCGGCGGGATGCGCCAGGCCGGCGTGCTGGCGGCGGCTTGCCTGTACGCGCTGGATCACAACGTCGAGCGCCTCGCCGACGATCACGCGAACGCCGCGCATCTGGCGGCCGGTCTGGAAGCGATCGACCATGTCAAGGTGCAATCAATCGCGACCAACATGGTGTTCGCGCAGTTTCCGCAGCAGCATTGCGCGCCGCTCGAAGCGTGGCTCAAGGAGCGCGGCATCCTCACGCAAATGCTCTACGCGTCGCGCTTCGTCACGCATAAGGATGTGTCGCGTGCGGATATCGATACGTTTATCGCCGCAGTGAAGGGGTATTTCGCCGCGCGTTGATCGATCGCTCAGGCGGATTGAAAGCGGAATAAAAAAACGGGCGCACTGCCACAGCAGTGCGCCCGTTTTGTTTATTCCGCCGACGCTTTCGCGTGCACGCCCGCGCGGTGCGACGGCGCGAACAGCCGCAGTCCGCTTGCAAGGCTCGCCGCGCCGGCGAAGAAGGCGCCGGCGCTGAGCGCGAGTGTCGGTCCATTCCGGCCGGCGATGCTGAAGCTCAGCGCAACCAGCGCAGCGCCGGTGGTCTGCCCGAGCAGCCGGGCAGTCGCGACGATGCCGCTGGCGCCGCCACTGCGCTCGGGCGGCGCGCTCGCCATCAATGCCTTCAGGTTGGGTGACTGGAAGAAGCCGAAGCCCGCGCCGCAAATCGCCATGCGGATACCGATATCGAGCACATGCGGATGCACCGGCAGCAACGCCAGCGATGCCATCCCTGCCGACATCACCGCAAGGCCGATCGCACCGAGCAAGCCCGGCGGATAGCGGTCGGACAGACTGCCCGCCAGCGGCGCGGCCAACGCGACCACCACGGGCCACGGCGTCATCAGAAAGCCGGTCTCGACCTGGCTGCGATGCAGCACGTCCTCGAAGTAGAAAGGCAGCGACACGAACGCCAGCCCTTGCGCGGCGAACGAGCACACCGCGGTCACCGCCGACAACGCAAATACCGGCCGCTTGAACAGATCGACCGGCAGCATCGGTGCCGGGTGGCCCGCTTCACGGCGAATCAGCAACACCCCGAACACCACCGCAATCGCCGTCGCGCTCAACACCAGTTGGGTCGAGGCGCGTTGGGCCGCCTCGCCGAGCGCGAAGATCAGGGCGGCGAAGGTGATCACGTTGAGGAGCGCCGCAAGCGGGTCGAAGTTGTGTTTGCCGCGCTCGGTGTGCGGCAGCGCGGGCCACGCGAAGGCTAGCGCCAGCAGACCGAGCGGCACGTTGACCGCGAACAGCCAGGGCCATGCGGCAACGGACAGAATCAGCGAGGCCACCGTCGGCCCGACCGCGAACGACACGCCGACGATCAAGGCGTTAGTGCCGAGGCCGCGTCCGAGCCGATGCGGCGGATACAGATAGCGGATCAGCGCCGTGTTGACGCTCATGATCGCGCTCGCGCCGAGACCTTGCAGCACGCGCGCGGCGGCCAACATCGGCAGCGTCGACGCTAGCGAGCACGCTAGCGACGCCAGCGTGAACAGCGCAATCCCGCCGATATAAATCTTGCGATGCCCGACGATGTCGCCGAGTGCGGCGAGCGGCAGCACTGTCGCGACCACCGCGAGCTGGTAGGCGTTGATGATCCACACCGACGCCGCGGGCGCGGCGTGCAGATCCTGGGCGATGGCGGGCAGGGCGGTGTTGGCGATCGCCGTATCGAGTGTGGCGAGCGCGACTGCGAGCATGATCGCGGCCATTGCGCGGCGGTTGGCGGCAGTCATCGGGCCGTCCGCTGGAAGGGTCTGGTCGAGCGTGGCGCCACGGATGGCGCTGGGTTTGTCGGACAAGGCGTGGCTCGTCGGGTTATGCATGCCGCAGCGCCGGGCGCGTCGGAGGGGCGGCGCGGCGCACAAGCGGCAGGGTTGCGTGGAGTGAAGCGCACGGGGCCTGAGTCCAGCGGTCAGGGCGGCTCGCGCAGTGAATGGAGCGATTGTTACAGAGACGTCGAAATCGTGCTGGGAAGCGGGCAGGGCGGGGCGCTTTGTCGGGCGTTCGCAATGCAACTAACGGTCAAGTCCGTGCGGCATCTTCGAACCGGCACTGGGCCACGCTGTCACACACCACTTCGGCTATAACCGTTCAGCAGACGAGGTGCCCCGATTTGACCACGCATCGAACCGGTCAACGCATTCATCGGCAAGACACACGTTGGAAAAGATAATCGTGCTGCCTCTCCCATGCTGGTGGCTTGCATCGCTCGCCATCGTTTCGCCAGTGTTTGCCTGTTTTACGGGCCGATGCACGCGCGCAGTGCTGCGCACCGGCCGCCTGCACCGCGTACGTGCGCAAAACCCGTGAAGCAGCGTGTGTCGGCGGGCATGGCATGTGCGTGAGCCCCCGCTCGCGCTCGCCGATGTCCGCGGGCCGTAAAATGTCGTACTCTGTTTGTTAACCCGCCTGACCGGCACGCGCCTCCCGTCCGTCATCTATGCGGTTCGCGTATGCCGCGTCGTTTTTCCCCGGAGGCTTCGATGACAGCCGTCGATCTGGAATTCGACCAGCTCAACAGTACCGTCGACGCGCTACGGCGCTCAATTTCCAATCGCATGATGTACGGCGTCGGCAAGGACGCCGTCACCGCTCACCCGCATGACTGGCTGCACGCCGCGGCGCTCGCCGTGCGTGACCGGCTGGTCGCGCGCTGGATGAAGACCACGCGCCTGCAGTACGAACAGGACGTCAAACGCGTCTACTACCTGTCGATGGAATTCCTGATCGGCCGCACGTTTACGAACGCGTTGCTCGCGCTCGGCATCCACGATCAGATGAAGGAAGCGCTCGCGAGTCTCGGTGTCGACATGGACACGCTGGTCAATATCGAGCCGGACGCAGCCCTCGGCAACGGCGGCCTTGGGCGGCTCGCGGCCTGTTTTCTCGATTCGATGGCGACGCTCGGCATTCCGGGCTTCGGCTATGGCATTCGTTACGAATATGGGATGTTCCGCCAGGAGATCGTCGACGGCGAGCAGGTCGAAGCGCCGGACTACTGGCTGCGCGCGGGCAATCCGTGGGAGTTTCCGCGGCCCGAGATCAAGTACATGGTGCATTTCGGCGGCCGCACGGTGCAGCGCGGCGAGCATGTCGAGTGGATCGACACGGAGCATGTAAATGCCACGGCCTACGACACGGTCATTCCGGGTTACGCGACCAGTGCGACGAACACGCTGCGCCTGTGGTCCGCGCGCGCAACCGAGGAGCTCGACCTCGGCGCGTTCAATCGCGGCGATTACCGCAACGCGGTCGACACCAAGAACATGTCTGAGAACGTGTCGCGGCTGCTCTATCCGGACGATTCGACGCCGGCCGGCCGCGAGCTGCGGCTGCGTCAGGAGTACTTCTTTGTTTCAGCGACGATGCAGGACTTGATTCGCCGCTATCAGCGCACGCACAGTACGTTCGGACGCTTCTCCGAAAAGGTCGCGGTGCATCTGAACGATACGCACCCGGTGCTGGCGATTCCGGAACTGATGCGTTTGCTGGTGGATGTTCATCATCAGCCGTGGGACAAGGCATGGCAGCACGTCACCAAGATCTTCTCGTACACGAACCACACCTTGATGCCCGAAGCGCTCGAAACGTGGGACGTCGAGATGCTTGCGCGCCTTTTGCCGCGACATCTTGAGATCATCTTCGAGATCAACGCGGGGTTTCTCAAGCATGTCAGCGAACAATTGGGACATGACGGCGAGATGATCCGCCGCATTTCGCTGGTCGACGAATATGGCCAGCGGCGTGTGCGGATGGCGTATCTGGCGATCGTCGCGAGTCACAAGGTGAATGGCGTATCGAAGTTGCACTCGCAACTGATGACACGCGATATTTTCGCCGACTTCGCGCGCCTCTATCCGGACCGTTTCACCAACGTCACCAACGGCATCACGCCGCGGCGCTGGCTGGCGCAGGCGAGTCCGTCGCTGTCGTCGCTGATCGACCAGCAGATCGGCACGCATTGGCGCAGCAACCTGTTCGAGCTGGAACAACTACGCGCTCTGCGCAACGACAGTGCGTTCATCGACGCCTTCCGTGAAGCGAAGCGGCAGAACAAGGTGCGGCTCGTGCAGCGGCTCGCGCATCACACCAAACTGCACTTCGATCCCGATGCGTTGTTCGATCTTCAGGTCAAGCGCATTCACGAATACAAGCGGCAGTTGCTGAACGTGCTGCACGTGATCGTGCGCTATAACCAGATTCGCGCGAATCCGGAGCGCGATTGGGTGCCGCGCGTGGTGATGTTCGCCGGCAAGGCCGCGTCCGCGTATCGCATGGCGAAGACGATCATCAAGCTGATCGGCGATGTTAGCGAGAAGGTCAATCACGATCCGTTGATCGGCGATCGCCTCAAGGTGGTGTTCGTGCCGAACTACGGCGTGAGCGTGGCCGAGTTGATCATTCCGGCGGCCGATCTGTCGGAGCAGATTTCGATGGCCGGCACCGAAGCATCAGGCACCGGCAACATGAAACTCGCGCTGAACGGCGCGTTGACAATCGGCACAATGGACGGCGCCAACATCGAGATCTGCGAAGCAGTGGGGCGCGAGAACATCTTTATCTTCGGCCATACCGCCGACGAAGTGGACGACCTGCGCGCCACCGGCTACCGGCCGCGGCACGTGTACGAGGAGAATCCGGAACTGCGTATGGCGCTCGACCAGATTCGCACGGGCTTCTTCTCTCCGGATGATCCACTGCGCTTCTCGGACATCTTCCACACGTTGGTGGATTGGGGCGATCACTATATGGTGCTCGCCGATTTCGCCGCGTTTGCGAAAGCGCAGGACGAAGTGGATGCGCGTTTCGTCGACAAGCGCGCGTGGGCCGAGAGCGCGATCGAGAACGTCGCAGGCATGGGACAGTTTTCTTCGGACCGCACCATCGGCGAATATGCGCGCAACATCTGGCACGTGAATCCGCTCAGTATGGAGTGACGCGGGCGCGTTTGTGGCGCTTGCTCAAATGCGTGTTCAAATAAGAAAAGGCCGTGCGAATTTTTTCGCACGGCCTTTTTTATCGATTGATGAATATCACGGGGCGAATCGTTCGCTCTCTTTTTCCGCATGCAAACCGAATTGCCCACGCGGGAAATCGAACAGCACGTCGATATTCTGCATGGCCATCAAACCGACCACGATGCGGTTAGCGTCCGGCTTCGCCTTGACGATCGTGACTTGCGCCTTCTCGTAACGGTGCACCCATGAACCCGTGCCGATGGCCGTCGCATAGTTGCCCTGATCGAGCACATTGCCGACCTCGCCGTCTCCGGTCCAGTTGGGCGCTTTGTCCATTTCGATGCGGATCATGCCGGTGCTGCCGGTTGCGAACACCAGCGGCGCGCAGAAGGTCATCTTGTCGCCCACATTCACGCAGCCTCGCGGCCATTGCGCCGTGCCGTCTTTCGACACCGTCATCGGCACCATGGTGTAGTCCTTTGTAATGGCGCTCGAGGGGCTCAACACCATGTACGGCTTCGCGAAGTTCGAGTGCACCAGATAACGTTGGCCGATGTTGCCGGGCAACGCGCGTAACGGTTGGGTACAGCAGCTATCGTCCGGTTGCGCGGCGCCGACGCCGACGATGCCGGAAAACGCCCAGCCGAATTCACCGGTGTAGCCGTCCATCCCGACGCACTTCCGCGCGTTCGGCAGGCAGCGCACGACGTCCACCGCTTGCGCGGCGATCGGCGTTGGCGTGGTGCCGGCGAGGCTGAACGGCACCTTGACGGCCGAGCCGAGAATCTCCACGCCGTTCGCGAACGACAACGACGTCACGCCGCCGGCGCTTGCATAGTTCGAACCCGGCAGCACCGACTTCAACACCCGCGTGCCTTGCGTCCCGGTGTCGAGCGCCATGTATACCGGCTTGCCGTCGAGCTGGACCGGTAGGCCGAGGCGTGCGTGATCTTCGTCGGCGCGCTCCACGTGCAGCGGAATTAGCAGGCCATCGTTGCCGCCGTTGATCAGCGCGGCATTGGGGGCCGGCGGCGTGGGGGTGGGAAAGGTGGTGGAGCAACCGGTCAGCGCGGCGAGCGCGCCGGCTACGACCAGCGCCGCTGCGGCTGAACGACGAAAATGAAGTCGGAAATGAGGACCGAAATGAAGACCGACATGCCGGCGCGCGGCATCGAGAGACGACAGGAACATAGGATCACGCTTTGCAAAAAGGCGGGTCCCTGGCGAAGGCGATGCATCGTGAGCTGCCGGTTGGACAACTCGAACAGCACTGGCGGCAATCTCAGTGGATTGCCGCGGCGTGGGCGGGGAAACCGGGACGCTTGCGGGGGCCTGCGGGAGGGAACACGCGATAACAGGAGCGGCGACTCTACACGGCCACCCGCGGGCAATTGCAAAGATGTGTAAAGGTTTGGGGGAAGGCTAGCAAGTTGCCCGTGCAAGCATTGATCTATGTCAATAGTCGCGCGGACGGCGGATCACGGTGACTTCCGCGCGACCGAGCGTTGCGCGGTCGAGGGTGGCCGTCAGCAGGCCGATCACGTCGTCGAGCGAGCGCGAGGTGACTTCGACACGAAAGGTCACGCGCTCGTGCTGTTGGTCGACGGTCACGACGTAGAGACGCAGATCGTCTCCGAGGGCGGTATGCAACGCGCGCCGTCCGTTTGCCGACGAAGTGCCGGGCACGGTAACGTCGATGATGACGAGGGGGACGACGACATGCGTGCGGCGGGGAATGTGCGATTCGCGTGGTGCGCGCTGTGTGCGCGGGGCGGCGATTTCAGACGTTGCTACGGACGTGAGCATCATGATTGCACCGATTCGGCGAGGCGGCGCGCGTTGTTGATACCCAACCACTCTAGCGGCGCGAGCCTCAACGAAGCGCAAAAGCTGCCGCGTCGCGAATCAAATTTGTGTTAACGCGACGCCTGGCGTTTTGCGGATGGCGGCCGCTCAGGCCTTGGCCGCCCCAGCGGCTGCCTTTGCTTCATGCACGGCCGCGGCGACGCGTTCGACGAACTCGCGGTCGGTGCTCATGAGCGCTTCACGCAAGCCATTCGCGGTCTGCACCATCAAACGATGCGTGATGTCCTGAGTCGCCCACGTGAGCCAGCCGACCACGATCAACATCGTGCCGCATACCATGCCGACGGGGGAGCGCAATATCCCGCCGACAATAACGCCCACGAGTCCGACGAGCGAGATTGCGCGCGGCAGGACTTTGTTCTTCTGCACGGTGACGACTTGCACGTCGACGATATCGCGCAGCGGAAAGACCTGGCCGGCCGACGAGAGTGCGTTACGCGTGACCGACACGCCGCGGTCATTGAAAGGGGTTTCCATCGAGTCCAATGCAAGCGGTAGCAAAGGCCGCAGCGTACCAGATGCAGCGGCAGCGCTGGAAGTGGCGGGGTGGCGCAAGGCCGCTACTGATAGATTTGATCAGTATCACACTTCAGCCTGACGCTTGAAAAATGGTGTCACTAATGGCACCATTGATTCATGACGGAGAAAATTCTTGGCCAAATGCGCCGCGAGCCGACCAACGTCCGTTTCTCGGCGTTGCTCAAGGTGTGCACGCAATATTTCGGCGAACCACGCCGCTCGGGCACGAGCCACGCAGTGTTCAAAACACCATGGCCAGGAGATCCTCGCGTCAACATTCAAAACGATAACGGCAAAGCCAAGGCGTATCAGGTGCGTCAGGTATTACAAGCCATAGAAAAGCTCACGGAGAGTCAACATGCCCGCTGATCACTACACCTATCGCGTTACCTGGTCGCCGGAGGACGGCGAACATGTCGGCTTGTGCGCGGAGTTTCCGTCATTGTCGTGGCTCGCGCGCACGCCGGATACCGCGTTGAAGGGAATTCGCGCTGCTGTCGCCGAAGCAGTCGCGGATATGCAGGAAAGCGGTGAGGCGGTACCCGAACCCTTGGCCGAGAAGCGCTACAGCGGCGAGTTCAGAGTTCGGATTCCGCCGGAGCAGCATCGCGCGCTCGCAATGCAAGCGGCTGAACAGGGCGTCAGTCTGAATCGGCTAGTGAGTATGAAGCTCGCGGCGTAAGTGTCGGCGTGGGCGCGTGGAGTACGTCGAATAGCACTCGAACCGCCCCCCCAAAAGAAAAACGCCCCGCAGGGCGTTTTCCAGAACCTCAGCACCGCAAGGAACTTGCGCTCCTCGTCGGCAAGGCAAGACTCGCTTAGAACTTGTGACGGATACCGACGCGGAATGCCAGTTGGTTGTCCGCACCCGTGCCCGACGTGTTGAAGTAGCTCGTGCTCGAACCGATCTGCGCTTGCAGATCTTGCGTGCCGTTGTGGCCAGCAGCGATCTGATAGATGCCCAGTGCGTAGACGTCCGTGCGCTTGCTCAGTGCGTAGTCGACGCTCAGGTCAGCCTGGTTCCAGTGGCCCGTGTTCGCGTTGCTCAGGTGCATGTACGTATAGCCCGCACCAGCCGTCAGCGCCGGCGTGAATGCGTACTTCGCGCCCGCTTCGTACGCAGCGAACGTGGTCGCGCCGCCCGTGATCGGAGCGAAGCGCGTGTTCGTGTACAACGCCCACAGCGTAGCTGCGCCGATCGAGTAACGGCCGCCGACGCCGAACGTGCGCAGATCACGCACGTTGCCCGTCGACACGTTGGCGATAGCCGTCGAGAACGCCGGGGTTGCCTGGCTCGGGTAACGGATGTCCGTGTACGCTGCGCCGACGCCGAACGGGCCGTTCGCGTAGTTCACGCCAAAGCTGTATGCACGCGACGAACCTGCGACCGGTGCTGCGACCGTGCCGGTTGCCGGTGCGCCGGCGAATGCGCCAGCCTGGTTCGAGAAGCCGTACATCGCGCCGAAGGTCAGGCCTGCGAAATTCGCGCTGCTGAACTTGACTGCGTTGTTGATACGGCTCGACGTCAGCTGGTCGACGTCGTTGATGTGGTAAGCGTAGTTACCTGCGACGGTTTGGCCACCGGTCGAGTAGTTGCCGCCCAGGTAATCCGTCGAAAACGAGTACTGGCGACCGAACGTCAGCGAGCCGACGTTGTTCTGCGACAGACCGACAAACGCTTGACGGCCGAACATCGCGCCGCCTTGGCCGAGCGTGCCGTTGCCGCTGTTAAAACCGTTTTCCAACACGAACAGCGCCTTCAGGCCGCCACCGAGGTCTTCGGTGCCGCGCAAGCCCCAACGGCTGCCTTGAGCAACGCCGTCGTCGTACTTGAAGAGCTTGTCGTGGCTGGTGCCAACCTTCGAGTTGTTCACGTAGCTAATACCAGCATCGATCAGGCCATACAGCGTGACGCTGCTTTGCGCATGGGCGGCGCTGGCGAAGACGGCGAGAGTAGCGGCGGTCAATACTTTCTTATTCAAGGCAATTCTCCGATTAAAAATTAAGCGATCGCCACGCCGTGCTCTTTGGCGAGGTCGTGGGATGGCCCGAAATTTAAGGGAACGCAGAGTAAGGTATGTGACAGCTTTGCTTATTTTTGAAATCTGTCGCGCCGGCGCGACACTCACATAGCTTCGCTAGTTGAAATCACGCAAGGCACGCCGCTCATAAGCTTTTTCCGGATCGTGCATATAAGCGTGTGAAAAACGATTGGTTTTCGGGTGCATCGGCTGCATGCGACGATCCGCGCCTATCAATCAAAACCGCACGAGGGGAACGCATGCAACGCCGGACAATTATCCAGAATCTGCTCGCTATCGCCGCTGTTTCGCTCACGGCAACGTTTGCGCATGCCGATGACAAACAACTCAAGATCGGCACGATGAGCGGCCCGGACGCGCAGATCAAAGGCGCGATCATTCCGGCTTTCTGAGCGGTTTTATAAGCGGTTTCCAAGCAACTCGCCCGCCTCCTTTGAACAACCCGTTCTTGCGCAACAGACGCGTAAACGCAGATCGCCCGCTGAAACAGCGGGCGATCTGCTTTGCGGGCACAGCTTTTACGCAGGCAAAACCGGGAAGCGCTGCCCTAGCTGTTCCTTAGTTGCTCAACAACGACCCGCTTCTGAACGCTTTCGCACCGGCAATGCGCGCGAATTCCAGCCCGGCCGTCGCGAAGCGCGTCAAATGCCGCGCGTACAGCACGCCGGCCACGCTGCTCTTCAGCGTCACGACGCGATCGCTCAACGGATCGACGATATCGGCGATCTCATGGCCGACATCGACCCAAGTTCCGACTTCGCAGCGGTAAACCAGCACGCCGCTAATCGGCGCGACGATCGGCTCGGCGCCGGCCAAAGGCGTGGCCGCGAATTCGAGCGTCGGCAGCGGTGCTGGCGTGCCGTCGATTACGCCACGCGTGGTCAGGTACTCGATGATCGCCTGGGCGTCGCGCTCCGCGTACTCGTACGACACTTCGCGTTGACCGCGCAGTTCGATCGTGACCGAGATCGAGCCGTTCGGAATCGGGAAACGGTCGCCGTAATGGCCGCGCAGATCCGACCAGCAGAAGCTGTGGATTTCGTCGAACGGATTGCCCACCGAATTCAGCGCCAGCAGCGACGCCTTGGCGTCCAGATAGCAGGCGAGCGGCTTGACTTCCGGCCACAGGTCCGGGTTCGTGTAGAGGTGCATCGCAGCTTCCCAGTCGCAGTGCAGATCGAGCACGACATCGGCGTCGCATGAGAGTTTTTGCAGCGCCAGTCGTTGCGATTCGAGTTCGGTTTCCGGCTTTTGCGCGTCGAGCGCTTCACGCATCGCCGCGCGGATTGCCGTGCGATTGGCGTCGACGTTGTCGGTCAGACGCGCTTCGATGCCGGGCTGAATCAGCGCCGCCAGTTCGTAGAAATTGCGGTTGAAGTTCTGCGCGCTGTTGGTCTCGAAGCGGCCCGACAAATGGCCGAGAAAGTGCTGATTCAGGCCGATCGGATTGGCCACCGGCACGATCACGACTTCGCCGCGCACCTTGCCGGCGGCTTCCAGCGCCGCGAGCTTGCGGCGCAACGCCCACGAGACCAGCATGCCGGGCAACTCGTCGGCATGCAGCGACGACTGGATGTAAATTTTCTGCCCGCCGCCCGGACCGTAGTGAAAACTCGTCAGATTACGGGCGGTGCCGAGCGTCGGGGCAATCAGCGGATGGGTTTGGGTTTGCATGGTTTTCAAATCCGCGGGCAAGTGGGGCGTGCCACGCTATGTCGTTGATTACAGGGGGAAAGGGTGTCTCAAGGTCGGTCATTGGCGGGCTGCTTCGCCGCGCCTCTATCGCACGATCTTAGCCGATATGACACAACGCGTGGTCTTATGCGGCGTCGTCCGGAGTCCGGATCGCGCGCGGCAAGCGGGCAGGCCTGTCCGGTTCGATCGCTGTCCGGGCGGCGCGGCAAAGCGGCCCCGCAAACGAAACGGGCTCCGCGTGGTGCGGAGCCCGTTCCTCGCAAGCCGGCAAACGCGTCGTCAGACGCGCGTGGCTGGCTTAGCTGCCGTACACGTCGAAGTCGAAGTACTTCTTCTCGAGCTTCTTGTACGTACCGTCCTTGATGATGTCGGCAATCGCCTTGTCGACCTTCGCCTTCAGATCGGTGTCTTCCTTGCGCATGCCGATGCCTGCGCCGTTGCCGAGGATCTTCGGATCGTCGATGTCCTTACCGACGAAGTCGAAGCCCGCGCCGCGCGGCGTCTTCAGGAAGCCGATGTCAGCTTGCACGGCGTCTTGCAACGCTGCGTCCAGACGGCCCGACAGCAAGTCTGCATAGACCTGATCCTGGTTCTGATACGGCACAACCTTCGCGCCCTTCGGTTCCCAGTAGGTCTTCGCGTACGTTTCCTGGATCGTGCCTTGCTCGACGCCAACCGACTTGCCCTTCAGCGAATCGGCGGTCGGCAGGATGCCCGAACCCTTCTTCGCGACGAGGCGCGTCGGCGTGTTGAACAGCTTCGCCGAGAAGGCGATCTGCTCAGCGCGTTGCGGCGTCATGGACATCGACGACAGCACGCCGTCGAACTTCTTCGCCTTCAGGGCCGGAATCATGCCGTCGAAGTCGTTTTCGACCCACACGCACTTGGCCTTCAGGCGCGCGCAGATTTCATTGCCGAGGTCGATGTCGAAGCCCGCGAGCTTGCCGTCCGAGCCCTTGGACTCAAACGGGGGGTAGCTGGCGTCAACGCCGAAACGGATAGTCGACCAATCTTTAGCGTGTGCGCCAATCGAGACGGTGGCAAGCAGAGCAACCGTCAAAGCCGCTAGCAGTTTTTTCACTGTTTAACTCCTCGGTGTAGTTCAAATACTCCCGTATGCGGTTGTGCCGCTGCGGGACGCCTGGCGCGACTCACGACCAGGCTTGGGTTGAAGCTGCCGGCCGGGGCAGCCAGCAGCGCGCGCCAAGCTTATCAGTTCAAAAAGATTGGGTAGCTAGTGAAACACCGGATGGCGAACCGCAATAGCTTTTAAAGCCTGAATGTGGTGGAGATTCGACGGCGCCGTCATGCGTATTGCATGGCCTCGGTGCGCTGTCTTTTGTCTTGTAACAATGTCGTAATGAAGTTGACTACTGGCGGAGTTTTGCCCGGATACTTCGCAAGATGCGTTGTGCCGGCAAAACCGGTATCGAGAATAGCGCTAATTAGCGCCGTATATTGCAGGTTATAACGGCGCTCGCGATTGTTTCAAATGGCTGTCGATGAGTTAAAGATTTCGCACGAACAACCGTTAAATACAGATGAGCGCATTTGTTAAATCACACCTGACAGATTGTTGTTCTGGATTGGGGCGATGCCGGGACCAAAAATGGATTGCTTGGCGCTATTATCAACGCTCTGCACGCCTGCCTTTGCAGCGTGCGAACGTATCGGTATCTGTCTGAACAAAGCCATCGAGGACGACGCCCGCGGTTAAACACCGCGCGCCTGTTTGCGTTCGTCTTAATGGCCTTCTGCTAAGCGGTGTTGTATATGCACACGATTTCGATGGCAGATGAAATGCGCTGTTTCAAACCATCGCTCTGGCGCCGAATTGCAGACGCGGCGGGGCGCGTGCATTCGCTGCGCTGCTGCGGGTTTTCCGGCTTTTTGACGCTGCTGATAAACGCCGCATTCTGCTGTAGCCTTTTGTCTTCAGCACCCGTCGTGGCCGCCGACAAAGTTCTGCGCGTGCTGGCATGGCCCGGCTATGCAGATGCCGACGTCGTCAAGACTTTCGAAGCGCGCTACCACGCGAAGGTCGAAGTCACGTTGGTCGATTCCGACGAAGCGTTATGGGCGCAGATGCATGCCCAGGGTACGCCGCAGTTTGATGTGCTCGCTGCGAATACTGCTGAAATCGAGCGCTATACCCGAGCGAATCTGCTGGCGCCGCTCGATCTGGCCAGTTTGCCGAATACGAAAAAACAGTTGCCGCGGTTTCAGGCGTTGTCGTCGATTGAAGGGCTGACCTCGGCAGGTAATGTGTACGCCATTCCATTCACGTATTCGTCAATGGGGCTGATCTATGACCGCAAGCAGATTGCCGTTGCGCCGCGCTCGATGCGCGAATTGTGGAACCCGCGTTACCGCGGCAAGGTTCTTGACTTCAATAGCGCCCAGCATAATTTCTCGTTCACCGCGCTGGCGCTGGGATATCCCCATCCCTTCCAACTCGATGCCACACAGATGCGCGTGATTGCTCACAAGCTCGTGGATCTGCGCCGCAACCTGCTGACCTATTACACGCTGCCGGAAGAAGCGACCGCGTTCTTCATCCAACATAAAGTTGCCTTGATGTTCGGTAACTATGGCACCCAGCAGGTTGAATCGTTGCGCCGCGCCGGCGCCGACGTGGGCTACGTGATTCCCGACGAAGGGGCGCTCGCCTGGCTGGACTGCTGGTCGATGACGCGAACCGCCAAGGATCGCGCGCTCGCACTTGCGTGGATCAATTACATGCTCGAACCGGACGTCAGTGCATTGTTGACGCAACGCCAGGGGCTCGCCAACACGTTGACGGCGCCGGCGGAAAACAGCGACAGCGGCAACGCGCACATCGTCTGGATCGGCCCAGTGGAAGATATTCAGCGGCGCGAAGAACTGTGGAACAGAATCGTGTCCGGCGACCGGTCGGAGCGTTTTTGATGATACGCCCCGGCTTGACATTCAAGTTATCGATTCTGCTTGCGTGCATTGGCGTGCTCGCGTCCGGTGCAACCGGTTATTACACGTATCGTGCTAACCGTACGATGCTGGTGAACGAAGCCGAACGCAGCCTGCTGACTTCAACGGAACTGCTGGGTCAGCGCTTTTCCGTGGCGATCGACGATGTCGGCGCAGACGCGCTGGTGCTCGCGAGCTTGCCGTCTTCGTCGGATGTCTTGCAGACCGACAACGGCATTGGCCCGAATGCGCCGCGCGAACAGCTGGCGCAGGTGTATGCCAGCTTCATGGTTCACCGCCCCGAGTACCTGCAAATCCGCTTGGTTACCCGCAAGCACTACGGACTCGAACTGATCCGTTTCGACCGTGACGCGGACGGCCTGGTGCGGGTCGAGGGGAACAGCTTGCAGGAAAAAGGCCAGTTCGCGTATGTGTTCGACACGCTGGCGTTCTCGCCCGGGCGCATTTACATCTCGCCGATCTTGGTGAATCACGAGTACGGTACGCATGCCGCCGAGGGCAAACCGACGCTGCGACTCGGCACACCGGTGGCGGACGCGAGTGGGGCAGTGGTGGGCGTCGTGATTATCGACATCGATCTGGCCCGCCTGCTCAACCGTTTGCAGAGCGATTTGCCGAGCGACTATCGGGTCTATCTCGCCAACGAATGGGGCGATTTCCTGGTCCATCCGGATGCCTCGAAAACGTTCGGCTTCGACAGGGGGCGCCGCGTTCTGATGCAGGACAGCTTTTCCGCCACCCAGCCGCTCTTCGATCAGTCAGAAAGCGAAGTTCTGCTGAACGGTCTCGTGCGGCCGGGGCAGGCGGCCGGTCAGGTACTGGCTTTCGTGCGCAGGCCGTTCGGCGCGTCAGAGGGCAACCGCTTTATCGTGCTCGGCCTCGCCAAGCCGCTCGAGGATGTGCTGTCCGGTGCGACCCAGCTGGGTAACAGAATCATTCGCATGGTGTTGATCTTCAGCGTGTTGGCGCTGCTTCTCGCGATTCTGTTTGCGCGTGCCCTGACCAAGCCTTTGCACTTACTCGCGTACGCTGCAACGCATCTATTCGCCGAGCACGCGATGGAAACGCTGCCGCTCAAGCGTACCGACGAGATCGGCATACTGGCGCGCTGCTTCGATCGTCTGCGCCGGGAAATCAAGGCGCAAATGGACGTGCTGCACAACAAGCAACGTGAGCTCGTGCATCTTGCCACGCACGACGGGCTGACCGGCCTGCCGAACCGCATGTTGTTCATGCAGAAACTCGAGGTGGCGATCGAGGAAGCGACACGGCGCGAAGAAGGACTCGCCGTGCTGTTCGTCGACCTCGACCGCTTCAAGCAGATCAACGACCAGTTCGGCCATTCGATCGGAGATAAGGTGCTCGCCGCGGTGGCGGATCGGCTGAAGCAGGTGCTCTGCGCGGCGGATGTTGCCGCGCGCCTCGGCGGCGATGAGTTCATCGTGCTGATCGAGGGTCCGCGTTCCGCCGAGGCTGCGCCGGGGATTGCCTCGCGGATCGTGGGCGCGTTAAACGAAGAACTGCTGATCGACGGACAAAGCATGACGGTGGGCGCGAGCATCGGCATCAGTCAGTTTCCAGACGACGGCGCCACGGCAGAGGAGCTGCTGCTCAATGCCGACGCGGCGATGTATGCGGCCAAATCCGGCGGGCGGTGCGGGTATCTGCGCTATCAGGATGTGATCCAGGCGCAGAAGCTGGGCGCACAATCATCATACGAATAACCCACCGGAAACGCGAGGCAACTTCGCCTCGTTCGACGCTTCATCGAGCGCCGAAGCAATCGTTTGCGCCGATCTTGAGGCAACTCTTTTTGATTTTCGCGGGCGCGTTTTCCACCTATCAACTTTTCCCGCAGGCCTGCCGACAACCTCGCTATAGCAACGGGATTGACTGGAGATGGGTGTGAAGCGACAGGTGTGGTTTTTGGTAGCCGTTCTCGCGTTGGCCGGATGCGCACAGATGCCCGCGCAGAATGCCGCGCGCACGGACAAGGCGCCCAACGAAGTCATTAGCTTCGAGATTCCGCCGGACGCGCTCGGGGCGCATGACCCGCAACTTACCGCCGTGCTGACCAAGGCAGGCGCATTGGCCGCCGCGCAGCAGCAGCCCACGGTCGTGCTGGTCACCGCGCTGGGTCAGGATTTCGCGTACCTGAACCAGGCGGTGTGGAAGGGCGTGCCTGCGCAACGCATGTCGAAGGTGAGCTTCGAAAATCGAACCGCTGGTCTTGGTCAGCCGTATAGCGTATCGATCAGGACGGTGCAATGAAGGAGGCCATCGCGATGCTTCGAATCACCTTACTGACGTTGGCCACGCTGCTTGCCGCGCCTGCCTTTGCGGGCCAGCCGGGAACGGATCTGCAGTCGGCCGGCGCGTTTTCCGCTGGGCCCCCCGCGGCGGCGGACAAGGTTTATCCGCCGTTGCCATCGCTCGCGATGCTGCCGCCGTCGAGCGGCAGTGATGATGACTTGCCTGTGAAGCAGGCGCCGCATCGAAAGAAGTCGCGTGCGCCGATACAGATGCAGGATCACAGAGGGCCGCCGATGCCGGCTGTCCGGCTCGTGGTGTCTGATGCTTCACATGCGTACCTCGACTCCGTGCAACGGCAGATCGATCAGGCTCTGGTCAAGTAATTCGGCCGGCCATCTGCTGCCCCCTATTTTTATCGCGATCAAGCGGAAGGATGAATCGTGTCCTTGAAAATCTTCTGTTTTGCGCTGGCGTGGCTGTCTATGTCCGGTGCAGCACACGCGGCTGACGATTGCTTCAATGAGGCCGCAGCTTACCAGGGCGTCAATCCGTGGGTATTGCGCGCCGTTGCATGGTACGAATCGAAAGGGGATCCGGGCGCGATACATCAGAACGCGAACGGTTCGATCGACGTCGGTCAGTTGCAGATCAATTCGATTCATTTCGGCGATCTCGCGCGAGAGGGTGTGCCGCATCGTGCGTTGACCGACCCGTGTGTGAACGTCTATGTGGCCGCCTGGCTGCTGAAGCAGAAGATGGTCAAATACGGCAATACCTGGCGCGCGATCGGCGCGTACCACTCGGAAACACCGAAGCAGCGCGACGCCTACGCCCGAGGTATCCAGCAAGTACTGGTCGGATGGGGGCAGTTGCCGTCCGCTCGCCAGTCGCTGTTGGCTAGTCGCTAGTCACGAAAACGCAGCTTCGAGTGGTTATCATGAGGCCTCGGACGGCCTCGATTTCACTCGCGACGCAGCGCTTCCATGCTGCATCGCGCGGAGAAAGCAGGGCCAGGCTGTACTTGCTGAGGCCCTCGTTGATCAGATCTCATACGCACAAAGCGGCAGTGTTGGTGGCGCTTGCCGGTATCGGCCTCGCCGTCGGCGCGCCGTTCGTCCTCAATTCGCATGCGGCCCTCGCGGGGCTGAGCGACATTTCTCTCTACGTGTTCCTCGCGCTTGCCGCGAGCGCCGCGGTCAGTGCGCTGGCAAAGGCCGGCAAGCTGCATCTGATGCAGGCCGCGCTCGGGTTTCAGGTGAGTTTTCTACGCACTTTCGCCATCACGTTGGCGACCGATTTTGCGTTTCTGGCTTCTCCGCTCGGCGCGGCAGGCTATGGCGTCAACATCGGCCTGCTGCAGCGCGCCGGGGCATCCTGGTCGCTCGCGACGACGGTTGTCGGTGCGGATCAGGCGCTCGATCTCGCGTTCTTCGCGACCGCCGTACCGGTCTCCCTGCTATTCACCTTCGGGCCGCTGACGCAGTTGATACCGCACGCGAGCGCACCGCTCGTGTTCGCCGTATTCGCAGGCGGTGGGTGTCTGGCGGGCGTCGTCTGGCTGAACCGTCAGCGTGTGGCGGCGGCGTTGGACGCCACCGGGCGCCGTGTCCGGTGGCTGAACGAGCGTCGGGCGAGGCTGTCGCGGTTTTGCGACAGCGTCGGGCGGCAATGGCGGGAGCTGGTTGGCGGCCCCAAGTGGCGGCTTGCCGCGCTGCTGCTGCTGACCACCCTGCAGTGGCTGCTTCGCTATGGCGCGCTTTGGTTTATTTTGCGCGAGCTTGGGTACCGTCTGCCCTTGGGTTTTGTTCTGGCCGTGCAGGCGGTGGCCCTTCATGCCGCCCTATGGACCGGGGTGCCCGCAGGAGGTGGCACCGGCGACATCGCGCTCGCGGCCGCGTTCGCGAACTGGGTGCCCCGGGCGAGCATCGCGACGGGTCTGGTTCTGTGGCGCTTCGCGACGCTCTACTGTCCGTTGATGCTCGGCGCGGCGAGTTTCATTGCGCTTGCAACGAGGGGGCGCAACTCCTTGTCGGCAGCGGAATGAGCCGTCGAGGCTAGGTGCGAACGGATGGCTCCGCTCCGTGAGCGCATCAGCGTGGACTATCGGGCACTTTTTTCATGCGTGCCGCAAAACTCGCCCGTGGGCCGTGGTCGATGCGTAAGTAGAGTAATTGAAAGGTCTGTGAAATCAGCGCAAGCGGATAAACAGCCTTGAAGAGGTCCGCGATCATGCGCCATTCCGCGCGCAAGCCTTTCCAGTAGCCGAGTTTTTCGGTTTTGCGAGCCTGCGTGACGCGCGGCCAGTGAGTGACCGCGATAGGCAGGCGGCGCTCGATGATGCGGCGGTTCATGAACACTTCGACCCCGAAGCGCGGCAAGCCGTGAACCTCCTGCAGGACCTCGCTTAGCAGCGCTTTTCTGACGACCCGTTCACCGGAGACGAAATCGAGACCGATGGCGCGAAACGCCAGCAGGCTGTTCTGGCGCAGGCTCAGGCTGACTTGCGCTTTGCCTTGCAAAACGGGAAGGGCGAGCGCGCTGATGCACTCGGCGGTCAACCCTTTCAGATCGGCATCGAGCAGCATGAGCAACTCGCCTGTTGCCGCGGCGATTCCGGCTGCCATAGCGGCGCTTTTGCCACGGTTCTCCGAGCATCGAATCAGCCGCACGGACGCGAAGCGTTCGACTATTTCAGCGGTGCCGTCGGTTGAACCGTCGTCCACCACGATGATCTCGCCGAGCAAAGGGTGGGCGCAGGCCACGGCGAGCACCGTGCCGATGCGAGGTGCCTCGTTATAGGCGCAGATCACGCAAGACATGCGCGGAAAATGACGGTTTAGAGCGCGAGCAGTCATAGAAAGGGGTGTAGTGAGCAGGTAATGGTGCGGTGCAGCACAAGTCTTACTTTTTCAGCTATAGTCGGGATACGGCATATATGCCCAGAGAGGTACAAAATGTACGACGCCGAAATCGCCGCCACCCTCCTGAATCGTTGGGCTACACGTTCATCAACAACTGACTTCGACACCTATCTCGACTTGTTGCGGGAAGGCAATCTCAGTTTCACCTACCAATCCGGTCACGTGCGCGAAGCCGGCATTGAAGATGGGATCGCATGCAATATCGAATCTCTCGTATTCGGGGACGGCTCGCGCACCCTGCGCGTCGAAGCGCCTGACCAGACGCCCCGCTGGACGCGCTGGGCCGCGGTTGAACCGCTGTTGCCCGCAACCAGCGAGGCCTGAACAACATCGTCAGACAATCCGCGTTCCGGCGCGATACGTCGCGCGTGGCACCGGCAGTGTGTCGAGCATCGTGACGCGCACGAAGTCCGCGCGCAAGCCCGCTTCGATCGCCCCGCGGTCATGCAAGCCCGCCGTGCGGGCGGGTTCGGCGGAGACCGTCGCCATGGCGCGCGGCAGGGTCCAGCCGGCCTTGCCGACGAGTTCGAATACGGCGGTCATCAAACTGGAAGGAACGTAGTCCGAGGACAGGATATCGAGCAAGTCGGCCTTCGCCAGTTCGAGCGCCGACACGTTGCCTGAATGGGAGCCGCCGCGCACGATATTCGGCGCCCCCATGATGGTCGAAATGCCGTGCTCGCGTGCCGCCTCGGCAGCGATGCGGGTGGTCGGAAATTCCGCCAGCACGATGCCTTCGGCCTTGGCCTGTTCGACGTGCTCGATCAGCGTGTCGTCATGGCTTGCCACCGGAATGCCGAGCCGGTTGCAGCGTGCGACGATCTCGCGACGGTGCGCGTCGGCGTAACGTTCCTGCTCGATGGACAGTTCGGTCAACGCGGTCGCTACGTGTTCGTCAGTCAGCTTGCCGTTGCGCTCCTGGAAGCGGCGCCATTGTTCGCGGTCGTGCCATTGACGTTGGCCGGGCGTGTGATCCATCACCGAGGCGAGCCGCAGCAATGGATGCGCGCACAACGAATCGAACACCTCGACCACGTCGGCGGTGGCGATTTCGCAGCGCAGATGCAGAAAGTGTTCGGCGCGCAGCAGCTTGCGCTCGGAGAAGCGCGTGAGGGATTCGGCGCATTGCGTTTGCAGATCGCGGCCGCGCAGCCCGACGTTCGAGCGCGAACCGATCGCGAGGGCATCGAACACCGTGGTGATGCCGGCCGCCGCCACTTGCGCGTCGTGGATCACGAAGGCGGCATCCGTATTCCACTGCACGCCCGGCCGCGGCGCCAGATGTTTCTCGAGGTTGTCCGTGTGCAGTTCGATCAGTCCCGGCAAGAGATAGTCGCCGTTCCAATCTTCCGCTTCACGCGCCGAGGTCGTGCCACGCTCGACGTCGCGAATCACGCCGTCTTCAATGCGTATCACACCGGTAAATACTTCGTCTCGCGTCACGATGCGAGCGTTCCTGATCAACATCGACTTGCTCCGTAGTCTGTCTTGATTGAGTGTTGCGCCGCAGTGCTTCGATTAAGTGCTTCGACTCAATGTTTCAACTCAGTGGTTCAGTTTAGTGCCGGTTCGTGTCAGTTAGTGACGTAGCGGCGGCTGGAGTTCAAAACGGCGCGTGGCCACTTTGCTGCGGGTATCTTCGTCGTGAAAGATGCCGACGATCGCCGCGCCACGCTCGCGTGCTTCGACGATCAGATCGGCGACCACGTCGCGGTTCTCCGCGTCGAGCGAGGCGGTGGGTTCGTCGAGCAGCAGCAGCGGATGCCCGGCGATCAAACCGCGGGCGATGTTCACGCGCTGTTGTTCGCCGCCGGAGAAGGTGGCGGGCGCGAGCGACCACAGTCGCTCGGGCACGTTCAATCTCGCCAGCAGGGCAGCAGCACGCGCGCGGGCTTCGTCTTCCGCGACACCGCGTGACAGCAGCGGTTCGGCGACGAGCGTAAGCGTCGGCACGCGCGGAATCACGCGCAGAAACTGGCTGACGTAGCCGACCACCCCGCGGCGCAGGCGCAGCACATCATGCGGCTCGGCGCCGGTGATCGACACCGGCGGCCCGTCATTCGCCGCCGCGTCGCGAATCGCAATGGAGCCCGTACTGGCCAAGTAATTGCCGTACAGACAGCGCAGCAGCGTACTCTTGCCAGCGCCTGAAGGCCCGACCAGTACGACACACTCGCCGCGTTCGACATTGAGCGACACATCCGCGAGCGCTTCGATCTGCACGCCGCCCTGGCCGTGCAGCGTGAAAGTCTTGCCGATGCCGACCGCGCGCAGCATCAGTGCGTTGTTCTCGCTGAACGCGCGTTCAGCGGCCTGTGATTCCTTGCTTGTTTCAATGGATCGCATTGTGAGCCTCAAACCGGCAGAACCGAGGAAACCAGCGTTTGCGTGTACGGATGCTGCGGATCGTCGAGCACCTGGTCCGTCAGACCGGCCTCGACCACTTCGCCGCCTTGCATGACCATCAAGCGATGCGCAAGCAGGCGCGCCACGCCGATATCGTGCGTCACGATCAGCACCGACAGATGCAGTGTGGACGTCAGCGTGCGCAGCAGATCGAGCAGGCGTGCCTGCACCGATACGTCGAGACCGGCGGTCGGCTCGTCCATGAAGACGAGGCGTGGACCGGTGACGAGATTACGCGCGATCTGCAAACGCTGCTGCATGCCGCCGGAAAACGCGGCCGGAAATTCGTCGATGCGTGTGGCGTCGAGTTCGACGCGCTCCATCCACTGCGTTGCCGTGCGGCGAATATCGCCATAGTGGCGGGCCCCGACCGCCATCAATGGCTCGCCGATATTCGCGCCGGCGGAGACGCCGCTGCGCAGGCCATCGCGCGGATTCTGCTGCACGAAACCCCACTCGGTGCGCATCAACAGACGCTGGCGCGGTTCGGACAAGGCGAACAGATCGAGCTTTTCGCCATGCGTGGCCGTGTAGTGGAGCGAGCCGCTATCGGCTTCGGTTTTCAGGGCGAGTGCATTGAGCAGCGTAGTCTTGCCCGAGCCGGATTCGCCGACGATGCACAGCACCTCGCCCGGATAAAGATCGAAGCTGACGTTCCTGCAGCCGTTGCGGCCGCCAAATTGTTTGGTGAGCGAACGGGCGCTCAACAGCGGCGTCATGCGGTTTCTCCTTTGCGCGCTTCGTATGACGGCAGCTCGAGATCCTGATCGCCGCGGCGTTCATGGCAGTAGTCGCTATCCGAGCAAACGAACATGCGCTTGCCGGCGTCGTCCACTATCATTTCGTCGAGGAAGCTTTCCGTCGATCCGCACAGCGCACACGCGTGCTGCCACTTCTGCACCTCGAACGGATGATCGTCGAAGTCGAGACTGCGCACGGCGGTGTACGGCGGTATGGCGTAAATGCGCCGCTCGCGGCCGGCGCCGAACAATTGCAGCGCGGGATTCATATGCATCTTCGGGTTGTCGAACTTCGGAATCGGCGAGGGCGAACTCAGATAGCGGTGGTTGACCATCACCGGGTAATCGTACGTGGTGGCGATGCTGCCGTGATGGACGATGTCCTCGTACAGCTTCACACTGATCAACCCGTAATCGGCTAGTGCGTGCAACTTCTTGCATTCGGCGACGCGCGGCTCAAGGCGAAATAACGGTTCGGGCATCGGCACCTGATAGACCAGAATCTGCTTATTGGTGAGCGGCGCTTCGGGAATCCGATGACGTGTCTGGATGATCGTCGCTTCGGTCGCGCGGCGCGTGGTCGCGACGCCCGTGGTGCGCGCGAAGAAGCGGCGGATGTTGACCGCGTTGGTGGTTTCGTCGGAGCCCTGATCGATGACCTTCAGCGTATCGCTCTTGCCGATGATCGCCGCGGTCACCTGAATGCCGCCCGTGCCCCAGCCGTATGGCAAGGGCATTTCCCGCGAGCCGAACGGCACCTGATAGCCCGGCACGGCGACCGCCTTGAGCAGCGCGCGGCGCAGCATGCGCTTGGTCTGCTCGTCGAGGTAGGCGAAGTTGTAGCCGTGGGCGGCACTGTCGTATGAAGCGGTGGTGAGGCAGGTGTCCGGCGCGTTCATGCGGCTTGCTCCTGCTGATCGTGGTCCTTGCTTTGATCGTTGCTCTGGGTTTTACCCGTCGTGCCGTGTTGCGCGCGCAGGCGTCTTACGAGTTCGAGCTCGGACTGGAAGTCGACGTAGTGAGGCAGTTTCAAATGCTGAACGAAGCCGGATGCTTCGACGTTATCGCTATGCGAGAGCATGAATTCGATGTCCTGCGTCGGCGAGCCGAGCGTTTCACCGAGTTCCTCGGCGCGCAACGCGCGATCCACCAGTGCCATCGCCATCGCTTTGCGCTCCGAGTGTCCGAACGCGAGGCCATAGCCTTGCGTGAAAGCAGGCGGCACGTCGCCGCTGCCGGCGAACTGGTTGATCATCTGGCATTCGGTGACGTCGATGTCGCCGATTTCGACCGCCTCACCCAACTCGTCGAGTTCCATTTCGACGGCGATCGTGCCGAAGCGGATCTCGCCGGCAAATGGATGCGAATGCGCATAGCCGCGTTGCGTGGCGTAGCCCATGGCGAGCAGGAAGCCTTCGTCGCCGCGAGCGAGATTTTGCAAACGCGTGGCGCGGCTCGCGGGAAAGGCGAGCGGCTCACGCGAGAGGTCGCCGGGTTCCGGCGCTTCCGGCGTAGGGCGTTCCTGTTCGATTAGGCCTTCCTTGTCGAGCAGCGTGACCACGCGTGGCATGGCCTCTGCTGCGGACTGCGCGGCATGATCGGAAGATTTGGTTGCGGCCGCATCGGTTCCGGCATCGCCTTCGGCGAGCAACGCGAAATCCAGCAGACGCTGCGTGTAATCGTAAGTCGCGCCGAGCAACTGCCCGCCGGGCACGTCCTTGAACGTTGCCGAAATGCGGCGCTCCACTTGCATGGCTTCCGTGTCGATCGCCTGCGTATAACCGAAACGCGGCAACGTGGTGCGATACGCACGCAACAGAAAGATCGCTTCGACCAGATCGCCCGCGGCCTGTTTGATCGCGAGCGCGGCGAGTTCTTCGTCGTAGACCGAACCTTCGGTCATCACTCGCGCGACGGCGAGGCGTAATTGCTCGCGAATCTGCGCGACGCTGAGTTCGGCCAGCCGCGTATCGCCGCGGCGCGCCTTGTCGAGCAGACGCCACGACGCTTCGATCGCGCGTTCTCCACCCTTGACGGCAACGTACATCAGTTCACCTTCGCTTGAGTTGTGCGCGGCAGGCCGATCAACGAGCTGCCGCAGACGAGATAACAATCGATGCCGCACGGAAAGAGCGGCGCGAGGGCGGCGCGTTCGCGCCAGAAGTTCTCGGGCAGACCGACCGGCGCGATCGTTGTGGTGTGCTGAATGCCGGGGCCGCTCAGCACGACCGGCGTGCCACCCGTCAGTGCTTCGACGCGGATCAGCAACGTCACCGAGCGCTCAGGCGATTCCGCTTCGCCGAGCGGAAAGCTTTCCAGTGCCGGCATTGCGCTTGCGTCGTGGATATAGGCGAACGCGGCAAGTCCCGGTTCGTCGACGAGCGGCGCGCCCGTATGAAAACGCAGTGCCGACGCCAGCGCCGTATCGGCTTGTGCGAGCCATACGGGCGTGGCGTAGTCGCACAACGTCAGCAATGCGGCGAATGCAGCGAGCGCGGCGCGAGTCTCCCGCACCTCCGGCAAACCGTTTTCAACGACGCCCACCGTGCCGGGACGCGACAGCGCGTCGAGCAACGTACGGAATACCGCCTGGGTGTCGTGGACCGGGTCTGCGAAACCGGGCGTCAATGTAGCCAATGAAGTGGACAATGCAATCTGTGAGTTTTCCATCAGTCGCCCCGGACCATCGTGAAGAATTCGACGCGCGTGGCTGCGGCGTCCTGTCTGCGCTCGGCGCGTTCAGCGGCTTGCTGTGCGGCAAACGGCTCGATCAATTGCTGATGCAAGGCAGCGTGATGCTCGGGCATTTGCAGCAGCGCATCGGCCAGCGCCGCCAGTTCGGCGCGGCGGCGGTCGCGGCCCAGATGACACGCAACGCCGACGGCCGCCGTTGTGTCACCCGTGGCGCGCAAACGCAACGTGGCGCGCGTGACGGTGGCTTCGCCGAGATTGAACGGGTCGCCGCTGCCGCCGACCCGTCCGCGCACCATCGCGAGGCCGATTTCGGGTGGCCGCAGCCAGTCGTAAGCGGGGGGCGGGACGCCTTGCAGCGCGCGATCCAGTGCGGTTTCGAGATCGGCGCGCGGCGTGCGGGCTAGCACGGCCATCCATGCGCGCCGCATGGCGGAGGAAGGCGAGGCGGAAGTGGCACTCATCGAAATTCCTGTTGATCCAGCGAGTGGACATTTGACCATCTATTCATCTAAACGTCTAGACGTTTAGGGGTATGCTTGTCCGGCGTTGTCGCGCATGGCCGCCATTTCATATTTCCATCACGGCTTGCGCACTACAATGCATGGCATAGCAAATATTTGAACCCAAGGGAATGACAGCACCATGACATCGAACGACAACGCGACGCCGGGCACGCTGCTCGAACGCGGCGCGGGCGTTGCCGTGTGGCGGCAGATCGAGCAGATTCTGGCCGCAGAAATTGCTGCGAGCGGCTTCGGCGAAGAAGGCCGCTTGCCGAGCGAGGGCGAACTGGCCAAGCGCTTCGACGTGAACCGGCATACCGTGCGTCGCGCCATGCTCGGTCTTGCCGCATTGGGCCTCGTCAGCGTCGAGCAGGGACGCGGCACGTTCGTGCAACCCGGCGCGATCGACTATACGATTGGCCGGCGCACGCGGTTTACAGAAAACTTGCGCCAGCAGCATCATGCGGCGGCAGGCACGATGTTGTCGGCCGCGCGCGTGAAGGCCGAGCCGAATGTCGCGAAGGCGCTCAGCCTGCGGGCGGGCGCGCCGGTCTACCGGATCGAGACGCTGCATGAATCGGATGGCGTGCCGCTCACGTTCGCGCGCAACTGGTATCCGGCCGCGCGTTTTGCGAACTTGCCGGAGGTGTTGGAGCGCACCGGCAGCATCACAAAGTCCATGGCTGAATTGGGCGTGCCCGATTATTTGCGCAAGTGGAGCCGTATCGGCAGCGTCTTGCCTGAGCCGGAAGTGGCGCGGCGTTTGAATATCAACCGGCAGCAGCCGGTGTTGTGGGTCGAAAACGTCGACGTCGATCTGGAAGGCACGCCGATTAAATACGGGTTTACGCATTTTGCTGCGGACCGTGTGCAGTTGCTGGTGGAGCACGAAGTATGAGCGGCGCGGCATGGGGCGCCGGGGCACGTTTCGCGGTGTATTACGCGCCGTCGCGCGAGTCGGCGTGGTGGCAGGCGGGTTCGGCGTGGTTGGGGCGTGATGCGGAAAGCGGCGACCGATGTGTGTCGCCGCAACCGGAAGACTTGGCGCGTCCGTTGGCCGATCTAACCGAAGCACCGCGACGCTATGGTTGGCACGGCACGCTGGTCGCGCCGTTTAGTCTTGCTGAAGGCGTTACCCAGCAAGATCTGCTGGAAACGACGCGCGCATGGGCCGGCACGCAAAGTCCGTTCGCGCTACCGGTCGAAGCCGCGACGCTCGGCGATTTCGTCGCACTACGTCCTGCTGATCCGGATGGCGAAGCGCAAATTCGTCACGTTGCATCCAGTGCGCTGCAAACGCTCGACCCATTACGCGCCAAGCCGTCCGCCTCCGATGTCGCACGCCGTCTCGCAGCCCCGTTGAGCGAACGGCAACGTGCATTGCTGATCGAATGGGGTTATCCGTACGTCTTCGACGAATTCCGTTTTCACATGACGCTGTCCAGTTCGCTCGCCGATGCCGATGAGCGCGCGACGCTGGTTGCATGGTGGCAGGCGAAAACGCCCGCGCTCGGACCGCTCGCTCTCGATCACGCGGCGCTCTTTGTCGAACCCGCGCCCGGCGAGCCGTTTGTCTTGTGGCAGCGCGTGTCGTTTCAGACCCGGGAGGTGAAATAACAATGGCAAGTCGTTTGATCTATGTGATGGGGCCGTCCGGCGCGGGCAAGGATTCATTGCTGAGTTTTGCGCGCCGCCGCCTGATGGGCGAGCCGATTCTGTTTGCGCATCGCTACATCACGCGGCCGAGCGGCAACGGTGAAGAGCATGTTGCGTTGAGCGTCGAAGAATTCGCGGCGCGATCGGTGCTCGGTTTGTTTGCGCTCGAATGGTCGAGCCACTCGCTGCGTTATGGCATCGGTATCGAACTCGATGCATGGCTCGCGCGCGGTTGCACGGTTGTCGTCAACGGGTCGCGTCAGCATTTGCAGCATACGTTGGCGCGTTATCCGCACACGGAAGTCGTGCATGTGGACGCAGCGCCGCATATTCTCGAAGCACGGCTCGGCGCGCGGGCGCGTGAGTCGGCGGAGCAGGTCGCGGCCAGGCTCGCACGACGGGCGCCGTTTTCGCTGCCGGAGGGGCTTCGGTGCACGACGATCGATAACTCCGGGGCGCTGGAAGACGCGGGGCATGCGTTGATTGCTTTTTTGCAGGCGGAAGCAGACGTTCCTGACGTTCGCGGCGTTCGCAGCGTTCGATAAGCTCGACTACTCAGCCACCGCCATCCGCTCCCTGGTCGCTTCCTGCAGACACGACACAAACTGCAGCACCGCCGGCGTAGGCAACAGATCACGGCGCGAAATGATGCTGAGATCGTAATTCGGCAGCGCCTCTTCGATTTGCGCGACACGTATGCCCAGTGGCGCGACCATTTGCGCGAGCGGCCGCGTAAAGCAGCCGATCACATCCGTTTGCGACACCAGCCCGAGCGTCACCGCGAACGACGACGGCGCCCGCACCAGCCGCTTCGGCACCGGCAAGCCGTGCGCGTTGAACATCGCCATCATCACGCTATGCGGAAAGTGATCCGCGCCCACCGTCACGATCCACTCCGCGTCGAGTAATTCATGCAGACGCGTGACGTTCGCCAGCGGATGCCCGGCGCGCATCGCGACGACGAACTGCGTCGAGTAGAGCGGCGCCTGCACCAGATCGCTGTCGAGTGCCTGCACATGATGGATCGCCGCGATATCGAGCGCGCCGTTACGCAAACGCGCGACGGCATCCGGGATCGTGACTTCTTCCAGATGCAGATTCACCAGCGGCATCGCCCGGCGAAACTTCGAAACCGCATGCGGCAGGGCAGTCAACGCGATCGACGGCATCGTGCCCACGCTCACCTTGCCGGCCAGTTCCCCCTTCACCTGTTCGACCGCTTCGACAGTGCGGCGCATATCGCCCAGCAACTGTTCCGCACGCGGCAACAGCGCAAGCCCGCACTCGGTCAACTCGATGCCGCGGACGCTGCGCACCATCAACTCGGCATTCAGCGCGCTCTCCAACTCGCGGATCGTATGCGTGACGGCCGGTTGCGTCACGCCGAGCTCGCGCGCGGCAGCGCGCAGGCTGCGGTGATGGGCGGCCGCGACGAACGCTTGCAACTGTTGCAGCTTCATAAGGGTAATTCCGTATATAAAGCTTGTTAATCAGGGTGAAAAAAACAGCATCTTATTCGAACAAAAAGGCGTGGCTATAGTGCTTGCCTATTTGCCGCGTGACGCGGCGTGATTTTCCCAGGAGCGATTGATGAGCGAAGCCGTGCGTTTTACTGAAGTGTCTGACCTGGTGCCTGCCGCCGAAAGCTTGCGCGAGATCCGCCATCACATCCATCACCACCCGGAACTGGCCTACGAGGAAGTGCAAACCGGCGCACTGGTGGCTGAGAAGCTCGAACAATGGGGCTGGCAGGTCACGCGCGGCGTCGGTCAAACTGGTGTGGTGGGTACGCTGAAGGTGGGCAACGGCACGCGCAGTATCGGCATTCGCGCCGACATGGACGCGCTGCCGATCATCGAACAAACCGGTCTGCCGTATGCGAGCGGCACGTACGGCAAGATGCACGCATGCGGCCACGACGGCCACACGACGATGTTGCTCGGCGCCGCGCAACGCCTTGCCGCCACGCGCAATTTCTCGGGCACCGTGCATCTGTACTTCCAGCCGGCCGAAGAAAGCGGCATCGACAGCGGTGCGATGAAGATGATCAATGACGGCCTGTTCGAGCGCTTTCCGTGCGACGCCGTGTTCGGTCTGCACAACCATCCGGGCGAGGAACCTGGGGTGATGCTGTTCCGCAAAGGGCCATTCATGTCGGCGGGCGACAAGGCGATCATCACGATCGAAGGCGTCGGCGGTCATGCGGCGCGTCCGCATCTGACGGTCGATCCGGTCGTGGTGGCGGCGAGCATCGTGATGGCGTTGCAGACGATCGTCGCGCGTAACGTCGACCCGTCGCAGCCGGCGGTGGTGACGGTCGGCTCGATGCATGCGGGCACTGCGAACAACGTGATTTCCGGCAGCGCGAAGCTGGAATTGAGCGTGCGTTCGTTCAGCCCCGAAGTGCGCGCATTGTTGAAAAAGCGCATTACTGAACTCGCCGAAAGCCAGGCCGCGAGCTATGGCGGCAAGGCGGTGGTGGAGTACATCGAAGGCTATCCGGTGGTGATCAATTCGGATGCCGAAACGGATTTCGCAGTGCAAGTGGCGCGCGAACTGGTCGGCGACGACAAAGTGGTCGAGCAGACCGACATCCTGATGGGCAGCGAAGACTTCGCCTTCATGCTGCAGAAACGGCCCGGCACGTTCCTGCGGATCGGTAACGGTGCGGGCGAAGACGGCTGCATGGTGCACAACCCCCATTACGACTTCAACGATCGCAATCTGCCGGTCGGCGCGGCATTCTGGACGCGACTGGTGGAGCGGTATCTGGGGCTATGAGGGGGCAATGAGAGGCCAATGCCTCACCTATCACTCACCCGCGCCGCGCCACCATCTCCGAGACCGTCTGCGCGGCCTGCTGCAACGGCTCCAGAAACGCCTTTACCATCTGCTTGGCCGAATTGCGCTGAGCGTTGCCGCTGATATTCATCGCCGCGATCACGCGCCCCTGGCGGTTGCGAATCGGCGCGGACAATGAGATCAGACCGCCTTCCAGCTCCTGGTCGACGATTGCCCATCCCTGGCGGCGCACCTGCGCGATCAGCTTTTTCAGCTCGTCCTTGTCGGTCACCGTGCGCGGCGTGTGCGCGTAGAGCGGGGTCGAACTCAGGGTCGCGTCGAGCGTTTCGTCGTCGAGCGCGGCCAGCAGGACACGGCCCATCGACGTGCAATACGCCGGCAAGCGGCTGCCGATCGACAGGTTGATCGTCATGATTTTGTGAGTCGGCACGCGCAGCACGTAGACGATCTCGGTGCGGTCGAGCACGGCCGCCGAGCAACTCTCGTGAACCTGCGCCGACAGACTTTCCATCACCGGTTCGGCGAGATTCCAGAACGGCATCGAGGTCAGATACGCGAAACCGAGGTCGAGAATCTTCGGCGTGAGGCGGAACAGGCGGCCTTCGGCCTCCACGTAGCCGAGCGTCTGCAGGGTCAGCAGGATGCGGCGTGCGCCGGCGCGTGTCAGGCCCGTGGCGGCGGCGACGTCGGTGAGCGTCTGTTCGGGGCGGGCGGCATTGAACGCACGGATCACCGAGAGGCCTCGCGCGAACGACTGCACATACGAGTCGCCCGGTTTGTCCGAAGCCGGTTCGGCGCTGACGGGAACAGCAGAAGACGGCGGCAGGGCTTTGCTCATGGACCTTGAAAGATGCGTTCGAAGAAGGGCGCGCAGCGCTCGCGCGGTTCAGCTGGGGCGATGCTGTGCAAAGGCGTGACGATAGCTTAAGCCTTCTGTTTCGCCAACTTTGCCCGCTTTTGCTCAAAAACCTCAGGGTTTGCATGGATGCCGTCGAAGTCTCAAATTTGTATGATGACCCGACAACATGATCCATCGGGACATCCGTGTTCGACAAGATTCCTGCCCGCGCGCTGAGCGATACCGTCGCCCAGCAGTTGCTCAAGCAGATCGACAAAGGCACCTTCGCGCGAGGCGGCAAGCTGCCGACCGAGGCGGTGCTGGCGCAGCAGTTCGGCGTGAGCCGCACGGTGATCCGCGAGGCGATTTCGCGGTTGAAGAATGAAGGCGTGGTCGAGCCGCGCCAGGGGAGCGGCGTGTTCATCGCCGCGCATGGCGCGATCCGGCCGCTGCGCATCGACTACGCAGAGGCGGTTGAAGCGGGCTCGGTGCTGCAAATCCTCGCGCTGCGGCGGGCGATTGAAGCGGAAGTTGCCTCGGAAGCCGCCATGCGCCGCAGCGACGCGGACATGATGTCGATCGACGCGGCCCTCGCCAGGATCGACGAAGCGGTGGCCGAAGGCGAGAACGGCGTCGCCGAAGATGTTGCTTTCCACCGCGCAATCGCCGCGGCCACCGGCAATCCGTATTTCCTCAAGACGCTCACCTTCCTGAATCAGTACCTCGAAGCCGGCACCCTGGTCACTCGCCGCAACGAAGCGCTACGCGATGATTTCTCACGTCAGGTGCGCGAAGAGCACGTGGCTATCGTCGCGGCGATCCGGGCAGGCGATCCGATGGCGGCGCGTAACGCGGCGAGCACCCATATGAACAACGCGGCACGGCGGCTCGCGGAAGCGGGTATTTGCTGAGTTGAACTGAGCCGGGCCGGCCTCGATTGGGCCGGGCCGGGGCGCATACAGCTAATCAAGGTAAGAGGTCAGGCATGTCCAGAAATGTCGGCGTTATCGGTCTCGGGGCGATGGGCATGGGTGTCGCGCGCTCGCTGCTGCGCGCGGGCTTTCGGGTCCACGCGTGCGATCTGCGCAGCGAGATCCTGCAAGCGTTCGTTGCGGCAGGCGGTATCGGCTGTGCATCGCCTGCCGAGCTTGGCGCGCAATGCGAGGTGGTCGTCACGCTGGTCGTGAATGCCGCCCAAACCGAAACGGTGCTATTCGGCGCAGAAGGCGCGGTCGCCGCGATGAAACCCGGTTGCGTGGTGATTGCGAGCGCAACCGTGGCGCCGGACTTCGCGATCGAACTCGGCAAGCGCATCGAAGCGGCCGGTTTGCAGATGCTCGACGCGCCGGTGTCCGGCGGCGCGGCGCGTGCCGCGTCCGGCGAAATGACGATGATGACGTCCGGCCCGGACACCACCTACGCCGCGTGCGAGGACGTGCTCGCCGCGATGGCGGGCAAGGTCTATCGGCTGGGCCCGGCGCACGGTGCGGGTTCGAAGGTGAAGATCATCAATCAGTTGCTGGCAGGCGTGCATATCGCCGTGGCCGCCGAGGCGATGGCGCTCGGTTTGCGCGAAGGCGTCGATCCTGATGCGCTGTATGAGGTCATCACGCATAGCGCGGGCAATTCGTGGATGTTCGAGAACCGCGTGCCACATATTCTGAGCGGCGATTACACGCCGCTCTCGGCAGTCGATATTTTCGTGAAGGATCTCGGCCTGGTACTCGATACCGCGCGTGGCTCGAAATTTCCCTTGCCCTTGTCGGCGGCGGCGCATCAGATGTTCATGATGGCGTCGACCGCGGGGCATGGCGGCGAGGACGATGCCGCGGTGATCAAGATTTTCCCCGGCATTCACTTGCCGGCGGCGAAGTAAGCGCGGAGGCTGCCATGACCACGTCGTCCAGACGCGCGCTGATAGGCTGCATCGCCGACGATTTCACCGGCGCCACCGACCTCGCCAACATGCTGGTGCGCGGCGGCATGCGCACGGTGCAGACCATCGGCGTGCCCGCGTCGAACGATGTCGTCGAAGCCGATGCATTGGTCGTCGCGCTGAAATCACGCACGATTCCCGCCGCCGACGCGGTCGCGCAATCGCTCGCCGCGCTCGACTGGTTGCGCGCGCAAGGATGCCGCCAGTTCTTTTTCAAATACTGTTCGACGTTCGATTCGACCGACGCCGGTAATATCGGCCCGGTCGCGGATGCCTTGCTCGACGCATTGTCCGCTGAGGTTGGCGCAACGGCTTTCACGATTGCCTGCCCGGCGTTTCCTGAAAACGGCCGCACGATCTATCGCGGTTATCTGTTTGTCGGCGATACGTTGCTGAACGAATCAGGCATGGAAAACCATCCACTGACGCCGATGCGCGATGCGAATCTCGTGCGCGTGCTCCAACGGCAGACCGGATCGAAGGTTGGCCTGGTGCGTTACGACACAGTGGCGAAAGGCGTGTCGCCCGTACGCGAATCGTTCGATGCACTACGCCGCGACGGCGTGCGAATGGCGATCGCCGATGCCGTATCGGATGCGGATCTCTACGTACTCGGCGAGGCATGTGCCGATCTCACGCTGATTACGGGCGGCTCCGGTATTGCGCTGGGCCTGCCCGCCAACTTTCGTCGCGCCAGTTTGCTTGCGGAAGGCAACGATGCCGCGCAATTGCCGCGCATCGAAGGATTGTCGGCGGTGCTGGCCGGCAGTGCCTCGAAAGCGACCAACGCGCAAGTGGCGGCCTGGCGCGAAACACGGCCCGCGTTCCGTATCGATCCGCTAGCAGCGGCGCGTGGCGAACCGGTGGTCGAGCAGGCGCTGGCCTTTTCACAACCATACCTGGATAAAGCCGAACCCATGCTGATCTACGCCACCGCCACGCCCGACGAAGTCAAAGCGGTGCAACGCGAGCTTGGCGTCAACGAAGCGGGACACCTGGTCGAATCCACGTTGGCGTCGATCGCACGCGGTTTGCGCGAGCGCGGCGTGCGCAAGTTCGTGGTGGCGGGCGGTGAAACCTCGGGCGCCGTGGTGCAGGCGCTCGACGTGAGCACGTTGCGGATCGGCGCGCAAATCGATCCGGGCGTGCCCGCCACCGCAACGACGGACGCCGAGCCGCTTGCGCTCGCATTGAAATCCGGCAATTTCGGCACGGTCGACTTTTTCGAAAAGGCACTGCGTCACCTCGATGGAGCCGCGCAATGACCGGCACGCCTGCATTTCACACGACGAACGAAGCACGAATCCGCGAAGAAATCTGCGTGACCGGTGCGAGTCTCTATCAACGCGGCTATACGGTGGGCAGCGCGGGGAACATCAGCGCGCGCCTCGACGACGGCTGGCTGATCACGCCGACCGACGCCTGCCTCGGCCGGCTCGATCCGGCCGATATCGCCAAGGTCGATGTGGACGGCAATGCGGTGTCCGGCGGCAAGCCATCGAAAACGCTGGCGCTGCATCGGGGCATCTATGCACGCAACGGCGAGGCGCGCGGCATCGTCCACACGCATTCGACGCATCTGGTTGCATTGACGCTCGCCGGCGTATGGCACGACAACGATGTTTTACCGCCGATCACCCCGTACTACGTGATGAAAGTGGGCCACGTCCCCCTGATTCGTTACAAACGACCCGGCGACCCGCAAGTGGCCGAACAGATCGCCGCACTCGCAGACACTGTCCGCGCGGTTTTGCTCGAACGCCTCGGTCCGGTGGTGTGGGAGCGCTCAGTAGCGCATGCGTCGTATGTGCTTGAAGAACTCGAAGAGACCGCGCGGCTGTGGCTGATGACGAACCCGCGGCCCGCGCCACTCGACGATGCGGCGCTCGAAGAACTTCGGAGGGTGTTCTGCGCGCGCTGGTAGACGCCGATAAAAGCAAAGCCAGGTGGCGCTGCCACGCTGGCAGATAGGGACTGACATGCAGGTGATCGACGCAATGGCGACGTGGCTCAATGAGGCGACGCCATCCCATTGCGCGATCGAAATCGTTCCGCCGGAGCTTGCGTCCATTGGATGCTTCCGCGCTGAACCAAACCGTTTCCAAGGAGTTGCCGCCATGCTTCGCTTCGCCGCCAACCTGACCATGATGTACAACGAGCACGCGTTCCTCGACCGTTTCGCCGCTGCGGCAAAAGACGGCTTCAAGGCAGTCGAGTTTCTGTTTCCCTACGATTTTCGTGCCGGAGAAATCAAGGCACGGCTCGAAGCAAACGATTTGACCCAGGCGCTCTTCAACGCGCCACCCGGCGACTGGGCCGCGGGCGAACGCGGCATTGCTTCGCTGCCGGGCCGTGAAGACGAATTTCGCCGCAGCATCGAAACCGCGCTCGATTACACGCGGGTGCTCGGCAATCGCAAGCTGCATGTCATGGCCGGCTTGATCGGCACGGATCAGCCGCGGGCGAAGCATCGCGAGGTGTATCTGAAGAATCTCGCCTATGCTGCCAAGGCCGCGCAAGAGGAGGGCATCACCGTCGTGATCGAGCCGATCAATACGCGCGACATGCCAGGCTTCTTTCTAAACCGCCAGGACGACGCGCAGGCGATTTGCGCGGAAGTGGGCGCGCCGAATCTCAAGGTGCAATTCGACTGCTATCACTGTCAGATCGTCGAAGGCGACCTTGCTGTGAAGCTCAAACGCGATATGACTGGCATCGGCCACATTCAGGTCGCGGGCGTGCCGGAACGCCATGAACCCGATATCGGCGAAGTGAACTACCCGTATCTGTTCGATCTGATCGACACGCTGGGCTATGACGGCTACATCGGTTGCGAATACCGGCCGCGGGCCGGTACATCGGCAGGGCTCGGCTGGCTCAAGCCGTACCTGACCACCGCCCGCTAATAAGGACCAAGCACATCATGAAAGTACTGATTACCGGCGGTGCGGGTTTTCTTGGTCAGCGTCTCGCGCGCGAACTGTTGGCGCGCGGTGCAGTGAAAGATGAGCACGGCAAGCCACAAGCGATTACCGAACTGGTGCTGCTCGACGTGATGCGCGGAAGCGATTTCGGCGACAGCCGCGTGCGTACGGAAGTGGGCGACATCGCCGAGCGCAACGTGCTCGAGAGCGTGATCGACGACAGGACCGCGGCGATCTTCCATCTTGCCGCGATCGTGAGCGGACAGGCCGAGGCGGATTTCGACCTCGGCATGCGCATCAATCTGGACGCGTCGCGCTTGCTGCTTGAAACCTGCCGGCAGCGCGGGCACGCACCGCGAGTGGTGTTCACGAGTTCGGTGGCCGTGTATGGCGGCGATCTGCCCGAGGTCGTGCAGAACGACACGGCGCTGAATCCGCAATCGTCGTACGGCGCGCAGAAGGCGATCGCGGAGTTGTTGCTCAACGATTACACGCGGCGGGGTTTCGTCGACGGCCGGGTGTTGCGGCTGCCCACCATTAGCGTGCGGCCGGGCAAGCCGAATGCGGCAGCGTCGTCGTTCGCAAGCGGCATCATTCGCGAGCCGCTGAACGGCGAAACTGCGGTGTGCCCGGTAGCGGGCACGACGCGCGTGTGGCTGCTGTCGCCGCGCAAGGCGATCGAAAGCCTGATCGCCGGACTCGAGCTCGATGCCGTTGCGCTCGGCAACCAGCGTGTGCTGAATTTGCCGGGGATTTCCGTGAGCGTCGACGAGATGGTGGCGGCGCTACGCGAGGTGGCGGGCGAAGATACGACAAGGCGAATCGTGTGGGCGCCGGATGCCCGGGTGGAGAAGATTGTCGGCAGCTGGCCGGGGCAGTGGGATTCCTCGCGTGCCGAACGGCTCGGGTTGAGCGGCGACCGCAGCTTCGCCGATGTGATTCGCAGCTATATCGCCGACGAAGGTATTCAGATCCGCTAATAGCGCGCGTGCCAAGGTTGGTGTTTCAAGGGCACTGCGGACAGCAGAATGGTCCAATGCCTCGTGCTGGCAGGCGTAAGCGCACTTTTGCCGGCACGAGCGCGCCAATCTTCAGATCTTTTGCATATCCATTGCAGTAGGGCTGCCGGCCTGCGCGTATTCCCTGGTCCGGGGCTGGCTTCGCTTGACATGGTTTCGGCCACACGCCTATTATCGTGTCTAGTTGTTCGATATATGACCGTGTGTTCGTATAAAGAACAAATGGCCGCAATTCCAGGCCCCTTGTTCACCGTCCTGCGCTAAGCTGATCTGAAGTAACGGCTGCCACGCGGCCGTTTCCCATTGTGCTCGGCGAGGTCGACGCTGCATGGCATCGGGCTCGCGCGAGACGCAAGCGGCCCGCGCGACTATCGGATATCCGCTAGCGGCGCAGCGCACGCAGCACACTAACTGGAGACATCACATGACCGAAGCATTCCTGTGCGACGCGATTCGCACCCCCATCGGCCGCTATGCGGGTTCGTTGTCGTCGGTTCGCGCCGACGATCTGGGCGCAGTGCCGCTCAAGGCGCTGATGGAGCGCAATAAAGACGTCGACTGGACCGCGATTGACGACGTGATCTACGGCTGCGCGAACCAGGCCGGAGAAGACAATCGCAACGTCGCGCGCATGTCACTGTTGCTGGCCGGTTTGCCGCAAGGCGTGCCGGGCTCCACGGTGAACCGCCTGTGCGGCTCGGGCATGGACGCCGTCGGCATCGCCGCGCGCGCGATCAAGTCGGGCGAGGCCGCGTTGATGGTGGCCGGCGGTGTCGAAAGCATGAGCCGCGCGCCGTTCGTGATGGGCAAGGCCACCAGCGCGTTTTCGCGCCAGGCCGATATCTTCGACACGACGATCGGCTGGCGTTTCGTGAACCCGTTGATGAAGCAGATGTATGGCGTCGATTCGATGCCCGAGACCGGCGAAAACGTCGCAACCGACTACAAGGTCAGCCGCGCCGATCAGGACGCGTTTGCGCTGCGCAGTCAGCAGAAAGCCGCACGCGCGCAACGCGACGGCACGCTCGCGCAGGAGATCGTCGGCGTGACGATCGCGCAAAAAAAGGGCGATCCGATCACCGTGTTGCAAGACGAACACCCGCGCGAAACCAGCCTTGAAGCGCTGGCCAAACTGAAGGGCGTGGTGCGCGCGGATGGCACGGTCACGGCAGGCAACGCTTCGGGCGTGAACGACGGCGCAGCGGCTTTGCTGCTTGCCAACGAAGAAACCGCGAAACGCTTCGGCCTCACGCCGCGTGCACGCGTGCTGGGTATCGCAACGGCAGGTGTCGCGCCGCGCGTGATGGGCATCGGCCCGGCGCCCGCCACGCAGAAGCTGCTGGCTCGCCTGAACATGACCATTGACCAGTTCGACGTGATCGAACTGAACGAAGCATTCGCCTCGCAAGGTCTTGCTGTGCTGCGCACGCTCGGCGTTGCGGATGACGACGCACGCGTGAATCCGAACGGCGGGGCGATCGCGCTCGGCCACCCGCTCGGCATGAGCGGTGCGCGTCTGGTGACTACCGCGATGTATCAACTGCACCGTACGCAAGGCCGTTTTGCACTGTGCACGATGTGTATCGGCGTCGGTCAAGGTATCGCGATCGCTATCGAACGGGTGTAATGGCTTGGAGTTTGTGCAGGGAAGCGCCGCAGCGTCGTTGATGTTGCGGCTGCGCGTATAGCGCTCCAGTGGCCGCATGATGAACAGCCCCTTCGCTCAGGCGATGGGGCTGTTTTATTTTGCCCACCGCATGGATTCACCGGCTATTGAATTTGCGTTTAATTGGGGCGAATCATTTCTGGGCAAAGGGCTACTGCGTAGATTCGGTCGGCCTGAACAGCGAGATGATTCAAAAGTACGTTCGGTTCCAGGAGAAAGAAGAGACGCATCAAGAGCAGCTTCAATTGGAACCGGGTAAAGGACCTTCTCAGAAGGGCCGCTAGGTGTGCCCCCCTATGGGGGGCCTAACGCGAAACCACGTTCTACGAACGTGGTGATTCACTAAATGAAATCCTGAAGATGTATGCATTCTTGGTGTTAATCGGCATCCTGCAGGCTCAGATCGCCGTAACGCCAGATCGAACAATTTCCCGAGGAGAGCGTAAATGAAGGCAGCGACGATTGGAGCAGCGTTGATGGTAGCGGCTTTCGCCGCAGCGCAACCGGCTTGGGCGCAAGACGCGATGGCCAGTGCCGCGCAGGGCATCGTCAGCGCGGTGCAACCGGTGCATGTGAAGGCGGAGATCGTCGGTATCGATCAGGGCAGCCGCACGCTCACGCTCAAAGGGCCGGCCGGCAACGCGGTGGTCGTGCTGGTGAGCCAGCAAGTCGAAGGCTTTGATCAACTGAAGGTCGGCGATCGGGTGGATGTGCTGTACAAGAATGCGTTGCTGCTGAAGACCGAGAAGGTCACCGGCGCGAATAAGGGCATTCGTGAGCGCGTCGATACGCAGGTGTATGCCCCGGCCTCGGGCGGTTATGAATCCGCGCGTCAGGTCGAAGTGCTCGCCACCGTGCAGAAAATCGATCACAAGAAGCGCCTCGTCACGCTGCGCGGCGCGTATCAGACGCAAACGCTCGAAGCTGGACCGGACGTCGATCTGAAGGGCGTCAAGGTCGGCGATACGATCCACGCGGTATTCGTTTCGGCAGCGGCCGTGCAGGTGACGCCGCAATAAACTGCCCAACACGGCATGCCTGGCTCCTCGGAGCCGGCATGGCTGATCGGCAAACACCCCTCATTGCAGGGGTGTTTGCTTTTCTGTGGTACGAAAGTTCGACCATCGAGCCGCGGGGCACGCTATCGAGCCGCCGGTGCCCCCAGTCCCAACCATGCGAGCCGCGCGAGCCAACGCCTGACGAGACCACGTCTCGCGCGCAGCGCGCAACTCAACGACACGCGCGCGGTGCTTTCGCTATCCGTGCTAAGCCACACTCGTTCGCCGCGTTGCAGCCGAAACGCGTTGCCTGGTTCGAGCCAGTGATCGTAAGGCGAGTTGACGCGCGTGAGCCACAGGCGCGCGCCCTGCACACTGAGCGTGCTGTCGGCACCGACACGCCAAGTCAGCGTTGCGCCTGGCACTACGGAAAAATGTAGCACTACCTTCGGCAGATGCTCATCCTGTTGATGGGCAGACAGACTTGAGTCGTCATCCATGCACTGCGGGCTTGCCTGATCCATCTTGCTCTCCGTCATCGAGCCGGCGGACGGAGGCACCCACAAAACAAAAGGCCCCTTCCGTTACCGGCGGGGCCTTTGGGTCTTGTTTTGCAGATTCAGACTGCTAACGCGCACATGCTCCCAAATGCCTGCCGATCGTGGCATGCATTGTTGGGTTTTTAATCGCGAAGGCGATGGAGGTGTGCGTCAACATGCGGATGAGTGTGCCGTTTTGCCGCATGTCTTGTCAATGAAAAAATGCAGTGGATTCAAGCGACAACGCGAAGCGCGCAGAGTCGATGTGTCTTGCTTGCCTCGACGCTGCGGCGAATCTGTACGGCGAGTGCGCTTCGCAATGCGTAACGCTTGCGTCGGGTTGCGTTGCCGGTACCGTCGCTCTCGCGTTCGGCCAGATAGCGCGCCGGCGGTGCGAGGACGAACCAGCCATTCCAGCGCGCAAGCGCTCCGCATTCGATCGACAGCCGATCGTAGTCCGCGGCCACGCGACGCTTTCTCAGGCAATAACGCCAGTTGGCATAGATATGCGCCTGCTTCGAGACGATGAAGGTGCCGCCCGCATCGAGTGCGGCGGCGACACATTGCGCGAGGTAAATCACCAGCACTTTCGGCCGCAGTCCATACCAGCGTTTGGTGAGCGCGCGAAACAGCTCGCGGCCGTTGACCGAACTGTCCGGACCCTGCACGGAGCCGATGCAAAGACGTGGACGCCGTACTTTGCCGCCGAGATAGGCGAGACTGAACGTGCAGGAGACGATTCGCTGGTCCCGCGCATCGCGGATGCACAAGGTCCAGTCGCCTTCCTTCTGAAACTGTTCGATCGACTCGAGCGACACATGCCAGCGCTCGGCGCCCACGCCGAACGATGCGATCGGCGCCGAGCCGACTGCGGCGATGCGCGCGGCGAGTTGCGGCACGCGTTGCTGTGTCAGCGCGTGATGATCGAGGCTCGCCGTGAGGCGTTCGCGCGGACTGAAGCCGGTATGGAGGAACGGCCGATGCATGCGTTCGAGCGCGGTGGGATGACGTTGCACCAGATCGTGCAAGGGCGAAATGGCGCAGCGTTTGAGCCATACTTGCGTGGAGCGCCACGACATCAGCGAGCGCAGCCACAGGCGCATACGGCGCCAGCGATGAAACACGCTGGTGCCGGGATAGAGTGCATGAGCGGCTTGCTGAATGACCGCAAAGGAGGCAGTGGTTCTCGCGAACCACGGCGAGCGGGCGCGAGCCCCTTCGTTGGAAACAGTCGTCACGGCAGATCCTTTGGCTATTTCAACCGACGGGATGCTAGCCCCGCGGATCGCGCGTCCGTGTCGAAATGCTTGGGCGTTTGTCGAGTTTTGTCGAGCGTGTCGCATGATGTGCGGCGCATCCGCTATGCTGTGCGTCGAGCCAGCTCTTCCGGCCGTTGCCGGCGCGGTCTGCGCAGTGCGGATGTGTACGCAGCGCGGCACCATCGCTTGTTGGCCGTGCACCGCGCTGTACCGTTGCTCGCCGCTATTGAAACAGTCAGCCCTGAACGATTCGTCCCATGCCATTCCGGATCCTGCTTGTCGAAGACGATGACCGCCTGTCCGCGCTGGTTGCCGGTTATCTGCGCAAACACGAATACGAGGTCGAGACCGTGCTGCACGGCAACGACGCCGTGCCGGCCATTCTCAAGCGCCGCCCGGACCTGGTGATTCTCGACGTGAACCTGCCTGGCAAGGACGGTTTCCAGATTTGCCGCGAGGCGCGCGAGCAATTCGACGGCGTGATCATCATGGTGACCGCGCGCGACGAGCAGTTCGACGAAGTACTGGGCCTCGAATTCGGCGCGGACGACTACGTGCACAAGCCTGTCGAGCCACGCGTGCTGCTGGCGCGCATCAAGGCGCAGCTGCGCCGCGTGACCGCGCGCACGCCGGAGGCTGCCCAACCTGAGAGCTACACCTTCGGCAAGTTCGAGATCAGCCGGGCAAGCCGCACGGTCAAGCTCCCGGACGGCAGCCTGCCTGAACTGACATCGGCCGAATTCGATTTGCTGTGGGCATTGGTGAGTTGCGCGGGCGAGGTGGTGAGCCGTGACGAGTTGATGCGGCAACTGCGCGGCATTGAGTTCGACGGCCTCGACCGTACGATCGACGGCGGCATTTCCAAGCTGCGCCGCAAGCTGCATGACGACGCCGGCACCCCGCAGCGCATCAAGACGGTACGCGGCAAGGGCTATCAGTTCAGCAAGCTGGCATGGGATTGAAGGCGCTTGCAGCGGTCGCGGTTGATTTGCGGTTGAGCTGCAGTTGCAGTTGAGATTCGGGTGAGTTGGAGTTGGCGTTGAGTTTCGATTGAGTAATACGTCGAAATATCGGCCGACAAAACTCCACAAACGCGATAGCAAATCGACAGTCATGCGAAGTGGGGATGATTAGCATCGCACGCTTGTGCAACGACAGGCTTATCGATGTCCGCTCGCGTTTCCTCACTTTCCCGCCATGCTGTGTTGATGATTCACGGTTTGGGTGGCACGCGCCATGATTTCGGCGCGCTCGACCGCAAGTTCGAGCAGATCGGTTGCGACGTGCATTTGCCGTCGCTGCCGGGCCACGGCTCGAACCCTGACGCGTTGGGCCGGGTGACGTTGAGCGACTACATGCAACTGCTGAGCCGCACGTATCGCGAACTGGTGACGCGCTACGAGCGAGTGGACGTGGCGGGCATTTCGATGGGGGCATTGCTTGCATTGATTTTGAGCGCGCGCGAGCGCATGACGAACGGGCGCCTGATTCTGCTGTCGCCGCCATTGTTCCTTGACGGCTGGGGCGGTTCACGTCTGCGTCCGTTGCGCTACCTGATGTACTGCGTGCCGGGGCTTCGTCGATTGATTCGCGTACCGGAGGGTGAGCCGTTTGGCATCAAGAACACGCGCATTCGCAACCTGATCCGCCGCCATTTGCAGAAGGGGAGCGGCATCCACTATCCGTACGTGCCGTTAGCGGCGATCGAACAGGTCGACTGGATGCGCTTCGCGGTGAAGCGAGCCTTGGGCCGCGTAACATGCGAGACCTTGGTCATGCATTCGGAGGAGGACGAGGTGACAAGCATCCGCTCCGCGGAATTCGTGTGCGAGCACTTGGGAAGCCGTTCAGTGACCTTCGTGCGCTTGACCGACAGCTACCACATGATCACACTAGACAACGAGCGCGACACGGTAGCGGAGCGAACCCTGGCATTCGTACAGAGGGCGTAAGGGACAAGCGAAAAGGCAGGCTGAAAACCCCAGATCTGAGCGAAGTAAACAACCGGCGGCGCGTTGCAGGAACCGGGCCAAAGTGCCTGCTGGTGTTAAGAAGAGGGCTTCGGCGCGCGCAGCGCCGCCGGAAGAATGATGGCCTTGTCACTAGGGTTGAATGTGCGAGAACACGGATTCCAGATGCACCACTATCCTCTCCAAGCCAGGGGACCCGCTTAAGAATTAGCGGTGTGAAGCCGCTTTCTTTGCTTACTTTCTTTGCGGCGGCAAAGAAAGTAAGTGCCTGCCCCGCACAGGGGCGAACGCTAATAGACCACAACCGCCGCTGAAACTCGAGATAGGGCGCAACGTAATAGCCGAAAGAACTCGACAGCGGTTGCCGCAACTCCGCGTGCAGGTTGATCAGATCGCTGCCGAGCGTCCCGTCCACACGCCCTTCGAGTCCCGACGACGTGACCCACGGGCGGCGATAGCCCAGATGCAGCCGGAAGCCGCCTTCATCCGTCGAGCTGCTCGACAGACCCAGACCGAACAGCAGGAAATTCGGTCCCCACAGCTTCTGCTGCGCGGCGACAATGAGCTTGTGCTCGTCCCCGTTGTCGACGAGTTGCTGGCTCACGCTGTCGAAGTCGCCCGCGGTGGTGAGCGCCAGCAAGTCCTTATTGAGCGCGACCGGATCGTAGACATCGCCGGGTTTGACGTGCAACGCGGCGCGAATGCGTGCCTCGGGTACCGCGCCTTGCGAGGCGATCTCGATCTGCGTGATCCGAACCGGACGCATTGCGGGCGCACCGTGCCGGGCGCGCCACGCGGCGTAGTCGGCGGGCGAGAGCGCCAGATGCTGAAGCTGCGGCATGGCCGCGCGCGTGGCGGCGGCGCCGGCCGCGATCGCCTGGCTTGCGTTGGCGAAATCGGTGAAGCTGAGCGAGCCGAGCGCCGGTTCGATCAGTACGTCACCGGCTTGCAACTGTTCACGTTGCCGTGCAACGTTTTGATGAATCAGAATGCCGATCATCTGTTGCATCACGTCGGCGGGCGAAGCCAGCGCATCCAGCGGCCGCAGCGGCGAGCCGATATCGACGGCGATCACAACGTTCGCGCCCATGTCGCGCGCCGTTTCGATCGGCAGATTGCTGACGATGCCGCCGTCCACCAGCGTGCGCCCGTCGATATCGGCCGGCGCGAACAGGCCGGGCAACGCCATGCTGGCGCGAATTGCCTGCGGCAGCGAACCGTGATCGAGCACTACCTTCTGGCCGGTGCGCAGATCCGTGGCGATCGCGCGATAGGGGATCGGCAGCCGGTCGAACGAAACGTTGCCGGGTACCGCGGACGTCCAGTCCTGCAGCAGCGCTTGCAAGCGATTGCCCTGGACGAGCCCGACCGGCAAGCGGAAGCCATTGGTGCCGTAGCCGAGCGAAAGGCTATTCACATACAGCCGCTCGTCCTCGCGGCGCGATTGCGGCAGATCGGCGCGGTCGGTGACGTCGAACGCGATGTCCGCGAGATCGATTCCCGTGAGGCGGTTTTGCATGTCCTGTGCCGTCATACCGCTCGCGTACAGGCCGCCGACCACCGAGCCCATGCTGGTGGCGGCGATGCAATCGACCGGAATGCGATTTTCGTCGAGCACCTTCAATACGCCGAGGTGGGCATAGCCGCGCGCGCCGCCGCCTGACAGCACGAGACCGACGGAAGGGCGGCCGGCCGGGCCGGCTTCGGCGCTGCACGCAGATTCGGCTGCGTCAGCGGGATGTGCGAAGGCGGTGATCCCACACGCCAGCAGCACCGCGGTGCAGCGCAAACGAAGAACGATAGGCTGGCGCGGCGTGTGCGCCGCAGTTTGTTGTAGTTGTTCGCTCGCCAACGCTCGACTCATCTGTTTTGATGCAGGAAGAAAACCGAGAGATTACATGGTTTTGACCCGGTAAAAACAGGTGATTTCGTGCAAACGCGGGTTTGCGAAAAATCGTAGCCGTAACGCCTGGAGCCTCGCATCAACACGAGGCATCCAGGCGAGGCATCCAGGTGAGGCGTGTCGGAGCCGGGAGTACGGCGCCAAGTCCCGGCGCTAGCGGCGCACCAAAGCACGCACAGCTCTCGCCGCCATCGGATGCCCCATATCCGGCGCAACGAAATGGGCTATTTTGCGCTCGGTGAGGTTGACCGTCACGTAGTCGTTCGGCGCTTTCGTGTTGAGACCGTCGGCCGCCGAGTGATACTCGATACGTAACTGCGTCGCGCTGACGACGATGCGCAGATAACCGTAGTTGGTGTCATCGTAGTTTTCCAGCACGACCTGATCGGCGGTGGCTGAGGCCGCCTGCATGATTTGCGGCGCGCGGATGGCGGGCGCACCCTGTTTGGCGAGCTTGATCAAACCATGTCCGCCGTTGCCGCACACGAGGTAGGGGATCTGCGTGCCGTCCGCATTTCGCGTGCGCGTGAAGCGCTGATAATTGTGGGCATGGCCGGAAAGAAACGCATGCGGCCACACGCCGTTGGCTTCGCAGACTTTGTCGATCTGCGCCAGCATATCGACGCTCGATCCGTGTCCGCCCGCGCTGTACGGCGGATGATGATCCGCGATCAGCAGTGCACCGGTGAACTGCTCGGCTTTGACGCGCTTGAGCGCGGCGTCGAGAAAGTCGAGCTGAGTACTCCCGATTTTCGGGTCCGAAATCACACCGGGATCTTCGAGCGTGTTGCTGTAAATCACCAGCACGCGCACGAACGGCGCCTCGAGAGTGAAGAAGACGCCTGGCTGGATTTGCGCGGTGCGCGACAATCCGCCGGCTTCAGGCGTCACGGCGAAGGTCTGCGCACAAAAATTTCGCAGGAACGCAGTGAGACTCGCGGCGTGCGCTTCCGGCGAAACCATGCCGTCGTGATTGCCGGCGCAGGCGAGGATCGGTGCCGGATAGTCTCGATACGGTTCGTAAAACTGATCGTAGTAGTACTGACCCTCGCCGAAGCTATAGACGACATCGCCGAGTAACAACGCGAACTGCGGCACCTCACTGGCGTTGGCTTCGTTGAAGTCGGCGGTCAATTTGTCGGCCACTTCGTTTTGGGTCGCCGGGCCTTTCGTATTGCCGCAATCTCCTAACGCGTGAAATACCAGTTGTCCGGCGGCTGTGATTCTGTCGATGGCGGCTGTGTTGCCTCCCATGACTTCGGCTAGGGTGAGCTGGGGTTCCACGCCGCCTCTGGGCGCGGGAAACGGCAACGGAAACAGTTTGTGCTCTGCATTGAGCTTGTCGATTTCCTTATAGGCCGCATCGTCCGATGGATGGGGCACGCGAAACACCGTTGGGTCTGCGGTCGGCTGAGGTTGCGCGAACACGGGCTGGTCCAATATTCGCGGACCGAACGGTGTCGCGGTGGCAGTCCCGGCAGGCTGTTTTGCGCCGCTGACGTGCGCAGTGGCCTTCTTGCCAGGTGCGGCGGCCTTGCTGGCCGGCTTTCGTTTGCCTTCTGCTTTCGCCGTGCTTACTTTCGCCTTGGCTTTGGGTTTCGACTCGCGTTTTGTCGACATGTGCGCCTCTTGAAGGAAGAGTAAGCGGGGTGATAAGTGAGCGGCTTGCGCCGTTGCATCCATCGAACCCTAGGACATGCGTATTTTGGAAAAGTGTCGCGGTCGTGTCGAACAGGGCTCGCTGTCGCGTTTGACCCTGCGGGCAGCACGGGCTGGGCCCGGCCCGTAACAATTTATGTCGACCTATGTCACGGCTCGTTCGAATCGCCCGTAAACGCTTGCCCAGCAGGCATCTGTCGCAGTGAAACAGGGTGACATATCTTCGCTGCTGATTAAAACCAGGTGTCCTTCTATAGTCCGTTTGTCGCCACGCCGCAGTGCGCAAAAGTGGCCCGAAATCAAGAAGGACATACCGTGAAAAACTGTTCGTTCGTCGTCCCGGCCACCGCCGCTTCCCCTGCCTCCGTGACGACCGCCGCATCCGTACGCAGCGCGCTGCGCAAGCTCGCGCTCACCGCAACCGTCGCTGTACTCGCGCTCGGCAGCGCTTCGGCTTTCGCCTGGTCGCAGCACGGCACCGCGTACACCTCGCGCGGCACCTACAACGGCGCGCGTTACGGCTCGTGTGGCGGCGGCAGTTGTTCGCATGCTGGCGGCGTGGCCGGCCCCTACGGCGGCGTGGCGACCAACACCGGCACGGTGACCCGTAACGCCCCCGGCCAGTTCTCGAATTCAGGCACGGCGACGGGGCGCTACGGCAACCAGGTCCAGCACGCCGGCGACACCAATTGCGCGGGCGGCACCTGTTCGCATACCGGCACCCTCACGGGACCGGACGGCAAAACAGCCACGACCTCCGGCGATGTGACTAAAACCGCGCCTGGCCAGTATTCGTCGTCAGGGTCGATCACGGGCTCGAACGGCAACACGGTCAACCATTCGGCATCGACCAACTGCGCGGGCGCTTCGTGTTCACGTTCGGGCACGGTGACGGGGTCTGATGGCGGTACCGTCAATCACTCCGGTACGGCCACGCGAGTTGCGCCAGGCGTGGTGACGACGTCGACGAGCACGACGGGGACACACGGCAACACGGTGACGACAAGCGGGACGGTCACGACCACCGGCGTCGTCACGACGGGCAGCACGACGGTCGTGGTTGCGCCGAAGCCGGTTGTTGTCGTACCGCCGCCGGTCGCGTATGTGCCGCCGCCTCCGGTCGTTGTCGTACCGCCGCCGGCTGTGTATGTGCCGCCGCCTCCAGTTGTCTACGTTCCGCCGCCGCCCCCGCCGCCTGCTGTGTATGTCGCACCGCGCGTTGTCTATGTCGCGCCTGCGCCGCGCCCTGTCGTGTGGGTGCCGGGGCACTGGGTGGGCAATGTCTGGGTGCCGGCGCACTGGTCATGAGTGAAAACGTGCGAGTGAGAGCCGGCGATGAGGCCGGGCAAATCGGTTCGTCATGGATGCGCGGGCAGGGAAGTGCGCGGGCGGCGCGGTCGGGTTTCAACGTGGTACGCGCGCGGACGCTATGCAAGGTAAGTGCATTGGCAACGATGATCGTTGCTACAGGCGTAGCGATCGCACTTGGGGAGGGCATCACACAAACCGAAACGCATGCCGTGCACCGAGCGGTTGAATCGCAACAGGACTGTTCGGCGAAATACGCGGCGTTGCTCGACCTCGCCGAATTGGCGAGACGTGATGGCAAGTCGTCGGAGGTTGTGGTGCGGGGGCTGAGCGACGGCGGTGGCGCGATGAGCGAGTGTTTGCCGACCGGCAGGAACGCCGGGGCGGGGTAGACGTGCGAATGGCCCGAGTGGCCATTCGCACTTGTCAAAAGCGTTCTTCCAGAGAAAGAATGCCCTGACCGATGACTAGCCGCTAGCGACCCTGCTGCTGAAGATACTGCCTGACGTCGCTCATGGTCACACTCCCTTTATGGCTCGTATCGATCTGATCAAAGTGCTTGGCGACATAGCCGAGCCCCGCCGTCTGGGCCTGAGTCTTCGTGACCGCCGCGCCATTGCTAAGGGCCGTATTCGCCCCCAGCCGCGCTTCGAGCCGCTGCTGAGCTTCCTGCTGCAGGGCAGTGCCGGTGGACGGCGTGACGGGTGCCGCACGGTTTTGAGGAAAGAACGGACCGTCGACGCCTCTGGCCCCGTTTGGCGGCGTCGCTGGCGCCACCGCTTGCGGCGGTAACGCGTGCGCGCTGCCAATCAGGCAGCCGAGGACGATCAACGGGGAAACACGCCGCAACATATCGAAAAGGGACATGATGACTCGCATTGATTGAGTGAATAGAGTATCGCGAACGAGGCACATCGCGTCAGTTCAGTCAGGGTGCCGTGGCTTGCGCCGTGGCGGTAGCGGTCGGCTCACTGGCGGGGCTTTCGTCGCGCCACGGTGGCGGCAGCGTCCAGAGCGCGAGCGCATCCGGAAGCGGCGTGCCCCGATAGAAGCGCACCAGATCCCGTTTCATCAGCGGACGGGCGACGTCATCCAGATAGATCATATGTCCGCCCTGGAAGAAGTTGACCTGCAAATCCGGATTCAGACCGGGTACCGTTTGCAGCCGCGCAAGTTGCTTCTCGGTATTGAAGAACGGTGTGGCCAGATCATGAAAGCCGTTTTCCGAGAGCACCTTGAGTTGCGGGTTGAGCGTTAACGCGCCCAGCAGATCCGGGATCGTGTCGGGCAGGGGCTTTCCATCATGCGAGAAATCCCACACCTGGATGATGTTGTCGTTCAGCGGCAAATAGGTCGCGTTCGGCGCTGTGTATCCCAGGTAGTCAGGCATCTGCGTTGCTAAAGCCGTGGTGAACGGCTGTGAGATCAGGATGTCAGACGGGTCGCCGTCGTTTTGCAGACGCGGATCCGAATTCGGCAATAACACGCGTCCGTCGTAGCGGCCGATCGTCGTGCCGGGCAGGAGGCTCGTCGAGAACGGGTTGGCGTTGAAGTAGCCCTGCAGCGCCTGCACGGTCAAACTGGATGGCAAGGTCCACGACTGAAGCGTCTTGGCACTGGGAAACACCGGCGTACCCAAGGCGTCCGGTACGCCAAGCTGACTGAGCACCCACGATTGCGAATACCGCCTGAACCGGTTGTATTCAGCCGTGACAAACAGGCTCGCCTGGTATGCGTAAAGGTCCTGATTGAGTGGAGCTGGCGACACCTGGTTGAAGTAGGCTGCGACTGCCGCGTAGCCTGGGAAATAGCCGGCCAACGTATCCGTATCCAATGCCAGCGCGCTCGTCGAGTTTGTAATAGCGACTGCCTCGATCGCATCCGCAAAGTAGTTCAGGATTGCAGACTGAAGAACGATGCCGGTCAAATGCACGCCGGCCGATTCGAGCGCCAATGAGAGCATATCGGTGCGAGGCGTGCCGTACGACTCGCCGTACAGATAAATCGGCGAACTGCTGCGATTGTTGACCGTCAGATAGCGCTCGATAAAGTCGCGCATGATGTTGACGTCTGCGTCGGTCGTCCAGAACTTCTGGTTCGTGTTCGGCAGAATCGCCTCTGAAAGACCTGTTCCCGGCGGGTCGATGAAGACCATGTCCGTGGTGTCGATCAAGCTGTCCTTATTGTCGACGAGCGGATAGTTCGGCCAGTTCCCGAACACGGGGTCGGGCGTGGCTACCCGCGTCGGCGCGAACGACCCCAGTCGCAGCCAGATGGAGGAGGAGCCCGGGCCACCGTTATAGACGAACGTCACAGGTCGCGGCGAGCCGTTCGTACTCGGCGCGGTGTACGCGACATAGGACATCGTGGCTTCGGGGTTGCCGCTCGAATCGGTGGCCGTCAAATGGCCGGTAGTCGTGGTGTAGTTGATCGGCGTCTTGCCTAAGGTCCACTGGTAGTGCATGACCGCGGCCTTCTCCGAGGCCTGAGTCGGCGCGAGGCCATCTGTGGCATTGCCCGAATAGGCGACCGGGTCGACATAGGTTTGATTGCCTGTTGGTGCTTGCGACTGCGCGGCGGCCTGTTGTGCGGTGAGTTGCTGATTCGCGGCAGTCTGCTGCATGCTCACAGCCGTGCCTGAGGAAGAACCGCCGTCCCCTCCGCCGCAACCTCCGAGAAGCATGATCGCGACCGCTAAGGTTCCCGTGCCCGGCAGCCTGCTTTGGCGATGATGGCTATGGCCGGTAAGACGCTCGTCTCGTTTCATCTCTATCCTTGGTGGTGGGTTCAGATACCGTTTCACAAAGGCCGCTCTCGCCGATGGGGATATATCGGAGTTCGAAATATTGATGGTGAATCGTCGGCATGCAGCGGTTGAGACCAACTTACTTCAAAGCGCATAGATTCATATCTCTATGCAGTATGCGTAGAATAACTAAATATCTGATTTGGATATTCCGGTTCTTTTCGGGAGGTGTTTGCGCAATCGGATATTCGTATATTGGCGGCAGATGAAAAATAGGTGACACCACCAGAGTTTGTCAAGGACGTGCCGAATTTCCGTAATGGCAACTTCGGGAGGTTGCACTTGAATTCGTGCGTGAGTCAATCAGTCAGGGGGCAGGTCGGTGTGAGTTAATCGATTATTTATTACGAAGTAAAATGTATTTGTTTGCAAATCGTAATATTTAAATCGTGCCAACGAGCGCAAGTGTTCCGCTCATCCGCCAAGTCGTGAGGCCCTCAAGCTGTTCGAGAAATCGAGCGGGACAAATTTCTACCCTTCGCACGTCTCCATCGCCTCACCGCCGGTGCTGGCGTCAGCTTCCGGCGGACGTTTATTCGGCTTCAGGCAGCACCAGCGGGAACCGGATTTCGAACGTGGTCCCAACGCCTTCGCATGACGAAAAATCGATCTGACCGTTCAACACGCGGCAAAGCTCCTTGACGATCGCGAGGCCGAGGCCCGTGCCGGGAATATCTTCGCCTGCCGCGCGTTCGAATTCGTCGAATACCCGGTCCGCATCCGAAGGTGCAATGCCCACGCCGGTATCCGACACGCGAATCGACCAGTGCTCCGCGCCGATCGTTGCGAAGGCAAGTTCGATCTCGCCGGACTTCGTGTACTTTGTCGCGTTGGAGAGCAGATTGACGGCAATCTGCTTAAGCTTGAGACGATTGGACGTGACAGTGGATAGCGCCGGATCGAACGCCGCGCGCAACTTCAGTCCTTTGGCCTCGATTGCCGGGCGCGAGGAGGCGACGAGTTCATCGTAAAGCTCATGCAGCTCGACCTGTTCGCGTGCAAGTGGGGTGTCGTCGCCGAGCACGACAGAGTACTCGACCATCTGGTCGACGAGCTGTTTCATGTCCGAGGCCTGCCGGTTGGCTAGCGTCAGCGCCACATCGGCTTTTATGGCGGGTGCATCGGGGTGAAGTTTCTACCCCATTATCGCCGCACCCGTGTTTTTTTGGCACCACGCTATTTTATTTTTTGACGCGCTATTTATTTTCGACGTCATATCATCGCACTGTTCTTTTTCGGCAGCGCTCGCACGACGCGCCTGCGTAACCTGTTTGAAAACCATGCTGTAGTCAGTACGCGCCATTCGCAAGTCATTGGTATGCACTGCACGCAATAATCAGCAAACGACATCGACTGTTTCCGCGATTCGCGTGCCACCGGCGTGCGAATGCATTGCCTATCCGTTCGTAGAACTTGTTGGCGGTCAACACGCTTGCCAGTGAGTATCGAACACACACGACCGATTACATCACCACCGCTAAATCACGGAGCCAACAGGTATGAAAAAGTCTCTACTCGTGGTCGCGCTTTCCGGCGCCTTTGCTATTTCGGCGCATGCGCAAAGCAGCGTGACCCTCTATGGTCTTATCGATGCGGGATTGATCTACACGAACAATCAGGGCGGACATAGCAACTGGCAGGAAGTGACCAGCTCGACGCAGAACACGGTCTTCGGCCTCAAGGGTTCGGAGGATCTCGGTGGCGGCTTGCATGCGGTCTTCAAGCTGGAGCAAGGGTTCCTTCTGAATAACGGCGCCCAGGCTTTCTCCGGCGATGGTTTCGGCTCACAGGCTTGGGTCGGTTTGCAAAGCGATCCCTACGGCACCTTGACGTTCGGCCGCCAGTTTGACGTGATGAACGATCTTGTCGGACCGCTCACGGCAGAGTCCAACACGTGGGGCGGCAACATGGCCGCGCATCCGTTCGAAAACGACAACCTTGCTGCGAACTCGGTCGTTGTCAACAATACGGTGAAGTATACGAGCCCGACTTACAGCGGCGTCACGTTCGAAACGATGTATGCCTTCAGCAATAAAGCAGGCAGCTTCGCGAACAACCGCTCATACGGCTTCGGCGTTTCCTATACGCAAGGGCCGATCAATCTTGCCGCCGGATACCTGCAATTCAACAACGCAGGCAGCGCAGGCGGCGCCGTTACCACGGGCGACACCAGTGCGAACTTCCTTGCACAACGCCAGCGTGTCTGGTCGCTTGGCGGTAACTACACGTTCGGACCGGCTACCGTTGGTCTGGTCTGGAGCCATACGCAACTGGACAACGTGTCGGGTGTCTTCTCGTTCGGAACCGGCACTTACCTCGGTGCTGGCGACTCTTCCGCCGGAAGCCTGAGTGGCTCGCTCCGCCTCGACAACTACGAGGCGAACGTAAAGTACGCGCTCACGCCTGCGTTGAGCGTATCGGGCGCGTATACCTACACGCATGGCGCCTATAACGGCTCGTCGCCGGGATGGAATACGGTGATGCTCCAGACCGATTATTCGATCAGCAAGCGCACCGACTTCTATCTTGAAGGCGTCTATCAGAACGTGCACGGTGCACCTGCTGACTCCGTGCTCTCGCATGCCATGATCAACACGCTTTCGCCGTCGTCCTCGAACACGCAAGTGGCGGTCACAGTGGGGATGCGTCACGCGTTCTGATCGGCCTCGCGTTGCGCGACCCGTAATGACGGATGCCTACAGCCTGTCGGCATCCGTCGACGCCGACAGTTTCACGAGTACGATGTTCTTCGCCTGTTACGGCCCACTGCAAATGACCGGCGTATCTATCTAGCTACTTGCCTTCAAGAAATCGACAAATACGCGCAACGGTGCCGGCAAATGACGACGGCCCGGATAGTAAAGAAACGGCCCTGAAAAGCGCTGCCACCACGGCTCCAGGATCGGCTCCAGGGCGCCGCTATCGAGAGGCGCGCGCAGCATGTCCTCGAAAAGGTGAATCACCCCCACGCCTGCGACAGCTGCACTGACGGCAAGGTCGATAGCCGCGCCGGGCCTGACGAGGAGCGGTCCCGACGGATTCAGTTGGACCACCTCGCCGTCACGCTCGAAAAACCAGGTCGGCGTAGCACCGCCGGCGAATTGACCACGCAAGCACGCATGGGAGAGCAGGTCGCGCGGATGCTCGGGTCTGCCATGCGTGTCGAGATACCCCGGCGCCGCGGCTGTAGCGAAACGCTGCACACGTGGACCGATTGGAATCGCGATCATGTCCTGCTCAAGCCGCTCGTCATAGCGAATGCCCGCGTCGCAGCCGATCGACAGCACATCGACGAAACCATCCTCCACCACGACCTCCGCGCGTATGTCGGGATAGGCCTTCAGGAACTGGGGGATGATGGTCGGCAACACGATGCGGGCGGCGCTCGACGGCACGTTGAGTTTGAGTGTGCCGCTCGGCTTGTCCCTGAACCGGTTCAGGACATCCAGCGCGGCTTCCATCTCGCTGAACAAGGGCGTCAGCTTTTCGATCAGACGCAGGCCAGCCTCGGTCGGGGCCACGCTGCGCGTGGTTCGGTTGAGCAAGCGCAACCCGAGCTTCGACTCGAGACGACGCACGGCAATGCTCAGACTGGAGGCGGAGACGCCGCTGATGCGCGCGGCGTCGCGAAAGCCGCCGGCGCGAGCGACCGAAACGAATGCGGCGAGATCGTTGAATTCCATGGCCATTGTTCAAAATGTTTAACAACCCGTGCAATTTAGGCTGGATTATCGAACAACGCAATCCTCGTCATACTGCCGCTCAACCCCTCACCTCACCTCAAGGAGCGCGCTATGTCGAACTTCACCTCCATGGACACCTTTCCGCTGGCTGGCCGCCTAGTGCAACGCATGGGTTATGGCGCCATGCAACTGGCCGGACCCGGCGTATTCGGGCCGCCGAAAGATCGTGACGCAGCGATCGCCGTATTGCGCAAAGCGGTGACGTCGGGCGTCAATCACATCGATACGAGCGACTTCTACGGGCCCCACATCACCAACCAGTTGATTCGCGAAGCACTGCATCCTTATCCGGATGACCTCGTGATCGTCACCAAGGTTGGCGCGGTTCGTGGCAACGACGGTTCGTGGTTGCCGGCGCTCGAGCCGGAGGATATCGAGCGCGGCGTTCACGACAACCTTCGCAATCTAGGTGTCGATGCGCTCGACGTCGTCAATATGCGAATCATGGGCAGCGTGCACGCACCTGCCGAAGGGTCGATTGAAAAGCAGCTCGCGGCGCTTGCCGAACTTCAACAGCGAGGGCTGGTTCGCCATATCGGTTTGAGCAACGTGACCGCGGCCCAGGTCGCCGAGGCACAAGGCATCGCGGAGATCGTCTGCGTACAGAATCATTACAACCTGGTTCACCGGGAAGACGATGCTCTGGTCGATGAACTGGCAGGGAAGGGGATCGCGTATGTACCGTTCTTCCCGCTTGGCGGATTCACGCCGATCCAGTCGTCAGCGCTGTCCACGATCGCGCAAACGATCGGCGCGACGCCGATGCAGGTGGCGCTCGCCTGGCTTCTGCATCGCGCGCCTAACATTCTGCTGATTCCGGGCACTTCGTCGCTTGGGCATTTGCGTGAAAACATGCAGGCGGCACACTTGAGCTTGACTGACGAAGTACGCGCTGAACTGGATACGATTGGCGCTGGGAATGGGAAAGTGTGATCGCACTTATTGGATTGCGCAGAGGACCCGCATCGGGTCAGTGCTATCGACGTCTTTGAGCGGATGAGCCGGCCCGGTAGCGCAGCGCATCGACCAGCACAGCCAGGGCTCGCGAAGATTGACGGCGGCTCGGGTAGTAAAGGTGGTAGCCCGGGAAAGTCGGGCACCAGTCCTTGAGAACCTGCTTGAGTTGCCTGCCGGCGATATACGGTCGCGCCAGATCCTCCGGAATATAGGCAAGACCGCAGCCGGCCAGCGCGGCCTTGAGCATCTGGTTTGTTCCGTTGAACACGAGTTGGCCTTCCACGCGCACTTTCAGTTCGTGACCTGACTTTTCGAACTCCCAGGCATATAGGCCACCGTGGGTCGGCAGCCGGAGATTGATGCAGTTGTGATCGGTCAGGTCCTGTGGGGCCTTGGGCCGCGAACGTTTCGCGAAGTAGGCGGGCGCGCCGACGACCACCATACGCATGTCAGGTGCAATGCGTACCGCGATCATGTCTTTCGCCACCTGATCGCCGAGACGTACGCCAACGTCATATTGCTGCGCGACGATATCGGTCAAGCCGAGGTCGACGATGACCTCGACCTTGATGTCCGGATACTCGGACAGAAGTTGCGTCAGCTTCGGTTGAAGTATCGAGTTCGCCGCATGTTCGTCTGTGGTGATGCGGATGGTGCCGGCGGGCTTATCCCGCAGTTCGCTCAATGCCGCCAGCTCTTCGTCGATCTCATCGAACCGCGGTCCCACGGTGGCCAGCAGCCGCTCGCCGGCCGGCGTAGGCGAGACGCTGCGCGTGGTCCGGGTCAGCAGACGGATATCCAGCCTCGATTCGAGCCCGCGGATGGTGTGGCTCAGCGCCGATTGCGACACGCTCAGTTTTGCCGCGGCTTTGGTAAAGCTGCGTTCGCGCGCGACCGCGAGAAATGCCAGCAGATCGTTCAGGTTTTCGCGTGCCATTCATGAATCTCACTCATAGGTGTTTGCCGATTCTACCGTCTAGTCACCTGTCTCCATAGCCAGTAAATTGAGCGTCTTAGACGATCGAGCCGGCATGGGCGTATGGCGTCCGTACGGCGGATCGCAATCTGTCGATCGCGAGGCAAGTGTTCCAAAGCCGCGACGCTTGACCGGCCGCCTTGAGTCTTTCAACCATTTCTATCGCAGGCCTAGCCTGAACGGAGCATACACATAATGGACTATCGGTATCTTGGCCGCAGTGCCCTGAAGGTTTCGCCTTTGTGTCTCGGCGCAATGATGTTCGGCGGCGAGACTGACGAGGCGAGCGCGAAGCGGATCATCGACAAAGCATACGACCAGGGTGTCAATTTCATCGACACGGCTGACGTCTATCACGCAGGCCGTTCGGAAGAAATCGTCGGGCGGGCCATCGCTGAGCGCCGGGACAACTGGGTCGTGGCCACGAAGTTCGGTTTTCCGACCGCACAGGGTCCGAACGAACAAGGCCAGTCGCGCAAGTGGATTATCCAGTCTGTCGAAGCGAGCCTGAAGCGGCTCGGTACCGACTACATCGACATCCTTTACTTTCACCGGGCGCTGACCGATGCACCGCTGGAAGAGGGCGTGCGCGCCATCGGCGATCTGATCCGCCAGGGCAAGATCCGCTACTTCGGCGTATCCAACTTCCGGGGCTGGCGCATTGCCGAAATCGCGCGTCTTGCCGACCAGCTCGGCATCGACCGGCCGGTCGCAAGCGAGCCGCTTTACAACATCGTTGACCGCACAGCGGAAGTCGAGCAGTTGCCGGCGGCGCATCACTACGGTCTGGGTGTCGTGTCGTATAGCCCGCTCGCACGCGGGGTGCTCAGCGGCAAATATGCGGTGGACGCAACCCCCCCGGCCGATTCGCGCGCAGGTCGCGGCGATAAGCGAATCCAGCAGACCGAGTGGCGGCCGGAGTCGCTCAGAATCGCCCAGACGATCGCCGGGCATGCGGCAGAGCGCGGCACGACTTCGATTGCGTTCGCGCTGGCGTGGGTCCTCAAGAACCGGCTCGTCAGCAGCACCATTGCCGGACCGCGTACCGAAGCGCAGTGGGACAGCTATGTCGATGCATTGAAATTGCAGCTCGGACCGGAGGACGAGAAACTGGTCGATAGTCTCGTTGCGCCGGGTCATGCTTCCACACTGGGCTATACCGATCCTGGATACCCGGTTGAAGGGCGGCGTGTTGCCTGAAATTTGGGAGGGTAGCGGGGGGCCGGTTGTTTCATTGCGTTGACGTCGGCCTGGGCCCCGGCACTTTCGCGGGTGTTCACGTCGCCACCGAGTCCGTGATGCATTCCCGCAGCCATTGATGCGCCGGGTCGCGATGAGAGCGTTCATGCCAGAGCATCGTCATTTCGTAACCCGGCACGTCAACCGGCGCCTCGACGACCTTGAGCGCGCTATTGCCGCGCACCAATCGCCAAGGCAGCATCGCCACGATGTCAGTACTCGCCAGCACTGACATCATGAACAGGAAGTGCGGAACCGAAAGCACAACTTTGCGCGTGAGACCCACCTCAGCAAGCGCGTCATCCGTGACGCCGCTAAATCCGCCGCCATCCGGCGAGACGATCACGTGCTCCAGTTTGCAGAACTGCGCGAGCGTTGGCCGTCGCTTCAGGCGCGGGTGATCTGCGCGACCTGCCAGCACATACCGTTCCTTGAAAAGCACCCGCCCGCGCAATCCGGGCGGCGCGCCTTCACTGGTATGGAATGCTAGATCGATGTCTCCCTGTTCCGCTTGCCTCGCGATGCGTGGCGGAACGGCTTCCACGATCGCGAGTCTGGTGCCAGGCGCCGCCGCGCGCAGACCGGCGAGTGTGGGCAGCAGGATCGTCGATTCGGCATAGTCGGTAGCGGCCACACGCCACGTATGACTCGCTTCGGCCGGATTGAATGGGCTGGCCGGCGCCACCGCGTGCTCAAGTGCATCGAGCGCCTGGCGCAAAGGTTCGCGCAATTCTTCGGCCCTCGCGGTGGGGCGCATGCCTCGTGGTCCCGGCAGCAACAAGGGGTCGCCAAAGATATCCCGCAGTTTGGCAAGATGCACGCTCACCGACGGTTGAGAGAAGTTCAAGCGTTCCGCGGCACGGGTCACATTATGTTCGGATAGCAGAACATCGAGTGTCACCAGCAGGTTGAGGTCCAATCTTCTGAGATTATTCATGGCAATACCTGACATATTGGTAATTCATTTCCAATATACCGGACGCAGACCTATCGTATTGCTTTCTGGCAACGGAGGTCAGGTTATGAATGTTCTTCTCGTCTATGCGCACCCGGAACCCCGGTCGTTGAACGGGTCGCTCAAGGACTTTTCGGTAAGGCGTCTCGAGGATGCCGGGCACGTCGTCCAGGTATCCGATCTGTATGCGATGAACTGGAAAGTATCGCTCGATGCAAACGACAACCTGGATCGGCAACCCGGCGCGCGTTTCGATCCCTCTCTCGACTCGAAGCGTGCTTTCAAGGACGGCAGGCAAAGTCAGGACATCGCACTCGAACAGGAGAAGCTGAAATGGGCGGATGCGGTGATCCTGCAGTTTCCGCTGTGGTGGTTTTCGATGCCTGCGATCCTGAAAGGCTGGGTGGAGCGCGTCTATGCCTATGGCTTCGCGTATGGCGTTGGAGAGCACTCCGACGCGCGCTGGGGCGACCGCTACGGTGAAGGCACCATGGCAGGCAAGCGGGCGATGCTGATCGTTACAACAGGTGGATGGGAATCTCATTACAGCCCGCGCGGTATCAACGGGCCGATCGACGATGTGTTGTTCCCTATTCAGCATGGGGTTCTGTATTACCCCGGCTTCGACGTGTTGCCGCCGTTTGTCATACATCGGACTAGCCGGGTCGACGAAGCAAGGTTCTCGAAGGTTTGTGACGCGCTCGGGCAACGTCTCGATGAGCTGTGGACGACCGCGCCGATACCGTTTCGCCCACAGAACGCCGGGGCGTATGACATCCCGGAACTCACATTGCGACAGGATGTTGTGCCGGATCAGGTCGGCTTTTCAGCGCACATTGAATAGACGTGTTGCCGCTCCTGCATTCACCTGCACAGCGTAGCCGTTGAATAGACGTTCGGTTTGGCCCGGTCCAGCTCCCCCTGGAGCGGCGCCAAGCTGACGAGACCGTATGCTTCACTGAAATTTGGTTGTAAGTCGCCGTTGTTAGAGTCGTCGTCAGAATTTTGCCGCCAGATGCCAGACAGTGTTCTTTGGACACATAGAAAAGGGGAGAGCGACAAACCATGAAAAATCGTGCGTTCTGGCTCATTCTGACGCTGCTTTTCACGAACCCGGTCTGGGCGTTTCAGTCCAGGGTCGTCACCATTCCCAGCGCGGCCATGCATAAGTCGCTCGGCGCGACTGTGGTGCTGCCCGACCAATACACGCACGGCAAAGCGGCCGATCGCTTCCCCGTCGTCTACTTGCTGCACGGCTCAGGCGGCGACTACACCGACTGGACCGCGAATTCGCACATCGGCAAACTGGCCGACCGCTATCACGTGATCCTCGTCATGCCGGACGGCGGTCATGAAAGCTGGTATATCGACAGCCCTGTCGATCCGCGCAGCCGTTACGAAACCTATGTAGGTACAGAAGTCGTCGGCTACATCGACACGCATTTCCGCACGATTGCGACGCGCCAGGCGCGCGCGATTACAGGGTTGAGCATGGGCGGGTTCGGGGCGTTGCATATCGCGCTGGACCGGCCGGACGAATTCGGCGCTGCGGGAAGTATTAGCGGAGCGGTCGATCCACGCGGTTGCGAGGATGAGCCTGGGATCGATCAGGTGTTTGGGGATCCTACCCGTCATGCCGATTTCTGGAACAACGAGGCGATTGTTGAGAACGCCCGTAGCTTGGGGAACGCGCATATTGCGCTGACGATCGATTGCGGGGTGAATGATTCGTTTGTTCAGTCGAACCGGATGCTGCATGCGCGGCTAGTCGAGTTGGGCGTGCCGCATGATTATGCGGAGCGGCCCGGCGGGCATACGTGGAAGTATTGGGCGAATGCGGTGCAATACCAGGTGCTATTTTTTGCCAGTTCGTTCAAGCGGAGTGGGGGAGCGGCTCAGACGTGAAGCGCGGATTTGTTGATTCTAGAAACTGACAGACAGTGTGATGCAACGCCTGTACACCGGGACTCGATTCGAGCGCACGCCAGCAACCGTGTACGAGCCCGGTTCCAATCCATAATTGGGCGTGTCCACCGGCCGCATTGACGCGTTCGACAAACACCCTCGCGTCGTCCCGTAACGGATCGTGTTCAACACCGATGGCAAGCGTGGGCGGAAGTCCGTCGAAGCGTGCCGCATCGATCGGTATCGTCCACGCAGGATAGGGCGCGCGTTCGCCCCCGCGTTTACCCCCGCGTTCGCCCCAATATAGATCGCGAAACGCATGGACATCTGCAAGCGTCAGCATCGGCGCATGCGCTTCGCTTTCTCGCGCAGGCATCTGTGGCTCGGTGCCAAGCATCGGATAGACCAACGCAAGTCCGCATACGCCCTGAACACCGTCATCGCGCAACCGCATTGCGGCGCTGGCAGCGAGATTGGCGCCGGCACTATCACCCGCCAATTGCAGCGCATTTTCCGCTAGCGAATCAAACGGCAACCGGCCGTCCAATGCCGCGAGCGTGACCTCCAGACAATCGTCATGCGCGGCCGGCGCGCGGTGTTCAGGCGCAAGCCGGTAATCGACCGCAATCACATCGAGGCCGGTATCCGCAGCAATACGCGCCGTCACGATCTGATGGCTCTCCAATGAGCCGAGCACGAAACCGCCACCGTGAAAGTACAGGACGGTCCCGCCGCGTGTCCGGCTCGCCTTTCTACGACTCCGATAAAGCCGCAGCCTGATCAGATGCCCGGCGCTCGCCCGAAACACAGCGTCTTCGGCTATCACATCGGCTGGTAAAGGCGGCGTGAGTGCAGCCGCATAGCGCTCGTAAATCGCGCGCTGCTCGCTCGGCGGCAATGAAGTCGAATGCCCTGCATAGATGGCAGCGGTCCGTTCGATGAACGCCGCGATCTCCGGTTCAAGCATGCTCACTCCCCTCGCTTCCCGCACTTCAATTGCGCGGCGCCTTGACAGGCAATCCGATCACGCGCCCCGCAAACCTGGCCGCCGGCAACACAGTATGCGCTTGCGCCAACGCCTGAACGCGCGCCTCGACATCAGGGTCGAAGGCAACAGCGCGCGGGCCGCCGGTATCGACGTGCAGCAGCATCTGCTCGCCTGCGGCCACCGGTTCGACGCCATCATCGGCAAACATCTCGAGGTAAAGATGCAGCCGCTTCGCGTCATGCCCCAGCACGCGCATATCGACGCGAACCTGCGCGCCTTCCTTGATTTCATGCAGGTAGTTGATATGCGCTTCGAGCGTATAGATCGAGCGGCCACGTTCCTTACGCACCGAATCAGACAGTCCGATTACATCAATCAACGCGTCAGTCGCGAAGCTAAAAATCAGCATGTAGAACGCGTCGCGCAAGTGGCCGTTGTAATCGACCCATTCAGCGCGCACGGTATCGCGATAGCAGGGTAGCGTTGCGTTGTCGGGCATAGGTAATCGTCTCCTTCGTCAGTATGAGCTGCAGCGGCCGCTGTGGGAACGCACTGGGCTGACGCCGCGGTGCGCTTGCCAGCATGCAGTCGCATCACTCCGCGGGAAGCAGGCCATGCCGCGCCTTGGCTTCCCCAATCGCCGCCAGCACACTCGTAATGCAATCGTCCCGATAGCGTTCAAGCTGCTTGATCGAGCGCGGCCCGACCTGTTCAGACGTCCCGTCCACCACCCGATCGATCAACTCGTCAGTTAGCTGCGGCGCTACCAGTTTAGTCCACGGCAGCTCCAATGCCGGTCCAAACTGCTGCATGAAGTGGCGCATGCCCGCATCGCCGCCCGCCAGCGTGTACGTCAGGAACGTGCCCATGAACGACCAGCGGATGCCTGCGCCGAAGCGGATCGCGTCGTCGATTTCGCCCGTGGTCGCCACACCTTCGTTGACCAGATGCAGCGCCTCGCGCCAGAGCGCTTCGAGCAAACGGTCAGCGATAAAACCGGGGACTTCCTTGCGCACTCGCAGCGGGCGCATGGAAAGCGAACGATAAACCTGCATCGCGGCGTCGATGGTTGCCGGTGCGGTACGTTCGCCGCCAAGCACTTCGACGAGCGGCAGCAGATACACCGGGTTGAACGGATGCCCGACGATGCAACGCTGCGGATTCACCGCCCGTGCGTAGAAGTCGCTCGGCAGCAGGCCGGAGGTGGACGAAGCGATGATCGCATCCGGCTTCGCCGCACGGCTGATCTGTTCATGCAAGGCGAGCTTCAATGCTTCGCGTTCGGGCGCGCTCTCCTGAATGAAATCCGCCTGTTCGACACAGGCTTCAATCGTATCGACGAAACGCAACCTGTCGGGCGTTGCGCCCTCGGCGAGGCCGACACGCTCCAGAGCCGGCCACGCATTCGCGATGTTCTCGCGCAACTGTTTTTCCGCGCCGGGAGCGGGGTCCCACGCGACGACGTCGAGCCCATGCGCGAGCGCGCGCGCCACCCAGCCGCTGCCGATCACGCCCGCGCCGATTGCCGCAAATGTTTTGATATCGACGATCACTGCCATTGCTGATATTTCCTTTGCCTATGAGTTCTCAGGTTCCGAAGCGCGCTATATCAAGCTATATCAGGCGCAACGGATGCGCGACAGAGTCACGCGTACTGTCTAGCCACACGCCGCTCCAACTGCCGCTCGCCACGCGCGGGCAAGCCGAGTTTGCGGCGGCCTTCGGCAGGTGTAAGCGCGCGTCCGCCGAGCCGGTCGATAATCTCGACCGCGCGTTGCACCAGCGTGCCGTTCGTTGCGTGCACACCTTTGTCGAGCCAGATGTTGTCTTCGAGGCCGACACGCACGTGGCCACCGAGGAGCATCGCCTGCGCGACCATCGGCATCTGCATGCGGCCGATGCCGAAGCCGGCCCAGTGCGCGCCAGGCGGCAGATTGTCGGCCATCGCTTTCATCGTCGTGGTATCGGCGGGCGCGCCCCATGGAATGCCGAGGCAGATCTGAAACAGCGGCGGCGCGTCGAGCAAACCTTCCTTGAGCAATTGCTTCGCGAACCATAGATGCCCGGTATCGAAGATCTCCAGCTCCGGCTTCACACCGAGTTCCTGGATACGTTGTGCGCCGGCGCGCAATTGCGCGGGCGTCGACACATAGATGTAGTCGCCGTCTCCGAAATTGAGCGTGCCGCAATCGAGCGTGCAAATTTCCGGCAGCAGTTCCTCGACGTGCGCGAGACGCGTCAAACCGCCGACGAGGTCAGTTCCCGCGCCGAAGCGCATCGGGTCTTCACCGGGACCAATCTCGAGATCGCCACCCATACCCGCCGTCAGATTGATGATCACGTCGGTGCCCGACGAGCGGATCCGGTCGACGACCTCGCGATACAACTGCGGATCGCGGCTGCCGCGACCGGTCTTCGGATCGCGCACGTGACAATGCGCGACGGTGGCGCCGGCTTTCGCGGCTTCGATAGCGGCTTCGGCGATCTGCTTCGGCGTGACGGGAATGGCCGGATGCTTGCCGACCGTATCGCCCGCGCCGGTGACCGCGCAGGTCACGATGACTTCATGATTCATGCGTGTAGTTCCTGTGGATTGAAAATGCGCAACTCGATGGATGGAGACCCGACTGGGGCAAGGCCCAGGGTCAAAGCTGACCGCGTCAAACCCAATCGCGTCTAGCCGACCGCGCCTGGGCGGCCCCGTCAAAGCCCGAGATAGGCTTTCACCGCGGGCAAGCCGTCTTTACCGTCATAGGTCTTCACGCCTGCGAGCCACGCATCCAGTACTTGCGGGTTCTTCTTCAGATACGCTTTGGCGGCATCGGCGGGTTTTTCCTTGTTCATCACCGACTGCATCACCACGTTCTCCAGTTGCGTCGAAAAGCGCAGATTGCTCACGAGCTTGCCTGCGTTCGGACAACGCGTCAGATAGTCGGGGGACGTCAGCGTATAAACGCGTGCTTCGCCGTCGTTCGGACCGAATACGCCCTCGCTACCGGTGAGGTATTTCATATCGATCTGGATATTCATGGGGTGCGGTTCCCAGCCAAGAAACACCACCCATTTTTTCGCGCGAATCGCGCGATCCACCGACACCAGCATGCCCGCTTCACTCGACTCGATCAGCTTGAAACCTCCGAGGCCGAACTGATTGTTGGCGATCATTTTCTGAATCGCCGCGTTCGCGCTGCTGCCAGGTTCAATGCCATAAATCTTGCCGTCAAGTTCATCGCGGTGTTTCGCGATGTCGGCGAAAGTCTTGAGGCCTGCCTCGTATTCGTAACTCGGCACGGCGAAGGTCGCTTTAGCGCCGGTCAGGTTAGGCGGTTGCAGCACCTGGATCGATTTCGAATCGACGAACGGTGCAATCGCCTTCTCTTGCACGGGCCACCAGTAGCCGAGCGACACGTCGAGCTGTTTGCTCTTCAGGCCAGCGAACGAAATCGGCACCGAGGCGACGGTCGTAACAGGCTGATAGCCGAGCCCCTCGAATACGGTCGATGCGAGCGCAGTGGTCGACGTGATGTCTGTCCAGCCGATGTCGGCAAAATGCACCGCGCGACAGGTGGAGGGATCCTGTGCGAATACGGGCGACGCAGCGGCGACGGCCGCCAGACAGGCAAGATGGGCAAGCAAGGCTTTGACGCGTAACTTCATGACGTTCCCCCTTGTGACACGTTGAACAGCGTGTTTCGAACCGGCCGCAACGAGAAAATCAGAGCGGCCTCCCGGACATGCGCGATACGGCATTGAGTAATACTTGAGTGATGCCTGAACTGCACGAATGACGTAACGTTAATGCCCCATATTCCTGCCAAAGCGACCGCCTGCGACCCGTTCTTGCTCCCACGCGACAACGAGGGAAAACCAGCATCGTTCGTCATTGCAGTGCAGCATCGATTTGCTGCGTTGAATTTTGGTGCGCCTTGCCGGCTCGCGCGCTGCTTGCTACGCTCGCCCGGAATCCCGCGTCCGCTTGCGGTTTGTGTCCCCGAGTGTCCATAAGTGTCCCTGATCGAGTCTGTGCAAGATGCCCGAAGATATGTCGTTTCTGCTGCTGCCGGGCTTTTCGGCGATCGGTTTCATGTCGGCGGTCGAGCCGTTGCGCGTGGCGAACCGCTTTCGCGGCGATCTCTACCGCTGGCGCATTCTGAGTCTCGACGGCGCGCCGGTTGCGGCCAGCAACGGCATTTCGATCAACGCGGACGCGGCAATCGCCGACGTCCATGAGGCGCAGACGGTGTTCGTCGTCGCGGGCTTCGAGCCGCTCGCCTGCTATACGCGCGTGCTCGGCGATTGCCTGAAGCGGCTCGAGCGCGCCGGCGCGACGCTCGGCGGCATCGATACGGGCAGCTTCGTCCTCGCGGAAGCAGGGCTCCTCAGCGGCTCGGATAGCGTGACCGTCCATTGGGAAGCGTTGTCGGCGTTTCGCGAGCGCTATGCCTCGCTGAACGCAAGCCAGGAGCTGTTCGAAATCGGCGTGCGGCGCATCACGTGTGCGGGCGGCACGGCGTCGATCGACATGATGCTCGACCTGATCGGCCGCAAGCATGGCGCAGCGTTGGCCTCGGCGGTATCGGAACAGTTTGTCGTGAGCCGGATCCGGCAGCGTTCGGACCATCAGCGAATGGAAATCGCGGCACGTTACGGCGTGCACAACCGCAAGCTGATTCAGGTGATCGGCGCAATGGAACAGCACATGGAAGAGCCGCTGACACCCGACCAACTCGCCCAGGAGATCAGCGTGACGCGGCGGCAGCTGGAGCGGCTGTTCTGCGCGTCGCTGAAGGACACGCCGACGCATTTCTATCTGCAACTGCGCCTCACCCGTGCGCGCGAGTTGCTGCAGCAGACCGACATGTCGATCACGTCGATTTGCGTTGCATGCGGATTCGAGTCGCCTTCGCATTTTTCGCGGACCTATCGCGCGCGGTTCGGCGTGAGTCCGAGAAGCGACCGGCAGGTGATGGGCGGCAGAAATGGCGGCGCTGGGTTGTCATCAAGCGAGGCAATGCAGGAATCGGCCTTATCGTCGAGCTTTCAATGACCTTTCGAGGTGATTAAGCCGATTCTAGCAACAGTGAATTCGCTTATTAGGCGTTTACCCTATACAGGCTGACTCCTAGACTATCTCTACTGGCTGCAAACAAACAGGTTTGCAGCACGGCATAAAACAATCTCTGGAGGTAGTCGTCATGAAATCGCTGATCGAAGCTGTTGTTATCGCCACTCTCATCACTGCGCCGCTTGCTGCTTTTGCCCAATCCAGCCAGCCGGTGACCCGCGCCCAGGTGCGCGCTGAGTTGATCCAACTGGAAAAGGCCGGCTACAACCCGTCAACAGCGAATATGGACGACTACCCGGCAAACCTTCAGGCAGCCGAGGCGCGCGTCGCGGCGCAAAACGGCACCGCTCAAGCAAGCGGTTATGGGTCGGCAACGAACGGTTCGTCGCAAGCAGGCAGCCGTACTGAAACGACGCCGAGCTCCTATTCGGCTCCGGTCGCCAACTTTGGTCATTAATAGGCGGCGGTGCGGGCGATAGTCTCGCACCCGTCTGATTCAAATCGTTGCACGCGGCCCTGCTTTCACTTCGATGTGAAAGCAGGGCCGCTGTGCAATTGAGCATTGAACGAGGCAGCCGGCGCTGCTGGTTTTGCGCCGGCACTTAGTCCTGTACGGCAGTCAACTGCCTGAGTTGCTCCAGCAATTTCACCGCCGGACTCGGCAAAATCCCCTGACGGCGCCGAAACGCCGTCAACGTGCGGCGTCCGACCAGGCCGGGAATCGGCAGCGTATCGAACACGCCGGCCGCGCTTTCGGTGTCGTACATCGGCGTTGCCATCCAGCTCAGAAACCCCGCACGCGTCACCAGGCTTTTCAGCACCGTGATCGAGCGAGTCTCGACGGCAATCTGCGGCATGCCGAGCCCATGCTCGGCAAACACGTGCTGCATATGCTCGAATGGACCCGTGCCACGCGGCGGTACGCACCATTGCTGATCGAGCGTGTCGGCAAGCGATAAATCCGCTTTGTTTCGCAGCGGATGATCGAGCGCGGCGACCACATAGCTCGTGTCTTCCCATCTGCAATCGGCAATCGCGGCGATCTCGTCCGTGTCGGGCACCGCCATGCTGAGCGCGAGATCGATCTCGTGTTTCATCAGACTGTCCGCAAGCCTGTCCCAAACCCCCTCCATGATCTCCACACGCAGATTCGGCCAGCGCGCGAGCACACCGCTCACCGCGAGTGGTAGTACGAGCGTCGCGATGCTTGCCACCGCGCCGACGCGAATCGTTCCTTTCGCGAGGCCGCGCATCGCGTCGATCTCCTCGCGCGCGTGATCGGCTTCGCGTTGCAGCAGGGTGGCGTGCGGCAGCAGCGCGCTGCCGATCGCAGTAAGCTGCATACCCTTCGAGTGCCGTTCGAACAGCGGCGCGCCGACCTGATCCTCGAGCCGTTTGATGGTGCGGCTCAGCGCGGGCTGCGTGACGTGCAGCACTTCCGCGGCACGGCCCAGGCTGCCGCTCGCGACGATGGTTGCGAACGCATGCAATTGCTGAAGATTGAAAGTCATGCTTAAAAGTAATGCCTTTTCTCAAAAAAGGCAATTTTCAATCAACCATGAGCTTCCGATAATGAGCCATCAAGAAACGGCGCTCATCGACCGCAACTATTTGCATGGGACCAGAGTAAGGCGCTAAAGCGCCAACTCTGGTCGACAGGAGACAGGCATGACCAGCAACGCGCCCCGTTCAGACGCTTCGGGACTCTCTCAACAGGCATCGTTCACCGTGCGCCACGCCGTCATCGATCTCATGCGCCGCCTCGGCATGACGTCGGTGTTCGCCAACCCGGGGTCGACGGAATTGCCGTTGTTCCGCGATTTTCCGCAAGATTTCCGTTACGTGCTGGGCTTGCAGGAAGCGGCCGTGGTCGGCATGGCCGACGGTTATGCGCAGGCCACCCGCAACGCGTCATTCGTCAATCTGCATTCGGCGGCGGGTGTGGGCAATGCGATGGGCAATATCTTCACCGCGTTCCGCAATCGCACGCCGATCGTGATCACCGCCGGGCAGCAGGCCCGCTCGATTCTGCCGGTCGACCCGTTCCTCGCGTCGACCCAGGCCACCGAATTGCCGAAGCCGTACGTCAAATGGAGCATCGAACCGGCGCGCGCCGAAGACGTGCCGCTGGCGATCGCGCGCGCCTATCACGTAGCGATGCAGGAGCCGCGCGGCCCGGTGCTGGTGTCGATTCCCGTCGACGATTGGGACCGCGCGGCCGACCCGGTGCCGGCCCGCGTAGTCAGTACCGAGACTCGGCCGGAGCCGTTCGTGCTGGAGCAGATCGGCGCGGCGCTCGACGCCTGCGAACGGCCGGCTTTCGTGGTCGGCGGCGCAGTCGAGCGGGCCGGTGGCTGGGACGAAGTGGTGAGTCTCGCCGAACGCCACAATGCCCGCGTGTTCGTCGCGCCGATGACAGGCCGCTGCGCATTCCCCGAAGACCATCGTCTGTTCGCCGGTTTCTTGCCGGCTATGCGCGAGAAGATCGTCGAACTGCTCGGCGGCCATGACCTGGTTTTCGTGATCGGCGCGCCGGCTTTCACATATCACGTCGAAGGGCGCGGCCCGCATCTCCCTGCCGGTGCAACGCTGTGCCAGTTGATCGACGACCCGGCTATCGCGGCGTGGGCGCCGATCGGTACGGCAGTGGTCGGCAATATTCGTCTCGGCGTGGCCGATCTGCTGACGCGGCCCGCACCGAAGACACGCCCTTTGCCCGCGCCACGCGCCGCGTGTCCGCGCGCGGAACCGTCTGCGTTGATGTCGGTGGCGTTCGCGTTGCAGACCCTCGCCGAAGTGCGCCATGCGGACGATATCGTGGTCGAGGAGGCACCGAGTTCACGGCCGGTAATGCAGAGCTATCTGCCGTTCACGCGCAGCGGCACCTTCTACACGATGGACAGCGGCGGCCTAGGTTATGGCATGCCGGCTGCTGTCGGCGTGGCGTTGGCGAAGCCCGGCACGCGCGTGATCGGGCTGATCGGCGACGGCTCCAGCATGTATTCGATCCAGGCCATCTATAGCGCTGTGCAGATGAAACTGCCGATCACATTCGTGATCCTGAACAATTCCCGCTATGCCGCGTTGCAGGACTTCGCGCCGGAATTCGGTTTTGGTCCGGCCGATCCTGTGCAGGGCACCGATCTACCGGGACTCGACTTCGTGGCGCTTGCAGCAGGCATGGGTTGCCGGGGCACGCGCGTCACCGATGCCGAACGCCTGCATGACGTTCTGCGTGACGCGTTGGCCTCATCCGGACCGATGCTGGTCGAAGTCGTCGTGGCTTGACCTCAAGCGAGCGCCACGCCCGCATTCATAAAACTTTCCGCAGGAGACAACACGATGCAGAGTATTTCGATGCTGATCAACGGCGCAGCAGTGCAAGCGAGCAACGGCGCCACCTTCGAGCGCCGCAATCCGCTCGACGGCGAAGCCGCGACGCGCGCCCCCGCAGCGACGGTCGCCGACGCGGTAGCCGCCGCTGACGCCGCCGCAGCGGCGTTTCCGGCATGGTCCGCGCTGGGGCCGAGCGAGCGCCGCGCGCTGCTGATGAAGGCCGCGCATGCGTTGGAAGCGCGAAGCGCTGCGTTCGCCGCGGTGATGGCAGCGGAGACGGGCGCATCGGCGATGTGGGCGGGGTTCAATGTGCATCTCGCCGCCGGCGGTTTGATGGAGGCGGCGGCGCTCACCACGCAGATCGGCGGCGAACTGATTCCATCCGACGTGCCCGGCAGTCTCGCGATGGGCGTGCGTCAGCCAGCCGGTGTCGTGCTCGGCATCGCGCCGTGGAACGCGCCGGTGATCCTCGCGGTGCGCGCGATTGCGTTGCCGCTCGCATGCGGAAATACGGTCGTGCTGAAGGGCTCGGAAATTTGCCCCGGCACGCACGGCCTGATTATCGATGTCTTGCAGGAAGCGGGCTTGCCGAAGGGCGTGGTGAACTTCGTCACCAACGCACCGGCCGATGCAGGCGCAGTGGTCGAGGCGCTGATCGCGCATCCGAAAGTGCGGCGAGTCAATTTCACCGGCTCCACGCATGTGGGCAAGATCATCGCGGCCACGTGTGCGCGCTATCTGAAGCCGTCGGTGCTGGAGCTCGGCGGAAAGGCGCCGTTGATCGTGCTCGACGACGCGGATCTCGATGCAGCCGTCAACGCCGCTGCATTCGGCGCGTTCGCCAACTCGGGGCAGATCTGCATGTCGACGGAACGGATCATCGTCGATGAACGGATCGCGGACTCGTTCGTTGCAAAGCTCGCGCAGAAAGCGCGGGGCCTGCCGCTCGGCGACCCGCGAAAAGGGCCGGTGGTGTTGGGATCGGTCGTCGATATGAGCGCGGTGGAACGCTGCAATGCGCTGATAGACGACGCGCTGGCCAAAGGCGCCACGCTCGTCTGCGGCGGTAAGGCGGACAGCACCTTGATGCCCGCCACGCTGCTCGACCACGTCACACCCGCTATGCGCATTTATGGCGAAGAATCGTTCGGGCCTGTGAAGGGCATCGTGCGCGTGAACGGCGAAGTTGAAGCCGTCGCCTGTGCGAACGACAACGAGTATGGGCTTTCGTCGGCGGTGTTCAGCCGTGATGTCGCGCGCGCGATGAATGTCGCAAGGCGCATCGAATCGGGCATCTGTCACGTCAACGGGCCGACCGTTCACGACGAAGCGCAAATGCCGTTCGGTGGCGTGAAGGGCAGCGGCTTTGGGCGCTTCGGCGGGCAGGCGGGAATCGCTGAATTTACGGATTTGCGCTGGATTACCGTGCAAACCACGCCGCGTCATTACCCGTTCTGAAGGGTCGATTGTCGTTCCGGTCGCTGCGTATCGCTGCCCGCTGATTCGCAGCAGCGATACGCGCGCCGTGAAAGCCATTCATACATGTCATGGCTTTTGCGCGAAACGGCAATGTCTAAAGCCGGTCGCTCGCTCACATACTCGCTAAAAAGCGTGACCAAAAAGCGTGACCAAAAAGCGCGAGCCAAAAGCGTGACGACAAAAGCGCGGCGCTCAGATCGCGCACACAAACCAGGAGACAGCTTCATGACCAGTTATGTACCACCGGCCGGTCCGTCCAGTGCGGCAATCGGTGCGACCGATGCGACCGACGCACCGCTCGCCGGCCATCAGGCAGGAAGCGAAGAGGGGCGTCACGCAGTCGATATCGGCCGCACGCTCGACGAAGGCCCTTACACCACTATGCAAAAGATCGTGGTGTTTCTCGCGGCGTTGTCGATCGTCCTGGACGGTTTCGACAGCCAGTTGATCGGTTTCGCGATTCCAGTACTGATCAAGGAATGGGGCGTCACGCGCGCGGCTTTTGCGCCGGTGGTCGCGGCCGGTTTGATCGGCATGGGGATCGGCAGCGCGTGTGCCGGGCTGCTGGCCGATCGCTTCGGTCGCCGCTGGGCGGTGATCGGCAGCGTGCTGGTGTTCGGCGCCGCTACCTGTGGTATCTGCTTCGCACCCGACATCGCGACGATTGCCGTGCTGCGTTTTATCGCCGGCCTCGGCATTGGCGGCGCGTTGCCGAGTTCGACGACCATGACCGCGGAGTTCACACCGGCTCGCCGCCGCACATTGGCAGTCACTGCAACGATCGTCTGCGTGCCGCTCGGCGGCATGGTGGCGGGTTTGTTCGCGCATGAAATTCTGCCGACGTACGGATGGCGCGGCTTGTTCATGATCGGCGGCGTGCTGCCCCTTGCACTCGGCGTGTTGCTGCTCTTCACGTTGCCTGAGTCGCCGCGCTTTCTCGCCCGGCGGCCGCAGCGCTGGCCGGAACTCAAACGCCTGCTTGGCCGGATGTCGCGTCCGGTGGCAAGCGGCTGTGTATTTACCGACGCGCGCGAACAGGCTGTTGAAAAGCACACCGGTTTCACCGGGCTGTTCCGCGGAGGCCTGGCGCTCGATACGGTGGCGATCTGGTGTGCGTTCTGCCTATGCCTGCTGGCCGTCTACAGCGCTTTCAGCTGGCTGCCGACGATGCTGAGCACGCAGGGTTTGTCGGTGTCGGTGGCGGGTTCGGGGCTCACCGCGTACAACCTCGGCGGTGTGGTCGGCGCGTTGTTGTGCGCCGTGGTGATCGCTCGCACCGGCTCGCGTTGGCCGTTGATTCTCTGCAGCGCGGGTGGTGCGGCGAGCGCGTTGTTGCTGCTCGGTGTGAACATCTCCGCCCACACCGGCTTGCTGATCTTCGGTCTCGGCGTGCACGGGCTGTTCGTCAACGCGGTCCAGTCGACGATGTTTGCGCTGTGTGCGTACGTCTATCCGACCCGTGTGCGCGCAACCGGCACCGCATCGGCGCTCGCGTTCGGCCGGCTCGGCGCGATTGCCAGCGCGTTCGCGGGCGCGGTGGTGATTACGGAAGGCGGCGCATCGTCGTACCTGTGGATGCTCGGGATCGCGATGGTGATCGTGATGGTCGCGCTGATGGTGGTCAAGCGCCATATTCCGAAGCCGGGCGTTTGAGGGCACTGTCACGTTGCTGGGACGGTCGAGTAAGATCGCGTGATGAAGAATGCAAAATCGCAAGCAACTCGCCGCACGCTTCGCCGCCTGGCATCGCTTCACTGAGATTACCCAAGATCGGTCCGCTTTCTAACCAAACGCGGAGCCTTTCCGCTCTTGCGTCGCGAACGCTTTAACGTGACAGCGCCCTGCAGGAAGATGGAACTCGGAGTCGAACCGCCCAATCGGAAGACTGCCTGGGATTGATCAGTCGCCCGCACGAGGTACATTGCCACTCTTGTAGGGTAATTCCGTACGGCTCCTCAGCCCGACGGAATAAGGCGCGCCGCAGTGGCAACTGTGTTCGCGCCGCAGAAAGTAAGTTTTCTGGCAGTCGCGGGAAAAATTTCCGGGCAACGTGTGGTTGTGGGCACACCGCGTTGATCGGAGCCGGTGTCATCAGAGGATGAAGTTTGCGCCGAGTCGTCAGGTTGACAAAGTCTCCTCGGCTCATCGAATCACGCAAAAAGAAGAGATCAGGCGGCGTTTGTGTTCGGCTAGCAGTAGTCCGATTGTAGATGTGTTTTATATAGTTTGTAGTGCGACATAATCATAAAGTTGGAGTCTATGCATGAAGAAGGTTAGGAGATTGTTAGGGAAAAAGCGACATCGACACCATGCCAGCCTGTTGGCTGCCATGGTGTCTACTGCGACGTTGTACTCCGTCCCAGCAGCCGCGCAGTCGTCGGTAACGCTTTTCGGGCTTGTCGATACAGGAGTTCGATACACAACTCATTCGAATCCACAAGGCGATTCTCGCGTTCAGCTCGCCAACGGCGCAAGCGAGAGTCTTTGGGGATTCAAGGGGGCGGAAGACATTGGTGGTGGAACGAAGGTCGTATTCCAGCTCGAGAATCGTTTCTTCCCGAACTCCGGGGCGACCGACCCCGCTTATCCATTCTTCAATACGGCTTTTGTTGGCTTGCAGTCTGGCAGCTACGGAAGGCTAACAATGGGACGCCAGATCAACCCGCTTGCTGACGCTGTTCTGGGCGCCTTCATCACGAATCCATGGCTTCCGACGTTCTACCAGTTCCGGCCGGAGGTCACGATGGCTCAGGGCGTGTGGACGAGCAACATGGCCAAATATGCGGCGAGATGGCAATACCTGACGGTTGAGCTGTCGTACGCGTTTGGTGGCAATGCGGGCTCGTTTGGTTCGGGAAGTCAGATTGGGGCATCGATTCTCTATTTGCCCGGCGCACCATTGCGTCTGGCTGCCGCGTACCTGGACTCGCGCGATGCCGTGAACGCTTCCGCGCACTTCAAGTCCTGGACTGCCGGCGGGTCCTATTCGTTCGGCGATACGACGCTCATGGCCGGCTGGGCAGTGAACAGGCAGGATACCGGGTTTGTCGGCAATTTCCCTAACGGCCCATTCACTGCGCCGGAATTGTCCGCGCTTAAATTCAACACGTTCAGTTCCCGACAAATGTTTTTTGGTGGGGTCTCGCAACTGGTAGGGGACGCTACTCACCTTTCCGCGAATGTGTGGCGCACGATTCAGACCGGCAAGACGCAGGCCGCGGATGGAAACGCGACGCAATTCCAGCTGCTTGCAGACTATAACTGGTCGAAACGTACGGATACCTATCTGGAAGCGGACTACTCGCTGTACCGTGGCGGAATGGTTGGCGCCCAGTTCCAAGGCATTAACGCCCTGAGTTCGGCGTACGGCACGACCCAACTGGGCATCATGGCCGGCGTGCGGCATACGTTCTAGTCTCCCTGCGGGACGACGAGCGGCTCGAGAAAGCGCCGACAGGGGCGATCACGGATAATCTTGAAAGAGCGCCAGGATCTCCTTCGAACATATTTCGATTCGACCATACCGGAGAGCGATCGCTCCTTTGTCGGCCATTGCCTTAAGCTCAAGCGAGAGCGTCTGGCGTGTGATGCCGAGCATCATGGCCAGGGTGTCCTGCGAGACGCTGACGTTCTGGCGACTCTGCGGCCAAGTGGTTACGTCGCCCGACGCAAGCTGTAGCAGCCGCCGGGCAACGCGTGCACGCGTCGAATGAAGGGTGGCATCTTCGACCATGCGATAGAGCCAATTCATGTGGATGGACTGCAACTCGGCGATGGCCCGGAGGAACGCTTGATTCTGCATTAGCTCATCAAAGGCGGAGGTCCTGACCACGAAGACGGTCGATCGCTCGATCGCGATGACATCACGTGCGCGTGGCTGCCGGCCGGTCATAGAGGCCTGTCCAAACCAGTTACCGGCTTCGATCACGGCCAGGATCGCCTCCTTGCCGTCCTCGCGCAGCGTGAAGGCTTTGAGTCTGCCGTCCTTGAGACCACAGAAGCCGGTCGGTGTATCGCCCCGGCGGAACAGATATTCGCCAGGTTGCAGCGTCATCAATTCGCTTCGCTGGATAAGCGCCTCCTGCTCGGCCGGTGGCAACGAGCTGAACCACTGGTTTGTCCGCATTTCTTCGGACGTGTCCGCCATGAATGCCATTATCGGGTTCGGGCCGCTGATCGAGAGGATCAATGCATTCTATACGCACGGAAAATTGCAACGCAAGGTGGGGCAAACAATCGTCACTGATTGTTGTGATGAGATTTGCAATTCATTAGACACGCTCCGCTTGCGCCTCCTGCCGTTTACTGGCCGAAATAAATCGACATCAAGCCGTCACTGGAAGTGGGGCGGACGGCTGCCGGAGCGCCCGATGCCGACGAGCCGCTGACCACGCCGCCATAGCCGCTTGTCGCGCCATTTTGCGCAGCAACGCGCGCTTCGGCAGCCTGAATCGCCGTCGGATAGGAGGCGTTATCGCCGTCCCCGACGTGATAGCCAGCGCTTTCGAGTTGAATGAGCTCAGCGCGCACTTGCTCGCGGGTTGTTAAAGGAGCGTCCGATTGTTGAGCGAACGATACAGCCGGAGCGGCGAAGACCGCAGCGACAAGGACTGCGTGGATTAGCGACTTCATGATGCTTACCTCCTTGTTATCTGATTACACTCGTGGATAAACTGCTCGGTGCGCTCGCGCGTGAAGTGCTCTCAAAAGCCTCGTGGCAACGATCTGGTTTCGCGGATCATGCTTGTTCGGCTCTTCGGCGAGGCGACGGCGGCGACTCCAATGACTTGACCGTAGGTCAGGTTCTGCGCCCAATACGCTTCTATCTCCCCGACTAAGTCCGGCGGCGGGGTGCCGTAATTTTCAGCGGCTGCCTCTTTCCGGCCCTCAGTGAGTGCCCACCGGAAGAGCGCTAGCGCAGCGTTCGCACCAGCCGTGTCCTTGGAGTCGGCCTTCATCAAGATGAATACGACACCAGGAATCGGCCAGGCTTGGTCGCCCGGCGGATTGGTGACGATTTGGTAGAAATCATCCTCACGGCCCCAAGCCACTGTTTCCACCGCAGCCTTGAAACTCTCGGCCGATGGCTCGACAAATGCGCCGCTTTTATTCTGGACGATCGCATAGGCCAGATGCGCCGGCGCGGCGTAGGCCAGTTCAACATAGCCGATCGCGCCCTTGATCCGCTTGACATACGTAGCGACGAGCTGGCTGCTCGTGGCGTTGACCCCCACGGGCCATTTGACCGTCAGGCCGCTGCCCACCTGCTCGCTCCATTGCACACTCACCGCGCACAGGTAGTTCGTCCAGTTGAAGGTCGACCCGGAACGATCGCCGCGATGCACCACGACGATTTTCAGATCAGGGAGCGCGAGGCCGGGATTGACCGCCTTGATGGCCGCATCGTTCCATTCGGTGATCTTGCCCAAGTAGATGTCCGCCAGCAGCGCCCCCGTCAATTGAAGCTGTCCCGCGGCAATGCCATCGAGGTTGACTGCCGGCACGAGGCCGCCCGCCGCCACCGGAAATTGGATGAGTCCCGATGCGCGCAATTCGTCGGGTTTCAGCGGCATGTCCGAGGCGCCAAAATTCACCGTAGCCGCTTTCAGCCGATCGATGCCGTTCCCGGAGCCAATGGGATGAAAACTCACCTGCTGGCCGGTTCTGTCGTAGTAGGAGGCGGCCCACTTCTGGACCAGGGGGTCGAAGAAGCTAGAGCCGGCGCCGGTGATTCCTCCTGCCGCTTGCGCTGCCAGCGCCTGACTCGCGACGAGGCACGTAACCGCGATACATCGAAACACTGGCCATAGGTCGCGGGCCGTTCCATGAAAGAGTGCGGAGATTAGAACGACAACGGTTCGCTGGAATCTGGTGTTCATGGCGGCGACCCCTATGGCGCTTTTGGGTTGCGCTTACCCGCCCCGCCCAAGGATTGCGGCACGTCGGCAGGTACCACTGCACTGTATGCGCTGACCGCGTGCGCATGAATAAGGCCCACTTCTTAAATGAGGCTAGGGGATTGCCTTATTCAATGACCGGGCTCCGCCCTATTGGCTCTCGATCCACTGAATTGCGAAGCGCACCAGATCGTTGCCGTGACGGATATTCAGCTTTTTGTTGGACTCTGCGAGATCGCCCCCGCAGGTTTGTTTCGCGATGGCGTCGCGCGTCTGCTCGGCGACGTGGCCGACGGCGCCGAAGTGAAATGCGCCGACTACGCGCAACAAGATTCTGTCGGCGTAGCTTCCGGCGCAAGTCCTATATTCGACCCTTTACAGTAAAGGCTCAGATCCCGCCGACGCACATGTACTTGATCACGACGTAATCGTCGATACCGTAGTGCGAGCCTTCACGGCCAAGACCCGATTGCTTGACGCCGCCGAACGGCGCAACTTCGTTGGAAATCAGCCCGGTGTTGATACCCACCATGCCGTATTCGAGCGCTTCCGCGACGCGCCAGACGCGGCCGATATCACGGCTATAGAAGTACGACGCGAGGCCGAATTCCGTATCGTTGGCGAGGCGGATCACTTCTTCATCCGACGAGAAGCGGAACAGCGGCGCAAGCGGCCCGAAGGTTTCGTCGCGTGCGACCTTCATGGCCGGCGTGACGTCCGCGAGCACGGTCGGCTCGAAGAAGCCGTGACCGAGCGCATGGCGCTTGCCGCCGGTGACGATGCGTGCACCTTTGGCGAGGGCGTCTTCGATATGCGATTCGACCTTGAGCACAGCGGCTTCGTTGATCAGCGGACCTTGCGTGACGCCGTCTTCGGTGCCGCGGCCGACCTTGAGTTGTTCGACGGCAACGCGCAGTTTTTCGGCGAATGCGTCGTAGACTTTATCGTGCACGTAGAAGCGATTCGTGCAGACGCAGGTCTGGCCGCTATTGCGATATTTCGACGCGATGGCGCCTGCGACGGCCGCATCCAGATCCGCGTCTTCGAAGACGATGAACGGCGCGTTGCCGCCGAGTTCGAGCGACACTTTCTTGACCGTCGGCGCGCACTGCGCCATCAGCAGACGGCCCACCGGCGTCGAGCCGGTGAAGGACAATTTGCGCACGATCGGATTGCCGGTCATTTCCGCGCCGATCGCTTTCGGCTCGCCGGTGACGACGTTGAACACGCCGCGCGGTACTCCGGCGCGTTCGGCCAGCACGGCGAGGGCGAGTGCCGACAGCGGCGTGGCTTCGGCCGGTTTGACGATGATTGGGCAGCCGGCGGCAAGTGCCGGGCCGACTTTACGGGTGATCATGGCCGCCGGGAAATTCCACGGTGTGATGGCCGCGCAGACGCCGATCGGTTCTTTAGTCACGACGATGCGTTTGTCGTTTGCCGGCGTGGGGATGGTGTCGCCGTTGACGCGTTTGCCTTCTTCAGCGAACCATTCCAGGAACGAGGCGGCGTAGAGGATTTCGCCTTTGGCTTCGGCGAGGGGTTTGCCTTGTTCGGTGGTCAGGATCTTTGCCAGATCGTCGGCGTTTTCCAGCATCAGGTCATGCCATTTGCGCAGGATCGTGGCGCGGTGTTTGGCGGTGGTTGCGCGCCATGCTGGCCATGCGGCGTTTGCTGTGTCGATTGCACGGCGGGTTTCGCTTGTGCCCATGCGGGGCACGGTGGCGATTGTTTCGCCTGTGGCGGGGTTTTTTACTTCGAAGGTCGCGCCGTCGTCGGCGGGTTGCCATTCGCCTGCGATGTAGGAATTTGTTTTTAGAAGGGAAGGGTCTTTTAGGACTAGCGTCGGCATTTTGGGTTTGCTCCTGGGGTTTTGAATTTAGGGTTTTTTGCCTGCGCGGCGCTTGTTCGTGTGTTTGCCTGCGGCGTTGGCCTTTCCTTGATCTCGCTTCTTGGCCTTTCCTTGAATTGATATTGGTCTATTAGCGTTCGCCCCTGTGCGGGGCAGGCACTTACTTTCTTTGCCGCCGCAAAGAAAGTAAGCAAAGAAAGCGGCTTCACACCGCTAATTCTTAAGCGGGTCCCCTGGCTTGGAGGGGGTAGTGGTGCATCTGGAATCCGTGTTCTCGCACATTCGGCGTGAGTGACAAAGCCGTCATACTTCCGGCGACGCTGCGCGCGCCGAAGAGTACCTCTTAAAACCGTTCGCTGTGTTTTAGCGCTCGCGTCTTGCTTAGAACCCCGGCTCGTCATCGCCACCGCCGCCGCCGGGGCAACACACCGACACTTCATTCGAAGTGGGGGGGCGCCCACGAGAGCAGCGGCGCATTGCCGAGGCGAAGCCGATGGCCCCCACCGCACACGAACGAAGCCGCATGGTTTCCCTGGCAGACCCATCCGCGACGCACGCAGTGCGGAGTGGGAGCTGATGAGCCCTTTGTCACTAACGCCGAATGCGCAAGGGCACGGATTCCAGATGCACCACTACCCCCTCCAAGCCAGGGGACCCGCTTAAGAATTAGCGGTTGGAGCCGCTTTCTTTGCTTACTTTCTTTGCGGCGGCAAAGAAAGTAAGTGCCTGCCCCGCACA
>NZ_WOEZ01000182.1 GCF_013177735.1 Paraburkholderia elongata | reverse complement strand
CCGCGGTGTGCGGCAGCAGGTAGATGCCGTCACGCAGGGCGGCGCACCCCTTCGCTTTCAGCGCCCGCCATGCCCGCATTCGCGCGGTAGCGTTCTCGGTGGGAAAGGTCAGGACCAGTACGGCCCAGGTGGTTAAGGTGATCATGTAAAGTAAACTACACGCGTGTAGCGTACTTTACAAATTATTCTTCCTTAAACTTCGGCCGGCGCCGGATTGCGCGTGGTGGAATCGAAGCGCCGAGGTGCGCAGTGGCTGGCAGTCGTATGCCAGCCACTGGCGAAAGACCTGGTTTCATGAAGTCGTTTCCGACCGCTTTGCACGTCATTCCATCGCGCGTTATTGCCCACCATTCTCAAAAGGCACCTTCCAGACGGTCACGGTGTTTGTGTTGTCGTCGACCGCTGCAAAGCGCACGAACTCATGCTGCGGCTGTGCGAACGCGATTCCAAACGCACCGTCTGGCGCCGGGTCGATGGAAAGCTGCGCGACGAAGCGGCCTTGCGGCGTAAATTCGACGATTTCGCTCGGCTGTTTCGGATCGGCGTTGACCGCGTCGCCGTTCGCGACGAACAGATGGCCGTTCGGTCCGAGAGTCATTGCGATCGGTCCGCGCAGATGAGCGTTGTCCGCATAGATCAGCACACCCTTGCTGCCGTCATGCTGCGAGTTGCCCGCGCCGAAGACGGCGAAGATCGCGTTGTCGGCGGTCGACGCGACATAGAGTACGTCGCGCTGCGGATCGTAGGCGAGTCCTGTCGGCCCGACGACCAGTGCTGCGGGATCGCTGCGAAATGTGTAGCCGGAGGCGATCTTCGTGGCGCGGTTCAGATGAACGCCGCCGTCGTCGACGCTGACGTCGAGCCTCGTGACGGTGCCATCTAACACGTTCGACACAAATACCTTCGCGTGGTCGCCCTGATCGAAGATCGTCAGATCCCAGGGACCGTTGATCTTTGCCATCGTGGGCGTCCATTCCGCAATTTGGCTGCCGCTTCGATTGATCACCAGCAGCGAGCCGGGCTGGATCGTTGCGGACGTGCCGTCCTTGGTCGGTACGCTGCCGACCAGCACGAAGCCGGCCCTGAGCACACCGAGCGCGGTGCTCAGACCGAGACGCGCAGGACCCTGGAAGAACGTGGCCGGTGTGCCGTTCGGCACAATCTTGACGATGGTCGTGCCTTTGCCCTGAAGGTTGCCGGTGCCCTGCGGGTTCTGCGCGTTGTTGAAATTGGATACAAGCAGATCGCCGGGGGCGATCGTGCCGAAGCGCGGGAAGCCGTCGGGCACGAAGGCGGCGCCGTACGGATTGAGGTCGCCGTTGGCCGGCACCGTCGATGAGGTGACGAACGACGGCGGGAGCAGCGGCGTCAGCTCAGCGGCAAGGGCGGAGCCCGCTGCCGAAAGGGCGAGACTGGCGCCGCATAGCGCGGCCAGCAGCAGGTGTTTCACCGTGCGCTCTTTTGCACGGACAACGCGCTGGCAGGGTTGCCGGTCGATTGTCGGATTGAAGCCGTGTATGACGGGGTTCATGACTGGGCTCTCCAAGAAGGCCGCGGGGCGGGCACGTTGTTGTCGCTGCGCGCAATGCGTGCCGGCCGCCGCTAGCGAATTTCGCCCGTGCCCGCGAGACGGGTACGAGGACAGCTGTCCTGTAACCCGAACGCGCGTCGCGCAGCGTCAGCAACGGTGGGGCGAATCCTGCAAACAGGCAAACACGAACCCGTTGCCGGCGGGTGCGTGGCAAGCGAGGCGTGCTTCATGCATAACGGAACTGGATCGTCCGTGGGCAGTAAACGGCTGGCAGGAACAAATATTCCAGCGTGACCGGCCACACGGGATTGCCTGTCATGGCACGCCAGTCCGTTTAGGAGGACGTTCGTGTTTGCAAAGTGATTGGGAAGAGTGTCCGCTTTCGGGCGGTTGAGCATTAGGCGGTGATCGGCCAGGTCCGGTCAATCGACACAGGGACGTAGATCGTTGAGACCCATTAGCGTAGTATTTTTTTACGCCTATTATCTGCTGCGTCTTGCGAAACTCATTCCCGGAGCATCCGATGCGAATCAGAACCACTTATTTGAAAGTGAAGGACATGGAGCGGACCGCGACGTTCTGGGAAAACCTATTAGAACGCTCGCCGATCCGCAAGTCGGAGAGGTGGACGGAGTTTTTGCTAGGCGACGTCCGTTTCGGGTTGTTGCTGAATGATTTTGGCGATGAGTTCGTCGGGAGCGGGTGCGTACCGGTGTTCGAATTCGATGTATCTGCCTTGCATAGCTTTCTGAACCGCGCCAAGGTTCTCGGCGCAACAGTCGTTCTAGACGGGTTAAATGACGAGACCATGCAGAGCATTGTTTTGATTAGCCCCGATGGCCACGAGTTCGAACTTTGCGCTTGCCATGACTAGTCCGTTGTTTGGTACGGAAAATATAGACCGACATCCCTGCTGTCGTTGGTATCCGAGCTGAGCATTTTTCCAGGCCCTCCAACTTGGGCGGCGTCGCCGCAACAATCATGACCCAGCAGCAATTCGACTCGCTACTTCACCACCATATCGTTACGACCTTCATTCATGAAGGTTACGCTCCAACCAACGAGCAACTGGCACAGAAGGTTGTGTCGAGCGTCGACGATGTAGAAGCTGGGCTGTTGCGCCTTCAGGCTTCTCATGGCGTCGTGCTTCATCCAGGTCGGTGCGAACTGTGGGTGATACATCCGTTTTCGTCGTCGCCTACCCACACTTGGGTGCAAGCGGGAAAGCAAGGATGGTGGGCTCCGTGCATGTGGTGTGCACTGGGGATAGCGGCCCTTGTTAAGGGGAAAGTGACTGTGCATACCCGGATCGGAGGCGAAGCGGAGCCGGTACAAATAGATGTCGCGGACGTGCGTCCTGGCTGAAAGACGCGTAAAGGCAGACGCTAGCCCGCCTTCGTCACTCCAGCGTCCTGATGATGATCGGCGGCGAGGAACATATACATCGCAGGCACCACGAACAACGTAAAGAGGGTCCCGATCGAAAGCCCCGTGAAGATCACGAGCCCCATCGCATTACGGCCGGCGGCGCCTGCTCCTGAGGCGATTACGAGCGGCACCACGCCGAGCACCATTGCCGCGGTCGTCATCAGAATCGGGCGCAGCCGCACGCCCGCAGCTTCTTCCAGGGCTTCGCGCTTCGATCTGCCGGCGTGTTGCAGTTCGTTAGCGAACTGGACGATCAGGATGCCGTGCTTGCTGACGAGCCCCATTAACGTGACGAGCCCGACCTGCGTGTAGATGTTCAGCGTCGTCAAGCCGATGTTGATGAAGATGAGCGCACCGAACAGCGCCATCGGTACCGAAATCAGGATCACGATCGGGTCACGGAAACTTTCGAACTGCGCCGCGAGCGCGAGGAACACGATGATCGTCGCGAACATCAGCGTGATGACAAAACCACCGGACTCCTGCACGAATTGCCGCGATTGCCCCGAGTAATCTGCCGAATACCCGGCTGGTGCGACCTGCGCGGTCGCCTTGCGCAGAAAATCGAGCACTTCGCCTTGCGACACGCCGGGCACGATCACGCCTGAGATCGTCGCCGAGTTGAGTTGCTGGAAGTGGTTGATCGATTCCGGCACGACGTTATGTTCGATATGTGCAATCGTCGAAGCCGGAATGACACTGCCGTCCGGTGTGCGCAGGTAGTAGTCGAGCACCTGCGAAGGATTCAGGCGGTCGGTCTGCAATACCTGTGGAATCACCTTGTACGAGCGCCCGGCGATCGAGAAGTAGTTGACATAGCCGCCCCCGAGCGCCGAACCGAGCGCTTGCCCTACGTCGCTCTGCGAAAGCCCGAGCGAGGCGACCTTGTCGCGGTCGACGACGAGCGTGGCTTCCGGCTTGTCGAGCTTGAGATCGCTATCGACGAAGAAAAACATCCCGCTCGCGCGGGCTTTTTGCAGGACTGCCTGCGATACTTCGTTGAGGTTCTCGAAAGGCTCGGTCGTGCTAATGACGAACTGCACCGGCAAGCCCTGCGAACCCGGCAGCGGCGGAAACTGGAATGCGGCGACGCGTGCACCGGCAATCTGATTCCATTTCTGCTGCAATTCCTGCTGCAAAGCGGTTGCGCCCTTGCTGCGCTGGTTCCATGTCTTGAACAGCACGCCGCCGATCCCTTGGTTCAGTGTCGGCGCGCCGGTGAGCTGGAACATCTGCGAGTATTCAGGCAACGCTTTGGAGATGTCGAATACCTGGTCCGCATACGTCTGCATCTGCTGGATGGTCGCGTTCGGCGGCCCCTGGATCTGCGACAGTACGATCCCCTGATCCTCCTGCGGTGCGAGTTCCGATTTCGACGTCATGAACAGGTAGACCGTGCCGGCGAGCAGCAGCGCGCCCATCACGATGAACACGGGCCAGGTGTCGAGCGTCGAGTGCAACAGACGGCCGTAGCCACGATGGACGCGTTCGAACTGGCGGTTGACGAAGCGCGCGAAGCGCCCGGACTCCTGCTCCGCGCGGAAGAAGCGTGAGCACATCATCGGCGACAACGTGAGCGCGATCACGCCGGACACCGTCACCGCGCCGGCGAGCGAGAATGCGAACTCGGTGAAGAGGGCACCCGTCAGGCCGCCCTGAAAGCCGATCGGCACATACACGGCAATCAGCACGACGGTCATCGCGAGAATCGGTCCGCCGAGTTCGCGTGCGGCGATCAGCGCGGCATCAAATGGCGCCTTGCCTTCGTGCTCCATGTGACGATCGACGTTTTCGACGACGATGATCGCGTCGTCCACGACGAGCCCGATCGCGAGCACGAGCGCGAGCAGTGTCAGCAGATTGATCGAATAGCCGAGCAACTGCATCACGAAGAACGTGCCGATCAGCGACAACGGCATCGCGATCAGCGGGATGATGACCGCGCGCAAGCTGCCGAGGAAAAGGAAAATCACCGCGGTGACGATCAGCAGCGCCTCGACCAGCGTCTTGATGACTTCGAAGATCGCCGTGTTGACGAAGTCGGTCGCGTCATAAACGATCTCCCCCGTCATGCCGATCGGGAACTGCTTCTGCAGCCCGGGAAAGACGGCCTTCACGCGCTTGGCCACATCGAGGATGTTGGCGTCCGGCGCGACCTTGATGCCGATGAACACCGAACGCTTGCCGCTGAACGCGACGTTGAAGTCGTAGCTGTCGGCGCCGAGCACGACGTTCGCGACGTCTTCGAGGCGCACAATCGCGCCGTTCTTCTGTTTGACGACGAGTTGCTTGAAGTCGTCGACGGTATGCAGGTCCGTGCCCGCATTCAGGTCGACACTGACCATTTGCCCCTTCGTCGTGCCGAGCGTCGCGAGGTAGTTGTTGTTGCCGAGCGCAGTGAAGACGTCGGCTGCCGTCACACCGTGTGCTGCAAGCCGGGTCGAATCGAGCCACGCGCGCAACGCGAACTGCCGCCCGCCGAGAATTTCGGCCGTCTGCACGCCTTCGATCGAATCGAGTTTGGGCTTGATGACACGCAGCAGGTAATCCGTGACGTTGTTGCTCGGCAGCACGTCGCTGTAAAAGCCCATATACATGGCGTCGGTGGTCTGCCCGATTTGCACCTTCAGCACCGGCTGCTGCGCCTGCGGCGGCAACTGGTTGCGTACCGACTGGATCTGCGTGTTGATCTCGGTCAACGCGCGGTTCGCGTCATAGTTCAGGCGCAGCGTCGCGGTAATGGTCGACACGCCGGTGCTGCTTGTCGAGGACAGGTAGTCGATGCCTTGCGCCTGAGCGATCGCCGCCTCGAGCGGCTGCGTGATGAAACCGGCGATGGTGTCGGCGTTCGCGCCATAGTAAGCCGTGCTGATCGTCACGACGGCGTTTTCGGTCTGCGGATACTGGCTGACTTTCAGGGCGGCCAGCGAGCGCAGTCCGAGCACGAGGATCAGGAGGCTGACGACCGATGCAAGTACGGGCCGCCGGATAAAGAGATCGGTGAATGTCATCGCACGGTCTCTCTATTGTTCCTGAGGCGCCGGGTTCGGATTGTCCGCCGGCCGCACGCTGTTGTTGATGACGAGCGGGGTGCCGTTCTTGAGCTTGAGCTGCCCGCTCGTCACGACCTGCGTGCCGGCGTCGACACCTTTAAGGATCGCAACCTGATCGCCGCGCGTCGGGCCGGGCGTGACGAACACCTGCTGGGCGACGGGCAGCGTCTTGCCTTGCGCGTTGGGTTGCGTGCCCGGCTTGACGATGAACACGGTCGCGCCATAGGGGTTGTAGGTAATGGCCGTTTGCGGCAGCGTCAGGTAGCGCTGTCCGGCGCCCGCGTCGACCTTCACGTTCGCGTACATGCCCGGCAGCAGCTTGCGTTCATGATTGTCCACGCTGGCTTCGATCTGCACGTTGCGGGTGGTGCTGTCGACTTTCGGGCTAAGCGACTGGATCTTGCCCACGAACGTTTGCCCGCTGTACGCATTGGTGTCGACCACGATGGTCTGGCCGATGGCGAGCTGGCCGAGCTGCTGCTGCGGCAGGTAGAAATCGGCGTAGATCGGATCGATCGCTTGCAGCGTGACGATCGCATCGCCCGGATTGATGTACTGCCCCGGATTGATCGTGGTGATGCCGAGGCGGCCCGCAAACGGTGCGCGGATGGTTTTCTTGTCGACGAGCGCAGCCTGTTGCGCGACTTGCGCCTTCTTGCCCTTCAGGTCGGCGGCGTCCGCGTCGAGCTGCGCCTTGGCGATCGCCTTGATGTCGTACTGCGCCTTGTCGCGCGTGTAGACCGTCTGTGCGAGTTCTGCTGCGGCCTGTAGCGACTGGAGCAGTGCCACGTCGCTGTCGGCATTGAGTCTGACAAGAACTTGCCCGGCTTTCGCTTCCTGCCCCGAGCTGAACGCTACCTCGCGCACGAGGCCCGCGACTTCGGTGGTGACATCGACGCCGCGCACCGCGCGCAGGCTGCCGACCGCCGCAAGCTGCGGTTGCCACGACTGATAGCTGGCGACGACCGACGAAACGGTGGCGGGCGGCGCCGCGTTGCCCGCCATGAACTTGCCGAACATGTACGTGCGGAACTGGTTGAAGCCGACGAGTGCGGCCAGCAGCAGGCCGACACAAATCAGCATGATCACCATCCGCTTTGTCATCGGTTTTCTTTCGGTCATCTTGATGTCCTTGCACGGCATTGGGCGAAGCGCCGGACGGTTCGTTCCTTGGTTCCCTCGTTTCTGACAGCACGTGTTGCAAAGAGCGGTGCAGCGAGCCTTCTGTTGTGCTATGTCAATGCGTCGTTGCGGCGGTGGCCGGCGCAGGGGCGTTCCACCAGCCGCCACCGAGCGCCTGGAAGAGGGCCGCGGTGTCGGCGTAGCGGGATGCCTGTGCGAGCGCGAGGCTCACCACCGTTTGGTGGTACTGACGTTGGGCATCGAGAAGCGCCAGGTAGCTCACTCCGCCGATGCGATACTGCCCGCGCGTGAGTTCCAGCGAATCGCTAGCGGAGCGCCAGGCTTCCGTCTGCGCTTTCAGGCCGGTCGCGTCGTGATCGAGCGCGCGCAGCGAGTCCGCGACGTTCTGGAACGCCAGCAGCACTGCTTCACGATATTGCGCGCCGGCCTGCTCGTACGCCGCTTCGGCCGCGCGCTTCTGCGCATTGAGTTGCCCGCCGTGGAAGACCGGTTGCAGCAGGCCGGCGCCCAGGCTCCAGATCGTGCTGCCGGCTTTGAACACCTGGGACGGCGTCAGGGCC
>NZ_WOEZ01000181.1 GCF_013177735.1 Paraburkholderia elongata | reverse complement strand
ATCGCGCGGCTTCGGAACCACCAGGAGGAGCGGCTGTGAAGAAAGAGCAACAGGTTGCACTTGTGACGAATGCGTCGGACTATGCCGGCCCGCCTGCCGTAGCAGCACTGCTGGATGCGGGATTCCGCGTGCTTGCCCACGATGATTCCTTCGTGGACGACATCGCGTGGGAGCACTTTTCGAACGCGAATGGCAGTGTCGAGCGTGTGAGCGGCAAAAGTGTTGAGCTGCTGGTCGAAGCTGCATGGGCCGTCACGGGGCGGGTTGATGCCATTGTCAGTAACGACCACTTTCCCGCTATCCATCGGCCCACTGTGGATGCATCACTGGACGACCTGCGGCAGACGCTAGAAAAGCTGGTGGTCGGTCCTTTCGCTTTGGTAAAGGCGGCAATCCCGCGTATGAGACAGCAGGGCGGCGGGAATCTCGTATTAGTGACATCGTGCCGGACAAAGCTGCCAATGCACGGAGGCGCCATTCCTGATGCCGCGAGGGATGCCGCGAATGCATTGGTTCGATCGTTTTCCGTCGAACTTGCGCCACTTAACATTGCCGTCAATGCAGTGGCACCGAACTTCCTGTATAGCGAGGCTTATTATCCACGCGCTATCTTCATAGACCAGCCGGAGGGTCGTGACTATGTCAGGTCTTCGGTGCCGGCGGGTCGGCTAGGCAGGCCGGAAGAGATCGGCGAACTGATCTGCTTCCTCGCATCGACACAGTCCCGGTTCCTGACTGGCGCTGTAATTGACTTTTCGGGCGGGTGGCCTGCGGCTGCAATGAGACCCGGAAAGACGGACGATTGAAAGCAACTTGGCACAAAGTGGTACCGATTCTTGCCCTATGCGGGGGACGCATATGCACATCGCATGGGGCGGCGTTCGGCCATGAAGCGACCCTCAGCAAAGGCCCACGAACGGCCGCTCAGCGTCTTGACGCGGACGTTCGGGCGGCTTTCTTATTACCAAACGCGGAGCCTTTCCGCGCTCGCGTCGCGAACGCTTTGACGTGACAGCGCCCCATCGTGAGTTTCATGGCGCTATCGCGTCGGTAAGCAGCACCTGTCTGACGTGCGCCTTCTTCACGGCCGGCGACTTTCGACCCGCGAGGAATCAGAGGCAAGCTGAAATACCTGAATTTCCACGCTGCTTTCGCCGAAGTGGCTGATGCCACGAATCTCGGCGTGGGCGCACCCTATTGGGTCGTTTCGACCAAGTCAAGCCTAGTCGTGGTGCAAATCAGTTGTGCAAGTATCGACCTGCGATTCAGGTCTGTGTATATAAGGCACCCCCCAACATCTAGTTCGGCTCATCGATTTTCCGTCGGGCGCGTGTCCGATGCTCTCCGCGTGGAACGCCTTCGATTGCTGCCGCGTTCATGCGTATCTCATCTCTCTGCGTTTTCTCTCGATGAGTTTCCGCAAAAAACTGGCATGACAGTTGCTTAAGGTGCTCGGCACCATCGGCATAAGGTCGACGTACGAGTCGGCTCTCAGATTCCGCAATCGAAGAGGGGATTTCATGCAACTCATTACCGCAATCATCAAGCCGTTCAAGCTCGATGAGGCGCGCGAAGCCTTGTCGGCCATCGGCGTGTCGGGCATCACGATGACGGAAGTCAAAGGTTTCGGCCGGCAGAAGGGCCACACGGAACTGTATCGCGGCGCTGAATACGTGGTCGATTTCCTGCCGAAGGTGAAGATCGAAGCGGCGGTCTCGGACGACATCGTCGACCAGGCGATCGAGGCGCTCGAGCGCGCGGCACGCACCGGCAAGATCGGCGACGGCAAGATTTTTGTCACGCCGATCGAACAAGTGATTCGGATTCGCACCGGGGAGACCGGCGCGGACGCTCTGTAAATGCAAAAGTAGCGATAGGAGGAAACGAAGATGCGCAAATTATTGGTGTCCATGCTGATGGCCGGTTCGCTGCTCGCGGGCGGTATCGGTGCCGCCCTCGCGGACGACGCTTCCGCCCCCGCAGCCGCCGCAGCTTCGGCACCGGCCGCGGAAGCGTCCGCCGCACCGGCTGCCAGCACCGCAGCCGCACCTGATGCATCGGCCGCATCCGCTGCCGCCGCACCGGCAGCTCCGACCGCGCCATTCTCGGTCGATTCGTCGAAGATCAATTCCGGCGACACCGCCTGGATGCTGACCTCCACCGCGCTCGTGCTGTTCATGACGATCCCGGGTCTGGCACTGTTCTACGGCGGCATGGTCCGCAAGAAGAGCGTGCTCGCGATCCTGATGCAAAGCTTCGCGATCACCTGCCTGGTGTCGATCATCTGGGTGGTGGTGGGCTATAGCCTCGCCTTCACCCCGGGCGGTTCGTTCATCGGCGGCTTGTCACGCTTCTTCATGACGGGCATGAACTACATTCACGGCGACAAGGCGACGACGCTGACCGTCAGCCACCTCGCCCCGACGATCCCGGAAACGGTCTACTGCGTCTATCAGATGACGTTTGCGATCATTACCCCGGCACTGATCACGGGCGCGTTTGCCGATCGCATGAAGTTCTCGGCGATGCTGGTGTTCATGACGTTGTGGTCGATCATCGTCTACTCGCCGATCGCGCACATGGTCTGGGAACCGTCCGGCTGGCTGGCTAGCGCGGGCATCCTCGACTTCGCGGGCGGCACGGTGGTGCACATCAACGCCGGTATCGCAGCGCTGGTCTGCGCGCTGGTGCTCGGCAAGCGTGTCGGTTACGGCAAGGAAGCGATGGCGCCGCACAACCTGACGCTCACGCTGATCGGTGGCGCCATGCTGTGGGTAGGCTGGTTCGGCTTCAACGCGGGTTCGGCAGTGGCGGCAGACGGCCGTGCCGGTTTCGCGATGTTCGCAACGCAAGTGGCAACCGCAGCAGCAGCACTCGCCTGGATGTTCGCCGAATGGGCAACCAAGGGTAAGCCGTCGGTACTCGGTATCGTGTCGGGTGCCGTTGCAGGTCTGGTGGCGATTACGCCGGCTTCGGGCTTCGTCGGTATGACGGGGTCGCTGGTGATCGGCATTGCGGCAGGCGTGATCTGCTTCTGGTCGGCAACGTGGCTCAAGCATAAGCTCGGTTACGACGACTCGCTCGACGCGTTCGGCGTGCACTGCATCGGCGGTATCGTGGGTGCGCTGCTGACCGGCGTGTTCGCGGTCAAGGACATCGGCGGCGCGGACGGCAGCGTGATCCTGCAAGCCAAGGGCGTGCTGACGACGCTGATCTACAGCGGCGTGATGAGCTTCGTCCTGCTGAAGGTCATCGACGTGGTGATGGGCATCCGCGTGACGGAAGAAGATGAACGCGCGGGTCTGGACGTGAGCCTGCACGGCGAAGCCGTCGAATAGGCGGCATGCCGAGCAAGTATCGGAAATAGCCCAGGCAGATGCGATGGGCAATTCTCCGACGTCGGGGGCGAAAGTGCATTTTCGCCCCCGATCTTGCGCAGCGAATCGCGAGTCGCTGCGCTGGTGCAGAACCAGCGAAGTCACTATCTCAGTGGCACCAGTAAGATCGTCGCCACCTCTCCCAGGGTGGCAATCGCAATCGCCGAATAGATCGGGTTGGCACTCAAAAACACGTGCAACTTGACCTCGTCTTTGACCTTGAGCCAGGTGCCGAAAAATCCTAGCGACAGGATCAGGCCAGCCAGGAGGCTGAATCCCAACAACACCTCCACCCACTTGTTGTGTGTGAGACCGTTTGTCTCCCATGCGAACGCTGCCAGACAAACGAGTTGACTGCAGAGGACTACTAATGCGCCGGGATGATACTGTTCGAGTTTGTACATGACTGAAAGTGCCCCGCGCAACCGCTCGTTCCGTGGTCATGAGCCCGTCCAGAAAGCGACGGTCGTTTTATAAGGTGCGGTTGCGGACGCTGTCGGCAATGCCGAGTCGGCAGGGACCGCATAATTCCAAGCGCTGCAAGGTGAATTCCCCTCGCTCAAGCGTCTCACGGTTCATCGTACACGTTACGATGCAGCCACGTCTCGAAGACGACTATCAGATGGCTGTCGCCACGCAGTTGCCCCCCCGGAAAGAAGCTGCCACCGGCCGGACCACGCAGTAAGACTCCGAGGAGCGGTAGCCTTCAGCTGTTACGTAGGAAGTTGTACGCTATATGTCGTTACGTTACCGGTGCTACCCGACCCATTTTACAGGGATGACCACGAGTGTTGTCACCCTAAATGCACACCGGGCATAGAAACGGCGGGTAACCGTCACGCCCAAATGACTGCACGAAAACGTATACCACCAGAAGATAGCTATCTGCCGCTAGTGAGGGCATAGGGGCAAGTTGCGTGTACCTCGTGACGCTGCTCCTGGCGTGAACACCAACAAACATGTCGCCGCATCTTGAAAATTTGTGGTGACGTCGATGCCAGCGCGTATCTCGACAGCCATAGGGGAGCGGCCTTATGCAGAAGCGGAAGTTCGCACGAAAGAGATCGTGGGAAGCGAGTCTGCCGGAATTACTGGACCGGGTTGAACTGGCATTAATGGGGATGCCAGCCGGCGCGTCGGTCTACAGAGCGTTGTCGGATCTGAACCGCCGGCTAGGCTCGGCCGGCGAGAAATCTGCCGAACAGACCGGTCGATCCGTGCCGCCGCGATGTCGGCGCCAAACCACCGTCGAGTCTTTGCCGCTGTTTTCGTGAGTCTGTGAGGAGCCGCGACCTACTGGTTTTTATCGTTTTCGTCCAAACAGCGGAGGGAAATGCGCGGCGCGCGGCGCGATCAGTTCACGGAGCGTTTCTCGGTACAGCAGGTCTTCACAGGTTTTGATCCTTTCCGCGATTTGGTTGTCTGTCAGTGCGCTCATGTCCGTCTTTGCTCGTAAGAGTGGGCAAGTTCCATCACGCGGCCGAAAAAGGTGGGGCATCCTCTCATGCTAGGATTCCTCGAATACCTCGAGAGAGACCTTCATGGCCAGCCACAATTTCTCGTACAAGGAAGTCAACTACAGCGTTTACGTGACCCAACAAAAGGACGGAAGGTGGGACTGGGCATATACGTTGACCAAGCCGCCTATCTACTGGAAAAACCCAGAGGTGCCTGCGGGAACTCCGGAGCAGGCCATCGAAGAGGCTCGTTTCGACGCAGAGCGCCGCATCGATGCGATGTAGTCGTTTCATGGTGTGCCTCCGGTTGTACTGTGCTCTGTCGGTCATGCTAGGATTTCTCCAGGATACCGACGGAGGCCGACATGTGGACCTGCCGAAACTGCGATGCCCGGTACGGCTTCGATCAGGTCGCGCCGGAAGTCGATGACCACGGATTCTTTTTCCTCTGTCCTGCCTGTGACTATAAAAACAAGCTCGTGAGCCTCGGCCGAGACGCGAATGGGAACCTGCAGCTTGTTCAACGCGACGACGAATAGAGCACTCTTTCGGGGGCGGTCATGCAATTCGACTACAAGGGATTCCACATCGACGCGTCGCCTCTTGATGAAGGTGGTCGCTACTACGGTCGCGCAAAGATCTATCGGCGGCCCACGGCCGGTGGCGAAGCCGTCGAGGTAAAGTACTCGGGTGACCTCGGTGACTATCCATCCGACGCTGACGCGTTCGAGGCGGCACAGCGCTGGGCGATCCAGTGGTGCGACGAACATGGTGCTTAGCAGGCTGTTAAAAAGCGCCCCGTCATGACGACCGAAGCTATGTTCAGGAGGCTTACGCGTGCGATTTCCCGCTGAATTGCCGGTTCGCCGCGCGATCTGCGCGGGGCATGCGCACGCATGCAGCCCTTGTGCCGTGAAGTCTTCACGCCGTGGCGGCTCATCGCGTCGCTCCTTGCGGCACCACCCCTGGCATTCGGGCCATGCGGGTCAGATTACTCGCAACCATCGTCAGCTTGAAGTGCTGGTCGACGCGCCGGATGCCACGATAGACCGTCTGCCGGATCCGACCGACCGTTTTACCCCAGCCGAAATGCTCTTCGATTCGTTTGCGGATGATCTGGCTGATCCGGTAGCCCGCGTGCCGCGAAGTGCGAGCGTCGATTGCGCTGCCGCCCGAACGCTCATCGTTGCGCGCGACATGCGGTGTCACGTTGCGAGCGCGGCAATCGTTCACGAAGTCGCGGGTGTCATACGCCTTGTCGGCACCGACTGTCTTTGCATGAGCGCCTGGCACGCAATCGAGCAATTGCAGCGCGCTGGCCCGCTCGGCGAAACCATCCGCGTGACTGACCACGGCGCCGACCACCAGCCCCGAGCGGTTCTCCATCAGGATGTGCCCGTGATAGCACAGGATGGCTGGGCTCTTGTGGCTCTTCTTGAACAATCGCGCCTCCGGATCAGTCGTCGACTCGTGCGTGGCATTGCTACGTCGCTCGCCTTTCCAGTCTGTGTCAGCGTTGCGGCCACCGCCGGCCGGCGGACCATCGTCCGGGTCGTCCTTGCGGCGGAAGCTCTTGTGACTGGCCCACGCCTGAATCAGCGTGCCGTCCACCGAGAAATGGTCTCTCGACAGCAAGCCCCGTTTGTCCGCCAGACTCATGACTTCGGTGAAGAACGCTTCCACGACTTCATGCTCCAGCAACCGGTCGCGGTTCTTCGAGAACACCGAGTGGTCCCACACGGCGTCCTCAATCGCCAGCCCGACGAACCAGCGGAACAGCAGGTTGTAGCGCATCTGCTCCATCAGCATGCGCTCGCTGCGCACCGAGTAGAACACCTGCAACAGCAGCGCCCGCATCAGCTTCTCAGGTGCAATCGAAGCCCGGCCGGTGTCTGCATAGATGACGCTGAACAGCCCGTTGAGCCGTTTCAACGCATCATTCACCAGCAACCGAATCGGTCGCAACGGGTGATCTGCCGGGACGAAGTCCTCCAGCTTGACTGTCGTGAACAGGGGTTCCTGCATCTCATCCATTCCGCGCATCGTATCCGCTGCCAAAGATCATGAACACGATATCCATAACGCCCGTCCCTCAAACCCCGTTTACACGGGATCCAAATTCAACAGCCTGTTAGGCAGCGTGCTACGACTCTGCGGCAATGAGAACGGAGATGACCATGGATACGTACATCGACGAAGGCTTCAGACCGAGAGCGACAAAGCGTGCGACGGTCGCCTTTCGGGTAATTTTCGGCGATCGCCATCAAAGTGCGGCCCCACCGACCCGCGAACCCTGGCGCGGGCCGCACGCGATTTCGCGCAGCGCAAGCCTGAATTCGCGGTGGCCTGTGGCACGGCAGCGCTGCACTGGATGGCAGCAGGCTTCGGTTACGAAATCACGGGTAGCGATGTGGTGGATGCCTACGGTGCGCTGGCGGATGCGGCCCTTGCCACCGGCATGGAACGTGACCAGCTCAACAGGCGTCTGCGGGACCAGCTTGCGGCCATTCCGGGGCATTCGTTCGTCGCCACGGGGCTGGCGCATCATTGGGTGGCATAACGTCGCGATGCATCCAGGTCACGGGATTGACGGTTCCCGCACGGCCCGTGGCCCGGCGTGTTGTCGTCAAGGAGTCGCTCCCGGTCGTGTGGGACGAGCGCCCGTTTTACCGCCGATGACTGAACTGAAGCGCAACGCAGCTGCAGACGGTTTTACGATAGGCAGAAGTCAGTACAGGACTTGCATCATGGAAGAGTACGACCCCGAGTGCGCGCCCGAACCCGAATCATGGCTTGAACTTGACGAACAGGAGCGAATTTTTCTTGTCGAAACGTATCACCGCGTCGCCCGGAGCAAACTTCCCAACGTCACGGCACACGCCGCGCTACACGCGATCGTCGAAAACCAGATTGCGCTGAGCGTTGAGCCCGTGGTCCGGGCGATGCATCGTCTCAGGAAAGAAGGACTTACGCGACACGATGCTGTTCACGCGATCGGCTCAGTCGTCGCAGAGCATCTGTTTGATATTTTGAAGACGAATCAGAACGACGATGCTGCGGCTTCGCCGGCGCGTTACTACGCGGCGGTGGAGCGATTGACCGCCGCGCGTTGGCGCAAAGGTGAGCACTGATGGCGGTACCATCGAAGCTTCAGCCGTGGTTTGAAGCGAGGCTGCGTTTCAGGTTGAGCCATACTCATATCCAGATGGCTCGCGAACTAGGACTGAATCCCCGAAAATTCGGGTCGCTGGCTAACGAGCAGCAGGAACTGTGGAAGCGCCCCCTCGCGGAATTTATCGCGCATTGTTATCGCAAGCGCTTTGGTCGTACTACGCCAGAACACGTGCAATCTCTGGAAGAAGTCGTGAAGCGTGCGGAAGGGCGGCGCAGCGAGCGGCGGGAAAGAAAAACGAACAGAGCAGTTCCACCGACAGGGCCTCAACGTAGCGATGACGGATCGAGCGAAAAGTTGCCGGACCTCTACGGACGTGGCGGCGAATAGGGTACGAAGGGAATGGGCACCGCGGCGGACGACCGTCTGAGTGGGCGAGGTCGAGCGGTTGCGCCCAGGCTGCTTCTACTTTTACTTCCAAAACGCTTCTACTTTCGCTTCATTGCACGGCAGCGTAATGGCTTGCGTGTGACATGCCGGTCGACGTGGTGCAGGCGATTCTCGGCTAGGCGTCGCTGCAGACGACGTCGATCTATGTGCGCGACGAGCAGCAGCGCATGCTTGAGGCGCCCGCGCAGTATTACGCGGCGGATGACGACTGACGGCGACTGGTACGAAAAGATGCCGATTGCCTTTCAGCAACGGCATCTACTGTATCGACGGGGCCGGCAAACGCGCGTAAGGCCCTCCCGGTCGCACTACGCCCAAACGAGGCCCAGGAAGTATTGGTGCGGCTGAACGTCTATTTTTCAAGGAATTTGCTGACGTTTCGAACAACGCCGGCGAAGCAGGACAGCCAATCGGGGGAACCGAAAATGTCGGATACCGGATCGAAACGAACGATCGGCCTGGCCCTTCAGGGTGGCGGGGCCCACGCAGCTTTTACGTGGGGCGTACTGGATCGCCTGCTTGATGAAGTGGCGAAAGGCGAGTTGTTTATCAGGGCGATCAGCGGCACCAGCGGGGGCGCGTTGAACGGCGCGGCATGCGCCTATGGTTTGCGTGACAATGCGGCGGAAGCCAAGCGATTGCTCGAGCGACTCTGGAACGCGGTCGGTGCCAGGTCGTCCTGGTACCCGTTTATCTTCAACTCGCCAACGGCAGAGCTGGACTCGCCGCGGCGATGGAACGTTGACGCCAACCTGTTCGTGATCGGGCAGGGCATGCTTGAACAGATCAGCTCGCCGTACCTGACACCCTGGCTACCGGATCCGATCGGCTCGATCATGGAGCAGGTCATTCCTGATTTCGGCCGACTCAACCAGCATAGCGACGACGCGCCCGACCTGTATGTCGCGGCGACGAATGTGAACCGGATGGCACTGCGCATCTTTGGTCCCGGGGAAATCACGTCAAAGGCACTGATGGCCTCCACGTGTTACCCGACGCTTTTCCAGGCGGTTGAAATCGGCGGCGAATTCTATTGGGATGGCGGCTACATGGCCAATCCTCCACTCAACCCGCTCGTTGATTCCGTGAGCGATCTTCTGACGGTCCTCATTGATCCACTGCAGGTGAAACACGGCCCCCCGAAGCTGCCGCGACAGATCGTCAACCGGATCAACGAGGTCAGCTTCGGCTCGTCCTGGGTGACGGAAGTCCGACAGATTGAGCTGGTCAACCAGCTCATCCGGGACGGGGTGATTCCGCTCGAGGCCCCGAATGGCAGGACCTACGCCGAGAAGCGTTTCCATGTGATACGGACCGACGACTTCATGGAAGAGATTGGCGCCGCGTCGAAGAACACGCCGTCACCCGGGTTTTTTCTCGCCTTGAGAGAGGCCGGATGGAAGGCTGGAAACGCATGGGTGCAGGATCACCTTGGCGATGTCGGCGTGAAGTCAAGTTTCGACGTGGACACGGAAGTGAAGCGCAGGCTCACTGGATCAGCGGACACGATTCGGTCGCTGCAGCCTGCAAACGGAAAGTCGTGACTACACCTGGCCGGGGTGTCTGTTCAGCGCGTATGCACCTCGTGGCCCCTTCGCTAGCCGACTCAGCACCCAAAGCAACCGCTCAGCGGGATGATATCGCTGCGCCCACGTCACCGGATCACATAGGGTCGTCAAGCGACGCTTGCCACCGCTGTGAGCGCCACGCGAATGGGGGGGGGGGCTCCCTGAGGCTCGCCCAGATGGCGCAGCGCAGCGGCTCATGGCGAACCACTGCCGTGCCGTGCAGAGACGTTGGCCGTGACGCTTCAGCGCGAAGGCTTCTCCTTCAGGCGCAATCGCTACTCGCTAAAAAAAACGGGCAACAGAAAAGGCAACCGGACAATTACAGAAGAGATGTTGCTTTATCTGGAATTACCTCTATTTTTGTAGAGGAGTTCTGCACGCCTGACTCGACGCTTTGTGGCAGATTTGCGGCACAGCTTTGGCCGCTGTCCGACCATGGCGGCTCAGTGCGCGTGGCGCGACCTGTTTGCACTACACGATGGTGTACGCAGCCCTCAAGCGCAAGACGGTACGACGGACGTGATGCCCCAACGCCGTCATCGGCAAAACCGTTGCTATCCCACTGATTCAATGCCCATAGCCGTTACCACCGGCGGAGCAGTCCAGCCAAACAATTTTTTGCGAAGCGGACGCGCCTTTCGTGCCGTGTCTGCGGCCATCTCCGAGCGCCGCCTCCGCTTCGCTAAAAATCCTCTGCACGAGAGAACAAAAGATGAGGGGGCAGCCAGCGATTGTTATGACAATTCGTCGTATTTTGAATGCCGTTTAGAGCCTCTCTACGATGGCTCGAAGGGGTTGCGGCTTACCTGAGATCAGAACTTCAGGAGGTCATTCGATGGAAATCAAGTCAGTCGTCGCTTATCAAGGACCTAATATTCATGCACATTTCCCGGTCATCCGGTACACCGTCGATCTGGGGAAGCTTGAGGAATGGCCAACCCTGCGGCTCGGCCACGACTTCATTGATCGTCTGCTTGGCTATCTCCCCGGCCTTCAACAGCATGGCTGTTCCTACAATACCGCTGGCGGGTTCGTGCGACGCATGTGGGAAGGCGAGGGAACCTGGCTGGGTCATGTGATGGAACACGTAGCCATCGAACTGCAGAAGGTCGCGGGTTCGGACGTGAGCTTTGGCAAGACGCGTGCAGCAGGGCCGCGGGGACACTACGACGTAGTCTATGAGTACCATGATGAAGATGTCGGTCGGCACGCCGGAAACCTGTCTCTTGCCTTGATCGAGCATCTTCTTCCTGACGAACTGAAGCCGGAGCAGAATCCTGAACAAGATTTCGACTTTGAGCATGAACTGGATGATTTCATCCGTTATGCGCGGAGTCGCGACGTGGGGCCAAGCACTGCCGCGTTGGTGAGTGCCGCTGGGAAGCGTGCAATCCCTTGTACGCGCCTGAACGGTGAGAGCCTGATACTGCTCGGCTACGGGCGTTTCCAGAAACGGATCAAGGCGACGCTCACCAGCGAGACGCGTCAGATCGCCGTAGACCAGGCATCGGACAAGGAGGAGACCAATCGGACCCTGCATGACGCGGGCCTTCCGGTGCCGCGGCAACGAAAGGTCTATAACGCCGGCGACGCCGTCGATAGCGCCGAACGCATCGGCTACCCGGTCGTGGTCAAGCCCTTGGACAGCAATCACGGGCAAGGCATATCAATCAAGCTTACAAGGCCAGAGCAGATGGAACTCGCCTTTGAGAGGGCGCAGGAGTACAGCAGGGGGGTGCTCGTCGAAAGCTATATCCCGGGGTCCGATCACCGCATGCTGGTGGTCAACGGCGAATTGCTGGCGGTTGCCAGGCGCATCCCCGCTCATGTGTTGGGCGATGGGGTTCACACCGTAGAGGAGTTGGTGGAAGAGGTGAATAAGGATCCACGCCGGGGTGTGGGGCATGAAAACGTGCTCACCCGCGTGGAGCTCGACGGCGCAGCAAAACACCTCCTGGATGACGAGGGTTTTAGTCCCGGGACGGTACCCAAGCCGGGCGAGACCGTCTACCTGTGTGCCACCGCGAACCTGTCCACCGGAGGCACCGCCGTCGACGTCACCGATAACGTGCACCCGGACAACCGGGAAATGGCCGTCCGGGCGATCAGGGCCATTGGCCTGGACGTCGGTGGTGTTGATTTCATCACCACCGATATCTCCGCGTCGTATCGTGAGACTGGCGGCGCCATTTGCGAGGTGAATGCCTGCCCGGGTCTACGGATGCATCTGGCGCCGAGCGACGGCACGCCCAGGGACGTGGCCGGGCCCATCATCGACATGCTGTTTCCACCCGGTGCTCCAACGACCGTCCCCATTGCAAGCATTACCGGCACCAACGGCAAGACCACAACGTCGCGCATGCTGGCCCATATCATGAAACTGGCGGGCTACACGGTTGGTCTGGGTACAACCGATGGTGTCTACATCGACGGACGGCTGACTGTGGAAGGCGACATGACCGGGGCGACATCCGCGCGCATAATTCTCGCGGATTCCGCTGTCGACGCCGCCGTACTGGAGACGGCCCGAGGCGGCCTGCTGCGGTGTGGTTTGGGTTATCCGGAGTGCAACGTGGCGGGCTGCCTCAACGTGACCGCCGATCACCTGGGCCTGCGTGGGGTCGAGACCGTGGAGCAGATGGCCGAGGTCAAGCGCATCGTCATCGAAGTGGCGAAGGACATGGCTGTCGTCAACGCTGACGATCCCTTATGTCTGAAGATGGCGGATCATA
>NZ_WOEZ01000180.1 GCF_013177735.1 Paraburkholderia elongata | reverse complement strand
GGCGCGTTGCTGATCCTGCCGTTCGCGCCGCTGCTTGCACGCGGGCTGCCGGTGCTGATCGCGAATCCACGCGAAGCGGTGGTCGGCTTTCATGTGATCTACAACACGCTGCGTTGCTGCGCCTGCCTTTCGCTGATCGATCCGGTGGCGCGCATCTGCACGCGGGTGTTGCCGGACCGGCCGCAGCCCAACGGCGAACTGCGGCCACTGCATCTGGATGCCGCCGCGCTTCCCACCCCTACGCTCGCACTCGCGCACGCCGCACGCGAGGTGCTGCGCATTGGCGACATCGTGCGCACCATGCTCGATAACGTCGCGGACCTGATCCATGACAACAACCTCGAAAAGGCGCGCGAAACGGTCCGTATGGACGATGACGTGGATCAACTCTACGCCGCGGTCAAAAGCTATCTGACGCTGATCTCCCGCGAGCAACTCGACGAAGCCGACAGCCGCCGCTGGACCGACATCATCTCGTTGACGATCAACCTGGAGCATGCGGGCGACATCATCGAGCGGATCGTTAGCGATATCGAGGAAAAGAAGATCGCGCACCGGCTGTCGTTTTCGGAGGAGGGGCTGGGCGAGCTGGACGACCTGCAGGCGCGGCTCGTCAGCAATCTGCAGCTTGGCCTGTCGGTGTTTCTGAATAACGATCTGCGTTGCGCCGAGCGGCTGCTGGCGGAGAAGGAGCGCTTTCGCGATCTGGAGCGCGCGTATTCATACAAACACCTGGACCGGCTCGCCGGGCAAACCTTGCGCAGCATCGAGACCAGCGCGTTGCATCTGGATCTGATCAGCGACATGAAACGGCTCAATTCGCTGTTCTGTTCGACGGCCTATCCGGTGCTCGAAGCAGCCGGCGCGCTGCGCGACACGCGCTTGCGCAAGCGCGTGCTCGATACCATGCATGTGAAGGAATAAGCGGCTCGCGCTGCGCTCTTGCAGCGCTCCCTGAAGCGTTCGCGTGAGGCCCCGAGCAAGCCGGCGCCCTAAGCCAGAACGATCTCTTCCAGTTTCTTTTTCAGCGACGCAAAGTCGGCGGCTTCGGCCGCCTTTTTGTTGGTGACCAGTACATCGATCCGATCGACCGGACAGTACGAAATCCGGCTGCGCTGACCGATCTTGCTGTAGTCGGCGAGGATCACCACGCGGTCTGCGTTGGCGACCATGGCGCGCGCCACTTCGGTTTCAGCGTGGTCGTAGTTGGTCGCGCCATGCCGGTGATCGATGCCGACCGGCGAGAGCAAGGCCATGTCCGCACGATAGCGCTGGATGTCGAGCACGGTGGTGGCGCCGGTGGTCGCCATTGCTCGATCGCTGATCGAGCCGCCCAGCAGGATCACTTCGTTGGCCGCTTCCGTTTGATCCACGGCGCCGCGCATTTTCAGTGCGACGTCGATGGAGTTGGTGACGATCGTCAGGTTCGCCAGCTTCGCCAGCTCTTCAGCGAGCGCCGCGGTGGTGGTGCCCGCGTCGATGAAAAGTGTCTGGCCGCTCGCGATCAAACCGGTGGCCGCCTTGGCAATCGCGGTTTTGGCTTTGACACGCATGTGGGCGCGCTCGGCGATCGGCGCCTCGTCGGCGGGTTTGATCGCGCCACCATGCACGCGCTTCAGTTCACCGAGTGCTTCGAGGTCGAGCAGATCGCGCCGCACGGTTTCGCGCGATACCCCGAGGTCCGCCATGATCCGTTCGGTCGACACGCGTTGAAGCGTGGACAGCAACGCGCGAATTCTCTGATGACGGTCTTCCTGCCACATGCATTTTCCTTGGATGCGAACGCTCGCTTACACGGCTTGTTTTTTAAAGTGTCATCGTGGACATGGATGTATGTCCGGACGATGTCAAGCGTACTACTTTAGCCGAATTGTGTTGTATTTTTTTGGCAGCTTGCAAGTTTGTGTATTTGACTTTAGCCTTCGCAGATCGAAGCGCTTCACCGATTCCGAACATCAAATGTTCGAAAAGGAATTGAAATGTCTGGGTTCGAGCATTTTGTGGCGTTTTTTGGCAATTTGCTTGGCCCATGTCGTTGCCATAATGGATCTTGGGATTTGCCGCCTGAACCATTCTTTGCTGCATGTGGCGCTGCCCGGAAGCCGCACGGTTCGGTATCCTGACAATAAGATCACGGCGGCGTCGCGGGCGTTGCGTTAGCCGTGTGGCCAGCTATCGCAGCGTCGCCCATTGGCGCGATACTACGCGCGGGGCTCACGCGTAACGGCAGCATGACGCAGCGCGTCATGGCGGTGCTGGCAACTGGGAACGTGTCGAGAGCATATTTAATCCGCTCTATCTGGAAGGTAACGAGACGTGGCAAACGGGATTGATCGCACTTTATCCGCAGACTGGCCGTATCCGAGGCTGGTTGCGCATCGCTGCGGCGGCACGCTGGCGCCGGAGAACACGCTGGGCGGTTTCGACGCGTGTGTGCGCTACGGCTACCGCATGGTCGAATTCGACGCCAAGCTCTCCGCCGACAACCAGCTCTTTCTATTGCACGACGATACGCTGGAACGCACGAGCAACGGCCATGGCGCCGCTGCTGAACACACGTGGGACCAACTGGCCGCGCTCGATGCCGGCGCCTGGTTCGGGCCGCAGTTCGCCGGCACGCGCCTGCCGACGCTCGCCGAGGCCGCCGGGCGTTGCGCACGAGATGGCATTGCCGCTAACATCGAAATCAAACCCTGCCCAGGGCGTGACGAAATCACCGGGCGCCTGGTCGCAAGCGGCGCACTGACTTTGTGGCAAGGGCAAACGCCGCCGCTGCTCTCATCGTTTTCGTTCGAGGCACTCGCTGCTGCGCGCGATGCAGCGCCCTCATTGCAACGCGGCATGCTGTTCGAAGAGGTCCCGGCGGACTGGCTGCGCATTGTGCGCGAACTGGATTGCGTGTCGTTGCACGCGAGCCACCGGCATTTGAGCGAGACGCTGGTCGCCGAGATCAAGGCGGCTGGACTGCGCGTGCTCGCCTACACGGTGAACGATCCTGAGCGTGCGCAGCTGCTCGCCCAATGGGGCGTCGACATGATTTGTACAGATCGCATCGATAGACTGGAACACGACATGTTTTCGGCGCCGGCGAACCCGGACTGAACATGGCGCGGGTGCGCGAGTGCGAGCTTGCACAGGTGTGCGCCCATAGAGCTAGAAATTAGAAATTTTCCAAACGTAGCAATTTCGGCAGAGGATGGGGAAGACTATGAAGCGCACCGCGTTAGCTCGCATACTTTCGATGTCGGCCGCTGCGGGTGTCGCCGCAGCCGGCGTAAGCAGTGCTTCGGCCGCGCCGCTCGACGCACTGATCGCAGCCGCCAAGCAGGAAGGCCAACTCACCGTGATCGCGTTGCCGCATGACTGGTGCAACTACGGTCAACTGGTGGCCGGCTTTCAGAAGAAGTACGGCATCAAGATCAACGAGCTGAATCCGGATGCGGGTTCGGGCGACGAAGTCGAAGCCATCAAGGCGAACAAAGGCAACAAGGGCCCGCAAGCGCCTGACGTGATCGACGTGGGTCTGTCGTTCGGTCCGACCGCGAAGGCCGAAGGTTTGCTGCAGCCGTACAAGGTCGCTTCGTGGAACTCGATTCCGAAAGAGTCGAAAGACGCCGATGGCTATTGGTATGGCGATTACTACGGCGTGCTGTCGTTTGAAGTGAACGCTGACATGATCGACAAGGCGCCGTCCGACTGGAGCGATCTGCTCAAGTCAGACTATAAGAACGCCGTTTCACTGGCCGGCGACCCGCGCTCGGCCAATCAGGCGATCCAGGCCGTGTTCGCCGCGGGCCTGTCGCAAAGCAAGGGCGATGTGAGCAAGGCCGACAAGGCCGGCCTCAAGTATTTCGCCGACCTGAACAAGAACGGCAACTTCGTGCCGGTGATCGGCAAGGCCGCGTCGCTCGCGCAGGGCACCACGCCGATCGTCGTGCGTTGGGACTACAACGCGCTCGCCGACCGCGACACCCTGAAGGGCAATCCGAAGGTGCAGGTGGTGATTCCGAAAACGGGCGTGGTCGCCGGTGTGTATGTTCAGGCGATCAGCGCCTACGCACCGCATCCGAATGCCGCCAAGCTGTGGATGGAATATCTGTACTCCGACGAAGGCCAGATTGGCTGGCTGACCGGCTATTGCCATCCGATGCGTTACAACGAATTGGTGGCAGCGAAAAAGGTGCCGCAGGCTCTGCTCGACAAGCTGCCGTCGCCGTCGTCGTACAAGAATGTGGTGTTCCCGACGCTGTCCCAACAGGACGCCTACAAGGACACCATTACGAAGCACTGGGACGAAGCGGTCGGCGCGAACGTCAAGTAATCGTCGCGGTGCAAGCGGTTGCGGCGGTAGTGGAGCAGTGGTTAATCGCATGCTGCGCACGCCGCCGTTTTTAACCGCCACGTGCAGTTTTAAAGGTGGCGCGTCGCTTCACGAGAGCGGCGCGTCAGGCGTTAGCCAGAAAGCCCCAAGGGTGAACTATGAGCGCTTCATCGGATGCTGGATCGGTGCAGCCGGAATTACTGGTTCCGCCTGCGCCTACTCCAACCCCTCGCGTCGACGGTCCGCGCCGCGCGTCGCAGTTCCTCGCCTGGATCGGCGTGGTGCCCTTTTTCACCTTCGCGCTGTTGTTCCTGATTCTGCCGACCGGCTTTCTGATGGTCGGCGCGTTTCAGGATCCGCAAGGCCACTTCACGCTTGGCAATTTTCGCGACCTGCTCCAGCCCACGGTGCTGGACGCCTACTGGATCAGCTTCAAGGTGAGCGCCGCGTCAGCGCTCGGCGGCGCGGTGATCGGCTCGCTGCTCGCATGGGCGGCGGTGCAAGGCAAATTGCCGGGTTGGATTCGTCCTACGTTGATGACGTTCTCCGGCGTCGCCTCGAATTTTGCCGGCGTGCCGCTCGCGTTCGCCTTCATCTGCACGCTGGGACGCGTCGGTCTCGTGACCATATTACTGAAGAAGTATCTCGGCTTTAATCTGTACTCGACAGGCTTCAGCGTTTTGAGTTTCTCCGGGTTGACGCTGACTTACCTGTATTTCCAGATTCCTTTGATGGTGCTGATCGTCACGCCCGCACTCGACGGTCTGAAGCGCGAATGGCGTGAAGCCTGCGACTGCCTCGGCGGCACGGCCTTCCAATACTGGCGCCACGTAGCGTTACCGGTGTTGTGGCCGAGCGTGCTCGGCGCGACGCTGCTGCTGTTTGCCAATTCGTTCGGCGCCGTCGCCACGGCTTACGCGCTGACCGGCAGTTCGCTGAACATCGTCACGATCCTGCTGTACGCGCAGATTCGCGGCGACGTGATGCACAACCAGAACTTGGGCTACGCGCTCGCGCTCGGCATGGTGCTCGTGACGGGGTTGTCGAACGGCGGGTACATCTGGTTACGCTCGCGCGCTGAAAGGGGGCGTCGATGAAAAGTCAATCGCGTGTCGGCGCGTGGACCGCGATGATCGTCGGTTCGCTGTACTTTCTGATTCCGCTGCTCGCCACCTTCGAATTCAGCCTGCGCATGAAGCGTGGCGTCTACAGCTTCGAGGCGTATAGCGTCGTGCTGAGCGATCCGCGGTTTCAGGCCTCGTTCGGCTATTCGATCCTGATGGCGGTGCTGACGATTATTGTCGGCGTGTTGCTGGTGGTGCCGACTGCGTACTACGTGCAGTTGCGGTTGCCGAGACTGCGGCCGGTTGTCGAATTCATCACGCTGTTGCCGCTGGTGGTGCCGGCGATCGTGATCGTGTTCGGCTATCTGCGCATCTATAACAGCAGTTCGATTCTGCCGCTCACTGGCAACGAACGCGCGACCGACCTGTTGCTGGTGTTCGGCTACGTCACGCTCTCGCTGCCGTACATGTATCGCGCGGTCGACGCAGGTTTGCGCGCGGTCGACGTGCGCTCGCTGACCGAAGCCGCCGAATGTCTTGGTGCGAACTGGCCGACGATTCTGTTCAAGGTGATCTTCCCGAATATCCGCTCGGGCATTCTGTCCGGCGCATTTCTCACCTTTGCCGTGGTGATCGGCGAGTTCACGCTAGCGAGTTTGCTCGACCGCCCCGCATTCGGCCCGTATCTGCAATTGATCGGGGCGAACCGCGCGTATGAACCGTCGGCGCTTGCGATCATCGCGTTCGTGATCACATGGGCGTCGATGGGTTTGATTCAGGTATTCGGCTCGGCACGCGCGCTTAGCGGCCAGAAAATTTGACGGACTCATTTGACCGACTAAGGCAGCGAATCGTGGCATTCCTTGAGATCGAAAATTTGCATAAGGCCTTCGGGGCGAACACGGCGCTGCATCACTTCGACATGAAGATCGAACGCGGCGAATTCATCACGTTCCTTGGGCCGTCCGGCTGCGGCAAGACCACGGTGCTGCGGATGATCGCCGGCTTCGAAACGCCGACGCGCGGCATTATCCGGCTGGATAACAAGGACGTGACGTATTTGCGCACGCGGCAGCGCAAGGTCGGCATGGTGTTTCAGTCGTATGCGCTGTTTCCGAACATGACCGTGGCCGATAACATCGGCTTCGGACTGAAGATCACGCACCGTCCACAGGCGGAGATAAGAAAGCGCGTCGAAGAAATGCTGCAACTGATCAAGCTGCCGCATCTCGGCGAGCGTTATCCATGGCAATTGTCGGGTGGTCAGCAGCAGCGTGTGGCGTTGGCGCGCGCGCTTGCCGGCAAGCCCCAAGTGCTGTTGCTCGACGAACCGCTGTCGGCGCTTGACGCGAAGATTCGCATTTCGTTGCGGCAAGACATTCGGGCGTTGCAGCGTGAGTTGGGTATCACGTCGATTTTCGTCACGCACGATCAGGAAGAGGCGCTGTCGATTTCGGACCGCATCGTGGTGATGAACGAGGGGCGCGTCGAACAGATCGGCTCGCCTTCGGAGATCTACAACTATCCGCGCACGCGCTTTGTCGCGTCGTTCGTCGGCACGCTGAACATCCTCGCAGGGCACGTGATCGACCCGAAAACCGGCAAGATGGCCGTCGACGGTCAGGAGCTGACCACCACGCAAGAACTGCCGGCGGACGACGCAGGCAAGAAGCGCATGCTTGCACTGCGGCCAGAGGCAATCGTGCTGGAACCGGCCGCGCCGGGCCGCAACACGCTGAACGCAATCGTCGAAGAAGTGAATTTCCTCGGCGCGGTAGTGCGCATCAGAACGCGCGTGAAGGATGCGGTCATTTCACTCGACGTGTTCAACGACCCAAATCGCGGCTTGCCCGAACGAGGTCAACCGGTGTCGCTGGGCTTCTCGCACGAGAACCTGTTGGTGCTGGAAGAGGGCGGTGCATAGGAGCCGAACCGCAGCGCGTGAGGTGGGCGAGAGCCGCGTGTACAAGCTGGGCGGTTTCGGCTGAAATAGGCGAAAGCCGCAGCCCAAAAGGCTCTCCGGGTTTTCCCGGATTTGGCGCCCCTGCGGATTCCGGATTCCCCGACACCCCTCGTCCGGATTTCCGGAATCCCGGACGGCGCACGTCGCAACACACTAAAAAACCTATAAAAATCAAGGCGATTCGCTTTGCATCAAGCTGGCATCGACCTTGCGTTTTAGAACCCGCGGCCGCAACGGTCCGACAACTAAAGCAAGGAGACAACGATGTCTGATTTCCCTTCCCGGTATTTCTGAATTCGTCGTCTTGTCGCGGCCTAATGCCGTGCACAGGCGTGACGACTATTCGTTCGCATGATGCGCAGCGTGGCAGGCCTTGAGCTCACCCATATCGCAGGAAACATCGTGAAGAAACCTATCCACAAAGTGCTGTACGTCCAGGTGATCGTCGCGATCATCATCGGCATTGCGCTCGGCCATTATTCGCCGGACTTCGCCATCGACATGAAGCCACTCGGCGACGGCTTCATCAAGTTGATCAAGATGGTGATCGGGCCAATCATCTTCTGTACGGTGGTGACGGGTATCGCGGGTATGGAAGACATGAAGAAGGTCGGGCGCGTCGGCGGTAAGGCGTTGCTGTACTTCGAAATCGTCTCGTCGTTTGCACTGGTGCTCGGCCTGATCGCCACGCACGTGCTGAAGCCGGGCGTCGGCTTCAATATCGATCCGGCCACGCTCGACGGCAAGGCGGTCGCGTCGTATGCCGCGAAGGCACACGGCCAGACCACGGTCGACTTCCTGATGCACATCATTCCGGACACGCTCTCATCGGCTTTCGCCCAGGGCGAAATCCTGCAGATCCTGCTGATCGCGCTGCTGTTCGGCGCGGTGTTGGCCACGGCCGGTGAGAAGGGCAAGGTTGTCACGAACTTCATCGACGGGCTCTCGCATGTGCTGTTCGGCATTGTGCGCATCATCACGAAGCTGGCGCCGATCGGCGCGTTCGGCGCGATGGCGTTCACCATCGGCAAGTACGGCATCGGCTCGCTGCTGCCGATGCTCAAGCTGATCGGCACGTTCTATCTGACTTCGATCGTGTTCGTGGTGGTCGTGCTCGGCATCATCGCGCGTGCGGTGGGCTTCAACATCCTGCGCTTTGTCGGCTACATCAAGGAAGAGATGCTGATCGTGCTCGGCACGAGCTCGTCGGAAGCCGCGCTGCCGCAACTGATGCTGAAGCTCGAAAAGCTCGGCTGCTCGCGCTCGGTGGTGGGCCTCGTGGTGCCGACCGGTTACTCGTTCAACCTCGACGGCACCAACATCTACATGACGATGGCCGTGCTGTTCATCGCCCAGGCCACCAACACCGACCTCACGTGGACGCAGCAGTTGACGCTGCTGGCGGTGACGATGCTGACGTCGAAGGGCGCGAGCGGTGTGACGGGCGCAGGCTTCATCACGCTGGCCGCCACGCTCGCTGTGGTGCCGACCATTCCGCTGTCGGGCATGGTGCTGATTCTCGGTATCGACCGTTTCATGAGCGAATGCCGCGCGCTGACGAACATCGTCGGCAATGGTGTGGCGACGGTGGTGGTGTCGGCATGGGAAAAGGAGCTGGACCGCAACAAGCTGAACGCCGCATTGCGGGGTGAAGTGGCGGTCAAAGAGCCGGCTGGCGTTTAAGCCGCGTACCTGCTGCGACTCCCGCCAGCACCCCGATCACGGCCGCGGACGCCCACCTATGAAAACGGCGGCCGCGCGCCGTGACCCCGCGCCGTCGGCCGACGAAGCTCGCGCCGACGGCGCGTCGCCTTATGCCACAATGTCCGATCCACACCGATCGGGAATTGCTAACGTGACGCGCCGCCTTTTGATCCTCTTCGCGCTCGTCGCCGGGCTCGTGGCGGCGTGCGGGCTCACGTATAGCATCGCGTGGCAGAGCGGCATCGACAATTTGCGGCGCAACGCCGCGGTGCGCGTCGATCGCACTGCGAGCGCGCTGAAAAGCACGCTCGAGCGCTACGAATCGCTGCCTTATCTGCTGGCCGAACATCCTATCGTGCAGGACGTGCTGGTTGATCCCAGTCCAGCCAACGTCGAGCGCGCCAATCTCTATCTCGAAGACCTTAACCGCCACGCGCGGGCAACGGTCACGTACATCATTCCGCTCGATGGCTATTGCGTCGCCGCGAGCAACTGGCACGGGCCGGGCAGCTTCATCGGCGCAGGCTATCAATTCCGGCCGTATTTTCTCGATGCGGTGAAGGGCGGCGTGGGCCGCTTCTTCGGCATCGGCACGATTTCGCAGGCGCCGGGTTATTACATCTCGCAGCCGGTGCGGCGGGACGGCAAGATCGTCGGCGTGGCGGTTGTCAAACTCGATCTTGAATGGTTTCAGGGCGTGGATGCGTCCGAGCCCCTGGTTGTCACCGACGACCACGGCGTGATCTTTCTGTCGTCGATGCCGGCGTGGAAATATCACACGATCCGGCCGTTGTCGGGACGGGTCGCCGACTCGATCTACCAGGCGCGCCAGTACGCCCAACAGCCGATCGCGCCGCTGCCGGTGACGATCGAGCGCACGCTCGAAGGCAACGCGCAGATCGTGCGCATCGGCGGTGGCCGCTATGCACCGCGCTATCTGGCGTCTCGGCGCGGCATGGGTGAGCCGGACTGGCATCTGATTACGATGTCGCCCGTCAATCCGGTCGACGCCGACGCGCGCAACGCGACCATTGTTACCGGCTTCGGATACGTGTCGCTGGTGTTGCTCGCGTTCTACTGGAGAACGCGCCGCGCCCGGGTGCGCGAAGTGATGCGCAGCCGTTCTCTGCTGCAAAAGGCCTACGCGGAGTTGAACCAACGAGTGGCCGAGCGCACCGCGGATCTCTCGCAGGCGAACGAGCAGTTGAAGAAGGAAGTCGCCGAGCGTACGCGCGCCGAACAGGAACTGCGCGCGGCACACGATGAACTGATCCAGGCCAGCAAGCTCGCCGCGCTAGGTCAGATGGCGGCGGGCATCACGCATGAATTGAATCAGCCGCTCGCGGCGCTGCGCGGCTTCTCGGACAACACGCGTGTGCTGCTCGAACGCGGCGACCAGGCCTCGGCGCGTGAAAATCTCGAAGCGATCGCGGCGCTCACCGAGCGCATGGGCAAGATCACCAATCAGCTGAAGCTGTTCGTCGGACGTGCGCGGCCGCGCAGCGCGCGCGCGCCGATCATGCGAGCGTTGCGCAACGTTATCGCGCTGCTGCAAAAGCGCTTGCAAGGCGTTGAAGTCGAGTTCGCTTTGCTCGATGCGGAAACAGGTGCACGCACGCCGCTCAATCTCGCCGACGACCACCTCGAACTGATCGCTCATTGCGACGAACTGCGGCTCGAACAGGTGCTGATCAATCTGCTCGGCAACGCACTCGACGCAACGGCGGGGATGACACCGCCGCGCATTTCGATCGAGATCGAAGCCGCTGAGTCGAGCGTGTCGTTTGCCGTGCGCGACAACGGCCCAGGCATACCCGACGACGTGCTGCCGCATCTGTTCGAACCGTTCTTCACGACGAAGGAAATGGGCCAGGGGTTGGGGCTCGGCCTCGCGATTTCGTCGTCGATTGCGCGCGATTGCGGCGGCACACTGGTGGCGCGCAACGCGCCGGACGGCGGTGCATTATTCGTGTTGACGCTGCGCCGCGCGCGCGTGCAGACAAGCCACACATCGGACCCGCTCACCACGGGTTCCTGAATCAGATGAGAACGACATGCTGAACCAAGGCTTGCAAGTGCTGTATATCGAAGACGACGAACTGGTGCGGCGCGCCAGCGTGCAGAGTTTGCAACTGGCGGGCTTCGATGTGATCGGCCATGCGTCAGCAGAATCCGCGGCAAAGATGATTAGCGCGGATTACTCAGGGGTGGTCGTCAGCGATATTCGCTTGCCTGGCGCAAGCGGTCTCGAACTGCTCGCGCAGTGCCACGAGCGCGCGCCCGACGTGCCGGTGATTCTGGTCACCGGTCACGGCGATATTTCGATGGCCGTGCAGGCAATGCGCGACGGCGCGTATGACTTCATCGAAAAGCCGTTCGCATCTGAGCGTCTGATCGAAACTGTGCGACGTGCGTTGGAGCGCCGCAAGCTGGTGCTGGAGAACCTCGCGCTGCGCCGGGAGCTGGCCGGGCAAAACACGGTGGCGCCGCGCATCATCGGCCGTAGTCCGGCGATCGAGCAGGTGCGGCGGCTGATCGCGAATATCGCGCCGACCGACGCGTCGGTGCTGATCAACGGTGACACCGGCGCGGGCAAGGAGTTGATCGCGCGCAGTCTGCATGAACTGTCGCCGCGGCGTGACAAACCGTTTATCGCGGTGAACTGCGGCGCGCTACCGGAGCCGATGTTCGAGTCGGAAATGTTCGGCTACGAACCCGGCGCATTCACCGGCGCGGCAAAACGCCGGATTGGCAAGCTCGAACATGCTTCGGGCGGCACGCTGTTCCTCGACGAAATCGAGAGCATGCCGCTCGCGTTGCAGGTCAAGCTGCTGCGCGTATTGCAGGACGGCGTGCTGGAGCGGCTCGGCTCGAATCAGCCAATTCGCGTGAATTGCCGCGTGGTGGCCGCCGCGAAAGGCGACATGGCCGAGCATGTCGCGGACGGCTCGTTCCGTCGCGACTTGCTATACCGCCTTAACGTGGTGACGATCGCGCTGCCGCCGTTGAGCGAGCGTCGAGAAGACATCGTGCCATTGTTCGAACACTTCCTGCTGGATGCGGCGGTGCGTTATCAACGCCCTGCGCCGATACTCACGGACCGGCAGCGTGCGAGCCTGATGCAGCGCGAATGGCCGGGGAATGTGCGCGAACTGCGCAATGCCGCCGACCGCTTCGTGCTCGGCGTGGCCGACGATCCGGTCATGTCTTTAGCTGACGACGGCGTAGCGGCGCAACCGTTGAAGGAACGTGTCGAGCAGTTCGAGCGGGCGGTGATCGCGGAGGCGTTGGAGCAGGCCGGCGGTGTAGTCGCGGCCGCGGCAGACAAGCTGCAGCTTGGAAAGGCGACGCTCTACGAGAAGATCAAGCGATATGGCCTCGCGGCCAAAGGGGAAGGGGAGCGGTGAGGAGTTGAAGCGCCGGCGGCGAGGTGCGACGCCGGCGTGTTTGAATCAGGATGCTTTGCTTCAGGCCTTTCGTGACAATCAGGTGGCAATCAAGCGACAACCCAGCGAAAACAGGCGGCAATCAGGCCGCGTTCAGCGCTTTTTCCAGCAACTGGTCGAGTTCCGCGAATTGCGGCTCGCCGACGTAGCGCTTCAGAATCTTGCCGTCTTTGTCGACCAGGAAGGTAGTCGGCGTGAGCTGGACATTGCCGAACTGCTTGGCGGCCGAGCCGTCGTCCATTGCAACCTTGAACGGCAACTGGCGGGTTTGCGTGTAGTTGGCCACGTACATCGGCGCATCGTAGTTCATCGCGACGGCGACGAATTCGAGCCCTTTGCCCTTGAAGCGGTTATAGGTCTGGACCATCTGCGGCATTTCTTTCATGCAGGTGTCGCAACTGGTCGCCCAGAAGTTGATCAGGTAGACCTTGCCTTTCAGGTCGGCGGTCGAAACTTTCTGGCCCGACAGCAACGTGAAGGTAGCATCGGGCACGCGCTGCTGGCCGGCGAACGCGAAATAGCCGGCAATCGCAATCGCGACGGCCACGACGGCGATGATGATGATGCGAATCGGATTCGCGCGCCGTGTGGCGGTGGACGGGGTGGAACTCATGAACGGAACCTCGAGAGTCGCGCAGAATGCGCGGGACAATGCGTTGGTTTGGACTGCGTTTGGACTTGCTTTGGGACTAATAAATCCGGTACTGCCAATCGCGCTATTGTAGCCTCATTCCGGCCGCGCGGCAGCGGACGGCCCGGGAGGGGATAATAGGACTTTACGTTCCTGTCAGTCCGATCTTCTGTCCCCATGCTCCGAACCGCTTTTCGCTTCCTCGCCCGGATCTCGATAATCCCGTTTGGCCATCCCGTTAGCCGTCCCCCAAGTTTCTCCCTAGCCGACGGTCGCGCGGCCGGCGCCGCTTCCCGCTTGCTGCGAGCACGCGCAGTACTCGGCACGATTGCTTGCGCGCTGGCGTTGGGCGGCGCGTTGACAGCGTGTTCGCCGACCTTCGACTGGCGCACCATCATGAACAACGACAACGGCTACACGGTCGACCTGCCGGCCAAGCCGGTCAACGATCAGCGCGCGGTCCAGATCGACGGCACGCCGATGCAGATGGCGATGCAGACAGCCGAAGCCGGCGACGCCGTGTTCGCGGTCGGCACCGTCATGCTGCCGAACGACAACGAAGCGACACAGCGCGCCGCTCTCGAATTCCTGCGCACCGGTCTCGCCCGCAATGTCGGCGCGGCGCCGGATGCGCATGCGGTACAAATCCCGCTCGCTGCCGGCGGTCAGGTGCTAGGTTTGGAAATGAAGCTGACCGGTGAGGCCGGTTCGCAACACGAAACGCGCACCGTCTATGCGCGGCTGGTCGCGCGTGGCCGGCATGTGTATCAGGCGGCGATCATCGCTTCCAGGCCTCTGCAGCAGGAGCAGGTCGACCAGTTTTTTTCGTCGTTCCAACTGTATTGAAAGCGGCAGTTCCGGTCGATTCGGCGTGCGACAAGATCGAAGTGCACAGTGAAAGTTCCTTCGCAGCATCGCGCGCTAATTCCCGGTTTACGTTGAAGTTTTCCGTTTGCTCACAGGTGCTGTGGATAACTCTGTTGAGAACTTCGCGTTTTTTGCCGTAGATGCCCATCCCGTGGGCATTCTGTCAGGATGAATCCGCTCCGGGCAGTCAAAATAACCCAATTAAATCAATACCTTTTGGGTGCATGCTTCCGTATGCCTTTCAGATGTTTCCAGATCTATCTGGAACGCGCACATGTGCATAAGTCAAGTCTTGACAGGTGATTTTTCGCCTTATACCGACCCAAAAGCCCGCCGATACTGAATGGCTTCACCGATCTGCGCGGCGCTCGGCATGGTGGTGCCGGCCAGGTCCGCGATGGTCCGGGCCACCTTCAGGACCCGATAGTAAGCACGCGCCGACCAGCCGAAGCGCTCACCAGCCTGACGCAGCAAGGCCTCACCGGTGGCGTCGGGACGGCAAACCTCGTCCACTTCCCGTCCGCCCAGTTCCCGATTGGTTTTGCCTTGCCGGGCCAGTTGCCGCTCGCGAGCGGCATTCACCCGCAGTGCGATCGTTGCGCTGGATTCACCGGTGGAGGTGGAGCGTGCTGACAATTCCGCCGGCGTGAGCGCGGGAATCTCGATCTGGATGTCGATCCGGTCGAGCAGCGGCGCGGACAGCTTGCGCAGATAGCGCGCCGCGATCTCCGGCGTGCAGCGGCAGCGGCCGTTGGGGTCGCCTCGCCATCCACAGGGGCAAGGATTCGGCTGCGATCAGCTGGCAGGCTGCCGGAAAATCCGCTTGCAAGGCGGCGCGCGAGATTGTGATGCGACCGGCTTCGAGGGGCTCGCGCAGGGTTTCCAGCACATGGCGGTCGAATTCCAGAGCTCGTCCAGAAACAGCACCCCCAGATGCGCCAAGGTGATCTCGCCTGGTTGCGGCGGATTGCGCCCGCCAACCAGCGCCGCTGCGCTCGACGAATGATGCGGCGCGCGAAACGGCCGCTGCCGCCATTGTGAGGGCGTAAAACCGGCCCGGCTGGCTGACAGCAAGGCGGCCGAACTGAGCGCTTCGTCGTCGGTCATGGCCGGGAGCAGACTCGGCAGGCGAGCGGCGAGCATCGATTTGCCCGCACCAGGTGGCCCGACCAGCAAGATGTTCGGCGCACCGAAATCGCTGGCGGTGTTCGTTGTATCGATCACGCTGGCGGTTCGAACGATGTCCCACCTCTTTGTGTTCGCAATGGATACACGGCAGTGTTCAACTGTGTTCATTCCGAACTGGTGCGGCAGGTATCGACCCATTGCTGCCGTACAATCGTGCAATCCGCCCGAAAGTAGACAGCCCCGGTCCGAGGACGCAGATGACGTCCCAGGTTGTATGGAGGATGGTGCCTAACGAGTAAAACCCGCGACGTATCAGCTGCGGATAATCTCCTTTCGTTAGGCACGGTCGCTTCCAATCAAAATCTCGATAAGTGCGCAAGTTTCGTCACTAAACCGATTAAATTCGTCATCGGTGATCAACCCTTGTGATCGAATTGCAGCGAGCTGCATCAAAGCAGTTGATCGTCTGGGATTGTCAAAGGCACGGGACATGTTTTCATTTTGACTTTGGATAAGGTCGAAAATACCCAAATAGCGTTGGTGAAAAGTATTGCCGGTGTCCGAACTGATTATTCTAACGTCCGAAACGATTCGTTCGCTTAGACGCTCCAGTGCGATTAATTGCAGCTGTCGAAACAGTTTCCAATCTGTCTCCGTGATTTCCCGTGCCATTATGATCGTTCCCTCTGATAGCAGATAGGTAATTGTGACTGGTAAAAAATGGCCGTACACGGCCATAATACTGTGGCGAAAACCTAGTTAATGGCCATCAAGATCCAGCAAACGGACCGTCGCCTGTCTCAGGTCGAACAGCTGCTGTCCACGTGATGCGATGCGCTGCGCCGGTCGGCGACGCTGCTCATTCAGTTTGCCGAGCCTTCTGATCTGGCACGAAGGGAATCAAACCTTTCGAAAAAGCTATCTGCTGCAATTCCATAGGGGCCCGTCGAATGTCAATTATTAGACCATTGACCTGCAGCAGCCACACCGCAGGATTTTCAGCAAGTCGGCTAGGTAATGTCCATTCGTGCGACATTGGCCCAATTTTCAATATATCCCGGATTTCCTTGGATTTGCGCTGTCCGGTGCTCTCTGCAATTCCGAAGAATTCATAGATGATCTTCGGCTTACAGTGCGGCGTTTGCGAAGGGTCATCAAGAAAATTGACTCGTCCAACAGCATGGACGGCAGCAGCGGCCCAAACATTCTCCTCGCCCCGTAGCAAAGGTGACGGTCGCTTTCTAGCAAGCGTGCCGATGACACGGTGGATCACTACACGATATTCGTCATTGAGGTGCTTTTCGCAAAACGCGTCAGTGTGAGCGGTAATGGCGGAAAACTTCTCCGCCATGGACTTAGGAATTCTCTCAGTGGTGGACATGGTGGTTACCAGAAGACAACACCACGATTTTACAGATCGGCGGACTGAAGCCAAACGTTCCTTGGAAGTATTGGGCGCAACACGAGCGTCCGCTTGTGGCCGCACCCGGGCGAATCGGCGAATCGGCTCGGCCGGTTATCTGGATCTGACGGATGGACACAATATGTCTGTAAGGCCGATTAAACCCAGTTTCCCCCGCGTGATTGCTGAACTTGCGCGAACTTGCAGGAAAATTAAGCCCTAATCGCTGCAATGTACCGGCAGACGGGTTTAATTGGCCATAAGTCAAGATGTTCGGCGCACCGAAATCGATGGCGGTGTTCGTTGCATCGATCACGCTGCCGGTTCGAACGATGCCCCAGCTTTTTGTGTTCGCTATGGATGCACGGCAGTGTTCGAATGGGTTTGTTCCGAACTGGTGCGGCAGGTATCGACCCGGAGCGGACTGATGGCGTAACCGAAAGCGGCCAGTCAAACGGAGGTACCTCGTATAATTCGCGCAATAGACTGGGATCCCATTTGTGTTGCGAACAAAAGGAGGACTTCATCCTCAGCCTCACTACGCTCGGACGCTTCTCAGGTGCCTGCGTCACCCTCACTATGACGCCGCGTCCGGACGTGCTGTTAATAGCGCCAACGGTCAGCCACCGCCGCTCAGCTTCCCGCCCACTAGGAACCGTCCTCTACCCGTCATGACGAACGCTACGCGAACTTCGTACTTTCAGTTGCTTGATCGACTCGCTAATTTTGGCGAAACCCTGTGCCGTTCACGCTTCGGTCAAGAAACATGGCACGAATATCTGCAAGCTGGCTTTGATCAGTCTCACGTGCCCGATTTGATCCGTATCCTGGACGACCCGACAGTGTACGGATCGGAATTTAACGACACTGCAATGGCTCCGATTCATGCATGGCGGATTCTCGCCGAACTGAAAGCCACCGAAGCAGTTCCGACGCTCATATCCATGCTGCATCGAATTGATGACGAGGATGACGAATGGATCGGAGAAGAGTTTCCGAATGTGTTCAGCAAGATTGGCACCGTCTCGCTCGAACCACTCGAGTCGTATGCCCGCAATCCTCGAAAGGGGGAATTCGCGCGAATCTGCACATTCCGGGCGATTTCTCGGATTGGGGTCGATCATCCGGCACAAAGAGCAAAATGCGTCGAAACCCTGACCGATATACTTCAAGCCTACGAGATAAACGATCTGAGTATCAATGCCTTTCTCATTTCGGCGCTATCTGATCTGAACGCAATGGAATCTTTCGATGTAGTCCGCGCAGCATACGAAAAGGATCGCGTGGAACTGAGTGTTCAGGGGGATGTCGATCTCGCCGAATACTATTTCAGGACTCGTCCCGAGGAGCGAACATTCGCCGGTATGATGGCAGAGGAAAGACTTAACAAACTCCGCCAATGGTCGACATCTCATCCATTCGAGCCTGCAAAAATCGTGGAGAAATCTCGGCCCATCGTTTCCGGCCCCAAGATTGGAAGAAACGATCCGTGCCGCTGCGGAAGCGGGAGGAAGTACAAGAAGTGTTGCGGGCCCGCTGAAACAACGCTGCATTGAAGCGCGCTCAACAGCGACTTTGCGGAAAGACCGACTGGCGGCAAAGGGGCTCTGCCGACCCACAGAGGTCGTTCAAGGCTCCTCAAAGCAGTCCGTCGCAAGCGTCGACGCACTCACCTTCGAACTTCGCCGAGCTGACACCACACTGCAAATGCCGCGAACCATTCGTGACAAGAACTGGTCTTGGCGCGAAATTGCCGAATTCCTTCGAGAGCGTGGGGTTGAGACCGATCACACCAAACTGCTTAGATTCATGGCGAAGCACGAGGCGAGGTGGGACGTACCTGATTCGGGCCGGTACTACAACGCGCTTCGCTCTTTGATTCAAGAAGGGCAACTATCGAAGGCTCGGTGGGCGATGCTGAGTCATCTCTACGATGCCCATAACCGAACTGCGACCTATAGCGAACTCGCCCTTGCGGCTGCTCGGACGGGGGTCGAGGTTTCGAAGGAACACCCTCACAAATACGCCAATCTCGAGTTTGGAAGCCTCGGAAAGCTACTTGGGCGAACGCTCGGGATGGAATTCCTGCCTAGTGGAAAGCGTGACGATCCGTTCTACAGCAGTTCCATCGGAGTTCCTAGCTCGATAACGCCGCCTGGTGCAGAGTTTGAACTCGTCATGCACCACGAACTCGCCAAGGCACTTGATCGCCTTGTGGGGGAGGGTTTAGCGGATGGGATTAACAACCAATAAAAAGGGGGAAGTAATGTCCGAAGCGATGAAGACTTTCAAGGCTGGGCCGTACACTCTGGTTGCCCGCGTTACCGGCTCCGGTTGCCGTGGGGTCTTGTGGGCCGACGGGAAAATGGCTTTCGAAGTGCGCGGAGAAACTCTGGACGAAGTGTGGCGCGGGCTTTGCAACGCCCTATATGAACGACAGGTTTGGCTTGCCGCTGCGCGGCTCGATGAGCCAACGGTAGAGGAGGCCGCGAAAGCCTTTGTGTGTATTGCGCACCAGCTTACTGCTGGCCATAAGGCCATGCTGAGAGCACATCTGACAGCTCCCAATCGGAAAATTACAGCTACGCAGCTAGCTAAAGCCGCTGGCTATGCGAATTATTCCGCAGCCAATCTCCAGTATGGGTTGCTCGGTGCGATGCTCTTTGCAGAACTCCCCATAGATTTACCGAAACGAAAGGATGGCTCGCCGGTAATGACGTGCGCAATTGCTTCAGGTGAGTACTTGTCTACCTCCTGCGAAGAGGAGTGGACATGGACGATGCGGCCTTACATAGCTGCGGGACTCGTCGCCTCGCGCATTCTCTGACGGCCTCCCAGGTTCACGTGTGTGGACAGTGCATATCGCGTGTACGTACGCCTGCGCGTGGGTTTAATTGGCTACAAGATAAGACATGGTGTCCGCCGGCCGCGGCGACTTCAAGTGCGCGGCGCGCGCCGCGCTGGCCGATCACGTCGGTCATGTCAGGAACGGTGGGAGGCGCGGTCTCGCTGAGCTCGGGTGCCGCGACCGGGTAGAGCCGGGCGTCAGGCGCGCCGGCAAGATGCGCGCACAGCGACGGCAGATCGGTGGCGCCATAGACGTCGACACCGGGCACGAGCGCTGCCTCGTCCGCGCTGGCGGCAGGCAGGTAGATGCGGCGTGTGCTGAACGCACGTCACGGGCGTGGCCTGCTCGCCCGACGGAGTGAACGTTGAAGCACCATTGGAAGCGCTGCCCGGGCCACCGTGAAAAGCACCACTGCGCGCCGTCCCGCAGGCCATCGCGAAAGTCCCGCGCATCGGCCGTAACGCCCCGGTCAGTGACAGCTCACCGGCGAATTCACGATGCAACAACGATTCCAGCGGAATCTGCCCGCTCGCCGCCAGAATGCCTAAAGCGATCGGCAGATCGCGGCCGGATTCCTTCGGCAAATCGGCAGGAGCGACGACGGTGATGCGCCGCACGGGGAAATCGAAGCTGCAGTTCTGCAGCGCCGCGCGCACGCGCTCGCGGCTTTCGCGCACTTCCAGATCGGGAAGGCCGACGATCGAAAAAGAGGGTAATCCGTTCGCGAGGTGAACCTCGACGGTTACTTCGGGCGCGCGGCCAGAGGCCGGCGTGCGACTGCGCACCACGGCAAGCGACATGTTTTCTCCCGTCGGACGGCGCGCCGAGGGCGCGCGCGAGTCCCCTAAAACGCTGATGACGTCACGGCTCGCTTGCCAGTGATGTGCAGCACTACGCAGCTAGAGCGCTGCGAGCAAGGCCTCAGGGCGTTTGCGTCGTGACCGGCAGCTTCTGCTCGAGCTCGGCAACGCGGCGCTCCAGCTCTTCGAGGCGCGCGCGGGTGCGCACCAGCACCTGGGTCTGCGTATCGAATTCCTCACGCGTGACCAGGTCGAGCTTGGAAAAGCCCTGCGACAACATGGCTTTCACGTTGCGTTCAACATCTTTGGCCGGCGAGTTCTTGAACAGCTCGCTCATGCGGGCCTGAAAATCGTTAAAGACATCGTTCGGTTGTTTCATGGTGTTCCCCTTGGTGCACAAAAAATGTGCGTGTTTCGTTACGCCTGTGCTTTGCAACGGCGAATGGGCCGTTTTGGTGCATTACCTGTTGCCTGCCGCTGCCGCATGAGCCCGTTTGGTGCGCGCTCAAACGTTAAAAGCCTTCGAACACTCTAGCAACGATCCATACGCCGCGCCACCGTGCCCCGCCACCGTTGGCCATCCGGCCAGGGCCGCTTGCGCCCCTTTTGCAGCGCGCCGCGAGCGAAGTCTGACACAACTGGCATGCGAGTTGCTGTTACTGCCCCGCGCGCACTGCCGGGTGCGTTTTGCCGGCAGCGGAAAGAGACCACGCGAACGGGTTACAGGTACGAAAACAGGGTTACGCAACGGGTTACGCAACTTAGCGAGGGATTTCATGAAACTCATTACCGCAATCATCAAGCCGTTCAAGCTCGATGAGGCGCGCGAAGCCTTGTCGGCCATCGGCGTCTCGGGCATCACGGTGACGGAAGTCAAAGGCTTCGGTCGCCAGAAGGGCCACACGGAACTGTATCGGGGCGCTGAATACGTCGTCGATTTCCTGCCGAAGGTGAAGATCGAGGCCGCGGTCTCGGACGACATCGTCGACCAGGCGATCGAGGCGCTCGAACGCGCGGCACGCACCGGCAAGATCGGCGACGGCAAGATTTTTGTCACGCCGATCGAACAAGTGATTCGGATTCGCACCGGGGAGACCGGCGCGGACGCTCTGTAATACCAAAAGATAGCGACACAGATAGCGACAAGAGGAAACGAAGATGCGCAAATTATTGATGTCCATGCTGATGGCCGGTTCGCTGCTCGCGGGCGGTATCGGCGCCGCCCTCGCGGACGACGCTTCCGCCCCCGCAGCCGCCTCGGCCGCTGCTTCCGATACGACGGCGAGCGCGCCGGCACCGGACGCCTCGGCGGCACCTGCTGCCGCCGCGGCCTCGGCACCGGCCGCGGAAGCGTCCGCCGCACCGGCTGCCAGCGCCGCAGCCGCACCTGATGCATCGGCCGCATCCGCTGCCGCCGCACCGGCCGCTCCGACCGCGCCGTTCTCGGTCGATTCGTCGAAGATCAATTCGGGCGACACCGCCTGGATGTTGACCTCCACCGCCCTCGTGCTGTTCATGACGATCCCGGGTCTGGCGCTGTTCTACGGCGGCATGGTCCGCAAGAAGAGCGTGCTCGCGATCCTGATGCAAAGCTTCGCGATCACCTGCCTGGTGTCGATCGTCTGGGTCGTGGTGGGCTACAGCCTCGCCTTCACGCCGGGCGGTTCGTTCATCGGCGGCTTGTCACGCTTCTTCATGACGGGCATGAACTACATCCACGGCGACAAGGCGACGACGCTGACCGTCAGCCACCTCGCCCCGACGATCCCGGAAACGGTCTACGTTGTCTATCAGATGACGTTTGCGATCATTACCCCGGCACTGATCACGGGCGCGTTTGCCGATCGCATGAAGTTCTCGGCGATGCTGGTGTTCATGACGCTGTGGTCGATCATCGTCTACTCGCCGATCGCGCACATGGTCTGGGAACCGACCGGCTGGCTGGCTGCCGCGGGCATCCTCGACTTCGCGGGCGGCACGGTGGTGCACATCAACGCCGGTATCGCGGCGCTGGTCTGCGCGCTGGTGCTCGGCAAGCGTGTCGGCTACGGCAAGGAATCGATGGCGCCGCATAACCTGACGCTCACGCTGATCGGTGGCGCCATGCTGTGGGTAGGCTGGTTCGGCTTCAACGCGGGTTCGGCAGTGGCGGCAGACGGCCGTGCCGGTTTCGCCATGTTCGCCACGCAAGTGGCAACCGCGGCAGCAGCACTCGCATGGATGTTCGCCGAATGGGCGACCAAGGGTAAGCCGTCGGTACTCGGTATCGTGTCGGGTGCCGTTGCAGGTCTGGTGGCGATTACGCCGGCTTCGGGCTTCGTCGGTATGACGGGTTCCCTCGTGATCGGCATCGCGGCAGGCGTGATCTGCTACTGGTCGGCAACGTGGCTCAAGCACAAGCTCGGTTACGACGATTCGCTCGACGCGTTCGGCGTGCACTGCATCGGCGGTATCGTGGGTGCGCTGCTGACTGGTGTGTTCGCGGTCAAGGACATCGGCGGCGCGGACGGCAGCGTGATCCTGCAAGCCAAGGGCGTGCTGACGACGTTGATCTACAGCGGCGTGGTGAGCTTCATCCTGCTGAAGGTGATCGACATGGTGATGGGCCTGCGCGTGACGGAAGAAGCGGAGCGCGAAGGCCTGGACGTGAGCCTGCACGGCGAACACGTCGAATAAGGACCGTCCCGCAACCGCAAGCTCCAGGGCTTGCGGATCAGAATCAAGCGCAGCGACTTTGGCCCGCCTTTATGGCGGGCTTTTTTCTTGCCGCGTGTCTTGTGAGCAGTAGTTTTCCGTGCCTATCATGGCGATAGCGAGAATGCATTCGCATCGGCTTGCGAATGGAGAAACCGTCCCCAAATGGACAAAGCATTTGCTCTACAATCTTTTTTCTCCAGTCTGCGAGTGATCAATGGTTCCGCACCTAGTTACGGCGTTAAACGGCCCGCTGCTCGATCTCGAGCGGAAGATCCTCGACGCTACACCCGCCATCGAACGCTGGTTCCGGCTCGAATGGCAGGAGCACACGCCGCCGTTCTACTGTTCAGTCGATCTGCGTAACGCGGGCTTCAAGCTCGCGCCGGTCGACACCAATCTGTTTCCCGGCGCATTCAACAATCTGCCGCAGGAAGTGTTGCCGCTCGCCGTGCAGGCCGCGATGGCGTCGATCGAAAAGATCTGCCCGGACGCGAAGAATCTGCTCGTGATTCCGGAGCGCCATACGCGCAACGCGTTTTATCTCGAGAATGTCGCCCGTCTGGCCGCGATCATGCGTCAGGCCGGCTTGAACGTGCGTTTCGGCACACTCGACGAAAGCATCGTCGGGCCGGTCACGATCGCGCTGTCCGACGGCCAGAAGCTCGTGCTCGAACCGCTCGAACGCACGCCGCGGCGCCTCGGCTTGAAGAACTTCGACCCTTGCTCGATTCTGCTGAACAATGATCTCTCGGGCGGGATTCCGCCCATACTGGAAAATCTGCACGAGCAGTACCTGCTGCCGCCACTGCATGCCGGCTGGGCCGTTCGTCGCAAATCGACGCACTTCTCCTGCTATGACGACGTCGCGAAGAAGTTCGCGAAGATGGTCGAGATCGATCCGTGGATGATCAACCCGTACTTCGCGCATGTCGAAGGGGTCGATTTCCAGGAACGCACCGGTGAAGAAGCGCTGGCGGATGCGATCGACGGCGTGCTCAAGAAGATCGCCAAGAAGTATCGCGAGTACGGCATCTCCGAGAAACCGTATGTTGTCATCAAGTCGGATGCGGGCACTTATGGCATGGGCGTGATGACCGTGCACGACGCGTCGGAAGTGGCCGCGCTCACCAAGCGCGAACGCGCGAAGATGGCCACCACCAAAGACGGCCTCGAAGTGCATGACGTGATCGTGCAGGAAGGTGTGTACACCTTCGAGCGGATCGGTGAAGAAGTCGCCGAGCCGGTGGTGTATATGATCGACCGTTACGTGGTGGGCGGCTTCTACCGCGTGCACGGCAGCCGCGAGCGTGATCAGAATCTGAACGCGCCCGGCATGCACTTCGTGCCGCTAGGCTTCGAGCACACGGCGCTGCCGGACGCGCACGCCAAGCCCGGCGCGGCAGTGCCGAACCGCTTCTATATGTACGGCGTGGTGGCACGGCTCGGGTTGCTGGCCGCATCGGTCGAGCTGGAAAAGACCGATCCGGAAGCGATTCAGGTTTAAGCCTCGCGAGGTGGGCGATGGCGGCATGCGTGCCGCCATCGCCATTTTCAGCGACTATATTGACGATCAACGCCAAGCCCTAAGGGCGCACCGGAATCCCCATGGACATTCTTTTCATCGCCGATCCGCTTACGCAGTTCAAGATTTACAAAGACTCGACTTACGCGATGATGGCCGAGGCCGCGCGCCGTGGCCATACGCTTTACACGTGCGAGCCGAAGCATCTGGCGTGGACGGGTGCCGACGTCGAGGCGAACGTGCAGCGCTTTGCGATCGTCGGCGACGTGACGGACCTGCATCGCGACACCTGGTACGCCGCTGAAGCCGCTGCGCCGCGTTCGCTGAAGCACTTCAGCGCGGTCGTGATGCGTAAAGACCCGCCGTTCGATATGGAATACGTGACGTCGACGTGGCTGCTGGAAATGGCCGAGCGCGGCGGCGCGCGTATCTTCAACAAGCCGCAGGCGATTCGCGATCATTCGGAAAAGCTGGCGATCGGCGAGTTCGCGCAGTTCGTGGCGCCGACTTTGGTGACGCGCGACGCCACCCGTCTGCGCGCCTTCCATGAAGAACACGGCGACGTGATTCTGAAGCCGCTCGACGGCATGGGCGGCATGGGCGTGTTCCGCGTGAAGGCCGACGGCATGAATCTCGGCTCGATCATCGAGATGCTGAGCCACGACGGCGCGCGCTCGGTGATGGCGCAAAAGTTCATCCCCGAGATCAAGGAAGGCGACAAGCGCATTCTCCTGATCGGCGGCGAAGCGGTGCCGTTTTCGCTCGCGCGGATTCCACAGGGCAATGAAGTGCGCGGCAACCTCGCGGCCGGCGGACTGGGCGTGGCGCGCCCGCTCACCGAGCACGACCGCAAGATCGCCGACACGCTCGCGCCGGTGCTCGCCGCACGCGGTCTGCTGCTGGTCGGGCTGGACGCGATCGGCGATTGGCTCACCGAGGTGAACGTGACAAGCCCGACGTGTTTCCGCGAGATCATGGATCAGACCGGCTTCGACGTTGCCGCGATGTTCATTGACGCACTGGAGCGCGCGGCAGCTTGAGGCGCAACCCTTGAATGGCCGCCATGGCCCCCAAACTGTGTATGTGTAGTAAATCCGCATCAAGCGAAACACCGGCTTTGGCGCGAAAATGAGCCTGATACAATGCCCGCTCTTCCGCGCCAAGCCGAGTGGAAGGTGTCTGTCAGGCGCCACTGGCATGGATTGCGGACTATTGCGGACTGTAAGCGAGTGGTTTTCCGCCAATGCCGTTGCGACATCAGGCGCCGCGGGCCGCTCGTCAGATGATGCGTTCCGGTCCTCACGACCCACGGCCGGTCGAGGGCGCTTACGAACCGGGCTTCGTCCCGGTCCACGGTTCGGGGCCGTTCTTTTGCAGTAAGGCTGACATGGCAGGCATTCTGATCATTGCGCACGCTCCGTTCGCCACCGCGTTGCGCGATTGTATTTCGCACATCTACGGTGGCTTGCCGGCTCGTATCGGCGTGATCGACGTATCGCCGGATTGCGATCCCGCGCAGCAGGTCGCGTTCGCGCATTCGGAAATCGAGCGGCTCAAGGAAGAAAACGGCGCACTCGTGCTCACCGACATGTTCGGCGCCACGCCGGCGAATATCGCCGGGCGGCTCGCTTCGGTGCCGAACGTCCGCGTGCTGTGCGGCGTCAATCTGCCGATGCTGGTGCGCGCGGTCTGTTATCGCGCGACACCGCTCGACACGCTGGTCGACAAAGCGCTCGCTGGGGCCAACAAGGGCATACAGGCAATTGGGCCTGCCACGCCGGCGGTTGCGCCTCCCGCGGGGTCCTGCGAGTGTTTACCGGCTGTGCCGCCTGTTGCCGCGGCTGCTGCCGCTTCCGCGGATTGTTTGTCGGCTTTGCCGCCCGAGGCCGACCTGACTCAGAAAGCGGGCCCAACCGGGTTGTAAGCCGGGTTGTAAGCGGATCGCACGGCTTTAAACGATTGCGAACGGGTTGCGACCCGTTTGCAACTGGTTTGCAGTTTCACCTTTCACCACAACACTTACCCGCGCTTCGGACCATCACATGCTGCAACAGGAAACGACTATTGTGAACAAGCTGGGGCTGCACGCGCGCGCGTCGGCCAAGTTGACGCAACTCGCGGGCAACTACCAGGCAGAAATCTGGATGAGCCGCAATGGCCGCCGTATCAATGCCAAGAGCATCATGGGTGTAATGATGCTGGCCGCGGGTATAGGCAGCACGGTGCTGATCGAAACGGAAGGCTCCGACGAAAAAGAAGCAATGGACGCATTGTTGAAACTGATTGCCGATAAATTCGGCGAAGGTCAGTGAATTCACGCGTTCCCCTTGCCTGAAGCAAAATGCCGCGGCTGTCCGCGGCATTTTTTTTAGCGCGTGACAATCGGGGCATGAACTGTGAGAGGGCGCATGAACCGGTAGTGCCGGCGGCGCGTGGAGGACGTTGCCGGAACGCAAGGCGGATGAAGGCGCATTGTCGTGGTCGGTTACGGTATTTCGTGCTGCGCTGCACACAGCCCCGGCGTACTTGCAAAGGGCGCGGAATTTATAATGACAATGAGAGTCTGAGAGCATTGCAGCGGTTTGCCGCGGCATCACACAACTAGAGGAGGTGCGCGTGTCCTTCACGCTGCATGGAATTCCCGTGTCACGCGGTATCGCCATCGGGCGGGCTTATCTGATCGCCCCGGCAGCACTTGACGTAGACCACTATCTGATCGAACCCGCCCAGATCGAGGGCGAGATCGAGCGCTTTCGCGTGGCCCAGCAACATGTGCACTATGAGCTCGACGCGTTGCGCGCCGATCTCGCCGCGGATGCGCCGAGCGAAATGGGCGCGTTCATCGACGTTCATTCAATGATCCTGAACGATGCGATGCTCGTGCAGGAAACCATCGACCTGATCCGCACGCGCCGCTACAACGTCGAGTGGGCGCTGACCGAACAACTCGAGCGCCTGTCGCGCCATTTCGACGATATCGAAGACGAATACCTGCGCGAGCGCAAAGCCGACATCGAACAGGTGGTGGAGCGTGTGCTGAAGGCGCTCGCCGGCGCGTCGGGGGCGCTGGTGAACGGTGTGCACGGTACCTGCGACGAGATGATCGTGGTCGCGCACGACATCGCGCCGGCCGACATGATGCAGTTCAAAACACAAACGTTTCAGGGTTTCGTCACCGATCTCGGCGGGCGGACTTCGCACACGGCGATCGTCGCGCGCAGCCTCGGCATTCCGGCTGCGGTCGGCGTGCAGCATGCGAGCCAGCTGATCCGGCAGGACGACCTGATCATTGTCGATGGCGATCACGGCATTGTGATCGTCGATCCCGCGCCGATCGTGCTGGAAGAATATTCATACCGTCAGAGCGAAAAAGCGCTTGAGCAGCGCAAGCTGCAACGGCTGAAGTTTTCGCCCACGCAGACGCTGTGCGGCACACGCATCGAACTGTGCGCGAACATTGAATTGCCAGAGGACGCGCGCGCCGCGGTCGATTCGGGCGCGACCGGTGTGGGTCTGTTCCGCACCGAATTCCTGTTCATGAATCACAAGCACCACTTGCCGGAAGAGGAAGAGCAGTTTGCTGCCTACCGTCGCGCGGTCGAGTTGATGAACGGCTTGCCGGTGACGATCCGTACGATCGACGTCGGCGCCGACAAGCCGCTCGATTCGATGGCCGGGGGCGACGGCTACGAAACCGCACCGAACCCTGCCTTGGGGCTCAGAGCGATTCGCTGGAGCCTCTCGGAGCCGCAGATGTTCCTGACGCAACTGCGCGCTATTCTTCGCGCGTCGGCGTTCGGCAAGGTGAAGATTCTGATTCCGATGCTCGCGCACGCGCAGGAGATCGATCAGACGCTCGATCTGATTCGTGAAGCCAAGCGTCAGCTGGACGATGCCGGCATCGCCTACGATCCGAACGTGCAGGTCGGCGCGATGATCGAGATTCCGGCCGCCGCGATTGCGTTGCCGCTGTTTCTCAAGCGGCTCGATTTCCTGTCGATCGGCACTAACGATCTGATCCAGTACACGCTTGCGATCGATCGTGCGGATAACTCGGTCGCGCATCTGTACGATCCGCTGCATCCAGCGGTGCTGCATCTGATCGCGTTCACGCTGCGCGAGGCGAAGCGGGCGGGCGTGCCGGTGTCGGTGTGCGGCGAAATGGCGGGCGATCCGGCGTTGACGCGTCTGTTGCTCGGCATGGGCCTGACCGAGTTTTCGATGCATCCGAGCCAGTTGCTGGTGGTCAAGCAGGAAGTGCTGCGCTCGCATCTGAAGACGCTCGAGAAGCCGGTGGCCGACGTGCTGGCTTCGTTCGAACCGGAAGAAGTGCAGGCGGCGCTCAAGCGTGTGGTGCTGGCTTGAAACTGAAAGCCGGTTAAGTTCATACGGAAAACGCCGCACACCGTGCGGCGTTTTTCATTCGGCGTCTTGCCTGGACTCAGGCCTGATGCCGTTCCCCGCACACCGGACAATCCGGCTGGCGCGCAATGCGCATCGTGTTCCATTCCATGCGCAGCGAATCGAGCATCGTGAGCCGGCCCACCAGCGGCGTGCCGATTTCGCCGATCACTTTCAGCGCTTCAGCGGCTTGCATTGAACCGATGATGCCGACCGTGGGCGCAAACACGCCCATGGTCGAGCACGCGACTTCCTCGAACGGTTGATCTTCAGGGAACACGCATGCGTAGCAGGGCGACGCGGCGTCGCGGAAATCGAAGGTGCTGATCTGGCCGTCGAAGCGCAATGCCGCACCCGACACCAACGGCACACCATGTTTCACGCAGGCCCGATTGATCGCGTGGCGCGTCGCGAAGTTATCGGTGCAATCGAGCACGACGGTGGCGTGCGGCACCTCGCGATCGAGCCAGGCATCGTCGACGCGTTCGGCGACCGCGTTCACCACCACCTCAGGATTGATCTGGGCGATCGCGTCGCGCCCGGACTCCACCTTCTTGCGCCCGAGCGACGCCGTTACGTGCAGAATCTGCCGCTGCAGATTGGTCAGGTCGACCGTATCGGCATCGACCAGCGTCAAGCGGCCGACGCCTGCCGCCGCCAGATACATCGCTGCAGGCGACCCCAGCCCGCCCGCGCCGACGATGATCGCGTGCGCGTCGATAAAGCGCTGCTGCGCCTCGATGCCGATTTCGTCGACGAGGATATGGCGGGAATAGCGGAGGAGTTGATCGTCATTCATGGCGGGGCGCATGGAGTGTCGCGCAATGAAATGCAGGACCGGTGGTCTGCCGTGCGCGGTTTCGTTATTTTAATCGCGCGGGGGAGCGGGTGTTCGTGCTGGTGCTAGGTATCGCACGTGGAGCAATGTGGGCTGCAGCGTGTACTGCTATGTGTCTTCGCAGCCTGTTCGGTTGCGAAGACACATAGGGTTTGCTGCTTAGTTGCTTTGCGCGGCAGGCGCCGAGGCCGGGGCCGATGCGCCCGGCACCGGTTGTGTCGGCTTCACCGCGACCGGTGCGGACGCCGACGCTGCCGGCTTGTTCTGCGCCAGACGCCGCTCGGTCAGCGACTTCGATTCCATCACCGGCTTGCCTTCCAGCTTGTTCAGCGCCTGCGTCAGCATGAAGTCGTCGGTCGAACCGAACTCGACCGGCTTGCGCTCACGATCCTTCTGACGCTGTTCCGGCGTCTTCTTGTCGTTCTGCTCTTCAAGCTGGCGCAGTTGGTCCATGCGCTCCGTTTCGCGCTGTTCCGCTTCCTTCTTCTCGTTCGGATCCTGCGTGTTCGCAAGGTGGTTCGAGTAGTCGACTTCGCGGGTAACCAGTGCGTCGTCCGGATCGCCTTCCGCGTATTGATCGACCGCGGTGTCAGGACGGATGCCCTTGTTCTGGATCGAACGGCCGCTCGGCGTGTAGTAGTACGCCGTGGTCAGACGCAGGGCCGTTTCGGCCGTCATCGGACGGACAGTTTGCACTGAGCCCTTGCCGAACGTGGTCTTGCCGACGATCAGCGCACGATGCTGATCCTGCAGCGCGCCCGCGACGATTTCCGAAGCCGACGCCGAGTAGGCGTTGGTCAGCACGATCATCGGCACAGTCTTGAAGATCGGCGCTTCGTCTTTCAGCGGATCGCTGTCGAACGATTGCAGGCGGTAGTTATCGTACGTATCGCGATAGACCTGCTTCGAATCCGGAATCTGTCCGTTGGTGGACACCACGACCGAATTCGGCGGCAGGAACGCGCCGGCAACGCCGACTGCGCTTTGCAGCAGACCGCCGCCGTTATTGCGCAGGTCGAGCACGAGACCCTTCAGGTTCGGCTGTTGACGGGCGATGTCCTGCAGTTTGGCGGCCAGATCAGGCGTGGTGCGTTCCTGGAAGCTGGTGATGCGGACATACGCGTAGCCCGGCGCCAGGATCTTCATCTTGACCGACTGAACCTTGATGATCGCGCGCGTCACCGTGAGCGGGAACGTACGGTCGTCGGTCTTGCGGAAGATAGTGAGCGTGACCTTGGTGCCCGGATCGCCGCGCATCTGCTTGACGGCCTGGTCGAGCGTCATGCCGCGCACGGGTTTGTCGTTGATGCGGGTGATCAGGTCGCCCGGACGGATGCCGGCGCGGAATGCAGGCGTGTCTTCAATCGGCGAGATCACCTTGATCAGGCCGTCTTCAGACGAAATTTCGATGCCGAGACCTGCGAAGCGACCCTTGGTCTGCTCCTGCAGTTCTTCGTAATCGGTCTTGTCTAGATACGACGAATGCGGGTCGAGGCTCGACACCATGCCCTTGATCGCGGCGGTGAGGAGCTTCTTATCGTCGACCGGTTCGACGTATTCATGCTTGATTTGCCCGAAAACCTCGGCAAAGAGCCTGAGTTGGTCCAGCGGCAACGGTGCAACGGCGCTCGAGGCGGCGCTGGCGGGTTGCTGGGCCGAGGCGGACAGTTGCAGGGTGGCGAAAACGCCAGTAGCAAGGCCCGCGGCAATCAGGCCGATATTTTTCAGGTTCTTTCGCATAGAGTCTGTTGCGGTCGGAAGCGCGTGGCAGCGTCGATAGAGGTGGGGACGGACAAGTATAACTGCACACCCGCCCAGTCAGGGCGCAGCGCTGGTAATCGTAATTCGACAGCATGGGCCGGGCCTGGTTCGTGTGATCGGCGCTGCGGTGGTGAAGTAATGTGCGGTAACAGTAGTACGGTGGCCAGAAAGGCGCGCTCGGGCGATGTGGGCCGCGCCGGCCGGTATGTATCGCCGGTCGGCGCGGCCCGTTTGCCGCAACCCTGCTGTTTTTCCTCAGCAGGGCGGCGGCTCAAGAGCGGCGTTAGGCGGCCTTGCCTTGCTTGGCCACAGCGGCTTGCGCCTTTGCAATCGCGTCCTGGTCGCCCAGATAATAGTGCTTGATCGGCTTCAGATTTTCGTCGAGTTCATAGACGAGCGGCACGCCGTTCGGGATATTCAGGCCGACGATGTCTTCATCCGAAATATTGTCGAGATACTTCACCATGGCGCGGATCGAGTTGCCGTGCGCGGCGATCACGACCTTGCGGCCCGATTTGATGGCCGGCGCAATCGACTCGTTCCACAACGGCAGAACGCGCGCGACGGTGTCTTTCAGGCACTCGGTGAGCGGCAATTGCTCGCGCGGCACCTTGGCGTAGCGCGGATCACTGTAGGGCGCGCGTTCGTCCGACGGATCGAGCGCCGGCGGCGGTGTGTCGTAGCTGCGGCGCCAGACCAGCACCTGTTCGTCGCCGAACTTGGCGGCGGTTTCCGCCTTGTTCAGACCGGACAGCGCGCCGTAGTGGCGCTCGTTCAGACGCCACGAATGCACGACCGGCAGATACATCAGATCCATCTGATCCTGCACGTGCCACAAGGTGCGGATCGCGCGCTTGAGCACCGACGTGTAGGCGATATCGAACGTGTAGCCCGATTCCTTCAGCAGCACGCCCGCTTGCTGCGCTTCGCGATTGCCCTGCTCGGTCAGGTCGACGTCGACCCAGCCCGTGAAGCGGTTTTCCTTGTTCCACGTCGATTCGCCGTGGCGGATGAGAACGAGTTTGTACATGAGATTGCCGGTCGGTAGTAAGGAAGCGGTAAAGCGTTGCGAGGGTCCTCTAGAGGAGCGTCGCCATCGCGTCAGACGGTTATTTTATAATGGCTGCATTGCCCTTTTCGATTTCTCTCTTTTTCGGCGGATTTTCCGTGAAGTTTTTCACTGATTACACAAACCTTGTACTGATCGCAATCGTCCTCATCTCCGGTGGGTTGCTGCTGTGGCCGACGATCAGCCGGCGTGGCCGTGGCGGCCTGTCGGCCGCTGAAGCGACCCAACTGATCAACCGGCGCAATGCGGCGGTCATTGATCTGCGTCCGTCCGCCGACTTTGCCAAGGGTCATCTGCCCGCGGCACGGCACCTTGAATTTGCAGAGTTGCAGGCGAAAGTCGCGCAACTCGTGAAGAACAAGAGCAACCCGGTGCTGCTGGTGTGCCAGACCGGCCAGCAGTCGAACAAGGCAGCGCGTATCGTGCAAGATGCTGGATACGCGGAAGTCCATGTTCTCGAAGGCGGTGTCGACGCCTGGCAGAAGGCCGGTATGCCGGTTGTGAAACAAGGAGCAGCCAAGTGAACAAAGTGATCATGTACAGCACGCAGGTGTGCCCGTATTGCCAGATGGCCGAACGTCTTTTAAAGTCGCGCGGCGTCGAGCACGTTGAAAAGGTACTGATCGACAAAGAGCCGGCCCGTCGTGAAGAAATGATGACCCGGACCGGTCGCCGTACGGTGCCGCAGGTGTTCATCGGCGAGACGCATGTCGGCGGGTACGATGACCTGTCCGCGCTCGATCGCGCGGGCGGTTTGATGCCTCTGCTCGAAGCTGCCTGAATTCACGCGCCGGCCGGCGCGTGAATGGGGCGGGTGAAATACAAGTCGGCGCATGCTGGCCCTTCAAGGACACCTTCGAGGGCAGGCGATGCGCCGCAACGATCTGGCGGCCCGTGAAGCCATGGGCCGCCGCCATGCATACCTATCAGGGAATCACTCAATCATGTCCGACGAGAATAACCAGCCGTTCTTCAATATCCAGCGCATCTACCTGAAGGACATGTCGCTCGAGCAGCCGAATTCGCCGGGCATCTTCCTCGAGCAGGAAATGCCGTCGGTCGAAGTCGAAGTCGACGTGAAGGCCGAGCGCCTCGCCGACACCGTGTTCGAAATCCTCGTGACGGGCACGGTCACGGCCAAGGTGTCGGACAAGGTTGCGTTTCTGATCGAAGCCAAGCAAGCCGGCATTTTCGATATCCGCAACATTCCGGCTGAACAGATCGATCCGCTGGTCGGCATTGCCTGCCCGACGATCCTGTTCCCGTATCTGCGCTCGAACATCGCCGACGCGATCACCCGCGCAGGCTTCCCGCCGATCCACCTCGCCGAGATTAACTTCCAGGCGCTGTACGAGCAACGTCTCGCGCAAATGGGCGGCCAGGATGGCGCGACGCAAAGCGGCGTCACGCATTAACGCGTCCGTTCGGTGCCGGCTATGAAGGTTGCTGTCCTCGGCGCCGGTGCATGGGGCACAGCCCTCGCCGGCCACCTGGCCGCGCGGCACGACACGGTGCTGTGGGCGCGCGAACCCGCGCTCATCGCCGATCTCTCCGCTTCGCGCGAAAACGCCCGCTATCTGGCGGGCGTTGCTTTGTCGCCGTCCCTTCGCTACGAAGCCGACCTGAACGCAGCGCTCGACCATGCGCTCGCCGACGACGCGTTATGCGTCGTGGCGACGCCCGTCGCCGGCCTGCGGGGTCTGTTCCGGGCAATGCACGACGCGGGCAAAGTGCCGGCGCACGTGGTGTGGTTGTGCAAGGGCTTCGAAGCCGACTCGCAGTTGTTGCCGCATCAGGTGGTCGCGGCTGAACTGCCGGGGCATGGCAGCAACGGCGTGCTGTCGGGTCCAAGCTTCGCGCGCGAAGTCGGGCAGGGCTTGCCGGTCGCGTTGACGATCGCGAGTACGTCATTGGCATGCCGCGAGCGCACAGTTGCCGCGTTCCATCATGGCGCCATGCGCATCTATACCGGCGACGACATCGTCGGCGTGGAAGTGGGCGGCGCGGTGAAGAACGTGCTGGCGATTGCCACAGGTATTTCCGATGGCCTCGGCCTCGGTCTCAATGCGCGCGCGGCGCTGATCACGCGTGGCCTGGCGGAAATGTCGCGCCTCGGCGTGACGCTTGGCGGACGGGCGGAGACGTTCACCGGTTTGACCGGCCTGGGCGATCTGATCCTGACCGCCACGGGCGATCTGTCTCGCAATCGCACGGTCGGCGTGCAACTCGCCGCGGGCCGTACGCTCGACGACATCCTCGGCGGCCTCGGTCACGTGGCCGAGGGCGTGCGTTGTGCGCAAGCCGTACTGGCAATTGCTCGCACTCATGCGATCGAGATGCCGATCACGCAGGCAGTCTGCGCCGTGCTGTTCGACGGTGTAGCGCCCCGCGACGCCGTCAGCGCCTTGCTGCGGCGCGATTCGAAGGCAGAATAAGTCTTGTCTTTCAGCCGTTTAGCGCGAAAAGCGCTGAACGGCTGCCCGCTATCGCTGTCCACGTTTTATCGACGCTTCGGACCAGCGAGGTTCCCATGCTCAGTTTCAACAATTGCACGCTAGACGCGCGCGTGGTCGACATCACCACACTTGCCGTGGATGCGATTGTCAACGCCGCGAATACTTCGTTGCTAGGTGGAGGCGGCGTGGATGGCGCGATTCACCGCGCTGCCGGCAAGGAATTGGTGCGTGAGTGCGAGGCGCTCCGCGGCTGCGCGACCGGCGATGCGAAAATCACCCGCGGCTACCAATTGCCGGCCAAACACGTGATCCATGCGGTCGGCCCGGTTTGGCAGGGTGGTGCGCGCGGCGAGGCGGACCTGCTTGCCTCCTGCTATCAGCGCTCGCTCGAGGTCGCGCATCAAGCGCATTGCACAAGCATTGCGTTTCCCGCGATTAGTTGCGGCATCTACCATTTTCCGGCCAATGAAGCTGTGCAGATCGCTGTGGGCACCGTGCTCGACACTTTGCCGCGCACCCCGAAGATCGAGCACGTGATGTTCGCCTGTTTCGACGGCGCCATGCTCGCGCTTTACGAAGCTGAATTGGAACGCCGTCAGGCGCCGCCGTCGAAGCCGGTCTGACGCCACGCTTCGAACACGACCACGGCGACGGTATTCGACAGATTCAGGCTGCGGTTGCCCGGCCGCATCGGCAGACGCACGCGTTGTTCGTTGGCGAATTGATCGAGCACCGTGTCAGGCAGGCCGCGCGTTTCGGCGCCGAACACGAACCAGTCGCCGGACTGAAACGCATGCTCGTGAAACCGGCCCGAGCCACGGGTGGTGAAGGCGAACATTCGCGCTGGATCGGGCGCTTCTTTGGCGACGAACGCTGCCCAATTGGGATGCACGTTCATCTGCGCATACTCGTGATAGTCGAGTCCGGCGCGACGCAACTTGGCGTCGTCGAGCGGAAAGCCGAGCGGCTCGATCAGATGCAGCCGCGCGCCGGTGTTGGCGCACAGGCGTATGACGTTGCCGGTGTTCGGCGGGATTTCCGGTTCGACGAGAACGACATTGAACATGATGGCTTCAGGTAGAGACTAGTTTTTCGGCGTACGCAGCGCGATGAAGTTGGTGACGCGCCGCGCACCGGCAGCTTTGAGCGTACGCGCCAGCGCTTCGAGCGTCGCGCCGGTCGTCATCACATCATCGACGATGCCGACATGCAGGCCTTGCACCGGTTTGACGACCTGGAACGCACGGCCTACGTTCAACCGGCGCGCGTCCAGGTCGAGCCGTGATTGCGGCGCGGTGTGGATCACGCGATGCAGCAGGGTGGCGTCGCTGTGCACATTCAGCGCGCGGGCCAAAGGCTTGGCAATCTGCCAGGCCTGGTTGTAGCCGCGCTCGGTAAGACGTTTGTTGGCCAGCGGCACGGGTGCGAGCACATCGGGTTTTTCTGACGCGCTTACCCAGGTGTCCTCTGCGAGACGCACGAGGCGTTGTGCGAACTCGTGTGCCAGCATCAGCCGGGCGCGGAATTTCAGGCCGAGTGCCAAGGCGTCGAGCGGCTGGCGGTAATCGGCTAGAGCAAAGGTCGCCTCGAACGGCGGCGGCTCGCCTGCGCAATCCGCGCAGCGATATTGCGCGTGACCCGCCCCGCGCATTCCGGACAAAGGGACCGCGCATACCGTGCAACGCAACCTGCCTTCGTTCCAATACGTCTCATCACAACCGGCACACAGCGTCTTATGCGACAAATTGCCGCACAGTGCGCACAGGTTCGGTAGCGCGACGTGCATCACATGCGGCCATGCCGAATACAAGGCGCGCTTAAAGTGTGCAAAACATGCGTTCGAGCTGCCGGGAGACGAGGAATTTTTTCGGAATGGCATGACTGGACCGCCCGCGAAGGCCTTTCACGCTGAATGGACGGAAGCGAGCGAGTATACTTCGTGCTCTACGCCAGTACGACACCCATGCCCCCAACTTCGTCTCAATCTGGCCGTCCGGCCTATGATTCCCGGCGCCTCCGGCAGATTTTCGACCGCCGTGCGGCGACCTTCGACAACGTCGCGTTCCTGCCGCGCGAGATCGCGCAGCGTATGCGCGAGCGCCTCGACTACATCAAGGTTACGCCGGCGAGCGTGCTCGACGCCGGTTGCGGTGCGGGCGAAGACATCCCCGCATTGCGCGAACGCTTCCCCGAGGCGCCGGTGTTTGGCACCGACCTGTCGCACGGAATGCTCAGCCGCGCGCTGCGTCACGATTCCGGCGACACGAGCTGGCGGCGCTTTCTGCCGGCCACGCTCGGCAAGGCGCTCGGCGCCCGCGGTCCGCGTTTCGCGCAGGCCGACTTCTCGGCGCTCCCGTTCGCGGCCGGCGCCTTCGAATTCATCTGGTCCAATCTCGCCCTGCACTGGCACTCGCGGCCCGACCTTGTGTTTCCTGAGTGGCAACGGGTGCTGAAAGTGAACGGCCTGCTGATGTTCAGCACGCTCGGTCCCGATTCGCTGAAGGAATTGCGCGGCGCCTACGCCGAGGTCGAGGCCGCGCACGGCGTTGCTTCGCGCAAGCATGTGATCGACTTTGTCGACATGCATGACCTTGGGGACATGCTGGTCGAGAGCGGTTTCGAGATTCCAGTGATGGACCAGGAAACACTCACTGTTACGTATAAGTCGCCCGAGTCGCTGCTCGCGGACGTGCGCCGCTGGGGCGCTTATCCGTTCGAGCGCGAGGCTGCCTCGAATGCCGTCGCGCGTAGGCTGCACAAGGCTTTGCTGGCAGCGCTCGAAGCCCGTCGGCGCGCCGACGGCACGATCGCGCTGACCTTCGAAGTGATCTACGGCCACGCCTGGAAAGCCGTGCCGCGTACCACAGCCGAAGGTCATGGGATCGTGCGGATCGAAGACATCGGGCGAGGTTCGTCGAGGACTCGGTAAGGAATCAATGAAGTGGTAAAGAGGACATCTGTTATGTCTGAAATTACCGCTTCAAAAGACGCGCGAAAGCTGCGTCAAAACGGCGCGGAGGCTTGTCGCATCTGGCTTGTGAGCCGATTGAGGCTTGCTTGTGGATGCTATGGATCGCGCCTATAATGCGTCAGTTTGTCGCCCGGAGTTCCCACATTTGGGGCGGCAGGCCCGAGGCACAGGGCTGCAATATGACGTAACGCGGCGGGGAATCGAGTGGCCGGTCAGCGGTCGCGAGCCATGGCCGCAGGCGGCGATTGGTGACGGTCGGCAGGAGGCAGCGATGGAAGCATCAGATCTGCTGGCGGATTCAGAACCAGTTCTCAAAGACTGGACGATGAAACGCAACTGTTCGATTTCGCCGCGGCAGTTTGTATGTTTCTACGTGTCGCTTGCGTTGTTCTCGTTGGCAATTGCTTTCATGCTGGTTCTGGTCGGCGCCTGGCTGGTGTTGCCGTTCACCGGTATCGAATTGCTTGCGGTGGGCATCGCATTTGCCATATATGCGCGTCATGCTGTCGATTACGAGCGCGTCCGGCTGTTTCAGAACCGGCTCGTGATCGAGCAGGTCAGCGCCGATGAGCTCACGCAGTTCGAATTCAATCCGCGCTGGGTGCGGATCGAACCGGGCGCAACGCCGCGTGACCAGATCAAACTGGTCTCGCGCGGCCAGACGATCATGATCGGGCAACATCTCGCGCAGCATCGGCGCGCGCAGTTCGCAAGCGAACTGCGTATGTGGCTCACGCGGTGTTAGACGTGTTGAGACGCGCGGCGTTCACGGGGGGCGCGAGACAGCCTGCCAGCGGGGTCGAGGGTTTGAATGGAAATTTTGGGTAAGGAAGCTATGAAAACAATCAAGCGAGCCCTCATGGGCGTGCTGGCGATGAGCGGACTGCTTTTCGCCGGTGCGGCCCTGGCAGTGGGCGATGTTCCGGGCGGCCCTGCCGTCAACGAGATCAATCTCCAGCCGCCGGCGACGAAAATCGCTGAGGAGCTCTACAGCCTCCACACGTTCATGCTGATCCTGTGCACGGTGATCTTCATCGGCGTGTTCGCAGTGATGTTCTATTCGATCTTTGCTCACCGCAAATCGAAGGGCCACAAGGCTGCGAATTTCCACGAAAGCACCACCGTCGAAATCATCTGGACGATCGTGCCGTTCGTCATCGTCGTGCTGATGGCGCTCCCCGCCACCAAGACCGTCGTCGCGATGAAGGACACCACGAACGCCGACCTCACCGTCAAGGTCACCGGCTACCAGTGGAAGTGGGGCTACGACTACGTGAAGGGTCCGGGTGAGGGCATCAGCTTCCTGTCCACGCTGGCCACGCCGCGTGCGGAAACCGATGGCCGCATGCCGATTTCCACCACGTATCTGCAGGAAGTCGACAATCCGCTCGTCGTCCCGGTCGACAAGAAAATTCGCATCATCACCACCGCGAACGACGTGGTCCACTCCTGGTACGTGCCGGCTTTCGGCGTGAAGCAGGATGCGATTCCGGGTTTCGTGCGCGACACGTGGTTCAAGGCTGACAAGATCGGCACGTTCCGCGGCTTCTGTACCGAACTGTGCGGCAAGGAACACGCGTTCATGCCGGTGGTGGTCGAAGTGCTGTCGGCAGACGACTACGCGAAGTGGGTCGATGTGCAGAAGCAGAAAATGGCCGCCGGCCAGGACGATCCGAACAAGACCTACACGATGGCCGAGTTGATGGAGCGCGGCGGCAAGGTGTACGCAGCGAACTGCGCGGTCTGCCACCAGCCGACCGGCAAGGGCGCAGGCGCATTCCCGGCGCTGGACGGCAGCAAGATCGCCAACGGTCCGATCGCCGAGCACGTGAGTCTGGTGCTGAAAGGTAAGAACGCGATGCCTTCGTGGGCGCCGACGTTGAACGACGTCGAAATCGCTTCGGTCATCACGTACGAACGTAACTCGTGGGGCAACCACACCGGCGACATTCTCCAGCCGAAGCAAATGCTGGACGCCCGTAACGGCAAGCTGCCGGAAGGTGGCGATCATCTCGCCACCGCCGGCGCGGCAGCCAGCGGCGCAGAAGCGGCTTCGGGCGCAGCGCCTGCCTCCGGTGCGCAAGCGGCTGCGGCCGGTTCGGACAGCGCGGCAGCAGCGCAAGCATTCCCGGCGAGCATCTACTTCGACACCGGCAAGAGCACGCTGCCGGCCGACGCGAAAGCGGCGGTCGACGCGGCCGTGGCCTACGCGAAAGCGCACCCGGACGCCAAGTTCACGCTGTCGGGCTTCACCGACGCCACCGGCTCTGCCGAAGTCAACGCGAAGCTCGCGAAGACGCGTGCCGAAGCCGTGCGCGACGCGCTGAAAGCAGCCGGCATTGCCGAAGACCACATTATTTTGAAAAAGCCGGAAACGATCACGGGCGGCGGCGACGCGAAAGAAGCCCGGCGTGTCCAGATCAGCCCGGCTGCCTGACGTGTTCATGGTCAGCACCGCAGTATTCGCATTAGGAGATTGTCATGTCTAGCATCGGACACGATGTAGTCGCGGGCCACGAGCACGTACACGGCGAACACGCCCACGAAACGCCGCATGGCTGGCGTCGTTGGCTGTTCGCAACCAATCACAAGGACATCGGTACGCTGTACCTGATCTTCTCGTTCACCATGTTCCTCTCCGGGGGCGTGATGGCGCTGATGATCCGTGCCGAACTGTTCGAGCCGGGTCTGCAGATCATGCGTCCCGAGTTCTTCAACCAGTTGACCACCATGCACGGCCTGATCATGGTGTTCGGCGCGATCATGCCGGCGTTCGTCGGCTTCGCGAACTGGATGGTGCCGCTGCAGATCGGCGCATCGGACATGGCATTCGCGCGGATGAACAACTTCAGCTTCTGGCTGCTGCCGGTGGCTGCTGTTCTGCTGGTCGGTTCGTTCTTCTCGCCGGGCGGCGCGACCGCCGCAGGCTGGACGCTGTACGCGCCGCTGTCCACGCAAATGGGCCCGGGCATGGACTTCGCGATTTTCGCGGTCCACTTGATGGGCGCTTCGTCGATCATGGGCGGGATCAACATCGTTGTGACGATCCTGAACATGCGCGCGCCTGGCCTCACGCTGATGAAGATGCCGATGTTCGTCTGGACGTGGCTGATCACCGCGTACCTGCTGATCGCCGTGATGCCGGTTCTGGCAGGCGCGATCACCATGGTGCTGTTCGATCGCCACTTCGGCACGTCGTTCTTCAACGCGGCAGGCGGCGGCGACCCGGTGATGTACCAGCATATTTTCTGGTTCTTCGGGCACCCCGAGGTGTACATCATGATCTTGCCGGCGTTCGGGATCGTGTCGCAGGTGATCCCGGCGTTCTCGCGCAAGCCGCTGTTCGGCTATAGCTCGATGGTGTACGCAACCTCGTCGATCGCGATTCTGTCGTTCATGGTCTGGGCGCACCACATGTTCGCAACCGGCATGCCGGTGACGGGCCAGCTGTTCTTCATGTACGCGACGATGCTGATCGCCGTGCCGACGGGTGTGAAGGTGTTCAACTGGGTCGCGACGATGTGGCGCGGTTCGCTGAGCTTTGAGACGCCGATGCTGTTCGCGGTCGGCTTCCTGCTGGTGTTCACGTTCGGCGGTCTGTCGGGCCTGATGCTCGCTATGGCGCCGCTCGACATCCAGTATCACGGTACTTATTTCGTGGTGGCGCACTTCCACTACGTGCTGGTTGCGGGGTCGCTGTTCGCGCTGTTCTCCGGGTGGTACTACTGGTCGCCGAAGTGGACCGGCTGGATGTACAACGAAACGCGCGGCAAGATTCACTTCTGGGCGTCGATGTTCTTCTTCAACCTCGCGTTCCTGCCGATGCACTTTGTCGGTCTCGCAGGTATGCCGCGTCGTTACGCTGACTACCCGGCACAGTTCACGGACTGGAACCAGGTCATCTCGATCGGTGCTTTCGGCTTCGGTCTTGCACAGGTGTACTTCCTGTTCGCAGTCGCGCTGCCGGCCTACCGTGGCGGCGACGAGCACGAAAAAGCAGGCGACAAGCCGTGGGACGGCGCAACTGGCCTCGAATGGACCGTGCCGAGCCCGGCTCCGTTCCACACGTTTGAACACCCGCCGACCGTCGAGTAATCGGCGTTCAGTGAGGTTGCCGGTTCCGGCGGTGGCGTGTAAGTCGCCGCCAGAACCGGGCAGCCACGCGAGCAGTGGCGGCACCCTGTAGTCACGAAAGTATTCAGATAGACGAGCATGACGCGCAATCCTCAAGAGAGACGTACACCCGAGCAGATTCGCGCGGGCAACCGGCGGATCGGTATCGTGATGTTTGTCATCGCCGCGGCGTTTTTTGCGAGCGTCATCATTCATCAGAAGTGGTTCGCCTGACGCAGTGGTTCAAGTCTGCGCGCAGGATTGTTGAGGATTGAGATGTCGACGCAACCGCCGGCTCAGGCCGATCGCTCTTTTAACCGTTCGATGTTGATCAAGCTGTTCGTCGTCGCGTTGATGATGTTTGGTTTTGGTTTTGCGCTGGTGCCGATGTACCGCGCGATCTGCCAGATTACCGGCATCAACAACCTCGTGCAGCGCGATGCCACGGCGCGCGAGGCGAAGAATACGCAGGTCGACATGAGTCGCACGATTTCGATCGAATTCGATGCGAACGCGCGAGGCCCGCTGGGTTTCAAGCCGGAGCAGCGCAGTCTCGACGTGCATCCGGGCGAAGTGACGACAGTGATGTACGAAGTCAGCAACGAACAGGCGCGCACGATTCAGGCGCAGGCCATTCCGAGCTACGCGCCGAAGCAGGCCACCGAGTACTTCAAGAAGATCGAGTGTTTTTGCTTTACGCAGCAGACTTTGACTGCGAATCAGACGAAGCGGTTGCCGGTGGTGTTCGTGGTCGACCCGAAGTTGCCGAAGGATGTGAAAACGATCACGTTGTCGTACACGTTCTTTGAGTTGAATACGCCGGCAGCGGCGACGGCCGGGGGCGCATCACCCACGGCCAATACGGCGGCAACCACCGCCAATCCCGCCTGACGGTTTTTGCCGCGGGCGAAGGAAGAAGACTTAATGAGCGAAAACAGCGGCGGCCCGCGCAAGAGCAGTTTCGGCCAGTCGATGAAAGCCGTGTTCTGGTCGTTTTTCGGGGTGCGCAAGCGTCGTGATCTGGAAGCGGACGCCACGCAGCTGAACCCGCTGCATGTGATCGTGGCGGCATTGATCTGTGCGGCCATTTTCATCGGCGTGTTGATCCTGATCGTGCGAGCCGTAGTCGGTTGAGGTGGGTTGAGCCGGCAGGCGCACGCGTAGTACAGGGCGAACCAGAGCCCACGAATTAGAGTGAAGCGGTGCGGTATCGACGCGCCGCCGAAGATACAGCCGGAGATTCCGGAACAACTGGACTGAAGTGGAGAATCAAGAATGAGCGGTCAAAACGAGAGCCCGTACTATTTCGTACCGCATCCGTCGCGGCATCCGATCAGCGCCGCGGTCGGATTGCTGGTCATGCTCGGATCGCTTGCGGCCTGGATCAACGACCATGACTGGGCACCGCTCGGCGTTGTCGCCGGTCTGCTGTGGCTGCTTTATACGTTGTGGCACTGGTTCGGCGACGCGATCGCAGAATCCGAAGGCGGTATGTACGGCAAGAATGTCGACAAGTCGTACCGTTGGAGCATGAGCTGGTTCATCTTCTCCGAAGTGATGTTCTTCGGTGCTTTCTTCGGCGCGCTGTTCTATGCACGCGAAATCGCGCTGCATCAGCTCGGCAGCCTCGACTACAAGCTGATCTGGCCGGATTTCTCGGCGGTGTGGCCGAACAACGGTCCAGCAGCGCTGGTCTCGACCTTCAAGTCGATGCAGCCGTGGCCGGTGCCGACTATCAACACGGCGCTGCTGCTGTCGTCTGGTGCTACGTTGACGGTTTCGCACCACGCGCTGCGTGAAGATCACCGCAAGAAGGCGATCATCTGGCTGGCGGCTACGCTGGTGCTCGGCGTCTCCTTCCTGTTCCTGCAAGGCTTCGAGTATTTCCACGCGTACAACGAACTGAACCTGACGCTGGCCTCGGGTGTGTACGGTTCGACGTTCTTCCTGCTGACGGGCTTCCACGGTTTCCACGTGTTCCTCGGCGGCACGATGCTCGCTGTGGTGCTGGTGCGGATGATCCGCGGCCACTTCACTGCGGAGCATCACTTTGCATTCGAAGGCGCCGCCTGGTACTGGCACTTTGTGGACGTCGTGTGGCTTGGGCTGTACGTCGTCGTGTACTGGCTGTAACGCAGGCAGTTCGCGCATCGCCTTTCAAGGGCGCGGCGCACGAGCAGTACGCACAAGTTATGCAGCGCCGCCCTCGACCCTGTCAGGGCGGCGTTTTGTTTGGTGGGATTGGTGACGCGAAGTGCTTCCCGCTGAGCTCAACGCCCGTAAGGAATACCGGTCGACTGAATCCAGCCCATCCAGTGAGCGAACAGGATGAACAGGAACAGCGAGATCGACAGGCCCACCCGCGTGGCGAGCGACCAGACCATCCGCTTGGTTTTGCCCTTGTCATGCATCATGAAATACAGCGCCGACACCATGCTGGCGATGATCAGGACGAAGGCGATGGGAACGAGAATGTGCATGGAACCAACTGAAACCAGGAAGCGCAGAGGCAAGACGTTTATTATCGCACCGCGCGCCGGCGTCTGCCGTAGGTTCCAGACGCTGTCGCAAGCGCTGGTGTCGGAGCGCGTTCGATGAAGTTCCGCCCCATTCCCGCGCTGTTGATTTTGCTGGTGATTGCGGTGACCGTGCGGCTCGGTTTCTGGCAGCGCGACCGCGCACATCAGAAGGAAGCGCTCGAAGCGCACATCACGCAGTTTGAAGACGCGCCCGCGCAGCCTGTCAGCGCTACGCCGGTTGAACTGAAGGACATCGAATTCCATCGCGTGAAGGCGCGTGGCAGTTTCGTCGCAGACAAAGTCGTCTATCTGGATAATCGCCCGTATAACGATCAGCCGGGCTTTTACGTCGTGATGCCTTTTAAACTGGCCGACGGCGGTTATGTGCTGGTCAATCGCGGCTGGCTGCCGCGCAACATGAACAATCGCGAGACCATCGCGCCGTACACCACGCCGCAAGGCGAGATCGACATCGAAGGCATTGCGCGTGCCGATGCCTCGCGTGCTTTCGAGTTGGGGCAGGGCGGGTCGGCCGCGCATCAGACGATCCGCCAGAATCTGGATACGGCGGCCTACGCTGCGGAAACCGGGCTGCCGTTGCAATCGTTCGTGATCCAGCAATTGAGCGACGACGGTGACAAGCTGGTGCGCGACTGGCCAGCGCCGACGAGCGGCGTCGAGCGCAACTATGGCTACATGTTCCAGTGGTGGGGCATGGCGGCCGCGGCCCTCGTCTTCGGCCTGTACGCCGCGCGCCGCGCCGCAAAGAAAGAGCACGCGCCGAGCGCGTAACGCATCGCCTGCGGTTTCCCGTACCCCGAACAGGGGCCTCGAAGCCGCGCAATCATTGAAAGAGGTCCTGTAGTGTCGACGCAATCTCCCCGTTCGCCGCAAGCCGGCAAATCCGCAGCTCCGAAAGTGATGCCTGGTCAACCCAATGGCGATGGATCGTGGAAGCGTGGCCGCTGGATGCTGCTGCTGCTGGCGTTCATCTGCGCCGCGCCGATCGCCGTGTCGTATTTTGTTTATTACGTGGTCAAGCCGGCCGGCGGCAGCACGAGCTACGGCACGCTGGTCGAACCGCAGCGGCCGATTCCCGATTCGCTCGTTGTCACGGGTGAAGACGGCAAGCCGCTCAAGCTCGCGTCGCTGCGCGGCCACTGGCTGATGATCTCCGTCGACAACAGCGCGTGCGACAAAGCCTGCGTCACCAAGCTGTACTTCATGCGACAAATCCGCGCAGCTCAGGGCCCGGAACGCGAACGAGTCGTCGAAGTGTGGCTGCGCACCGATGCAGGCAACGTGTCCGACGTGATACAAAAGGCCTATCCCGACACCGACATGCTGATCGCCAACCCGGCGCAGGTGTCCGCATGGCTGCCGACCGATACCGGCACCCAACTCACCGACCACATCTACATGGTCGATCCGAACGGCAATCTGATGATGCGTTTCCCGAAAGATCCGAACCCCAGCAAGATCAAGGGCGACGTGACCAAGCTGCTCAAATGGTCGAGCATCGGCTGATGCCGCAACTAGGGTAAGAAAGATGTCCGCATTGCAACTTCTGCAACTGGCCCTGATCGGCTTGTGTATCGCGTTGTTGCCGCTGTCCTATGTATGGGTCAAGGCCGACGACAATAAATTCCGCAAGCTGGTGTGGCTCACCACCTTCCTGACGCTGGACCTGGTGATGTTCGGCGGCTTTACGCGTCTCACCGATTCCGGTCTCGGCTGCCCGGACTGGCCCGGTTGCTATGGCACGTCGTCGCCATTCATTGCGCACGCCGCGATTACCGCCGCGCATCAATTGATGCCCACCGGCCCGGTCAGCATGACCAAAGCCTGGATAGAGATGATCCACCGTTACTTCGCGATGGCGATCGGCGTGCTGATCATCGCGCAGACCTTGATTGCATGGACTGCACGTATCAAGCGCCGTCCGCTGCATGTGTCGCCGTGGTGGCCGACTTCGCTGCTGCTGCTGATTCTCGTGCAGGGCGCATTCGGCGCATGGACCGTGACCATGAAGCTGCAACCGATCATCGTGACGACCCATTTGCTGCTCGGCCTCGCGTTGCTCGGCACGCTCGGCTGGCTGGCGGCGCGCCAAACGCCGCTGCCGGCTTATGAGCCCGAAGCCGCGCGCTGGCGTGCGGCGGCGATCGCCGGTCTCGTGCTGCTGATCATGCAGATCGCTTTGGGCGGCTGGGTCAGCACCAACTACGCGGTGCTCGCCTGCACGGACTTTCCGACCTGCAACGGCCAATGGGTCCCGCCGATGGACTTCACGCACGGCTTCCACTTGTGGCGCGCGCTCGGCATGACCGGCGACGGCGACATGATCACGCAAGATGCGCTGGTCGCAATTCACTGGACACACCGCACGTTCGCGATCGTCGTGGTCGCGTATCTGGCGTGGTTTGCGCTGAAACTGCGCCGTTTCGAGTCACTGCGGCGGCCGGCAAACGGCGTGTTGCTGGTGGTGTTGATCCAGTTCATCACCGGCCTGTCGAACATCGTCCTGCAATGGCCGTTGCCCATTGCGGTCGCGCATAACGGGGGGGCCGCCATCCTGCTGCTTCTGCTCGTTATGTTAAACTTTCGAATCGCTTATAGCCGTCCCGGCCGCGCCGTGTTGCCTGCGCGCGATGCCGCGCCAGCGTGACCCCACATGGACAGCACAACACTCTCCCAAACGCCCGGTAGCCGGGTCTCCCAGTACATCGCCCTGACGAAGCCGCGCGTCACGCAGCTCGCTGTGTTCTGCGCAGTCATCGGCATGTTTCTGTCGACGCCCGGCATGGTGCCGTGGACCGTCCTGATCGGTGGCACAGTCGGCATCTGGCTGCTGGCCGGTGCGGCGTTCGCCATCAATTGCCTGATGGAACAGAAGATCGACGCGAAGATGCGTCGCACGTCGTGGCGGCCGTCCGCGCGCGGCGAAATTACGACCCCGCAAATCCTGCTGTTTTCGGCCGTGCTCGGCGGCCTCGGCATGTGGACGCTCTACACGTTCGCCAATCCGCTGACCATGTGGCTCACGCTCGCCACCTTCGTCGGCTATGCGGTCATCTATACGCTGCTGCTCAAACCGGCCACGCCGCAGAACATTGTGATCGGCGGCGCGTCTGGCGCGATGCCGCCGGCGCTCGGTTGGGCCGCCGTCACCGGTCATGTGCCGGGCGACGCATGGATTCTCGTGCTGATCATTTTCGTGTGGACGCCGCCGCATTTCTGGGCGCTCGCGCTGTATCGCCGCAAAGACTACGAAAACGCCGGTCTGCCGATGCTGCCGAACACGCACGGCGAAAAGTACACGCGCCTGCATATTCTGCTGTACACCGTGATCCTGTTCGCGGTCACGATGATGCCGTTCATCTCAGGCATGAGCGGCGTGGTGTACCTCGCGGCGGCAGTGTTGCTCGGCGCCGTGTTTCTCGCGTATGCGTGGAAGATCTATCGGGAATATTCCGACAACTTGGCGCGTAAGACCTTCCGTTACTCGATCGTTTATTTGTCGCTGCTCTTCGCCGCGCTGTTAATCGACCACTATGCGCGCGTCGTGATCGGCGCGTAACACCCATGCTTACACAACGCTTCGTGCGGGCGGCGCGTTCCGCCGCGCGTGTCACCCTGATCGCTTGCGCACTCGGCGGCGCGCTGCTGGTGGCGGGCTGCGGCAAGCAGCCGCCGGCGTTCCAGAACCTCGACATCACCGGCAACACGCAATTCGGGAGCAACTTCTCGCTGCCCGACACGTCCGGCAAGGTCCGCACGATGGCGGATTACAAGGGCAAAGTCGTAGTGCTGTTCTTTGGCTACACGCACTGCCCGGACGTCTGCCCGACCACGATGGCCGAGCTCTCGCAAGCGCTCCAGCAACTCGGCCCGGAAGACGCAAAACGCGTGCAGGTGCTGTTCGTCACCGTCGATCCCGACCGCGACACGCCGGCCCTGCTTGCGCAATACGTGCCGGCGTTCAACCCGACGTTCGTCGGCTTGCGTCCGGCGGACCAGGTACAACTTACCAAGATCACGAAAGACTTTCGCGTCTACTACGCGAAAGTGCCGGGCAAGACGCCCGATAGCTACACGATGGACCACACGGCGGCGAGCTATGTGTTCGACACAGACGGCAAGCTGCGTCTGTTCGCGCGCGACGGCCAAGGCGCCACGCCGTGGGTGCACGATATCAAGCTGCTGCTCGATTGATACATTGATGCAGGCGGGCGCGTGCATCTGCCGCGTGCCCGTATTCAATTTCCTTCGCTGTTGTCCTCAAGCCGGCATCGGCAAATTCATTCCCGGCGCGAGCCGCGTCGTCTTGAACTCCGTCACCTCGTAACGCGCGAGCTTCTGTTCGGCGAACGGGTCGCTGGCGAGAATCTCATCCAGCTTATCGCGCTCGATGCGCACCGCCAGAATGATGCCGCCGTCGCGCGGAACCTTCGGCCCGGCGGCCACGAATACCCCTGCTTCGAACTGTTTTGTCAGAAATGCGCGATGCGCTTCGAGTGCGTCGTCGATCCGTTCGAGCGATGCGGTGTAGGTGAGATTGATGACGTACATGAGCGTTCTCGTAAGTGATTGAACGGGCCGCATGGGTTCGCGGCATTGGCCTTGATTATCTGTCACCGGACGATTCGTTGCGCACGCTCAACCTCAGCACATCTCTTTTTCCGGCCGTCGTTTCCTTACAGCCTGCCTCAAGTTGAGCGGCTGCCATGCCGATATACCTGAGGCAATCGTTTGCGCGCCAGGCTGTCAGCCCCCTCGCACAGCGCGAGCGGGCGGCGACGCCGGCCCGCAAACAGAACACGAATCACACGAGAGAGACCACAACAATGAGCAGGATGAGTTTGAATCGCAAACTATGGCTGTCGCTCGCGCTCGTCTGGCTGGGGCTGCTTGGCGTCGGGCTGTGGAGCGCGGTCGAAACGCGCAGCACGATGCTGGCCGAGCGCAAGGCGGGGATGGTGAACCTCGTTGACGCGGCGCAGGGCATCGTGAACGGCTACTACGCGCTTTCGCAGAGCGGCAAGATGAGCGAGGCCGACGCACAGCGCGAAGCGCTCGCACGCCTCGCTACGATGCGCTACGGCGAATCCGGTTATCTGTTCGTGATGGACTCGAAGCCGGTCGTGCTGATGCACCCGACATTGCCGCAAATGGTCGGTAAACCCGTCGGCGATTTCAAGGACCCGGACGGCAAGCTGCTGTATGTCGCGATCGTCGACGCCGCCAAGTCGAGCGGCCGCGGCTTCGCGCAATATCGCGGACGCTTGCCGCACAGCGAAACCGCGGTGCCGAAAATCAGCTATGTGGTGCGTTTCGCGCCGTGGGACTGGAACATCACAAGCGGTGTGTTCATCAAGGACATCGACACGGTCTACCACGAAACGCTGCTGGGCCACCTGCTCGTCGTGCTGGTCATCGGCGCGATCATTTCGCTGGCGATGGTGCTGATCATCCGCAACGTGCGCGCGAGTCTCGGCGGCGAGCCGGACCAGGCGGCGCGCCTTGCCGCGAGCATCGCCAGGGGCGATCTCACGCAGGTGGTCGACGTTCGTCCGCAAGACAAGACCAGCATGATGGCGGCCATGCACGACATGCAGATCCGTTTGCAACGGACCATCGGCGAGATTCGCCACTCGGCGGAATCGATTGCCTCGGCGACCCAGCAGATCGCCGCGGGCAACGGCGATCTGTCACAGCGCACCGAGCAGCAAGCGGCCTCGTTGCAGGAGACGGCGGCGAGCATGGAAGAGCTCACCGCGACGGTCAAGCAGAACGCGGACAACGCGCGCCAGGCGAGCGGTCTGGCGCACAGCGCATCGGAAATCGCGATGCGCGGCAATGACGTAGTCAGCCGCGTGATCGGTACGATGGGTGAGATCAACGACAGCTCGCGGCAGATCGCCGACATCATCGGTGTGATCGAAGGCATCGCGTTCCAGACGAACATTCTGGCGCTGAACGCGGCGGTCGAAGCCGCGCGCGCCGGCGAGCAGGGCCGCGGCTTTGCGGTCGTCGCCGGGGAAGTGCGCAACCTCGCGCAGCGCTCGGGAACGGCGGCCAAGGAGATCAAGCAGTTGATCGGCGCGTCGGTGGAGCGCGTGCACAACGGGTCGACGCTGGTCCAGCAGGCCGGCACGACGATGGGCGAAATTCTGCAAGCGGTGCAGCGCGTCACCGACATCATGGGTGAGATCGCGGCAGCGTCCGAGGAGCAGAGCAGCGGCATTTCGCAAGTGGGCCGCGCGGTCACGCAGATGGACGAAGTGACGCAGCAGAACGCGGCGCTGGTCGAACAGGCGGCGGCTGCCGCGGCGTCATTGCAGGATCAGGCGGGGCGTCTGCGTGACACGGTCAGCGCATTTCGCGTGAACGGCGCCGCGCAGGGTGCATAACGATATGCGATCGTGATATTTCCCATCTCGCCGGGCATATGAGACCATTTGCGGTCCAGTTGGCGGCGCACTGCCAGGCGCACTGCCAGGCGCACTGCCGGGAGCGCGCAACCGCAGCAGCGCTGCCGCCGGCTTCCACCCGAATCTGACATCGATCAGAAAAAGCGAGAATTACATGCAGCGCAGAAACATCCTTAAAGCCCTTTCGGCAGTGATCGCCGGTGCGGCTATCGTCACCAGCTTCGGCGCACATGCCGACGACAAGGTCATCAAGGTCGGCACCATCGGTGGTCCTGATGCGCAAATCTGGGAAGTCGTCACGAAAGTGGCGAAGCGCGAAGGCCTGAACGTGAAGGTCGTCGAATTCAACGACTACGTGCAGCCGAACGCCGCGCTCGACGCAGGCGATCTGGACGCCAACAGCTTCCAGCACCAGCCGTACCTCGACAGCCAGGTCAAGCAACGAGGCTACAAGATCGTCAATGCCGGTCTGACGTACATTTCGCCGCTAGGTATTTATTCGAAGAAGCTGAAGTCGCTGAAGGATCTGGCGCAAGGCGCGAAGATCGCCGTGCCGAACGATCCGTCGAACGAGAACCGCGCGCTGCTGCTGTTGCAGGCGCAAGGTGTGATCAAGCTGAAGGCCGGCGCGGGCACGAACGGCAATAACGCAACGCCGCTCGACGTCGCTGAGAATCCGAAGAAGATCAAGCTGGTCGAGCTGGACGCAGCACAACTGCCGCGCTCGCTGTCGGATGTCGATGCTGCCGCGATCAACACGAACTTCGCGCTGGCAGCCGGTCTGCAGCCGACCAAAGATTCGATCGCGCTTGAAGACATTCACAGCCCGTACGCTAACCTGATCGCCGTGCGCGCGCAGGACAAGGACAAGCCGTGGGTCAAGAAGCTGGTCGCGGCTTACCAGTCTGAAGACGTGCGCCAGTTCATCAAGACGCAGTTCAAGGGTTCGGTGGTGCCGTCGTTCTAAGCGATAGCCTTCAACAACCTGCGCCGCAAAACGAAAACGCCACGGTTGCAAACCGTGGCGTTTTTTTCATGCGCCGCGCATTCGTTAGCGGGCCTATAACTCCAACTCCCATCGCTCGATCATCAGATCCTTGCCGAAGCGCCGCTCCGCCGTCGTGCAGGCGAGCTGGAAGCCGGCGCGCTCGCATAGCCGGCGCGGCTCCTTGAGCGTGTTGGCCGTGGTCAGCGTGAGTTTTGTGTAACCCGCGCGTCGCGCGAACCGCACGCATTCGCTCATCAATTGCGTGCCGATGCCAAGACGCTGCACGTCCGGCTCGACCCACAACAGCCGCACGCCTGCCACGGTCGTCGAGACCCCGACGATGCACACCGAGCCGACCACCATGCCTTCCTGATCGGCGACCCAGCACATCTCGCGCACCGGATCGCTGCGCTGCGAGTAATCGGCGACGATGCGCGCGAGCAAGCCTTCGAACGATTGATCCCAGCCGTGTTGCGCCGCGAACCACTGCGCCTGCCGGTGCACGAGCCAGCCGCAGTCACCGGCGCGTGGTTGCCGAAGGATCACGAGTTCGTGCTTCGGCTTGCCGTCGAGCAGCCGCTCGATCACCTTCATCGCGGTGATCAACTGTTCCTGTGAGAGTGCCGTCAGGCCGTTCAGCAGCACCGATACTTCTTCGATTGCTGCCATATCGAGCGGTGCGTAGGCCGCGTGGCCGTTGTCGGTGAGGGCGATCAGCGACTGGCGCGCATCCGAGTCGGACGGGCGCCGTGTAATCAGATTGCGTCGTTCGAAGCTGGTCAGAAGGCGGCTGAGGTAGCCGCTGTCGAGACCGAGACTGCGCCCGAGCACCGAGGCCGTCTGCGCGCGTCCGCGGGACAGTTCATGCAGAACGCGCACTTCCGTCAGCGAGAAGGCACTTTTTGCCAAATGCTCGTGCAGAGCGCCGATGTGCTGCGTATAGAAGCGGTTGAAATGGCGGACGGCCTGAGCGCGCCGCAGCGCCTCGGAATCTGTCAAATGCTGCTCCCCGGGGAATTTTTATGGCTTGCTACCCAGCACTATATTGGAAGGCATCTCTTTAAAAAAGCCGCGCGGGGAAGGGGTGCATCAAAGTGGTATCAGAAAGGTATCGATTTCGGGGCATCCCGTCAGCCGGGTAGAGAACCAATGTGGACCACGCAGATGCTGCCCGGCATCTCGAATACGGGTAAATCCCGATCCCTGTAAACTGCCCTCCCAAGCCCTCAAATCACCTCCTGACGCTTATCCAGCAAGGTTTTCCGCGAATCTATACCAGCATAGGACCAGTCGATTGACTGGTATTATGTTGGTTATATAATGGGCTCTCATTTTCGTAGGCCACACTCTTCAAGACGACCGCCGGAGCCCCATGGAAACTCGCTGGTCCGCACTGATGCCTGACGCTCGCAACGTCACGCCGCTCTATCTGCAGCTTGCGCGCAATCTGGCGACGGCGATCCACTGCGGCGTGTGGTCGGCGGGCGAAGCGCTGCCTTCGGAGCGCACGCTCTCTGATGCGATCGGTGTGTCGCGCATCACCGCGCGCAAGGCGATCGAGCTGCTGGTCGAGCAAGGCCTGATCCGGCGGGCGCGTGGCGCGGGCAGCTTCATTACGCCGCGCGTCGAAGACCCGCTGTCGCGGCTCACCGGTTTCACGAAGAAGATGCAGCAACGTGGTTTCCGGCCAGATTCGGTGTGGCTCGAGCGCGATATCCGCGCCGCCAACCGTGATGAGCTGGTGCACCTCGGCCTGTCGCCCGGTGCGGCGGTGGCGAGTCTGCGGCGCCTGCGGCGCGCGGACGGCATCGTGATGGCGGTCGAGCATTCGGCGCTGCCCGCGGCGATCGTGCCCGATCCGCAGGCCATCGGCGTGTCGCTTTACAGCTATCTCGAACAACGTGGCGCGGCCGTCGTGCGCGCCTTGCAGCACTTTCGCGCGGTCAATGCTTCGAGCGAGATCGCCTCGTTGATGGATATCGAACCGCGCTCGGCGCTGCTGGTCATTACCCGTATCGGGTATAGCGCGGACCAGCGTGCGATCGAATTGACCGACACCTATTGCCGCGACGATTACTACGATTTTGTCGCTGAATTGCGCACCTGAAATAAGACGCGTGGCCCGCCGTCACGTGCGGCGTTATTGAGCGCAATTCAGTCACACCCCGCATTACGCCTCACCAGAGAGACTCATGCTGACCGGAAACATACTCACCACCGATGGGTGGATTCACGGCACGCTCGAATACGAAAACGGCCGCATCACGGCGCTGACCGGCGAACGCGCCGATCCGTCGAAGAACGACGCGCCGTACATCCTGCCTGGCTTCATCGATCTGCACGTGCATGGCGGCGGCGGCTCCGACGTGATGGAAGGCGGCGACGCGATCGAAACCATCACTCGCACGCATGCGCGTTACGGCACGACCAGCCTGCTCGCCACCACGATGACCGCGCCGCGCGACGAGCTGATGAGCGTCGTCGCGGGTCTGGGCAACAACGCGCGCATCCGCACGCCAGGCGGTGCGCGCGTGCTCGGCGTCCATCTGGAAGGTCCGTATATCAACCCCGGTAAGCTCGGCGCGCAGCCGGACGCAGCCGTGTCCGCGGTGATGGACGAAGTGCTGAAGTACCTGTCGATCGCGCCGATTCGAGTGGTCACGCTGGCGCCGGAAATTGCCGGCCACATGGAGATCATCTCCGAGATGGCGGCGCGTGGTGTGCGCGTGCAGCTCGGTCATTCGCTCGGCACCTACGACGACGCCGTCGCCGCACTCAAGCACGGCGCGTGTGGCTTCACGCATCTGTTCAACGCGATGTCGCCGCTGCATCACCGTAATCCCGGTCTTGTCGGCGCCGCGCTCGCGCACGCCGAATTCGCCGAAATTATTCCCGACTTGCTGCACGTCCATCCGGGCGCGATCCGCGCCGCATTGCGCGCGATTCCGCGTCTGTACGTAGTGACGGACAGCACCTCGGCTACCGGCATGCCCGATGGCGAATACCGCCTCGGCAGCCAGCATGTGACGAAGTGCCTCGGCGGCGTGCGTCTAGCCGACGGCACACTCGCCGGCAGCACCCTGACGATGGATCAGGCGCTGCGCAATCTCGTATCGATCGGCTTGCCGATCGCCGATGTTTCAAACCGTTTGTCGCGCTACGCCGCCGACTACCTCGGCATCGAAGACCGCGGCCGCATTACGCGCGGCGCGTGGGCCGATGTGGTCGTTTTCGATCGTGAACTGGCGTTGACCGCAACATACGTCGAAGGAGAATCGATTGTCGAATATGCTTAAAGAGGCGTTGGCGTCCGCTGAAACAGTCGCCGCGCAACTCACGGATACCTCGCGCGTCGAGGCGTTGGCGGCGAAGCTCGCCCAGCAACCGCGGCATGTCGCGCTGACGGTCGCGCGCGGCAGCTCGGACCACGCAGCGAGTTACTTCGCAAGCCTGACGATGAGCCGCCTCGGTCTGCCGGTCGCCTCGCTGCCGATGTCGGTCGCGACGCTCCAGCAAGCGCCGTTGCAGGTGCGCGATCAGCTTGCGCTGGCGTTCTCGCAATCGGGCAAGAGCCCGGATCTGGTCGGCACGATGGAAGCGTTGCGCAAGGCCGGCGCGTTGACGGTGGCCGCCGTGAATGCGCCGAGCTCGCCGCTGGCCGACGCTTGCGAATTTCACCTGCCGCTCATGGCTGGTCCGGAACTGAGCGTCGCGGCCACCAAGAGCTACATCGCCATGCTGTCGATCTCCGCGCAACTGGTTGCTCACTGGCAGAAGGACGACGCGCTGCTCGGCGCGTTGAACACGCTGCCCGACGCGCTGCAGGCCGCGGGCAAGCTCGACTGGTCGAAAGCGGTGGACGAACTGTGTGGCATCGAACGCATGATCGTGATCGGCCGCGGTCTGGGTCTCGCGATCGCGCAGGAAGCCGCGCTGAAATTGAAAGAGACCTCCGGCATTCAGGCCGAAGCGTTTTCGAGCGCGGAAGTGCGGCACGGTCCGATGGAACTGATCGATCGCGACTATCCGCTGCTGGTCTTCGCACCGCGCGGTCCCGAGCAAGCCGGCTTGCTGCAACTCGCCCACGACATGCAGGCGCGCGGCGCCCGCGTGCTGCTCGCCGCGCCGGACGACGTGCCGGAAGCGACGCTGCCGCTCGCCACCACCGCTCATGCGGCGCTCGATCCGATCGCCGCGATCCTGTCCTTTTACGTGATGGCCGCCGGCCTTGCCGCCGCACGCGGGCGCAATCCTGACGCGCCACGCCATCTCAACAAAGTCACCGAAACTCACTGACGAGAAATCAGATGCGACGTGTCGAGGAGTCCCGCTTGATGAGCCATTCTGAAGGCCATATTGTTTTGCTCGCGCCGATGACCGGTCCGGTCGTGCCGCTGGCGAACGTGCCCGACCCTGTGTTTTCGGGCGGCATGTTCGGCGACGGCATCGGCATCGATCCGCTCGAGGGGCGACTCGTCGCGCCGTGCGACGGCACCATCACCCATCTCGCGCGCACCGGCCATGCGGTCACGCTTGCGACAGCTGAAGGCGTGGAGATTCTGCTGCACATCGGCATCGACACGGTCGAGCTGAATGGCAAGGGCTTTGCGCCGATGGTCGCGCAAGGCGCCCACGTGCGCACCGGCGACGTCCTGATCGAATTCGATCAGGACCGGGTCGCGCTGAGCGCGCCGAGTCTCGTCTCGGTGATCGCGATTGCCAATTCGGATGCGTTCGAGATTGTCGAGCGTGCGCAGGACGGCATGCTGAAGGCAGGTGAAACGCCGTTGCTGATGCTGCGCGCTCGCGGCGGCGAGGCGGCGCAAGCAGCGCGTGACGCGAGTGCTACCAATGTGACCGAAGAATCCCGTCAGCAAGTCACGCTGGTCCACGCAGGCGGTTTGCACGCACGACCGGCCGCGCGCGCTCGTGAAGCGGCGCGCGGTTTCGATGCGCGTGTCGAAGTGCGTTACGAAGGGCGCAAGGCGGCGATCGAGAGCGTGGTCGGTTTGCTCGGCCTCGGCGCGGGCGAAGGTGCGACCGTCGAGTTGCTCGGCGTCGGTCCGCAAGCCCAAGCCGCGGTCGACGCGATCGCCCACGAATTGACGCGTGAAGCGCACGGCGAAGCTGAAGAAAAGCCGGCGCGGCAAAGCTCGCCGGCGCCGCAAGCGGTTGTGCACGCTGCGGGCGAAGCACTTGCGCCGAATACGCTCGCGGGCGTGTGCGCCTCGCCGGGCGTCGCGGTCGGCAAGCTGGTGCGTTGGGACGATGCGGATATCGATCCGCCTGAAAAGGCGAACGGCACGTCGGCGGCTGAAAGCCGTCTGCTCGACAAGGCGATTGCCACAGTCGACGCCGACCTCGGGACGACAGTGCGCGATGCGTCGCAACGCGGTGCGGTGGGTGAGGCGGGCATTTTCGCGGTGCATCGCGTATTGCTCGAAGATCCCACGCTGGTCGACGCCGCGCGCGATCTGATCAGCCTCGGCAAGAGCGCCGGCTTTGCGTGGCGCGAAGCGATCCGCGCACAGATCGCCATCCTGACGAATATCGAAGACGCATTGCTCGCGGAACGTGCCGCCGATTTGCGCGACATCGAAAAGCGCGTGTTGCGCGCGCTCGGTTATACGAACGCTGCGGCGCGGACGTTGCCGGAAGAGACTGTGCTGGTGGCTGAAGAGTTCACGCCGTCGGATCTGTCGTCGCTGGATCGCACGCGCGTCACCGCGCTGGTGATGTCGCGTGGCGGTGCCACTTCGCATGCGGCGATTCTCGCGCGCCAGGCCGGCATTCCGGCGCTGGTGGCAGTCGGCGACGCATTGCACGCGATCCCCGAAGGCACGCAGGTCGTGGTGAACGCCACCACCGGCCGTCTCGAATTCGCTCCAACCGAGCTCGACGTCGAACGTGCGCGTCTTGAGCGCAGCCGCCTTGCCGGCGTGCGCGAAGCGAACCGCCGCACGTCGCAACAGGCGGCAGTGACTTCCGATGGCCGCGCGATCGAAGTCGCCGCGAACATCGCCACGCTCGACGACGCGAAGACCGCCGTCGACAACGGCGCCGATTCCGTCGGCCTGCTGCGCACGGAGTTGCTGTTCATCCACCGTGCCGCAGCGCCGACCATCGACGAACATCGCCAGAGCTACCAGGCGATCGTCGATGCATTGAGCGGCCGCACCGCGATCATTCGCACGCTGGACGTCGGCGCTGACAAGGAAGTCGATTACCTGACGCTGCCGCCCGAACCGAATCCGGCGCTCGGCCTGCGCGGTATCCGCCTCGCACAAGTGCGCCCGGATCTGCTCGACGATCAGTTGCGCGGTCTGCTCGCGGTGCAACCGCTCGGCGCCGTCCGCATCCTGCTGCCGATGGTGACGGATGTCGGTGAATTGATCCGCATCCGCAAACGCATCGACGAATTCGCCCGCGAATCGGGCCGTACAGAACCGATCGAAGTCGGCGTGATGATCGAAGTGCCATCGGCCGCGTTGCTCGCCGATCAACTGTCGCAACATGCCGATTTCCTGTCGATCGGCACCAACGATCTGACGCAATACACGCTCGCCATGGACCGTTGCCAAGCCGACCTCGCGGCGCAGGCGGACGGCTTGCATCCGGCGGTGCTGCGCCTGATCGCAGCGACCGTGCAGGGCGCGAACAAGCATGGCAAATGGGTCGGCGTATGCGGCGCACTGGCGGGCGATCCGCTGGCCATGCCGTTACTCGTCGGCCTCGGCGTGACCGAGCTCTCGGTGGATCCGGTGTCGGTGCCGGGCATCAAGGCGCGAGTGCGCAACCTCGATTATCAGCTGTGCCGTCAACGCGCCCAGGATGCCCTGGCGCTCGAATCGGCGCAGGCGGTAAGAGCAGTGAGCCGCGAAACCTGGCCTTTGGACTGAACCCCACACGGTCCGCAACCAGCTTCGCATAGTCATTACGTATAGCTACAAAACTCAACGACGACAGTCGACAACGAGACAAGGATTGGAGGTGTCAATGGATGGGAATCCGTTTCTGAAGATTCAGCGCCTGGGTCGGGCGCTGATGCTGCCGATTGCAGTGCTGCCGGTTGCCGGCCTGCTGCTGCGATTGGGCCAGCCCGATGTGTTCAACATCAAGATGATCGCCGACGCCGGCGGCGCGATCTTCGACAACCTGCCGTTGCTTTTCGCAATCGGCGTGGCGGTCGGCTTCGCGAAAGACAACAACGGTGTGGCAGGTCTTGCGGGTGCGATCGGTTACCTGATCGAAATCGCGGTGATGAAGGACATCAACGACAAGCTCAACATGGGCGTGTTGTCCGGGATCGTAGCAGGTGTCGTCGCGGGCTTGCTGTACAACAAGTACAAAGACATCAAGCTGCCCGACTACCTCGCATTCTTCGGAGGCAAACGCTTCGTGCCGATTGCCACCGGCGTGGTCTGTCTGGCGATAGGCATTGTGTTCGGCTACGTATGGCAGCCGGTGCAAGGCGTCATCGATACGGCCGGCCATTGGCTGACAACCGCGGGTGCGCTCGGCGCGTTCGTGTTCGGCGTGCTGAACCGTTTGCTGCTCGTCACGGGGCTGCACCACATCCTCAATTCGCTGACGTGGTTCGTGTTCGGTAATTTCACGCCGCCGGGCGGCGTCGCGGTGACAGGCGACCTGCATCGCTTCTTCGCGGGCGACCCGACTGCGGGCACGTTCATGACGGGCTTCTTCCCGGTCATGATGTTCGGCTTGCCGGCCGCGTGTCTCGCGATGTATCACGAGGCACCGAAAGAGCGCCGCGCGATGGTGTTCGGCCTGCTGGCGTCGATGGCGCTTACCTCGTTCCTGACGGGTGTGACCGAACCGATCGAATTCAGCTTCATGTTCCTCGCGCCGGTGCTGTATGCGATCCACGCGCTGCTGACGGGCTTGTCGCTCGCAATCTGCTCGGCGCTCGGGATTCATCTCGGCTTCACCTTCTCGGCTGGCTTCATCGACTACGTGCTGAACTACGGCCTGTCGACCAAAGGCTGGTGGGCGATTCCCATCGGGCTCGTGTACTCGGTGGTGTACTACGGCCTGTTCCGCTTCTTCATCCGCAAGTTCAACATGGCGACGCCGGGCCGCGAACCCGCCGCCGAAGAAGAACAGATCGAGTCGTTCACGGCTGGCGGTTTTGTGTCGCCGGTGGCGGGCGCCGCCGTGCCGCGCGCACAGCGTTATATCGCTGCGCTGGGTGGTGCGTCGAACCTGTCGGTGGTGGATGCCTGCACGACGCGTCTGCGTCTGTCGGTGGTCGATGCCAACAAGGTCTCGGAAAGCGAACTGAAGACGATCGGTGCGCGTGGCGTGCTCAAGCGCGGCTCGACCAACGTGCAGGTGATCATCGGACCGGAAGCGGACATCATCGCCGATGAAATCCGCACGGTGATCGCGCAAGGCGGTGGAGATGCGGCGAAGCTGGTGGCTGCGGCTGCGGCTGCGCCTGCTGTCGCTGCGGCTCCTGTGGCGGCTGCAAGCGGTGCTCAAGGCGGTGCGCTCGACCCGGATCCGTTGCGCTGGCTCGCCGTGTTCGGCGGCGCGGGCAACGTCGTGTCGCTGGACGCTGTGGCGGCAACGCGTCTGCGGATCGTGGTTCGCGATCCGTCGGCGGTCGATCGTCAACGTCTGGCTACGCTCGATACGGCTTGGGTCTCGGCGGATACGTTCCATATCGTAGTGGGTGACGCAGCCCAGCGCTACGCCGCGCAACTGGCGACGCGTCTGTCGCCTGCAAGCGGCGGTGAAGCGCCTCTGCCTGCATGATGGAACGTTAAGGAGCGGCCTACGCCGCTCCATTCCCGCGCTTCTCTTCTGAAGACGCGGCAATAAAAAAGCGGCACCTTGAATCAGGGTGCCGCTTTTGCGTTTACCGGCTTGGACCTAACGGCGCTCGGCCGGCAACGGATGCATCAACGCGTCCTCTGCTTGCCCGCTTCTAAAGGCCGGCGCGATTCCAGCCACATCACGTTGATAATACCGAACGCCAACGCCACGCCAATGCCGAGAAGCCAACTGAAATACCACATCGCAAACTCCTGTTAATCGTATTCCTGATCAATACATCGTATGGTGATTTTCTTCGAGCGCCGCGGCGGTCACCTTGCCTCGCATCACGCGATACACCCAGCTCGTGTAGATCAAGATGAGCGGCAGGAAGATGATTACGGCGACCAGCATGATCTGCAGCGTCATGCGGCTCGAGGTCGAATCCCATACCGTGAGACTGCTGCGGCCGTCGAGCGAGGAGGGCATGATGAACGGAAACATCGAGAAGCCCGCCGTCAGAATCACACCGACGATCATCAGCGAAGTCGACAGGAAGGCACTCTTTTCAAAACGCGAGCGCGCCAGCAACAAGGCGAGTACGCCGCCGACGAGGCCGGCCACCGGCGCGATGACCATCCACGGATAGTTTGCATAGTTGGTGAGCCACAGGCCGGGTGCGCCGATCACGTTCTTCAGCAACGGATTGGCAACCGTGTCGAGCGGCGCGGCGTCGACGATCTGATAGCCGCCGATCATCGTGGCGATCAGTGCGCCGGCAAGCAGGAACAGCACGACGGTGGCGAGCGAAGCAATCCGCAGCGCCAGCGAAGCACGCCTGGCGACGACGTCGTCCGCTTTCATCTTCACGAAGGCTGCGCCGTGCGCGGCCAGCATCGACACGCTAACGAGCCCGCACAGCACGGCGAACGGGTTGAGCAGCGCGAAGAAACTGCCGTGATACGTGACGCGCAGATCGGTGTCGAACGAGAACGGCACGCCTTGCAGCAGGTTGCCGAACGCCACGCCGAACACCAGCGCCGGTACGAAGCCGCCGACAAACAGCGCCCAATCCCACGCGCTGCGCCAGCGCGGGTCTTCACGTTTGCTGCGGTAGTCGAAGCCGACCGGCCGGAAGAACAGTGAGAACAGCACCAGCAGCATTGCGAAGTAGAAGCCGGAGAAGGACGCGGCGTACACCAGCGGCCATGCGGCGAACATCGCGCCACCCGCTGTGATGAGCCACACCTGATTGCCTTCCCACGTCGCGCCGACCGTGTTCACGACGATGCGCCGCTCCGCGTCGGTCCTGGCGATGAACGGCAGCAGAATCGCCGCGCCCATGTCGAAGCCGTCGGTGAGCGCGAAGCCGATCAGCAGTACGCCGATCAACGCCCACCAGATCAGTTTGAGGGTTGCGTAATCCATGATGATCTTTCCCTTGGAACAGAGTGGCGGCGAATCATGCGGCCGTGTTGGTCGGCAGCGGCTGATTCAGCGGCTGTTCGTGGTGATAGCGCCCGGTGTGCAGCGACGAAGGTCCGAGTCGCGCGTACTTGAACATCAGCATGATTTCGATGATGAACAGCACCGTGTAGAACACGACGAAGCCGGCAATGCTCAAGTAGAGATCACCCGGCGTCAGGCTTGAGGCGGACAATGCGGTCGGCAGAATGCCGGCGATGGTCCACGGTTGACGGCCCACTTCAGCGACGATCCAGCCGAATTCTGCAGCAAGCCACGGCAACGGAATCGCCCACACGGCCCAGCGCAGGAACCAGCGGCGCTTCTCCAGCAGCAGGGAGCGCTGCGCGCAGAACCAGAAAGCCAGCACGAAGGTCGCAAGGAACAGGATGCCGAGGCCGACCATCAGGCGGAACGAGAAGAACACGGGCGCCACCGGTGGAATCGTCTTCTTGGCGGCCTGCGCGATCTGATCCGGCGTGGCATCGGTGACGTTCGGGGTGAACTGCTTGAGCATCAGGCCGTAGCCGAGGTCCTCCTTGTGTGCGTCGAAAGCGGCTTTGGCTTCGTCTGTGGCGTCGCCTAGCTTCAGCTTTTGCAGCGCGGCGTAGGCGAGCATGCCGTTCTTGATGCGCACTTCGTTCTGCGCCATCAGGTCTTTCAGGCCGACCACCGGTTCGTCGATCGAGCGCGTGGCGATGAGGCCGAGCGCGTACGGAATGCGGATTGCGTAGTCGGTGCGTTCTTCCTTCTGGTTCGGAATGCCGATGATCGTGAACGGTGCGGGTGCGGGCACCGTTTCCCATTCCGATTCGATGGCAGCCAGCTTGACCTGCTGAACTTCGCCGGTGCGGTAACCGGACTCGTCGCCGAGCACGATCACGCACAGCGTCGACGCCAGACCGAAGCCGGCGGCAATGGCGAACGAGCGCAAGGCGAACTCGGTATCGCGGCGCTTCAACAGATACCATGACGACACACCGAGCACAAACATCGAAGCGGTCACGTAACCGGCCGATACGGTGTGCACGAACTTTACCTGCGCGACCGGATTGAACAGCACCGAGAAGATACTGTCGAGTTCCATGCGCATGGTCTGGTAGTTGAAGGTGGCGCCGACCGGATTGTTCATCCAGCCGTTGGCCACCAGAATCCACAGCGCCGAGAGGTTCGAGCCGAGTGCGACGAGGAACGTGACGGCCACGTGCTGCACTTTCGAGAGCCGCTTCCATCCGAAGAAGAACAGGCCGACGAAGGTCGACTCGAGGAAGAACGCCATCAAACCTTCAACGGCCAGCGGCACGCCGAAAATGTCGCCGACATAGTGCGAGTAGTACGACCAGTTGGTGCCGAACTGGAATTCCAGCGTGAGACCGGTGGTGACGCCCATCGCAAAGTTGATGCCGAACAGCTTGCCCCAGAACTGGGTCATGTCTTTGTAGATCTGCTTGCCGGTCATCACATAGACGGACTCCATGATGACGAGCAACCAGGACAGGCCGAGCGTGAGCGGCACGAACAGAAAGTGATAAAGCGCCGTGATGGCGAACTGGAGGCGCGACAGTTCTACGACTTCGCTAACGGGCATGTTGACCACCTTGGGACGGATGCGAGGCAGGCGCGGACAGCAGCGCCTGCGCGACTTGTTCAGGCGGCAGCGACATATGCTCCGCCTGCGGATGATTGAAGAATGCGTACTTGAGCACCATCAGCAGTGCAAATTTGATGGCGAGGACGACGGCGATGTCCCGCGCCAGCGTCGGACCGCGAACCCATGCGGCGAGCCGTTTGCGCAGGCTCGAGCGAGGGTTGTTATTGCGATTCAGGGCTATGGTCATGATCGGTCGAAGGCGACTTCACGCCGGTGATTCCGGCTGGATCCAGGCCACCTGAGCGGTCTGGCGAGTTCATCCCGATTCTAGGAGCGATGACCTTGCGCGCGTAAGTTCGGCGCTGCGGCATTGGGTCGCGAACGTCACCCCGCGCGGACAGTATTGCTATGCGGTTTGTGATACGTCAAGAAACACGTGTTTGGTGGGCATGTTCTTGAGTGAGTGAGTGCGCGTGCGTCTGCGATTGAGCGCATGCATTGTCGAGTGGGCACAAAAAAGCCCTGCCTTCTTGCGAGGGCAGGGCTTTGCGGCTAGCCGGCGCGCGCCGGACGAGCCGGCACGACTAAAGGTTGTAAGCCTTACGCATATTCGCTCAATGCGCCGCGCATTTTCTTCATGGCGCTCGCTTCGATCTGGCGAATACGTTCGGCCGACACGCCGAATTCGTCGGCCAGTTCGTGTAGCGTCGAGCCACCCGAACCGTCGTCTTCCACCTTCAGCCAGCGCGCCTCGATGATGCGGCGGCTGCGGGCGTCCAGCGCCTCCAGCGCGCTCGCGATACCGTCGCTGTGCAGCTTGTCGCGCTGACGCGAAGCCAGCACGGCAGTCGGCTCGCTATGCGAGTCGGCAAGGTAGGCGATCGGCGCGTACGACTCTTCGCCGTCTTCGACCTGGCCCTCAAGCGCAATATCGCCGCCGGACAAGCGCGTTTCCATCTCGGCCACTTCTTCGCGCTTCACGTTCAGCTCCTGAGCGAGACCTTCGATCTCGTCCGGCGTGAATGCGCCCAAGCCCTGCTTGTGGCTGCGCAGGTTGAAGAACAGCTTGCGCTGCGCTTTGGTGGTGGCGACCTTCACCATCCGCCAATTACGCAGGATGTATTCGTGGATCTCCGCCTTGATCCAGTGCATGGCGTACGACACGAGCCGTACGTTCTGCTCCGGATCGAAGCGCTTCACGGCCTTCATCAGGCCGATATTGCCTTCCTGGATCAGGTCGGCGTGCGGCAGTCCATAACCGAGGTAATTGCGCGCGATCGAGACGACCAGCCGCAGGTGCGACAGGACGAGGCGGCGCGCGGACTCGAGATTGTCCTGCTCGCGAAGTTCGGTGGCGAACTGGCGTTCTTCCCCCGGCGTCAGCATCGGAATCCGATTGACGGCCTGGATGTAGGCGTCGATATTGCCCAGTTGACCGGGCAGCAGCGAGGAATGCGAGAGCGCCAGCGCACCTGCCGAAGCGGCCTTAGCCGACGACGGGCTCAAAGTACTCGGAAGGGTCATTGCATGGCTCACGTGGGAAACTCCTTTGGAATCAGACAAAAGCGTATTCAGTTAACGACTCCAGCGTTGGATGTTAGCACTCTGATTTGCCGAGTGCTAATACTTAGAGGTCGTAGGGGCATCCAAGTTCCGCAAAATCCTATTGAATTTAGGTTCTGATAGCAATTTAACACCTCTGCGGCCGATCCCGTGCAGGCCGTAGGATTTACCTAGCAAAGTGCCTACATTCTTATAAATGACCGATATTTTTCGAAATGAAAGTGACTAATTGCGAAAATTTAGCTTTCTCCATACGATCGGCCGGATGTACATTGTCTTTAAAATAAATGGGGCAGTGGTCCGCTGATCAACCTTCGGCTAGCTCGGGTGTCCAATGAAGAACAAAAAAAACGCGTTGCGTGGTCTGGCTCTAAAAGGCGCTTCGGCGGCTATTCTGTTCGGCGCTTCGGGACTGGCCGCAGCTGACCAGTTCGGCGTGCAGATTGCCGCCGGGCTGGCAGATAACCACATTAGAAAACTCGATCTCGGTCTGGTTTGGGATCCGAATCTGACGTGGTGGCAGATCGGCGATTGGCACTTTTCGCTGATCGGCGAGGCGCATGTGGCCTGGTGGCATACCAGCGAAGGGAATGTGCACGAGAACATCGGCGAAATCGGTGTGACGCCGATCATTCGGTTCATCGACGGAGCGGGAGCGATTCGCCCTTATATCGAAGCGGGGGCCGGTATCCGCCTCCTGTCGAGTCCGACAATCGCCTCTGACCTCAGGCTCTCGACCGCGTTCCAGTTCGCCCCCATGGTGGGCGTCGGCCTGCAATTCGGCAACCGCCAGCAGTACCAGGCGGGCTACCGCTTCCAGCATATTTCCAACGGCGGTATCAAAGAGCCCAATCCTGGTATAAATTTCCAGCAGCTATATTTGCAATATAACTTCTGACGACCGTGGCCACGTTCGGCTGACCGGTGCGAGGGGCTGAGCAATGGCGGCAAAGATAATCGAAGCGATTCGCGGGCTCGAGCGAGAGCGCTTTCGTGCGATGGTCGACGGAGACGGGCAGTCGCTCGATACGCTGCTCGCGGACAACGTGAGCTATGTCCATACGAACGGCAAACGCGAAACGAAGCGGCAGTTCATCGACGGTATTACCGCAGGGCGCCGCCGCTATCGGCAGATCGAGGTGCAGTCGCAAGAGGTGCTGCCGGTGGGGCGCGAGACCTGCGTCGTCACCGGCCGCGCACTGATCGAAATGGAAGCGAATAACGGGGCGCTGCTGTTTCCGATCGCGTACACGGCGATTCATACACAGGAAGACGGGCGATGGCGTCTGATTGCCTGGCAGGCGACGCGTTGCGCGATCGAGTGAGCCTTTTGAGCTCACTCCGTTTCGCTGGTTGCGCTTATTGAGCACCTTGTGAGCGCCTTGTGAGCACCTTGCGGGCGCTCAAGCCGCGACGCGCTGCAGATCCGCATCGCCCCACACCGGCCGCTCTGCCGCATTGCCTGCATACGGATGCCGCGGATGCACCGGAATCTGGTTGCAGCGCTCGACCACGCGCCGCACCGCATCGATATCGGAGAAGTCGAGGTCCGGGTCGATGCCCTGCGTGTAAAGGTTCATCGCGACCGTAACGAGATCCACGTTGCCGGTGCGCTCGCCGTTGCCGAACAGACATCCTTCGACCCGATCCGCGCCCGCCAGCAGCGCCAGTTCCGTAGCGGCCACGGCGGTGCCGCGATCGTTATGCGGATGCACCGACAGCACGATGCTGTCGCGATAGCCGAGATTGCGGTCCATCCATTCGATCTGGTCGGCGAACACGTTAGGCGTCGCGGCTTCGACGCTCGCGGGCAAGTTGACGATCATCTTGTGATCGCGCGTGGGCCGCCATGTCTGCGCCACTGCGTCGCATACTTCGCGAGCGTACGGGAGCTCGGTCGTGTTGAAAGTCTCGGGCGAATACTGGAACGTCCAGTACGTATCGGGCCGCGCTTGGGCATGTTCCTTGATGAGGCGCGTGCCTTCCACCGCCAGCGCCTTGATTTCTTCCTTCGACTGGTTGAAGACGATCTTGCGAAACGACGGGCAGATCGCGTTGTACAGGTGCACGATGGCGCGCGGCGCGCCTTCGAGCGACTCGAACGTGCGCGCAATCAGTTCGGCGCGTGAGGGCACGAACACTTCGATCGTCACTTCGTCGGGAATGCGCTTTTCCTCGATCAGTTTGCGGACGAAATCGAAATCGGTTTGCGAGGCCGACGGAAAACCGACTTCGATTTCCTTGAAGCCGATCGCCACCAGCATCTCGAAGAATTCGAGCTTTTGCGCAGCATTCATCGGCTCGATCAGCGCCTGATTGCCGTCACGCAGATCGGTGCTCATCCAGATCGGCGCCTGGTTGATCGTGCGGCTCGGCCATTTGCGGCCGGTGAGGCGCACAGCGGGGAAGGGGCGGTATTTGTCAGCGGGATTGCGCAACATGAAATTGACCCTCGCACTCAGTCCGAACGGTAAACGGACGAATGCAAACGACTACAGGTTGTGAAGAACTACGGTCGGGGGTGAAACGGGAACTGCGGAACTGCTTTGAGGACCGCGCTTTGGGCAACGAAAGCTGCCAACGCGCGGCGCTACGTCTGACTTACGCTAGACGTAGCGATAGGGGCCGCGCTAGGCGGCCGGAGGTAATTCGGAGGGTGTTCGGAAGGGAACGCATAAGTCTAATGTATGACGGCTCGTAGCGGCGTGTCAACCCGCGGCCGTCATATTCGGCGCGTGAATGCGACGCCGCAAGCGCGGCGTTGCACTCACGCTGCGCACGTTACACGGGCGTTTTCGCGACATCCACGATCAACTCCACTTGCCGTTCGATCGCACTCGGTACGGGCGCTTCGCCGCGCAACACGGCACCGATCCACGCAGCCGTGGTGGCGGCGTCGCGCGCTTCGGGCAAGTCGACTTCAGGTGCGTCGGGCGACGAGCGCTCGTGCGGCACACGCGTTTCGCAAATGCCGTCGTGCAGCCAATCCACTTGCACCTGGCGCCGCGTGTCGGCCACGGCTTCGCCTTCGGTGCCGCGCGCGAGCAGGGCGCCGCCTGCTGCGGCGTCCGGGTGCGTGTTGAACAGCTGCGTCAGACTGTCACGATACGGCGGATGCGTGTAGTTCACGAGCCGCAGCCCCGCGGGCGCGAACGGCTGCAGGATTTTCACGAGCGTATGCGTTGAATTGCGCACGCCCATCCGCCGGCGCAGCGAGAGAAGGCGCGCGAGCTTCGGTGCGAGGACGTCGATCGGCGCAAACGCGAGACGCCGCTCGGCGAGACCGTCTTCGATATCGGCGTGCGATTGCGCGTGCGGGATCTGCAGATGCGTGAAGATTTCGGCGCTCGTCACGCGGCCGGGATCTTCGGTGACGCCATGCATCAGCACCGGCACGCCCTCGCGCGCCAGCAGCAGCGCAAGCAGCGGCACCAGGTTGGGCTGTTTGCGCGCGCCGTTGTACGTGGGTATCGATACGGGCCGGAACGCGGCGTGCGGCAAATGAATCGGTTCGAACGACGCATGCGCGCCGGCCAGCATGGCGGCGAGTTCGTCGGCGGTTTCGCCCTTCACGCGATACGCGAGCAGCACGGCGCCGAGTTCGAGATCGGCCACGCGGCCGTCGAGCATCGCGCTGTAGAGCGCGCGCGTGTCCTCAGCGGTCAGGGCGCGGGCGCCGTTCGGGCCACGGCCGATTTCCTTGATATAGCGGGCGCAGGGGAATGGATTGGCGGTGTCGGCGGAGTCAGTCATCGGGCGCAGTGGGACGGGGTGGCGTGCCGCCTTTGGGCGGTCGGCCATGGTATTCAAAGGACACTATTCGGTGTGAGTATCGCATCTATGGCGATCTGGCGGACCGGCGATCCGGCGGTCCGGCGAGGCGATGCGCCGGGACCGCCGGTCCGCGCGCGCCTGTGCCGATCGGCTGCGCGGCGCTTTGCTGCGCGTTACACTCGATGTTTTATTGCCGCGCGGGCGCGGCGCACATTCAAAAAACGGAGAACGGGATGAGTTACGTATTTGCACCGGCACCGGTCGTCGCGGTGCCGGTCGTGGGGTCCAGTGAGCAGTTCGCGGTGCGTCGCATCTACTGTGTGGGCCGCAACTACGAGGCACACGCGCGCGAGATGGGGCACGATCCCGACCGCGAACCGCCGTTCTTCTTTACCAAGCCGGCCGATGCCGTGCTGTATGTCGCGCCTGGTGCGACCGGCGAATTCCCCTATCCGCCGCAATCGAAAAACGTCCACTTCGAGATGGAACTGGTGGCGGCGATCGGCAAAGGCGGCAAGAACATTCCGGCCGAAAGCGCGCTCGACCACGTGTACGGCTATGCGCTCGGTCTCGACATGACGCGCCGCGATCTGCAGGCCGAAGCGAAGAAGCTGGGCCGTCCGTGGGATACCGCGAAAGGCTTCGATCACTCGGCGCCGCTCGGTCCGATTCATCCGGTAACGACGGTCGGCCATGTCGGCAAGGGCGCGATCTGGTTGTCGGTGAACGGCGAGGAAAAACAGCACTCGGACGTTTCGCAACTGATCTGGTCGGTAGCCGAGACGGTTGCCTATCTGTCGACGCTGTTCGAACTGCAACCGGGCGACCTGATTTTCACCGGCACGCCGGAAGGCGTCGGCGCGGTGGTGCAGGGCGACCTCATGAAGGGCGGCGTGGACGGACTCGGCGAACTCAGCGTACGCGTCTTCTGAAGAGCGGTTGGGGGAGATACACGACATGAAGCTTTACAGCTATTTCCGTAGTTCGGCGTCTTATCGCGTGCGCATTGCGCTGAACGTGAAGAATCTGCCGTACGACTATGTCCCGGTGCACCTCGTGCGCGACGGCGGCGAGCAGTTGAAGCCCGAGTACCGCAAGGTGAACGTGGACGGCATCGTGCCCACGTTCGTCGACGGCAACGAAGTGATGCCGCAGTCGCTCGCGATCATCGAGTATCTGGAGGAAACGCATCCGGAGCCGCCGCTATTGCCCGGCACGCCGGCGGACCGCGCGTATGTGCGCTCGGTAGCGTTGCAGGTGGCGTGCGAGATTCATCCGCTAAACAATCTGCGCGTGTTGAAGTACCTGAAACACACGCTGTGTGTCGACGACGACGCGAAAGATGCGTGGTACAAGCATTGGGTCGAAGCGGGTTTTGCGACGCTTGATGCGCATCTTGCAGGCGATCCGCGCACCGGCAAGCTGTGCTTCGGCGACACCCCGACTTTGGCCGACGCCTGTCTGATTCCGCAAGTGTTCAATGCGCAGCGCTTCAAGGTCGATACAGCGAGGTTTCCGACGATTCAGCGCATCTACGATCACGCGATGCAACTCGACGCGTTCGCGCGTGCAGCGCCTGGTGTTCAGCCCGACGCGGAATGAGCCTGTGGTTTGAATGAAAAAAGGGCGCTCGAAAAAGAGCGCCCTTTTTGCTTGTGCCGCGACGAACGCTGTTGTATTTAACCTGAGATTCCGCCGCGAGATAGGCAAGTTTCCTTTGTGATTCAAGCGCCTGGCTTGAAGTCGGGGTTTGGTTTTCTGTCTACGGGCGGATCGCCTGGACGAGCGCGAGAGCACGTTCGTGC
>NZ_WOEZ01000179.1 GCF_013177735.1 Paraburkholderia elongata | reverse complement strand
GCAGCAGCACGCCGAGGGCCCGGGCGTGAGGCACCGCACAGCGCGCGTCTGAGGGAACGTGGCGATCGAGCAAGGCCTCCAGGCCAATGCGCTCAATGAAGTGGTTGACGAGGGGTAAAGGTCCCAGCCGCTCGCTGTGCAGGGAGAAGCGAGCCTTGGGCGGAGAAAGTTCTTGCGGGCCGGACATTCTGGCACTATCTTAGCATAGGACTACTAAATTTCAATGCGGGATTTGATACCATCACACACCACGGGCGGATTTGCAGCGTCAGTTGCTCATGCTACGCGGCGGGCCGGAGGCGCATTTCGCCCGCCAGACTGGCAACGAAATTCACGCCAAATTGTGTCCGCGACCTGCGGAATGTAAGTCGAGCTGCTGCGTGAGAAGCAGTTCCGGATTGTTGTACGGCAACTGGATCGGGATCTCACGAAGCCTGATCGCTTCCTGTCCCTTGCCCTTCTCCCCGAGCCTGGCCTCCGCGAGCTTCTCCAGGAGCTGGTCGTGCAGCAGGTGCTTCGCCCACGTGCCGTCGGGGTTTTTCCGTCGGTTATGCACTTCGAAGTAGTCGAAATGCAGAAGTTCGTCGGGCGCACCGGCTTCGCCCGTGCGAACGTCGCCCATGCGAACCGTGCCGAGAACAGGGGTGTCGAATTCGAGGCCAGTTACCATTGCTTCCTCCATTAGCGGGTGGAGGTCATTTCAGCAGATCGTCGTCCGGTTTCTAGCCCCATCGTTCAGTGCTGGCGTTTCCTGCGCCAGACCGCCGGTTTTCCTGTCAGGAAGCGGATGTTCTCGTCGAGTCGCGCGATCCGTCGTGCAGATGCACGCGGTACGCTTGTCCCAGTGTCGGAACGGTGACCTCATCGATCTCTCCGGCCACACGTTCAGTCATGCTTCGCGTGCCGGCGCTGATCGGCATCCGTCGCGCATCGATACGCGACTGCCGTCCGACGTCTGGTCCCTACGAAACGACAGGTCGTCATCGCGCGGGGACTTGAATCCGTGCCGTCCCCCGCTACGCTCTCCTCACAGACAAGGGGTATGGCATGAACGCAGTTTCGACCACGGCGGAACTCGCCGGCAGGACGATGTGGCACGGCCAGAAGAAAATCACCTTCGGGCGGGATCCGGCCAGCTTCACGATGCCAGTGACCGACGACGAATACCACGGCAACACCGAATACGTTTCATCCACCCAGCTCAAGTCCATCCTGAGAAGTCCGCGGCACTTTCTCGCGACCGTGCAGGGAGCGCGCAAGGATACACACGCGCTCGGGTTCGGCCGGCTGATGCACATGGCCGTGCTTGAGCCGTGGCGTTTCGAGGATCTCGTTCTGCCCTTCGATGGCGAATTCAATCCCCGCTTCCGGGAATGCAGACGCTTCATCGCCGGGCACCCGAATCACATCGTCATTGGCCAGGAGAGGCACGACGCGATTCTGTCCGTGCGCAACGCCGTCCGCGCACATCGTTTTCGCGGCCGCCCGCTGGGTGACTGGTTTGATGAGGCCGAAGCGGAAAAGGCGTTCTATTTCGTCGAGCGGGTAACGGGCGTCCAGTGTCGTATCAAGGTCGATGCGCTTCACCCGAAGTTCATCTTCGACCTCAAATCGACATCTGACGTACTGCCCAGGCCGTTCAACTCGTCTGTGCAGAGCTATAACTACGATCTGTCCGCATTCATGTACCAGACGGGCGTCCAGTACTTCACCGGGGAAGAACGACCGTTCATCTTCGTGGCGGTCGAAAAGGAGGCACCGTACAGCGTAATGGTTTATACGGCCGGCGATTCGCTTCTCGACAACGGGGCTCAAAAATTCGAGGATGCTCTGAATCGACTCAAGCATGCCCGCGAGCACGATGCGTGGCAGGGATACGCGGGCGAGTACGTGCTCGAGGTCGACCGCTGGCACGAGTACAGGTCAAACCATCTCATCCTGGGCGACTGAGTGCCTGCGGGCTGACCGGCCCATGTCCGCAGTCGTCCGCTGTCGACGTACACGAATTGCCTGGTGGCGTGGTAGCCGACGCTACGGCGCCGATGGTACACACCAGGCCGGGCCGAACAATCGGCAGGTATGTCCGGGACCCGAATGTCAGCGGCCCGTCTGACCAGATGCATTGAGTTGACGACGGAAACCTGACCACCGCTTATTCCCACTTTACCCAGGCAAGGCATGCCCCGCAGGGAATCGATACACCGGCGTCCCGATGACATGAAGACTGTCGGGCTCCTGGGAGCTCGCGTAACCAAACCCTATATCTGACTGGGCGACATCGATTACGCTCTCATCTTCGAAGGCGAATTGCCAACGCGGTGAACCTGGCTCTTCCTCGGCAAGTACTTTGATTTTCGCAAGGTACATGAGGCCGTTGTAGCGGACGACATAGTGCCGGCCGCCCTCGAAGGTCACGTTCTGCGTGGTGTAGACGATGATGTCGCCAGCCTTCACGAGCTCGTCGGCTTCGTCCGCTGAAACCCGCCAGTAGGAGTAGAGACCCACCCACCCGACTGTCGAGAATTCCTTGATCCGCTCGGGTAAGGACATATGAACCGGGTTCGTTCCCTGGGGATCGTATAGAAGGTAGGTATTTGTCCCGGTGACGCCCATAAGGAAGTCAGGCGTGACGTTGAGTCGCCTGGCCAGGTCCTTCAGGATGTCGTAGTTAGGCACGAAGACGCCCGAGAGATATTTGTAGGCAGTTGGCGATGTCACCCCGACTAGCTCGGCGATGAACCTGCTTCGGGTGAATCCCTTAGTCGGCAGGCCTCTCGCATCGAGAACCATTTGGAGACGCCTGCCAAAGGTCTGCCGGACGGCGTCAATGCCGCTCTTTTTCATGTGGTGAACCCAAAAAGTGAGTTTTTAGCTTCGTATTATGCCGCAGGCAGAATACGGGGCAATCCGGGGGATTCACTTCCGTCAGATCGTCGTCAAGCGACACTTTCCATCCAGAGCAACCCGATCTGACCTGCTTCCGGCATGAGGCGTTTCCGGAGACAAGCAGGATCGAGTCAATTCGTGCACGGTCGGCGGCACTGTCCCGCGATGTCGCATCCAACTTCGCCACCGCGTAGGGTATTGAAGCCCGGCCTCGCCAGGTAGGCAGTAGGCCATGGCAGGCATATACCAGCTGCCCAACCGGGTAGCCATCCTGTGCTGCGCACCGCTCTGTGGGTCGGAAGGTAACTTATGGCTTCCATGCGCCCGGCTCTCAGAGCGCAACAGATTACAAAGCGGAGGGCGAGGTAACCGTTCGTACTCTGCGTCCCGCTCTACCGGGCGCTCTGAAGGGATTTTGCGGCACCACGGATTTCGGACGATCGAAAGATTCGCAAGACCTCGAGGGATGAGCTCTTTTTGTTCTAACCGCCAAAAAGACGCACGATTCGAATGAGTATCGAGACCTCAACAGTGCAGTCGGCAGTAGTCTTGATTACCTGAATCCCGCGTTGGGCAACGACTCCGCAATGGAAAATTTCAAGACCACCTCTGGACGCGATAAAGATGGTTACCTCCGTGGCCTCGGTTGTCCGACGAAGGAGCTTCGATATCCATGGCGCAGATTCGCCTCGTGCAGGGTGTTGTGTCGTGTTTTTCACAAGGCGCTGGAGATAGGGGTGCAGCACGCCTGACCTGGCAGCCTCTGCCGCCGCTTTCACGCTGGAGCGTAGGCGCGCCAACAAGCGGTTCAAGGAACTCGGCCAGGCTGGGTGTAAGGAAGGCCTGCCATGCGAAGGTGCTGATCTCGCGCGGCAGCTCCCGCATGCCCAGGTAAGTCGTCTGCCAGCTTTGCGTCGCGCACCTCCGTCAACGGGAAGTTCACCATACGCCGCAAAGGAGCGAACAGCAGTGTCAACCGAATCAGCGGTTCGCTTTCGCCCCCTGCGTCCTTACCTGCTTTGCGCACCGTCACTTATTGCACTGAAGACGAGTGGCTTCCGGTCGGGACGGCAGCGCCGGAAGGAATCCGGGAGGGCACGGGCCGGGAGAGACAGGCCGAGCGTGAATTCCGGTTTTTTGATGCGCGACGCCTGTTTGCGGGGACTAGAAACGGAGGGCCGAGTTGGGATACTGAACTCAGTTGCACCTAACCCGGAGAATTAATGAAAAATTGACCTTGACATCGTTGATGATATCGATCCTGTTGACCGCGTGTGGCGGCGGCGGTGGCACCGGTGCCCCAGACGCGGCAAGCGGAGCGAGTAGCACGAGCACGACGTCCTCGCAGGCAGTACCGACCAATCCGTACACCAACCAGCAGGCGCCCGGCACCTCCACTACCACGGTCACGGGCGCGGTTTTCAACAGCGCTGCGACGGTCGGCACGACGGTGAAAGCCTACATCGTGAACCCGGATGGTTCGAACGGCACGCTCATCGGGACGGCGACGACTGGCTCGGGCGGCACGTTCAACATGACGCTCGCGCGGGCGCCGTATGCCACAGCGAGCTACGTGCGGTTCGTGACAACGGGCGGCACCTACACCTCGACGGCTGACTCCACCATGCAAACCAACAACTCCCTCGAACTCGTGACCCCATACGTGACGACTGCGTTCAACAATTTCGTGATCACGCCAGTGACGTACGTTGCGTCGCAACGCATGGTCTACCTGGTATCAACAGGTGTTTCGCTTGCAAACGGATATACGTTAGGAGCCTCGATGGTGCTGTCGATGATCGGCGGTAATGATGCGATCCTTGCGCAGGATACGGGTACGCCGGGCGTCGATTATCTGGCGCTTGTGCCGGGTTCGTCATCAGACACACTGAACGCGTACGCCGACGCGCTGAACCAGATCGAAGCCTTCGGCGTCGAGTACGACCTGCCGTCGTCAGTAGCCGAAAGCGTTCTATCTGAAAGCCAACTGACCGGTTCGCCGTCTGCGACGATGCCGAACGGCTCGGCTATCTACGTGGGGCAGTGGCAAAGCGGGACGTTCAACACGGCTGCGCCCTACACGCTTGCCGACATCTACGCTGCAAACGCAGTGTTGCCGTCGGGGGAAATGTTCCGGTTCATGACGTGGGAATATGCCCACGCGGACTGCGCGAGCGGGAACGACACGCCGTATTTCATCCGCTGGCCCTTGACATCGGGCGAGCCCAACATGTTCACGTCGGGTGGTGCCTGCACGACCTATGGCAGCTACGTGTCCAAGATCAACGCGCTGGTGTCGACCAACCACCGCAGCGCGCAACTGGTCGCCTCGGCGGGTTACGTGCCGCAGACGGTGCCGGTAGTCGGCGCGGGGTCGTAAGCAGCCAGCACACGACCGTAGCATCTGGCTGTAACTTCCAGTCCCCCGGTTTCCCGCGGGGATTTTCATTCGCAAAACGCTTTCTATGAACCGCGCCCTCCCGGCACAAAACTTCCTGGCAGGAAGTTTTCGACGTGTTGATCGACCGGAATGTCGTATTCGAGCGCACGTGGCCATCGTCAACCTAACATGGGACAGGTAGACGTGAATCTTCCGGAATGGGTTGAGGAGATCGCCCATTTCCCGGGCGTGCAGCAACGGATTTGGCTGCGCCGGAGGCTCGCCATGTTTGGCGTGCCGGTCGGATTCATCCTGCATGACCGGAGCAGCCTGACTGGACTAGTCGCGGGCGATCCGGGGTTTCGCATGCCGCCCGGAACCGCGGGATATCGTGAACCTCGCAAGCAACAGGATTCGCCGGCTGATACTTAGCTGCTGCGCGCCGCCTTGACCCTGATGTGTTCAGGAGCGCCATATAGGAAGTTCCCGCGGATGGATTCCACCGCGACAGCATATGAAAGCAATCGGCCTTATCTTCGCGCCCGGTGGCCCTACGGTCACTTCCTTCAGGAACATTTTTTCAACGCCTTTTCCCGCGTGGCGAGGTCGGCGCGGTCTTCGACTATATCGTGGAATTTGACTCGCGTGAAGAACGTGAGTCGATGGACGCGGAAAAGATTGCGTGCTGGGCGCAGAACGCGATGCACTGACGCGTCGACGAACTCGCTTTCGGCCACACAACTCTCCTACATTGCCTGCCGGATCGTTGCAGTGCCGTGACCGGCACGCTGCGACTCGTTGCCGTCACGGCGGTCGCCCACGCGCGCCTGATTCGCGAAATTGCGAAGTCATTCACCCGGCGATTTACTACCACGGGCTCCGCCGGATAGCGTCAGCATTCCGAATGTTGTCCGGTCAAGCGTGCTAATTCGCGTTGCCGGGTGTGCGGCGGCTTAAACGGCACGGCGCGACGCTCGGGGCAGTTCAACCCCGCTTTCGATTCCGCGCCGCGGCATGGAGGTTCCGTGCCGACCTGCTCTGCAGCGGCCAACTCCGCCGGGCCCTTTGAGAGCAGAGTTGCCGCTGCGTAGCAGCGGTCGGGTTGGATAGAATCATTCCAGACCGTTAGTTGCGTTTGTTAGCCAATAGAACTTCCCAACACAACGCGACAGCGCCCCACGGCTTATCGTCTGGAACGGCTTGTCATTCGTCTACACTAGCCATGCTGCGCGCCGCATGGACTCGCGCTTGTGCTCCCCTATCGTGCTCATGTCGACGCAGGCGTGAATATCACACCTTCACCACTCATCGTCGAGATCGAGTGGCAGTTGTGAGAGATGCTGGATAAAGCGCGCGAGATACTCGCGGCCTGGCTGGGGATTCGCGCTGTGGTAGTACGCGACGGCCTTGACGGCTGAATTCGTCTTGCGGAAGTTCTCATTGAGAATGTCTTCTGCGACGTGAATGTTGGTCGCAGGCGCAAGCGCATCCCATGGCGATGCAAAACGCTTCGCGTGATAGCGCCAATTTATCTGCATCAGACCGACGTCGAAATCGCAACGACCATTCGAGATGAGGAAGCGGACCGCCTTGTACGCGTCCTCGCGTGATCTGAAGAAGAAGCCACGCCCCGCGACGTTCAGCGTCCACGGCCACGCGCGACCGTTGTATGCGGATTCATTGAGCGCGATGCCAGCGAGGATTTTCGCGTCGACACTCGTACGCATTGTGTCGAAGGGCGCTTGCGCCGATGCGCAAGCCCAGCCTCCGCGGCGCTCGGTCAGCGCTGCCTGTGCGTCATCGTTCAGGACTGCGGGTCGCAACCATCCGCTTCGTACCAGCAGGTTCTCGACACTTTGAGGCGCGCCGTCGATGGTTACGGATGCGACCCCTTCCCTGCCGGACTCGATGTTCTGCCCTTGCAAACGTTTGGCCCACGCCAGGAACGGCTTCAAACCACACGCATACACGGGCGTTCCGGGCAGCTCGACGACGGAGCGCTGTCCGTTGTCCTCCACGACAAATTGCGTGGGACTTATGACGGTGTCGATGACCGCTGCATTGGAACTCGAACACGCGGCGACGAGCACCAACGCTGCGACGGCAAGCCTAGTCATGGTACGGCTCCATGACGATGTCCTGCGTCACCTGAACGAGGAACTTCTGGCCCGGTGGTACCGTGATCGTTGGCGGGATGTTCTGGTTCCGTTGAAGCACCGATTGCGCGGTGGTCGCGGCAACCTGCCCGGCGGTGCTCCCGTAGGTCGTCACGCCGGTTGGGCTGGCCGTTGTCGCAGTAGTCGCGTTGTTGTCGAACGTCTTCAGTAGCACCGCGGTAATAAATCCGGCACCGAAAATCGCGAGGAAATGGTTGTTCACGTCACCAGAAAACCCCGCATAGCCGTTCTGGTCCGCGCCCTGCATGCCGTTCATCGGAACGCTCTTGCCGTTCGGAAGGCGCAGGCTGGTCGACGCGACGAGCAGACGCTCCTGCCCGACCTTGATGTCGGCACTGTATGCGCCGTTGATGAACGAACCTTTCGGGATCATCAGGCAGTCGCCTTGCAAGCTGTCGTGGACGTCTTCGTCAACCATCAGCGCCACGCGACCGGGCTTGTCCGAGTTGAGCCCTTCAACAGTTTTCACGTGGATGTTGTGCGGAGGCGTCAGCGTGCAGCCGCGCGACCGGCCATTGAAGGTCGTCTGTTCGATGCCGCCCTGCCCCGCCGCATCTTTCAGGAACGCGCGATCCCGGTCTTCGGGAGCCTGGCCTTGCTTGGCAAGCGCGAGCGCCATAGCCTCGGTGGGGTTCGTGGTCGCAGCCGCTCGCGCGGCCCGGAAGTCGTCCAACGAAGGGACGCCCGGCGGAAGCGCCGAGGTTTGCTGATTCGCGTTTCTGGACGCGCCGGACTGTTTGAAAACAGACGAGGTGTAGATTGTGTCTTTGTTATTCTTCTCGGAGAGTTCCCGCGTGTCGCCGCCCTCCCTGGAAACTTCGTTCTGGAAGTCGTTACCCGTCAATGCCGGTTTAACAGTTGGACGAGCAGCCGTTGCAGCGTCTGACGCTGCACGCGCTGCTGCTTCTGAGGCGGCGGCCTCCTGCTGCTGACGGATGAGCTGGTCAATGTCCGAGTTTTTCGTCGCAGGCACCTCGGCACTGCTCTTCAGGGCGGCAGCTTTTTTCAGCCGCGCTTCTTCCTGCGACTCGTTGCTAGCCTTAAGCTCATAATAGAAACCCAGCGCGCCAATCACGAGAGCGGCCAGGAGCCCGATGCTCAGGATCGCGTTACGAGACGTCTTGCCCTTGACGAGGGCCTGCTGCTCGGCGTTTGGCTTGATCGGATCGGTTTGCTTCGCCATGGTCAGAAAACCCCGAACACGCGCTGACGACCGCGCGTCACGGTCACTTCGTCTTTGCCGGACACCAGGACGATTTCGTCAGCGAGACGCTGGAAAACCAGAAAGTCGCCGCGGCGGATAAAGTTGCCAACGACACGGTCGCCATGATCCTTGTACATCGGGACGGGCCAGGTCTGTGCCTTGGCGGGCATGCGCATCCAGACGGAATGTCCGTCATCGAACACCACCTCGGGCCTGAACTCCGCACGGCCGTCGACCGTGTAGTCCCAGTTCAGCTTGTCGGGCGCGACGCTGATGCTGCCGGAATCGCCGCCACGCTCGCCCGTGCCATTAGCCTCGTCACGGACGCTCGCGCGAACCATCGGTGCGCGCGGATACTGGAAGCGGACCGTCTGGTAGAAGAAGCCACCAGCAGGCGAGGCGATCAGCGTGAAATCGTATTCGCGCCGATTGGTCGTCAGGTGCAGCGTGTTCACCAGATCCGCCTTGTGTGGTTTGATGAACACGTGATGCATCTTGTCATCGTCGATTTCCCACTGGATGCTGTCGCCCATCGCGGGGTCCGCAATCAGCTTCTCGCCCGGCTCCAGTTCAATCGTGGTGAGTTTCAATGGCGCGGTGAGCACGCGAAAAATCTGGTCGCGGCTGTAGGGGAATACGCCGATTCGGGCATCGCCGGGCATCGTGAGCGGATCGGCGCCACCGTTAAACGGATTGAGGGGGCTCATCGGGTCGCCGGCGATCATCGCCGTATTCAGCACAGCAGTATTCGAAGGCTGTTTTGCGTGCGCCACCTGAGTCGCGAATACGATGGCCGCGAGCACGACGAAAATGCCGAGAGCCGGCGGTTTGTGTTTCGGGATCATTGAGGTCAAACTCCACCGGTCCGCTCAAGGCGGAAGAACGGGACATAAATGCCGAAGGGATTGGCAGTGAGGGCCGCATCCGCGGTCGGTGCGACGATCTGATAGCGCAACGTCAGCGCATACGACTTGACGTCAGGTTTGCCAGTCGCACCGGCCTGTGAAGTCGTCGTTGCGAATTCAACGAGGACGGTCTGATCCTCGAGCAGTGCGATGTTGCGCACGTTCACTTCCCGGATCAGTTTCGGATTAGCGGTAATCGCCTGAAACGGTGCGTCGTCTCTAAGCCAGCTTTTGTACTGGTCCGAGGCGGCGCCGATCATCTGTGCCTTCACCGAATTGATGTTGGCCGACATGCGGGAGGTTTGAAGGCTATCGGTCAGGACCGGCTCGATCGTGAACCAGCGAACGACCATATCCTTCATGCTCGTCCGGGTAGCCTGGGAGTCGGGCCTGTACGAAACGAGCTCCGTCACGACGGGATGCCCGCTCACGTCAGCAGAAACGCCGACCACGCGCATAACCGACGGGGGCGGCTGCCGGGTCCAGACAGCACCGCCAGCAATGGCAGCGAGGGCAAAGGCAATGAGCATCCAGCGATTCGACTCGACCTTTAGCCTCGTGCTTGTTTCGAAGATCACAGTGCTCGGATCTTCCTCGGCATACATGCCGGGGGCCGTCGATAGCGCGGCCTGACGCTTGTTCCTGAAAATGCGCATGGCAACCCTTGATGAATGGCTACCATTGGAACAATTTTTAAGTCGGCGTTTGCGACGAAAGGCACCGAGATTTAAGCGCCTTTTTGTCAGAGCACCGACGTTGCGACAAATCAGCGATGAAAGCCCGAAGTAGCATTAACGCGTTAATGCTACTTCGGCAGAAAGGCGTATATTTTTGGGCATCTTTCAATCCCTCGCTGCATCGATACCCTGCTAGGCAGCAGAGTGATCAAACGTTTCCTACTGCAGCCAATTCGGCCTATCCAATATGGGCTACAACAGTGCTCTTTGAATTCTCTTTATGAAACAGTCGTTTATAAACTCTCATCGCCAAAACAGCATTAACACGTTGCGCTTGGTCGACTGGATTAGGTGAGCGAGTGCGCGGCAACCCTCTCATTTCGGGGGAGGGAAGGATTGCGCGGAGGCCACACTCGCCCTTCGAGGGCCTTAGTGCAGCGTCCGCTGCTGTTCGATGTACTGCCGTATCACCGCAATGGGCGCCCCGCCGCAGCTACTGGCAAATTAGGATGGCGACCAAAGCGCACCACTCCACAGCTTGCGCCAGATGCTCGGGTAGTTCTTTTTGCGAATCGCGCGAGTCGAACCGCCCTTCAGGCTGTTCACCGCCCGCATCGGCGATGCCCGCCGCGACCACCTGCACAACAGGCCTCTGGTGAACTACCCCGCTCGCGTTGGTTTTCGGCCGGTCAGGCGCGCGCTCGGGGTGCCTTGGGTTTGTTGCGCAGGTACACGAAGTGGTAGAAGGCGAAGGAAAGGTCCGCGTGGTTGAGCACGTCTGCTTCGCCAATGGTGGCTATGTTGAACTTGAGACGCTTGATGGCCAGCTTGCCAGAAGGGGACGCAATATACGCGCGCATGAACTCTTTCCTCGCCCGTGCGTCGGCCTGTTCGAAAGCTTCGCGACCAGCGCGGACCTCGTCGGCCAATCGCAGCTTGGCTTCTTCCTCACGAGCTGCGCTGTTCGCTTCAACCGCGATCCTCGTGCTGGCTCTGGCAGTCACCTCGGCCTGCTCTTCCGTAGCTTTCTGGGCCAGTACCGTTTTCATCCGGCGCTCAGCCTCTGAAAGCTTGTAGCCCTCAGTGATGGCCTTCATCAGATAGCCCGCAGGACTCTTTGTCACCTTCGCGTCATCAATCTTTACCCGGGTGTATTCGATTGCATCAAGGATGCGTTCATCGGACCAGATGGCGCGGTTCTGCGAGATGACATTGAACTGCTTTTCGGTGAAGCCGAATTCGTTTTTCAACGTGGTGTAGGTTTCCTTCAACCCAATCAAGCTCGCGCGGACGGTGTCGGCCCCTTCCTTCCTGGAAAGCCTGAAGCGTATCCGGTCAATCTTCTTGGACTTGGGGCTTTCGGTGCGCGTCTCGTAGCTCAGCTCGATGTCAGAGACCTCGTTGATTTGCTTTACCGCGGGCTCAAGACTGTCCCGCTTGAAATACTTGAAGACTGTTGCGCTGGAGCCCGCTTTGCCTGGCCAGTTTCGGACCACATCGATTTCAAACCAATCCGTGATGCCGTCCGTCACGTACGCAATGACGTGGTCATAGATTGCTCGTGCGTAAGTGAGGGTGAAGGCCGACGTGATGCGGAGGCTCAACCAATGCGACTTTTCCGGGTCCTTGATATGGCGAATGAGCGGTTGCGGGACTTCAAACGTTATGCGTCCTTTGTCGATACCGACAATGCCGAGCAGCTGCACGGATACCCATTTTTCGTTTTCAGGTGAGGTGCTACCCTGCGGTGCCGTGGACACTTGGATGAGTGCCTTCTGTGCTTCGGATACGACCGCTCTCAGATGCTTGTAGTTGTAGCTGTCGTAACGCATAAGCCACCTGAAGTAGCTCAGCTCGACGTCGTAGTATTTCGGTGTGGTGGGCTCCTGCGCCACGATGAAGTGCGCTGCATCAAGCAGGCGACGCGCTGTGACTCCGACGTCAGTGACATCAACGAAAACGTTGTTCCGCTGATAGCCGATTTCCTTGGTTGACTTATGGATCGGCGTGTCGGTCGCCAACATCTCCTCAAACAATTCGAGCGACATCTGGCGCGATGTTGCGCGTGTCGATACGTCGTTTGACATCGTGGCCCTCTTTTCTTGGTTGTTAGCCGCGGGAGACTCTAACACGCGTAGGTGAGATGTCAAAACAAAAAGGCTCACCATCAAATTGATGTTTCAACAATTAGGCTCACCCACCTTCGCAACTGAACAGCTCAACAATTAGGCTCACCTTGGTGCCTGCAGGGTGCTATGTCGTTCGTCCTCGATGCGTTGGTTTTGTGTTTTAAAAGTCTTAAAAATAACAAACCCACCAACGTACAGAAGCCATCAAACTCTAGCAAAAACAATGAGTTAACCCTACAAAGGTGAGTGATTTTGTTGTAGAGGTGAGCCCTTTTGTAGGGCAAAGGTGAATGAAATTCCGCTATGAGAGTGAAGTGTTTGCCCGTTCAGGGTGAGACTTCCTGTTGCCGCCGGCACGATGGTGAGATGAATTGTTGAAGCCTTCCCCCGATGCCGACAAAGTCTTAAGTGGCGGGGGTTTCCTGCGACCGAAGCTGCGAACGTGGTGAGGGTTTTTGTTGGCGACGGTGAGCAAATTTGTGTTAGCAAGCGCTACCTTCGGCCGACCCGGGGAAAAGCTTATGACTTCGGTAGTTAGGGTGTATCCAGGCGGGCCGACGTTGCCGGCGCGATGGTGAGGAGAATTGTGGCGGGCTGCCGAGTTGCGCTCTCCTGGTCGCATGGTGAGAAGTTTTGTTGGATCACTGTCGACGCAGCTCATTCATGGTGAGCTGAGTTGTGCGGTGGGCCGGCAAGGCGAGTGATGGTGAGGAATATTGTGAGGCGCCTTGTTTTACGTAGTGATTCTGATGCACTGCAAGACTAGTCGTGCCCCATATCGTTTCGAATCGGACCGCTCGCCTGTTCTCGTTCTGTATTCAACAAAACTTCTCACCCACCTTCGTGACTGAGTCTTCACCGGTTCAACAATTTCCCTCACCATGACCTTTCAAAATGTATTCAGAAAAACACGCGTTTAGCGCGTCATCGAATTGAATTTTTCCCACATTATGAAATGCGAAGATATTTTTGGTTGCAAAATAGTCACTTAACTCTGCTTTCTAAGAAATGGGGTTAAGTTACTGGCACTTTTTTGTATTTTTCTAGTATTCTACGCTTCGTGTCGATTTCGAGCTAAACCTTAAAAACCATGTCCAAAGCAGAATTCCCGGCAATTACGCGAAGAGTGACCTTGGGTGAACTTGCGGGTTTCGCGGAGACGCTTAACACGCTCACGGAGGATTTGCGTAACAGTATCCTGACGCCGAAACCGCGAAAATCGGCTCCATCATTCACTACGGCGGAGGTCGCCGAGCTATGCGGACTGGACCGCACGAAGATTCATTACCAGGCCACAAGGGAAGGGAGCACGTTGCCAGCGGGTGAGGCATCGGGTACTGGTCGTAGCCGCCAATTCACACTGGCCGAGGCGCGGACTTACGTGCAGCAACTGTCCGAAATATACCAGTCGCCGCTGGTCACCGGGTCGCGCGGTGCGGACGGGAAGGTCATCCTCGTCGCCAACTTCAAAGGCGGTTCGACCAAAACGACGACATCAATGTGTCTTGCGCAGGGACTGTCGCTCCGCGGTCGGAGGGTTCTCGCCATTGACCTGGACCCGCAGGCATCACTTTCCGAGCTTTGCGGGCTGTATGCAGAGAAGGAGGTTGATGAGGATTCGACGGTTTTGCCGTTCATCTATGATCAGACCATCGAAGGCGGACTGTCATCATTCATCAAGCAGACGTACTGGGACGGTCTGGACGTCATCGCAGCACACCCCTCCTTGTTCAGTGCGGAGTTCTACATCCCGTCGATGCTCAAGACCAAGCCCAGCTTTCAATTCTGGGCAATCCTGCGGGAAGGTATCGCGTCGCTTCGCAATCAGTACGACTACATCATCCTCGATACGGCGCCTTCATTGTCCTACCTGACGCTCAATGCGTTGATGGCTGCGGATTCGATGGTCATGCCGCTGGTTCCGGAAAGCCTCGACTTCATCAGTTCAGTGTCGTTCTGGGGGCTGTTCTCCGACATCGCGCGTAACTTCATGGAGAAGGAGGCCAGCAAGGCCTACGACTTCATCTCGGTCATCCTTTCAAAGGTCGATAACAGCCCGACTTCGTCGGCATCGGTGGTTCGTCCATGGACTCAACGGGCATACGGCGATTGGCTGACGACAACCGAAATTCCGGCAAGTTCGGCGATGAGTAGCGGCGCGCTTGCATTGTCGACGGTGTTTGACCTGAGCAAGAAGGACGCGAGTTCGAAAACTGTCGAGCGGGTTCGGCAGCCGCTCAGGGAATACTGCAAGTGGATTGACGACATGTACGTCGAACAGTGGAGGCTCGGCAAATGAATATCCGTGCTCGAATGGCCGAGCAGACAGCCAATCTGCGCGCTGCTTCAGATATCCCGAAGGACGAAGTCGCAGCCTCCAGGCAAACAAACGATAAACCGAAGACCGGGCCGGGGATGGCTGCCGCCTTGGCTGCGGCCAATATCAAGATTCAGGAGTTGGAGACGCGCGGCGCGCAATCAGTGCTGCCTGTGTCAGAGATAGTGCCGAACCCGTGGCAGCCCCGGAGGGTTTTCAACGAGGGGAAGCTATCTGAACTCGCAGAGTCGATCCGCGAGGTCGGGCTGCTACAACCAATCGTCGTTCGCCGAGCGGAGTCTGCCTATCAGATTGTTGCGGGCGAGCGGCGTTGGCGGGCACACAAGCTGGTCGGACTTGAGGAAATCAAAGTCCTCGTTGTTGATTGCACTGACCAGGATATGGCCGTGCTGGCTCTGGTAGAAAACATCGGCCGGGATGACCTTGCCGACTATGAGATTTCCATATCCATTCGCCGTACCGAAAAAGAATTTCCGAATCGCACGCGCTTGGCCGAAGCTGTCGGCATGAGCCGGCGAGGGCTGTACAGATACCTCGCATTCGATAACCTACCCGCGTTCATGACGAGCGACCTTGATATCAATCCGACGCTTATTGGTGGCAATGCCGCCGATGCGATTGCGAATGTCCTCAAGAAGCATGGTGAGAATGCTGTAGCCGCTGCCCGCGAACTTTGGCCGGACGTCGTATCGGGAAACCTTGATCAAGGTAAGTACGCGCCGGCGATTGCTGCCCTGGTCGGCCGTCGTGCGTCTAGCACGACGGCTCGCGAGCGTTCAATTGAAAAGTTCTTTGCGGGAAATACTCACGCAGGCAGCATTACCAAGGACGTGAACAGCTTTACCGTAAAAATCAAAACGGGCGTCCTGTCAGACGCACAGGAGACCCGGATTCGCCAGGTCATCAGCGAGTTGTTTAACGGCGACCCCTCTTGAGTTAAGACATCGCCGATAGGTCTGGAGCCCGCCTCGATGCGGGCTTTTTTTCGCCTGCCAGATTCAGGATGCTATATAGCCGCCGGTGTACGCGATGCGGATTCGCGTTCAACGCGTGGATCCTCGAGTGGTCAGCCACAAATCCGCGTGCACCGGAGGCGCATGGTGGCGAACGCGAGTGTGCTACTAGGCACACTTTTCGGACGAGCCCTGCTTGCGAGGCGACTCGACCCGAGTCCGCTGACTAGCCGTAAATCCCCCGGGTCCGCACCGCTGGAGTTACGCCGCAGTTTCCCCGCGCCGCCTCTGCGGCGGGGCGGCGAAAGAGTGTGCTACTTGGCACACTCTTCGATGGGGGTCCCGGTTGCGAGGCGACCCGGGTCGGCTGGCTAGCCATAAACCCCCGCGGCCGCATGGCTGAAGTTAGCCGCAACTCCCCGCGTTACCCTTGCGACGATGCGGTGAAAGAGTGTGCTACTAGGCACACTCTTCGATGGAGACCATCGTTGTGAGGCGACCCGGGTCGCTTGGCTAGCCGTAAATTCCCGCGGCCGTATGGCTGATGTTAGCCGCAGCTCCCCGGGTGACTCAGCGACGGTGCGTTGAAAGAGTGTGCTACTAGGCACACTTTTCGGTCGAGCCTTGCTCGCGAGGCGACGGGGGGCGGCTGCCTAGCCGTAAATCCTCCGCAGTCGTACGCCGTCGGTGAAGCGCCCGGATCCGAATACTTTTGGGAGGGAGCAAGCAACGATGGTTGCTGCCGCGAGTGCCGATTGGACTCGCCAGGTAAGCGACAGCGCAGGCTGCTTGGCCGCATATCGGGCCAAGATGTGCCCAAAAAAGTGCCCCGGAAGTGAGCAAGTCGACCGCCGGATCAGCTATACCTAGATTTAGACCTGACGGTAGCTGACGCGGCCGAATTGGCTGCCTCAAAGTTCGAGCCTTCTGGCCCAAAATCCCCGGGTTCAATCGGGCTAATCTTCAACTGCGGTTGACATCCTTCGCCCTAGAGGACTGGGCATGTCGCGTTTTTTGTCTACCAGATTCAGACCTGTAGATGTCCGTGCGCATGCTGGTCGCAGTGCATTGGTTTGTCCAAACGATGGGTCTGCCGTCGACGGATATGTCGCGCTTCGCTCACTAGGGGTGGTTCTCCGATGTATTGACTCTCGCTGCGGATAAGATGAAATAGGCCTGTTGTTACCTTTCTGAAAAGGCCGCATTTTTCGGCGTCCTTTCGGGACTCATTGTCCTTTCCGATTCTGGATACTTCGACTGAATCTTTGGCCATAAAACACGAGTCCTCACCACACGGTGCCAACACATAGCGTCGTTGACGACCCCCTTCGCCTCCCACTCTCCATCGGACCGGCTACGGCAAGCAGTGGAACTCGCTACGGGAGGCGGCGGCCCACCTCAAGGCCTTCAACATCACTCTACGCTTCACGCGAATCCGCGAGGCTGTAGCCGTTTCTGAACTGCCCGCCTAGATACTTCAGTTGCTCGATGTTGTCGGGATAATCAACCACACCGCATGCGGGCTCGTCGCTGTGCGCGAGCATGGGCTGGAAACACTTGTAGCTCGCGCTAGAGAAGTGAATGCCGTCGGGAAAGCGAGGGCGCAAGTCCTTGCTCTACTCTGCTGCGACGGCGAAGTTGCCACCTCTTCGTACCCGGGCGTCGAATTTCCGTCCCGGCCCTCGACAACATACTTTTTGTCTGCCTTTTTGGTACGGGGCACAAAAAGCCATTGCGAGGAGGAGGCGCAGCGGGCGCTTGGATGAAATTGAGCTCCCGGCCCCGCCAGTGCGCCTGGATCGCCTGCACCGTAGCCAGACTCACTGGGACAGTACGCTCCTTTTTGCGCTTTCCGGCACCGGTCAACGGCCAGATTGGATCAAATGCGCGTGCAGTGCGGTGAAACCTGAGGTTTCCCGCGTATCGCACCCGCGGCTTCTTCTCGCCGCAGACACGAGTCCCCCATAAGCGGCATTAGCGCGCGGGCTACCCGCCGTTGCTTCGCTGCCACCGGCTCACATTCGAGATCCATGAAGGTCCGGACTCGTTCCCACCGGCCGTCCGGCAATGCGCGGTCGACTTTCATGAGGTCTTCACGCTAGACAACTCTTGGATCCATCACCGCATTCCATAGATTGCCGGCGAGGTAGCGGACGTTTACGAGCCACGCGAACGCGGCGCGAAGCGTTGGCGTCGCAAATCGTTGGGATTCGAGCGTTAGGGTATCGGTTGCAAAAGGTCGCCAGCGCGCTGACGTGCACTCAGCCCGTGGGCCAATGAACGTGGGCCAACGAAAGACCGGGAGGACAGCTTGAGGGAATCCTTCGCTTCACAGTCGTCGGCCGGCAATGAACGCATCGGCTTACCCCGAACGGCGCCCGCCCGGAGGAGAAAGCGCTCCGGCTCTTTTGTGTAAGCAGCGACGTCTTCGGCTGTTCACGGTACGCGGTGATGTAAGCGTGTACGGCCTCGAGATCGTTCCTCGCCTTGATAAACGCAAACGCAGCGCACCGGTTCGCGACAGCGGCTCCGGAAAGCGCGCTGCCAATCGCCATGCGCTCAAGAGGCGCCAGCGTGCCGCGCGCTTCGTCGACCAGCACGACCTCGGAAGCGACCAGTGGGTCGGCGAGACCGTCGTCGTCGACTCCGATGGCCTCGTCGTGCTGCCTAAGCCGCGCGACGATGTGCTGGGCCCATCCAGCGCCAATACGCGGCACTGAGCGCCACCAACTACCGCCGCGCCGGTTGTAAAAGGCGACCAGTTCGCCAAGCGTCGAAATCCCCTCCGCCTTCAGCCGTGTTAAGACCAGCGGGCGGAACCACATGCGGACGGCGTGATTCTCCCGGGCCGGGCAATGGCCAACGCCGTAGCCTGTTCGACCATTTTCAGGCTGATCGCCGTCTCCCGTGCGCCTTCGCCGAAGACTTCAGGTGGTCAACGAGAACGGACGTGCCCTGCTCGATCGCCAGTTCGATCAGGGCGGCCCGCATGCGGCGGAGGTATGAATCAACCCATCCCAGCGTAAGATCGTTGCCGTCCTCGTTTTCAGAGAAGCAAAGCCGCGCGATGGTCGGCGCCGGCACGCGCAGCACGAACTCGCGCAAAGCTGCGAAGTCGTTTCAGGTACAGAAGCGCGACGGTTTGAGGATAGTTCGCCAAGGCCACCACCCGTCACTGGGAAGCGGCAAAAGCCGGCTGAGGCGTACGAACGGCCTCAACGGCATGTGGTACAGCGTGACGGCGGGCTTTCCAATCGCCCACGGCTTGAGATACTGACTTTCCCCAAAGGGTCGAAAAACTGCTGGCAGCCCCCAGCACAAGGAGGGAGATCGCAACAGGCCACCATTGCGTGGCGGCCATGATCCTTTCTCAGAATGTGCTTCCTTGATTGTCCGTCGTTGAAGGTTGCCGTTTTATGTTCTGCCGGATCATGCGACTGACCCGCCAGCGGTCAATGCAGGTCGCCTCGCCATGAGAGCCTGAGACCCGGTCGTAACTACAGTAAGGCCTTGAAGGCGGATGCGATCTGCCGGTCGGTGGCCGCGCGCGGATTCCTGAAAGTCCTCCAGACGATGGTCCCGTACGTCGAGTGCTCACCGGGGCTCTCAGCAGAAACCAGCGTGATCTAAACCTGCCCGTTGGGGCAACCGGGTGACCCTCAGGTTTGCAGCGGGAAAGATTTTCTTAGTCCCTCGATTACGGTAGCGTGGAATGAAAAGAACCAATTATCTGGCCCTAATTTGTGCGGCCCACCGGGCGAGGCTGCGACACGGCCACGTTAAGACTTTCCCTTCGTGCGCGGAGGAAATGAAAGTCTAAATCTCGGTTGCCGGACGGGTTTGACATTACCGGGCGGTAATGTCTCAATTTCGCCCTCGCCGTGAAACAATCAGGGGCAGATTCGAAAAGACTAAAACCCATTGACTGGCGGGCGTTACAGGCCTGACGGGAGGAAATGTTTCACGGGAATTGGAAGAAGAAGCGCTTCGGGTCCCGTGGGTTTTGCCTGCCCTGCAGACATCTCGCGCGGGCAGAGGAAGCACATGACGGAAATGTAGTGAATGGTACGTAATCTGTAGCGGAGACTGGTGACGACGATCTACGCGTATGTTCACCGGTCCCTCAGCACCGATGCGCCGTGCCAGGTGACCTTGATGCACGGCCCCGCGCGAGCCCCGCATGACCGGTCATGCGAGTACGCCCGGCGGGCAATGGCTGGAAGCGGCCGTCGACTTAACGACCCTACCAGAATGCTGCGCGCAGGGAACGCAACTAACTGTCTGTCATGCATCGCGGCCGCACGTCGGTGTCGTCGCCGTGGTCACGCCTCAGGTTGGCTCGCCTCCAGTTGAGCAGTGCGCGCGACGAAAAATGACCGAGCATTGCTGCCCGAGTTCGTCACAAACCTGATCCTTGAGCGGTCCCCGTCGATCGGTCGCATTCGCAATCTGAGGATTCTTTCGTAGGTCCTTTGAGCCTGCCGGTGCATGGAACTCCGTCGGGGGCGAATGGTATTGTCAACTTGTTGCTTGGTGTGCGGCAGAACACACAGTACGTGAGGATAGCTAGCGATGCTGTCCGGGCTGAGCGTCATCGAAAATGGACGATGCCCGGCGAACCGGGCATCGCATGCTGCAGTGATGCAGATTTTCTCTCAGACCGGCGTGATGTTTGTGGCCTGCTTGCCTTTCGGGCCCATCTTCACGTCGAAGCTGACCTTCTGGTTTTCCTGCAATGACTTGAATCCCGTTGCCCTGATTTCCGAGAAGTGGGCGAACAAGTCCGCACCGCCATCGTCCGGCGTGATAAAACCGAAGCCTTTCGCGTCGTTAAACCACTTTACTGTGCCTGTTTCAATCATTCAATCCAACAAAGTATAAAGAGCGCACCGAATTCCGTACGCCTGAATCCTGTACATACTGCAACAGCGGAAGTTACTGCCCGGCGCTCAACCGCAGTGCTGAAACCGCTATCCAAGACTCCGACACCGAAGTTGAAGCCGATTGCGCAGTACGGGGCAATTCGGGAGGCGGTCTCAAATGTGAGCTGCATCACCTTATCTCGTAAAAAAGTATCGCGGTACACGAAGAGACGCGCTACCAGCACGCTCGATGATTCAGGACTGCGTTCCCGCCGGTTGGTAATCCCGTGTTGGATTTGTCCTGGCCGGCACTCGCGCGTGCCGATTTTTCCGCGCTCGCTACGTTGCGGTGACGACTTCGGTGTCAGGTCGCTTGGGGAAGGCCCGCCTGAGGTGCACATTCCGGGCGCCACCCGGGTGACTTTCCTAGATCCCGGTCAAAGTCAATCGCGCTTCCCTAGACCCCTAGTTTAGTTAGGCATACTAGCCGCAGTCCCGCCCGACATTGGCGGCGATGCGAGCAGCGGGTAGGTCACGATAGGTCGGAGCCTCGGCGCGCTTTAAAACCTTGATGATGACCGTGGTCAATACTTTTTCGCCGACGCGCCGGTGCCTCTATCTCGAGGGCTTAGAAACCATGTCGCTCGCTGCCATCGACCATCTTTTGCGGTCCCGTTTGCTGCCGTCGCTTCATCTCTTCATAGCGAGCGAGTACGGCGGTGCGCTCGAGCCTGGTCGCTCCGTTGCTGTCCGTGTGGACCTCACCAAGCTCTCCAGCCTTCGCAAGCTTTCTCACATGTGCCGACGAAAGGTTGAGAAGCTTTGCAACAGCCTCTGCCGACAACCAGTCCGAGCTCCCGTCTGTATCGACTCCCGGCATTTGCCGGGAGGACGTCACATGCTGAGATGTCTCTGCCGTGCCTAGCGCCGCCATCGGGAGCGCCCGGCGCTCAGACGGAGAGCGTGCAAAAGTTGGGGAGGCTCCCAAGGAGGGCCGCTTGTGCGTCCGGTAGCGGCATCGGTTTCGTCTGGAGTAGGCTGATCGGTCTCGCAACGGTGGGAGCAAGCCATGCGGTTGATCATCGAAGCAAGGTTGGCCCACGGAGTTCTGGCCGATCTGGGCCTGACTCTCGCGGAAGGGCGGTCGCTGCTGGCAAAGGTGCAGGCCGAGTTCATTTCGAAACAGGTGAAGCAGTGGCTCTCAGGCCAGACCCATTGTCGGCGCTGCGGTGCGGCCTTAAGCCACAGGACAGTCGCTCGACGGTGCTGCGCTCCGTCTACGGCAAAGTGACGGTCGAGAGTCCGCGGCTGTGGTCGTGTGCTTGCCAGCGGACTGCGCGGACGCCACAGTATGTGGTGCATCCCCTGTCCAAAGAACTAATCAGGCGCGTCACACCGGAGCTGGAATACCTCCAGGCGAAGTGGGCAGCTCATTTGCCATACCGGCAGGCCGCGGCCATGCTCAAGGAAGTGCTGCCGCTGAACACCCATTAGCGGGCAGAAAGCCGCGTAAATCGTTACAGTCGCAGCGCGCGACATTTACTGGAACTAGACGCCTGACGACCCGCGGCGGTACCGCTTGCCAGTATGGTGCTCGACATTCGGCCGCCGCGCACTGGAAACGGATCCTGCCCGATACGCTGCGAGCCGCACTTTGACGCGATGCGATTGGGTGAGCATTCGATGGTGATGATGCTGCGCGCCCGCGTAATACATGGGCGGCATGACGACGGGCGTTTCGTCGCCGTTCAGCCAACGGCGAATCGTGACCAGGTCCGCCGAACGAGCCCGGGAAGACCTCGCGCCGAGGAGCGCAATAATCACCGGACCATTCGGCATGTTGGCTTCGACCACGATGCAGCGTCCTGCCTCGTCGGTATAACCGGTCTTCGCGAGCTGAACGTCCCAATCCGGCCAATCGACGATAGGGTCGGTGTTCCGATAGAACCTCGT
>NZ_WOEZ01000178.1 GCF_013177735.1 Paraburkholderia elongata | reverse complement strand
GGATCTCACGCGCGCGGCGAACCGGCGCGCATGCGATTCATCATTCGAAAGGAAAGATTATGAAGATCAAAGGTGCTGTCGTTTTCGTGACGGGCGCGAACCGTGGGCTTGGCCTCGAGTTCGCGAAACAGGCGCTCGAAAGAGGGGCGTGGAAGGTATATGCGGGCGCACGCGATCCGGCCAGCGTGACGCTGCCGGGAGTCGTGCCCGTGAAGCTCGACGTGACCGATCCGGCGGCCGTGGCCGCGGCCGCCCACGCGGCGCGCGACGTCACGCTGCTGATCAACAACGCGGGCATCGCGCGGCTCGGTAGCCTGACGGACGACGATGCGCTCGAGGCGTTGCGCGATCACTTCGAAACCAATGTGTTCGGCATGCTGGCGATGTCGCGGGCGTTCGCGGGGAGCCTCGCCGGCAACGGCGGCGGTGCGATCCTGAACGTGCTGTCCGTCGCGAGCTGGGTGAACCGGCCGATTCTGTCTGCCTACGGTGTGTCGAAGTCGGCCGCGTGGGCGCTGACCAATGGCCTGCGCCAATCGCTGCGCGATCAGCGCACACAGGTCGTCGGGCTGCATGCCGGCTTCATCGATACGGATCTGGTGCGCGGGCTGGAAGTGCCGAAGGCAACGCCGGCCGACGTCGTGCGCCAGGCGTACGACGCGATCGAGGCCGGCGCGGAGGAGGTGTCCACCGACGAGTTCACGCGGCAGGTGAAGGCCGGGCTTTCGGCGGGCGTCTATCTGAACGACGCGACGCCGCACTGACGGCACCGGAGCGGTCGCCCGTCGCGCGCATTCGCACGCGACGGGCAGGCCTGTCCACGATCGGTACTTCCACGGCACTACTTCTTCGAGCGCCGAAATCTTCGGATAGGGCATTTGTTCTGCCGACATCGTTTCGCTAGTGTATGTCGTCGCGAGCCTGCGCTCCAACGTGGGGACAAGCTCTTGTGGAACGAACACCCACGGCGTTATGGGCCAGCTTCCGTCAACATATAGATCACGGGCTAATGCAAGTCGCAGTGCGTGCCAATTTGAGTGCCAGGCGCTAAGACGCTTTCCCAGGTCGGAGAGCGACGACGAGAATGAAATCTCACACAGGAAAACCTGACGATCGCGCAAATTGATAGCCACGGCGTCGCAGTATCAGTGCAGGCCTGGGCGATCCGGATTCGCACCCGGATTCAACTGAATGCAGCACTCGGTATTTACGAACATCGCACGATCCGCCCGCAAATACTCGGTGACAATACCTTGGTAGTAGTCCATGTTTGCGAGCGCTTTTTCTAGTCGGTCTGTTTGTTCAACCGCGAAACCAATTCAGCGATCATCGGATCTCGATCATCGATCGTCAGATCGATGCCCTCAGACTCACCAACGGCACGAGACAGCATGCACAGAACCCTCCTGTGCGGCACGACCGCCAGAAAAGGATTTCGAATAACGTGCCGCAACTTCATGCGCTTATAGGCTGGCGGTGTTCCAAGTTCAAGCATGGCGAGTGACGTCAGCAAAAGCTCCTGTACTTCACTCAGGTTAAGCCCCGTGATCCCTCCACGTAAGTCCTGACCGATTGCTAGAGCGCGGCCAACGACCTTGGACTGTGTGGCATTGTCCAGATGGCTGAGGGTTAGCTTTGCGACCACAGCATTGTTCGCGGCCTTGATCGTCCTTCCCAAGCGAAAATACCATCTCAAGACGCTGAGAATGACGATACCGGGCCGTCGCGATCGATGGGTGCAAGCTGGTTCATTCTTCTTCTCTGAGATTGGTGGATCATCGGTCAAAATTTGACCCACTGTCGGGTGCTTCCGGATCAGCGGGCGGTGCTGCATCCTGGTCTGGGTTGGGTGGGTCTTCGGGGACAGGCGGCTGCGGATTGCGCACAGCGTCGCGCAGCTCGTCGCGCTCCCATGCCTCGCGCTCACGCTGCGCTGCCCGACGTTCCAGCGCCTCGGCATCGAGCTCCGCAAGCCGGACCTGCCGGATACTCTCCAGGTGCGCCTGATCGAACACGATGCGCATGCGAGTGTCGGCTGCCACGCGCGCGGCGGCTGTCTGGAACGCCTCGGGTCCGGACAGCGAGAGCGTGGAGCCGAACTTCTGCTGCGCGAAATGCAGCGCAATCTCGATCGCCTCGCGCTCGCTATCCCACAGGCGCAATGTGCGGCCCTCGTCGACGAGGAACGCCACGCCGTCCTTCCGGTAGTCGACCTCGCCGCTGGCCCGCACCTCGTACGTGATCGCCGGGCCCGCGTAGATGATCTCGTTGCGATCGTGGGCTGCCGGTCGCTTCACCGCAAGAGACGGCGCACTGAAAATGACCGCGCGTTCGTCGTCTGCACGTTCCGTCCGCAGGCGGATCTGCTGCATCCGGCGCAACTCACGCAGCGCCCGTTCGTCGCCTTCCTGAGCGCGCTCCTGCAGGAAGTCACGATACTGCTCGGTCAACGGCCGGCTTGCGGCGCCCTTCAACGCATCCCGCTCTTTCGCGATCTGCACACGCAGCGCGGCCTCTGCCTCAAGGCGCGCAACCCGTGCTGCGGACAACTGCTCGCGGCGCTGCGCGCCTGACAGGTCCATGCGCGGGCGTTCAATGAGCGCGCTCCGGGCACTGTAGAACTCAGATTTGACCGCCTTTCGCCGCTCACTCTCATGATCGGCCTGCGCATCCCACGCGCGACGTAGCTCGTTCCGGTATGCCGATCGCCATTGCTGGAACTCGCCCCATAGGTCCCGTTCAGGCGTACGCCTCGGTGCATGCTCCGGATCACGTCCTGTCTGTGCACGATAGGTCTCGCGCAGCAGCTGCGCCGCCTCCTCCCATGACAGGTTCATCTCTTTGGTGAGGAAGTCAGACACATTCAGATTGCGCGAGCCGACCTGGATTCTGTCACTGCCGTCTGCGCCTTTACCGATCGAATACTTTTCGACGATCAGTCCGTGCGTATGCGCGAGCACGGCCACCAACCGGCCCGCGTCTAGCGTCGCACGAATCTCGGTGAACTCATCCCGCTCCCGGGCACGTCGCGCCGTGCGAGCCTCGGACAGGTCACGCGCAAACTGGTCGCGAACGGTATCGGCTGCCCGGCCCGTCGACGCGCGCGCACGTGCATTGAAATCGACCGACGCCGCGTCCGTCGGCTGCGGCGTATCAGTTGGCGGGATCTCGAACGGCAGCGATTCGATCGCATCGAACGATTGCACATCCGAGAGGTTGCGGATCTCCTCACGTGGCCCGAGCCCAGCGGGAATGCGGCTACCGCCAGACGCATCGCTCAGACCAAAAGGCTCGCGTGAGCCGAACGGGCCTCCGGCCCGCATGAACTTCCCGGCACCGGTGCGCGCGAGGCGCATCCGCCCCGCCTCATCTGCCTGGTCCCAGGCGACAAACATGCGATCGACGATCACTTTCCATTCAGGTTCACCGGCGGACCTGTCAACCGCATCGGGCTCGTCCGGCCATTGCCAGCGCCCCTCCCTCTCGTCGTAACCTCCGCCGGGTTCGAAGTCGCGGTCGGCACCTTCGCGCCATCGGGGCCGCGGCACCGATGTTTCTAGCTGTTCTCTTCCCGCTCGCTCGCGATCGCCAGACCATCGCAATGCGTCAACTCGTTCGGCTTGCTGGTCTCCCAGCTCCAGTAATGCATCAGCCGGCAGAAGCATTTGACGTCGCGCGGCGTCGCCATCCACACCGCGGCCGGGCACGCCATGCACACGGTGAGCGGGTTGGGACGGCGCGCCGGATCGATCGAAGCGAGCGTCAAAGTCGTGATCCGCTCCGGCTCGCCATCGCCCCGTGATTTCGCGGTGCGCGCGTTCGAGCTCGTTCCACCATTGCTGCGATTGCCCTGTCCTTTCCGGCTCCCGCCCGGCGCCGCGCTCTCGCGCCCGCCCTCCTGCTCCGGCGGCTCCCATTCGCCGCCAATCTCGCCAGTCTCCGGATCGATCGTGGCGCTGTTGTCTTCGCTCTCGTGTGCGCTCATTGAGCCCTCCTGTTGCATTGTAGAACCGCTGTTCGCGGTGATCGAGAATGCGCCGCTGCTCCGCCGGCGACGCTGCCTGATACGTCTTGTAAAAACTGCTGCCGCTGTTCAGATACTTGATCTCGCGCGCGCGAGTGTCGTGCCACGTCTCGAGCGAATCGAGATAGATCCGCGGCGTATCGCGCGATACGCCTGGCTCAACGTACTGCGCATGCACATTCGATTCGAGCGCCTCACGCTTGGCCGTAGCATCGAGCTCGATGAACTCGCGCGAAAACACGAACTCCTTCAGGTTCACACCCTTCGCGGCACCGGCCGGTTTGACGTTCTCGTACTCCGACTCCCTGCCAGCATTGCGTGTGCGCGTCTCGCCGTACTCCGTGATCAAGGCCTTGAAGTCGTCATACCTGGACACATCACGCGCCATCACTGCCTCAAGAATCGAGGCCTTCAGCTCGCGGTTAGCGCCCTCGAACACATCGCCCTTGTACCGGCTGATCATTTCGGACGCGTCCGTGAACTGCACACGCCGGTTGTCTTTCGGACTCGCAAGTCCGTACTTCGCGTTGATGTGCTCCTGAAAGGCCTCCAGATACCGCTCATTATGGTCAACCTTCCCGAACGGATCGAGCCGTCGGCCCGTCACAAGATTCACTTCCGGAATCACGATATGCACGTGCACCTTGCGCTCGACCGGCTCCCCCGTCTTGCGGTCCGCATAGCTCTTGATGCGCGGAACATGCGCTTCAGCGTAGAAGTTGTATTCGTCCCGACGGTACGCGGCAAACGCGAACGCCTCGAACTCCCGAACAATCTCACCTAACAGCTCGCGGTCAACCTCGTCTTCCTTGAATGACAGCGTGACGTTCAGGTAGCGTTCGGCGTCTGTGTCGATCGACTGGATGATGTCGTTCGTCAGATCGAGATCGCCGGCCAGGATCACGCGCTCGTCCATCTCGTCGCGTTCCATTTCGCGACCCTGCTTCTGGCCCTTCTCCAGGTATGCCTTGATCCCGTCGTGATAGCCGCGTACGCGTATGAGCATCGTCCTACTCCAGCGTCCCGCGCTCGGCGAGCCAGCGCTCAGCCCCTTCGATGCGCAAAAGCAGCGTGCTGTGCACGATCGACAGCAGCAGATGGCCAGCGGCATCGACGAACGCCCGGGCGCTGTCGCAGTCCGGCTGCGTCAGCGTACGCGCACCGTCATGGTCGCGATCGAAGTGCAGCTTCGTCTCCAGCTCGATGACCGCCATGATGGCAGCCTGCTTTTGATCCATTCCCATCGAAATCAGTCGACCTTGTTCAGGGTGGCCTTGAGATACTGCCCGATGAGCTGCAATTGCGTGAGCAGTTGCTCGTAGGTCGCCTCCGAAAGCTTCCCGCGAACGTGCTCCGAGTTCGCGCGGTGAGCAATCTGGTTCAAGTTGTTGCTGGTCTTGTTGAAGATGTACAGCAACCGCTTGCGGTCTCCGCTCGCCACCGGCCGCGCAATCACCTGCGTACGGTTGGTCAGCACCGCCTGCCGGAAGAACTCCGATTGCGTCATCCCGCTTTGCGCCACCTTTGCAAGGTACGCGTCGCGATCCGCATCCGACAGACGGAACGCGATCGGCTTGCCCAGCCCTGCCCCGCCATTGCTTTTTTGCTTGGGCATCACCAGAGCCCCGTCGAGCGACTACGATCGATGTGAGCGCCGACCATCGCGAACGGCCTGCCATCGTCCTCGATCGGATGCGCGCGAAACTCGTATTCCGGCCAGCGCAACTCGCACTCGCGCAACGCGCGCATCGCCTGGTCGCCCGTCATTGGCCGCGTATAGCCCGCCCACGGCAGATAACGCGGCTCGCTGCCGCGCTCGTCGACACGCGGCCCCACTACAAGCTGGATCACCCATTCGCTGCTCGGAATCATGACTGCACCTCCGTATTCATTACGCATACCAGGCAGTGCTTAATGTCGGTGGCGGAGCCACCGACCAGTCTGACGCGGCAGTAGATCGCGTCGGGGTTTCAAAGGGGCTCGCCCCTTTGGCACGGAATATTTTACGGAACGCGTAGCGTTGCGTAAACATATTCGACGTGCCTCGCCGCGCTTTCGCCATACATTATTTCCTACGCATATTCTACGGCCCTACTACACCAGTACATCACGCATTGCATCGGAATACTACACATTACAACCTTGCCCCTACATGCTGTCCTCATTCATACTACGCCCATACTACATTTATTCGCCATTTTCCCAATGGATCACGAACAGCTTGCTTCCGCGCTGCGCCGCCTTGCCAGCACAAGCCCGAAACGCAGCAAGGCTTCGCATCTCAAGACCCTCCTTCCAGACATCGAGGCGGCGCTCGCCGCTCGCGTTCCCGCCGTTGATATCCTGAATACCTTGCGCGAACAGGGACTCGATATCTCCCTTCGGACGTTCCACGGAACTCTGTACAGGCTTCGAAAGACCGCCTCTACGCCCGGTTCCGGACGCAAATCCGGCGCTGCGGCAGCCCGCCCCAACGTCCCGGCCCCCGTGACAGCCTCCCGGGCAACAGCCCCTCTCGAACCGCACAAGCCCGCGCCTTCCACGACCGATGCACCGGCACCGGCCCAGACTCGCATCAAAACCTTCGAGCAATTGCAGTCTGAGAATCCCCACCTCTCAAGCATGCAGTTGAACCGCCTCTACGCCGAACAGTACGGCGAACCTCGCGTGAGCAATGCCGATATTGACGCGCTCAAGAAAAAATATCCTCAGCACACGAAACCGTGAACCGCATCGCCCCGCCGCGCTGCGCCGGGTCGGGCCGCTCCCCATGCATTCTGCATGGGTCCCCGTGGCCCTCGATACGGGCGCGCGGCGCGCGCGATACCACCTTGGTTCACACCACGCAGTTACATTCTGTTTCGCAAATCGCGGCGCCTTCAGGCGTGCTCCCTGGCATAATCGCCCTGCCGCTGCTTGGCCCCCAAAAGCACGCGGTAGGAGCCTCGGAAAGCCGGTCTTCGTACCGGCTTCTTTTTTTCCTGTGCAGTACTCCTAAAGCAAAAAGCCGCCCCGGCTTTCACCCGGACGGCGGCATGTGACAACCTGCACTTACGCGAAGTGCATCACGGCTCAGGCGGCTTCGGCTTCCTCCGCATCCCCGTCGTTGCACTCATCCTGCGTGCCGTCGGCATCGCTTTCCTCGTCATCCTCCCAATGGCGGTACGTGACATGTCTCGGCACCTCACGGTTGCGCAGCACTTCCGGCAACCAGCCCGAGTCCGTCATGCGAAGTTCGGCGGCAGCGGCGGCGTCCCCCTTTTTCATCCCGCGCAGTTCGCCTACGGCCTGCGACGAAATTGTCTCGCCGACAACCGTCACGATACGATCTTTCGAGACGTGCTCGAAATACCCTGCACGCGTTGGCTTCCAATAGCGCGTGAGGTCCAGTTCCAGCGTGTTCGCCACTTCGTTGACCGGGTGCGCCCGGTCAACGGGACTGATGCTGTCTACCGTCGCGGCCACACAGAATGCAAACAGGTTCGACATCACGTCCACGTCCTGTTGCAGCAGCCACGCGAGCAGTTCATCGGTGCGCTTCGGCAGCATCCGGCTCCACTTCGTCCGCTCAACTTCAAGCGCCTTCCATGCAGCGCTGTCGGCCATGTCGTCGGCGTTCGACACCAACGCATCGCGCGACGTATGCACGTCGATCCGCACCGCATGATCGATGTATGACTGTCCGTACACGTCATCGAACACAGCCGGAATCATCCGGTACATCAGCACGGCCAGCGCGACGGTCGGCTGCTGCGCAAGCTCGATCTGTACCGCAGCCGTGCGGTGCGCGGTAAGCCGTTTGCACAGCTTTTCGCCGTGCAGCGGCTTGGCCTTCGGGGGCAGGTCACGATTTCGCTGCGCATGCGCGAGCTGCGCAATACTGCCCGCGTCTGCGTCGTTGATTTCCCGGCAGCGCAGGCCACGCGTGATCTGCACCTTCCCGTCCTCGTCGATGGCGACGAACGCACCGGCCTGCTTCATGTCGTCGGCGGCGAACGTTTCGAAGCGCTCGGCATAGGCGTCAACAGCAGCCGAAGCATCGTTGAGCGCGTTGTCCAGCTTTTCCCAAAGCGCCTCGTCTTCCTCGCTGTCCTGATCGGCGTAATACGCATCGAGCGCGGCCTTCGCCTCGTCGCGCGTGGCAACAAGCTTCGCAAGCTCGGCCTTTTCCGCTTTGGTTGGCTTGCGTGTGGTCGATGCGATCCGGTCGTACTGGAACAGTTCGGCCTGGTAACAGCGGGTCCGCGTCTCCACGAAACACCAGCCCTCAGCGGCTACGGCCTGGGATAGCTCGATCAGGCGGTCAGTCGCAAGCCGATGCAGCAGGTCCGCGTCCGCGATGTATCCGGCGTTCTGGTCGTCGGAAAATAGATCGCGACGCACATAGCCTCCTGCGGCCTCGTAAGCGTCCAACCCGACAAACTTCGCGAGCGGATTCTCGCTGGCATCAAGTTCCGCTTTCGTCAGCGCTGCGCGCAGTTCGGATGGTCGGCGTTGCCAGGCATTTGGGGCATCGTTCCACACGCGTTCCTGCGTCGCGTGATCGTCGGCCAGTGCGAGCACCTTCGCCTGCTCATAGTCCAGCTTGTCGTCGCGCAGCAGGTCAAGCAGCGCCGGAGCGAGGTTCGCAATTTTCAGTGCACGGCGCACCACCATTTCGGACACTTTGAACAGCGCCGCGACGTGGGCCACGCTTTTGCCCTCCTCCGTGAGCAGGCGGAACGCGACGCTTTCATCTGCGATCGACATGGCTTCCCGTTCCCGGTTCTCGATCAGCGACGCGGCCACCGCCTCGCCATCACTGACGATCAGCACCGGCACCTGGTAATCCTTAGTAATGTGCCCCTGCGAAAACAGCAGATCCAGCGCGGCCAGCCGCCGCTGTCCGGCGCACACGCCAAGCTTCGGCACCTTTTCGCGGCCTTTCATCTCGTGCACGACGAGATTCTGTATCAGTCCTTTCCCAGCAATTGTTCCGGCCAGCGCCTCGATGCCGGTGGGTGCCTTTTTGCGGACATTCAGCGGCGAGCGGCACAGCCGTCCGTACGGGACATATTCGATCTGCGCTTCGCTGCCGAAGCTGGTTTCCAGCGCGTCCGGGACGCTGCTAGCTGCCGCGACTGCCTTTTGTTCAGATGCTTCCATCGGTTTTTCTCCGGTTAGTGACCAGAAGTTGCTCCGGCCTCACAATCATAATAGGGCGTATTGCCCTATAAATAAAGGTGGACGTTCATATTAATTATTAATCAGCGAGAAGATTCAATTAAAACAAATTCAAAACAAACTAACAGATCAGCTTGTGTATAGGGCAATTTGCCCTATACTACGAACTGAGGCCGAACTGTTTTCGGTCACTAACCGGAGAGAAACCGATGACTCAAGAAATCTCTGTTGACGCGATCACCTCGTCTGTCGTTCCCGACGAACTGCGTCTCAACTTCCTGCCGCACTACCTCGGTTCGCACTACCTGCGTGGCGAGGTGTTGGTGTACGAGTGGGCGCGCCGACTCGCAAGCGCCTATGACGGTGGTTCGTGGATCTTCTTCCAACTGTCGAACGGTGGTTTTTACATGGCTCCTGAGCGATGCGGACGGCTTCATGTCCGGTGGCATATGAACGGTTACAACGACATGATGGGCGCCGACGCTTTCGGCATCGTTGTGACGCTCTTTGCCCTGTGCCATCTGGCCGAACTGCGCCAGGACGACAGGATCATCGAGCACTACCATGCGCTTCGCGCCTACGCGGCGCAGCACGTAGAGGCCGCCAACATCCTGCGCGCCATCGACTGACGTATTGACCACTCACGGCTCCGGCCTGTGGGCTGGGGCTGATCCTGATATTGGGGAACAGCATGGACACCACTTACCTGACAAGCCGTTTCGGACGCAACGCAGTTGGCACACGTTCGGATCGCCCGCTGACGAATGACGAGATTGCAGAGGTTGCCCCGTCGATCTTCGCGCTGTCCGCGCACGAAAGCCGCTCAGAACGGTACACCTACATTCCAACCAGCGACGTACTGGACGGCCTGCGCAAGGAAGGTTTTCAGCCCTTCATGGCCTGTCAGACCCGCGTTCGCGCCGACGACAAGCGCGCGCACACGAAACATATGGTCCGCCTGCGCCACGCCGACCAGATCACGGGCCGTGAAGCTAACGAAATCATCCTCCTGAACAGCCACGATGGCAGCAGCAGCTACCAGATGCTCGCCGGGATGTTCCGGTTCGTCTGTCAGAACGGGATGGTCTGTGGAGACACCATTGGAGATATCCGCGTGCCTCACAAGGGCGACGTGATCGGCCAGGTGATCGAAGGAGCGTTCAAGGTGCTCGACAGCTTCGAGGCAGCGACCCATCAGCGTGAGGGGATGGCCGGACTGGCGTTGACCCACGGCGAACAGACCGCTTTCGCGCGGGCCGCGCTTACGCTGCGGTACGACGATGACAAGCCAGCGCCCATCACTGAGCAGCAACTTCTAACACCGCATCGCATGGAGGATCGCGCACCGGACCTGTGGACGACATTAAATCGAGTGCAGGAAAACATGATCAACGGCGGCCTGCGCGGTCGTAACGCGACTGGCCGGGCAACCACAACCCGAGCCGTAACCGGCATTGACCAGAACATCAGGCTCAACCGCGCCCTCTGGGTGCTCGCCGACGAACTGTGCCGCCTGCGCGGCTAACAGGTGCGCCCGGCCTTCGGGCCGGGCATGACCTCACTATGGAAACCGACATGGATACCGTTCACATCCGCCCAACGTGGCTGACCGCCCTCCTTCCGCTGCTGGCCGTCTATCAATACGGCGATCGTTCCCTGGTGCGCTCGGAACTGTTCCGCATGGCATTGTCCGCCGATGCCGCCGCGCGCTCCGCCGAAGCACTCGACCGGATTGCCAACATGCGGGACCGCGACGGGCACCCAATCGACATGCACCGGGAAGAGTTGCGCGCGATAGCCCGCAACGCTCTCTCCGAGTTTGATCGTGTGCCGCCCCGTGCCCCGCAGCCTGCCCTACCCGAGTCAGGGTTTTAACGAAAGTTTTCCTCTGTTTCATTCAAACTGTCAGGAGTACAAGTCATGAACAAGCTTTTCTTTACTGGCCGTGTTGCCGCCGCCCCAGTGCTTGCGAATCACGGAGATTCAAAGGTGACCAAATTCACACTGATTTCCAACGAGTACGCCGGTCGCGACGAAGGCAGCGGCGAAGCGAAAGAGCGTCAGGTGAGAATTCAGTTCACCGCTTTTGGTTCGCGCGGTGAGGCCATCGCCAGAAACGTTCTGAAGGGCGATCAACTGATCGTTGAGGCGAAGCTGTCGAACAACGATTTCACGGACGGTGAAGGCATCGAGCGCTACGGCTACAACTTCACGGTCGATAATTTCGACTTCGGCGCGCCGGGCGAACTCAAGCGGGCGCAACTCGCGCGGCGTCAGGAATAATCCATGTCGGCCCCGGTTCATGCCGGGGCTGTTGCCCGGTACAGGAAATGCCCCTGAAACCTTGGGCGGCGTTGTATTTCATTCAGGCGCGTACTTGGCTGAAAATAGCCTCAGCGGCGTGCGCGTCCCAGCCTTCCGGTAGGGATCCCCCTTCCTGCCAAACCTTGAGCCCGGATGACCGCAGGCGTCACGCGCGCGCCGGCGCGCCCGGATCGAGGCGCACGGGGACCCGCGCCGAAAGGCGTGGGGAGCGCGCCGGCGCGGCGCAGTAGCGCCGGGACGATCCGGAACAGCGCAGGCAGACCGGGGGCGGGGTCGTCAAGCAGCCGCAGGCTGCGTGATTCCTCCGCGGCGAAGCCGTGGGGGCTGGATCCTGGATCGGCTTGCGGACCGCCGAGGCCAGCGGTGACGTACGATCGCATACACGGACTCAATCAACAGGACCAGAGATGGAAGGCAGAACGATTTACGCTGGCGCCGACGGACTGGCTCGTCTCAAGGTACACATGGTTGTGGCCCGGCGCGCGCGGAAGCGAGGAACCGGCGTTCGGTACAGTAGCGAATATTTCTGCGGCATGGTTGTCGGGCTTGTGCAGGTCGATGCGCCCGATGCAACGGTGCCGTTCGGCATCGCCCCTTTTATCACCGACCGCGGGTACGCGGTCGAAGTCCCCTACTCCGGACAAGCAAGGTAACACCATGAACATTCCGCCCCGCCCGAAAACACACCGGATCACCAGTGACGTACCCGAGCACCTCCTCGAGGCATTCCAGCACACCGTCACGGAATTCTTTACGAACGCGCACGGCGGCCAGACACCGGCGCAGCGCGCAGTGGAGATCCGCGCCAGCGATCGTGACCGCGGCCTCGATTCGCTCCTGCAGCTCGTCGACGTGGCCGAAGGCGGCACCGAACAGGCGGAGACCGTCGCGGAATTTCTCGCGGGCCTGTACAACGGGACCGACTACCGGTTCGATCTCACGGCGCTGCGCGCGCTGGAGGACGATCTTTTCGAGCACTGTCTCGCCGTGCTGCGACTCGATCACCGGCCAACCGTCGAGGTGCACAGCTATTTTCCTGGCGGTGAGCAGCGCTGGCAGCAGATAATCGCGCGCTGGAATTTGGACAAACGCCCCGCGCCGGAGCCGGCGCCGGTTCATGGCGAGCGCTATCAGGCCCGCTATGTGACGAATCAGGAAGCACCAGGTTATCGCGATATCACGCTGGTGGTGGCGATCGACGGGGACCCGGCCCGCCAGCTGCCGATCGAACTGCACTTTTCGGCTGCAGACTCGGAGAGCATGGCCCGTGATCTTCTGGACCTGCATCGTCGCGCATGGGCGCCTCGCGATCACCGCGCCGGCCCTATCGACGTAAAGGCAGGCGAACTCCCGCCACGGTGGCTTTAATAAATAGACTGAGCGGAAAAGGAAAAATGAATAACGACTTCCACACACGCATTCGCCCCGAATGTCTGCTGCCGTGGGTACAAGGCTGGCAGCAACCAACCGGTGTTGAGATTCGTGAGGTCATAGGTCGCACGGGACTAACCGGTCGGGCAGTCGCGGATTTGGTCGGTCTGAGCGAAAAAGGGGGCGGCCGGCAGGTTCGGCGATGGATAAGCGAGGAGTCGCATATCCCCTACGCTGCCTGGGCAATCCTTTGCGAAGTAGCAGGTCTGGGCAAGATCTGGGAAACCCGGGAGTAGTCTGGTCTGCTGAGTCAGGACGTGCCGGGCTCCCCTCGGCGGGACGGATCGACCCAAGGCCGCGATATTACTGGTGTTCAGACCACAGCGCGCCGGCGTCGGACATCCGCTGATAGTCGCCGGCGAGTGTGCGTCGGACGCGCTTCTTTTCCGCCTCCTCATAGAAGGGCGCCCGGTATGGCGCAACACGTGCGGTGTGGTGCGCGCACCGGCGACTACATCTTGTACTCTGGCGCTTTCACGAGTCGTCAGTATTGTCCTGCAGGACCGTCTCGTAGTCCTGTCCGCCGTAGAAAATGCCGATCACAGAGACCTGCTCCGCGTCGACGTCGAAAGCTATCACTACCCTCTTGCGGTAATTCGTGACGCGCAGGCCCTCGCGAATGTCATCCCGGCGATTGCCCCGATGCGGAAATGTCCGCAACTCTTCGCAGTACGTAATGATTGCGCTGATATAGCGTTCCGCGGTCACCGGCGAGGCTGCGGCCGCAATGTAGCGATAGAGCTCGAGCAGCTGTTCCTGCGCTTCCGGTGTAAAGACGACGGTATAGGACATTACGCTTTTTCGATGGCCTTGCGGTGTTCAGCGGCAAGCGACGCGCGCAGCTGGTCGACGCCGATGGCGCGAGACGGGTCAGCCTTCAGTGCATCATAAGCGGGCGCGACCTGCTCGCGCAGCCAGCTTTCCACTGCACGGTCACGCGCGAGCAGCGCCCGGAGTCCATCGCGGATCACTTCGCTCTCCGTCGCGTATTCGCCAGCCGCCACCTTGGACCTGACTGCCTCGGCCATTTCGTTGGGCAGCGTGATGCTGAATTGTTGGGTTGATCGCACGGGAAGTCTCCCTTCTGAGAGTAGGATTTAATCCTACACTTTGCCTTCGAGACCTGCAAGCCGTCCGCGCGCCGACAGGCGGCTGCACACCCTCACGGGCGTCAGTGTGCACGAACGCCAGCAACGGTCGCACGCAGCACCTTCTTCATCTCGGCAAGCCGTTCGCCTGCTGCCTCGGTGAGGACCCGCGGCATCGCATAGGTGGGCTGAGGACGCGGTGCTGCCTGCCGGTCTTCTCTGCCCCGCTGCCGCTTGCTTTCGAATGCCGCCTCCCGCTCCGGCGTGGCCCGAACGAGGTGCCCGCTTTCGATCGCGGCAACGAAATCCACCTGCCAGTTTCCGGCGCTGACGCGTGGTGCAGTCTCCCCACATTCGTGGACGGTGACCGTGCTGGCGTCGCTGGCCACGCAGATCCGTCGCGAGGTATCGCAGTCGAAGAAGATCCCGCCGACATTACGCTGGACCACAGTGGCGACCCGGAGCGCTTCCTGGTCGGCCTCGTGGCGTCGGGCCGCTGCCTGCCGTTTGTTGCGAGCCTGCCAGGCGAAATCAGCGGTCGAGCGCAGCAGCGCGCGCAGATAGTTGATGGGGCGCTGGGCTTTGCGGAGGTGTTCCCAGGCGACGTCAACGACATCGGAAAGCAGCTTCTGGTGCTCGCGTGCTTCGCGCATGAGTTTGAAAATCAGGAATTCATGAAATCCCAGGCGGCGAAGGCGCTCGAGGTCGCTGGGAAGCTGGCCCGGTTGTCTCTTTTGAGAAGAAGCAGGGTAAAGATCCTTATATATAGCACCGTCTGCCACGCTGGCAGACGGCTGCGACAAGGAACGGACCGCGGGGGCGACTGCCTCCTGGTGATCCGGTTCGGGGTCGCTGGCGATGGCCGGCGGCTCGACGAGACCGAGCAACTGGGCAGCCGGCTCAGTGAGGTGGAGGTAGGCGCGACCAAACAGACCTGCCTCGCCATAGCGCCTCTGTGGAGGGCGGACGATCAGGCCGGCGGTTTCGAGATCATCGAGGCTACGATAGAACGTGCGCATGGATTGCATGGCGCGGCCAGTAAGCAGTTCGCGGCGCGCGTAAATCGCCGCGTAAGGGCGATGGGCGTCGACGGTGCGGGCGAGGGCCGAGAGCAGGGCGCGGGCACGGGCGGGGACGCCGTGCAGATGTGCGGCGCGATGCGCGGCGCGAAAAACGATCCACGGGAGATTGGTGGTGTCGCAGGTGAATTCGGCGAGGGCGTCGGCATCGATTTTGATATCTGCCGGATCAGCCGGGTGAGGGCGAATGTCCCCCTCGCCGGCAACGAAGTGTTGCGCGATAGGCATGTCTACACGTCCATTTCGAAAAAATGGATGACACATGCTTGACTGCCAATCACGTTCCGCTACACTTCGAGGTGTTTGGTCCCTTGCCCGATTCCAGTCGGGGAAGTGCAGCAGCTGGGTGAGCGACAGCAAGCCCAATATTCAAAAGCCTTCGGTTCCAGCCGAAGGCTTTTGTTTTTACTACGGTCAGAAGCTAGGCATTTCGGCTCCGGTTCTTCATTGGCACTTCATAAGTGCTTGTTTCTTCGATGGTTCCCAGAGGGAACCGGCTTTAATGCATCTCGCGACCGCCTGATCGCTAAATCCAAACCATTGAATCAAAAGAAGTTCCCAGTGGGAACGCGCTCTACTCGCGCTGCTTCAACTTCGATTCGATGAACGCCTGGATCTCCTTGGCCCACTGCCCGGCTTGATCAGCCTCGTCGGTTAATTTCACACCAATCACGCCATTGCGAGCGGTGATCTCGCAAAAGCGTTTTTTCCCAACTTTCACCACCAGCGTCTCACGGGCGTTTGTGTCGGGAGCCTTCGGCTTTGCGGTGGCGAGCTTGACGGCATTCTCCTGAGTAAATGCCTCGTCCTCGACCAAACGCTGGATTGCCTGCGTGACTTCGGCTGCCTTGCCGGCGCCGGTCGCGGTTGCAAGCTTCGCCGCCGCATGGCTGCCGAGCCGCTCAGGTCGCTGCGCGAGAATTTCTTTGGCTTCGTCAGGCAGACCCTCGAAGGCAAAGATGCGGCTAACGTGCGATTTGGCGAGCCCTGCGGCTTCGGCTAAGTCCTGACGCGTCAACTCAGTGCCTTCCTGCAGCCGTTTGAAGTTCCAATACTTTTCGAAGTCCGAAAGCGACGGCGACAGCAGGTTGGAAAAGAATGCGACTCTCTCAACCAGCGAGCGGTCGATATTGAGGATGTTCGCCTCAATTTCCTCGCGTCCAAGCTCGCGATAAATGGCGACGCGATTGTTGCCGGCGACAATGTCCCAGTCGCCGTCCGGTCGCTCTTCGACACTGACTGGCGTTGAAAGTGGGTACTTTTCAAGGTTCGCCTTTAGTTCGCTGTATTGCTCTGCAGTCAGGTTTCTGCGCCGCCCGGGGACCTCATGGAGGCGAGCTACGGGAAGTTTGGCCTTCGCCGCCCCCTGAAGCGCGGTCTTGAGGCGCTCGATCTCTTCTCGTTGTGCGGCTGCTGTTGCCTGCAAGTGCATCAGCTGCCCTGGAGCTGTCCTGGGGCCGCCGGGCTTTGTCGCAGTGGCGCGTGCCTGGTCAGCCTCCGTTAGCTGAATGTTCGCGGCTTTGGCTGCTTGATCCTTGATCCAAGACATTTCTAGGCTCCTCGTGTCCACATCGCACTGACCTTGTCGTCAACACGATCGACCAGCTGGTCGACTGGCGAGCGAATGCGCCGCAGCGTCTCCGCGCCCCCTTCGTAGCTCGCGAGATCGTAGATCGTGGAAAAGCGCATGTTCGTGTTGCGTGCAAGATCGGTCTCGGGGATTTCAACAGGGATCACTCGGGAGCCATATATCTGCGAAATCCAGGCCTGCAAAACTTGCGCAGCCGCCTTTGGCGTGGAACGCGTGACGAGGACATCGACAAAATCGAATTCCTTTGTCCGCTCGTCGCCAAAAGCCTTCATCCCGTTAATTAGGTCGGCAAACAGGTGCCAGAACTGCACCATCGAGGCAAAGGAGAGCATGTCGGGCACGACAGGGACGATTACGCCGTCTGCGGCAAAGATCGCATTGATTGTCAGGTAGCTAAGCGTCGGCGCAGTATCGATGATGATGTAGTCGTACTCGTCCTTCAGGCCTTCGAGGCCGTCGTGAAGAACCTGTTCGAATCGCACCCCATGCTCGGTCGCAGACGCTCGGGCCGGGAGCATGAACTCAGCATTGAACAGCTCCGTGGACGACGGGATTAAATCAAGGTTTGGCCAATAGGTAGGAGTGGGGAGCGCCCGCATATCGAATGGCTGATCGCTAAGATAGGCCTCGACCAACGGCATGATTGTCTGGGAAGAATCAACCTCTGCATGGGGGTTGATGCCGTACAGTGTTGTTGCGCTTCCTTGAGGATCAAGGTCGATATGGAGCACGCGGCGCCCCCGCCGCATCGACAAACCCTGCGCAAGCAATGTCGAGGTCGTAGTTTTGGTGACACCACCCTTGAAGTTGGCGACGGCCAGCACCTTGGCCGGGCCTTGACGCGGTGCAGGCTTGAGTTCAGCCTTGATCCATTCGATCGTCTCGGCGACGGAGAAAGAGCGCGGAGCGCCCGGTCGGGTCTGTCGTCCTTCTGGTAGTTCACCCTTTTTCAGAACGTAGGCCATTCGCTGCTTGTCGATCCCGCACATCTCCTGGACGCGCGCCGATGTAATGAGCGGCGCCTCCTTTCGGGGAAAGGGCTCAAGCATCTCGTCCCGGATCTTTTGAAGCATCACGTCCGACAGCTGCGCAAGGCGCATGAGGTCGTCCGCGGTGGTTTTTCCGGGGTGAGCGAGGGTTATGTCCATTTACGTTCCTACCGTTCACGATGATTGGACCGATTCGGCAAGAGTGGACCGCCACGGTCGAATTGACACGGAGATTAGCCGTCGTAAACGGTAAACGCAAGTTAACTTTTTTGGGGATGTACCGTCTCAGAGCCGCCTGGGCAGGCGGTTTCGCGCAAAAACCTAATAATCTGCGTGAAGTGAGGCAGGGTAGTTGACGGAATGAGACCACCGCCGCGCTACGTCTCGATCCTGTTGGCGGGGTCGGCTTCCACTCTTTTTCGCGTACTTTTCCGCGTGCAAGAACGTCCCCGTACCAACAGATAGGCTGGGCGCGGGTGGTAGCTAGCGCGCCTCAGCGATTCGTCGTCGCTCCGGCGGTTGACCATCCGGGCATTAGCGCGCCCCACGGGGCGTTGCCTGGGATGTGCGCTGCGGCCGTCCCTTGCAGCCGATGCGCCGCGGGGAGGGCAGGGCGAGGAGCCCGGATAACGGGAGCCGCAGCATGGCGTCACCAGCGGTGCGTTGTGATGCGGCGGCCGCCCGGTACCGCTGGAACACCCGTTTGCACTGTCCAGGCCGGTTGCGGGACGATCGACCTCGAAAAAGGAGCCGTCTCCCGTCGGAGATCTTCCCGCAACGGCTGGCCGCCGGCACATCTCCGACCGGTGGCATTGCGTCACTGTCAGGCGCCGTTCACGGCATCCTTGAACGCCTTGCCTGCCGTGAATTTCACCGTCTTCGCGGCCGGGATCTGGATCTCGGCACCGGTTGCCGGATTGCGTCCGACCCGTGCGGCGCGCGCCCCCGTCGAAAACGAGCCGAATCCGATCAGCTGTACCGTTTTGCCCTTCGTCAGTTCGCCCGTGATCGCCGCGATCACCGCGTCGATCGTCTCGCCCGTGGCGACCTTGCTGTCGCCGGTCTTCGTGGCAACCGCATCCACCAGTTCCTGCTTGTTCATTGCTGCCTCCTCGTTGTGGTTGTGATGCCGCCACCCTACCTGATCGGTGGGCCTTCGCGCAATCAGCGCCGGGCGAGCCAGTCTCGCAGCAACAGGCACTTCGGGTGGGTCACCTCTGCCCAGCGCGCGGTGCCTGATGAAGTCACACGTGGCTCGCCGGACCCTGAAAAGATAGGGGCACATCATGGTCAATGCCGCTAACTCCTGTTAGCGGCATGGCGTTTAATGAGTAAATAATGAATAATCTGCTTTAAACCCGGCCTAAGCCGGTGCCTGATAGGTGTTTACCCGTATCAGGTCGCGATGAACCCCTGAAGGCATTGGCCGACCGCCGACCACGCCAAGGAGCCAGACAATGCCAACTACCGCCGCCGCGTGGGGCACCGTGCGCGCCAGCCTCGCACAAGTGTCGTTCGCCGACATCAAGACCATCGCCGGGCTGGCCGGACTGGACCTCATACCCCTTGCCCACCTCCAGCAAAAGCCGGAGAAGGGCGCCACCAAGGAACAGTTGCTGTCCGCGGTCGAGGGCCAGCTCGGCCACCTCGAGCCGGATGCCCGGCAGCGTTTCGTGATCCTTGTCGCCGAAGAGGTCCTGAAACGCCGACCGGACCTGCGCGAGGCGCTGGAGGAACAGCTAGCGCGGCACGGTTGGGGCCTGCTCGAGAATCACCTGATTCCGCTGCAGCTATTCGATCCCGCCGAACTGGCGAGTGTGCCGGATCTGCCGCGCGCCGATCTGGCCAGGGCTGCGCAGCGCTTTCGCGATGGCGATCTGGGTGGGGCGATTGCAGCGGCTTGCGGGGCAGTGGATTCCGCGGTGGCGGCCGTCTATGCCGATTACCGGCTGGGCGAACCGGCCAGGTCGTTTCAGGAAGGCTGCAACCGGGCGCTGGCGGCGGTGATGGAGCTGGAGACGCCGTTGCGCGAGCTCGGGTGGGATACCGAAACGGCCGCGAAGCTTGCAGGGAATTTCAGGGGCGCGCTCAGCCAGGGCGCCTTCGTGATGCAGACGTTGCGCTCGAAGATGGGTGACGTGCACGGCAGCAAGCCGATCCTGAAGCCCCTCGTGTTCGATGTGCTGAAGTGGGCGGAACTGTTTGTCCGCACGCTTACGGTCCGCTGAACGTGCCTGCACGGCAAAACGGGTGATGAACCGACACCGCAAGGAGGCGTGCACGCTGCTGACCGACCGTGACCGCGATGCGCTGTACCCGGTTCGCCAGACCTTCGTGGCCTGGCGCCGGAACAGCGACAGCACCGCTCGCGACGACGACGCGATCGGCCACCTGCTCGACGCGATCGACGACGCGCTCGAGCTCACGGAGGGCGACGACACCGAGTCGTGGCAGCGAGCCATCGAACGCGTGCGGAGCATGCTGGCTCACGTCGGCCTGACGACGAACGACTGGCGCCTTCAGGACGTGGTCGGCGCGCAATATCGGATGCTGGTGGCACGGGGAGTGACTGGATGACGTGCACGACGAAGGTTGCCGCCTTCGGGCTCGCGATGAGCGGCCTGGGATTCGGCCTGGCGGCGGCCTGGTACTGGGGGAAGTCGACGCGCGTGCCGGTCGATCCGCTGAACGGCGATCCGAACGCCATCATGCCGGTCGTGCCGGAACTCGCGCAGCAGGCGTGGCGGGCCGCCCAGTTCCGCGCGAATCAGGAGGTCGGTCGCTTGAACACCGTCGCCGCCATTCTGACCGCAGTCGCGGTGCTGCTCAGCACCGCGTCGTCGGTAGTCGCCCTGTTCTGATCCCATGGCGAACCACCCACAACAGCTCGCGCTACCCCCGCCGCGCACCTATTCGCGTACCGAGTTCGCCGCCCTGCGCGCCCGGGTGCAGGGCGTGCCGGTCGCGAAGATCGCGCGCCTGTATTTCGACAGCGACACCACCACCTATATTGACGAGCCGGAGCAGCTTGAGCGATTCCTGCGCACGATGCGCGACGATCTGGTCCAGCTGGCCATCTTGCACGGATCGGCCGTGCTGGCCGACCACCTGCGCGCCTCGATCGCGAAGCACGGCAGTGCGCGGCTGGCGAGTGCCTCGCTGCAGATGGTCGAGCAGGCGTCGAGGCTCGCCGTCGCCGAGCCGCTGGCCGGTCACGCCGTCGGCCTGTGGTTCCGGCCGCTGATCGCGCGGCACCTGGCAGGCGAGGGCATCCACACGCTTGCCGAGCTCGTCGCTGTTGCGAACCGCCGCGGCGGCAGCTGGTGGCGTTCGGTGCCGCGCATCGGGCCCGGCCGTGCGCGGGTGATCGTCGCGTGGCTGCGACGGCACGTCGATTCGCTCGGCGTGACGGTTGCGGCCGACGTCGATGCCGCAGCGCCGCTCGTTGCACCGGGCGACATCGTGGTGATCGGACCGGCCAGCGGGCAGCTCGCGCCGCTCGAGCGCATGGCATTGCCACACGCGCTGTCCGGCGAGCACGGCACCAACCGTGCGCCTGTCTTCCCGTACGTCCGGGCCCGCCACGACCTCGACGCGGTGCGGGCCTACCTGGCCGGCTACGCCGGACAGACGGCCACCCAGCGCGCGTACGTACGCGAGCTCGAGCGGCTGGTGCTGTGGGCAACAACGCAGCGCGGCGTGGCGCTGTCGTCATTGACGGTCGAAGACTGCGAGGCCTACAAGGCATTTCTGGCCGCGCCGGCGGCCGCCTTTACCGGTCCGCCGGTGTCGCGCACCTCGGGCCGGTGGCGTCCGTTCGCGCCGGGCGGCCTGTCTGCGGACAGTCAGCGGTACGCGGTACGTGCGATCCGGGCCGCGTTCGACTGGCTGGTCGACGTGCGCTATCTGGCCGGCAATCCGTGGCGGGCCGTGAAGGATCCGAGGGCCGTCCGGCGCGCGCAGAAAATGAAGATCGATCGCGCCCTGCCGATCGACCTGTGGACGCGCGTGCGCGTATTTCTCTCCGATCGCACCGGCAGTTCCGGTCCCCAGGGGGCACGTTGGCGCGCGGCACGCGCGCTCCTGCTGCTCATGGGCGATTCGGGCCTGCGTATCGCCGAGGCTGCGGCGATACGGCGCCCGGCGCTCGAGTGGCTGCCTGCGGACGGAGAGGTGCCCCCGACGTGGTTGCTGCAGGTCATTGGCAAGGGCGACAGGGAGCGGTTCGTACCGTTGAGCGATGAGTGCATCGCCGCGCTGCATGCGCACTGGCGCGACCGCGGGCTCGACTTCAATGCGCCAGACGTGGACGCACCGCTCATCGCTCCGCTCGTCATACCGGGGACGAAAAGGGCCCGCAGGAAGTTTGGACTGGATGACGGCAAAGAGGATGTGGCCGGAGTGCCGCTGCAGGAAGGGTATTCAGTGCGCGGTGCACGGGGACTCACCAGCTGGGCGATCCGTCAGATGCTCGAGCACCTGACGGATCTCAACGAGTCCGAGCGCCGGCAACTCGCACACACCTCACCTCATGCGCTGCGGCATACGTTCGGCACGCAGTCGGTAGCCGCCGACGTCCCGCTCGACGTCGTGCAGCGAATCATGGGGCACGCGTCACTGCAGACCACCACAACTTACGTGACAGCCGAGCGGCGGCGGATGCGCGCTGAGGTCTCAAAGTATCACTCGCGGCTGACCGGATCGGGACAGAAATAACCGGCCAGGTGGGTTTTTGCCGGTGTATCACCAGGTCGGGTCGCGAGAACGTGTCGACCACCTGCAGCAGGAGAATGACCGGTACCGTAGCGCGATGTCGACCCGGCAAAGCAGCCAGTGAGCGCGAAAGTGACCTGCACGAAGACGATGCGCGGAACAGGCATGGGTGCAACGCAGTAGGACGACAGGCGCGCGTGGCCGTATACTTCGCGCGAGTAATCGAAGCGGAACAAACGATGTTGCGTGTAATCGTCCGGCGATCGTCGGTTTTTGGAAAGGACGTGTTTGCATGGCGAACACTGGCTGCCGGCGTGGGACCGGAGCGGTCGGCGAGCAACCCGCCTGTGCTTATCCGAGCGATGTGGTGATCCCGGGGACATGCTGCGGCCGCACGCGGTGGACGCCCAAGGATAGAGTGGACAGGTCGAGTCGAGAGCTGTCACCCGAATCCGACGACGCGTGGCGATGCACCGATATGCTGGCTTTTCCATCAGAAGAGGGGGCAACTATGGGAAAACGCGTACTGAAACGAAAGTGGACAGGCAACGCCAGTTTGCCGGAGCTGCTCGACCGGCTGGAGCAGTCGCTGCCGATGCTGCACGGTGTGGCGTCATCGCAGCCCGACTGGTGTGACCTGACCCATTGCCTCGGGCAGGTCCGCGCCGGGCTATCCGGGCGGGCGGTTCGCCGTTCTCCGGCGTCTCGTACCCGTCAGCCAGCTGCGCTGTCGCTGCCGCTATTTTCCTGAATCATAGGTAACGTCAGGATATCTGGTGCGACTAGGCGGCCGCGCGGTTTGCGTGGATGCGCCGCCGTGCGGTAGGGCGGGCTTCTGGCGCCGCGACCTGTGGCCACGGTCTCGTGAACACTCGAAAGGACATGCAATGAACAAACAGGATCTGATTGATATGGTCGCTGCGGCGACGGGTGAAAGCAAGACCGCTACCGATGAGGCGATCGACGCGATTGTCGACACGGTGACCACGGCGATCGCCGCGGGAGAAACCGTGCAGCTGATCGGTTTCGGCTCGTTCTCGACTGGCGCGCACGCCGCACACGTCGACCGTAACCCGGTCACCGGCGAAGCAATCCAGATTCCCGCTGCGAAGACGGTGAAATTCACGCCTGGCAAGCTGTTCAAGGAGGTGGTGAACGCGTCGTGATGAAGTCTGACATCGCGCCGGCCGTCTGAGCGGGCCAACAGACTGTCGCGGTTCGTGCGCCGCTGGTTATCGGGCCTCATCGATGCCAAGCGCGCACGCCCACCCATAAATAACAAGAGTAGGAACGCCTCTTTATGGCACTTCATCCCGAATTCCCGCTATCCCCCTATGAAACTCTGCCTCCAGAACATCGGTGGTTCCCAGCGGCCGAGGAACTTCGTAGCACCGCTTATGAGAAGCTGCTGCCGCCGTTGGTCGCCAAGATTCGCGAAGAGGTCAAAGCTTGGCGTGACACGTCCTATGCTGGCAGCTCAGCCACTTCACGCGCATTGTTGACATGGTGGTTCGATACAGATCACCTGATCGAGCAGGCCGACGGCACGCAAAGCCAGTTTCGCTACTACTTCGCGCAGCGCGAGGCGGTCGAAACCGTGATTTGGCTCTATGACGTCCGCGGCGCACGCGACAAGTTCGACCTGTTGCGCTTCGATGCCTCCGGCGCGGTATCAAGCAATATGTTCGATGAGGAGTGGCCGCGCTTCGTGGTCAAGATGGCGACGGGCGCCGGCAAGACGAAGGTGCTGTCGCTGCTGATGGCCTGGAGCTATTTTCACAAGCTCTACGAGGCTGATTCGTCGCTCGCGCGCAACTTCCTGTTGATCGCGCCCAACATCATCGTGCTTGATCGCCTACGCACCGACTTTGACGGCCTGCGTATCTTCTTCGGCGACCCCGTGCTGCCCGACAATGGATATGCCGGCCAAAACTGGCGGGATGACTTCCAGATCGCGCTGCACATCCAAGACGACGTGCGCATCGTCCGTCCGACGGGAAACATTTTTCTCACCAACATTCACCGTGTCTATCTCGGTGACGTGTCGGAGCCTTCGCTGGGTGATGATGACCTGCGCGACTACTTCCTCTCGCCGTTCGGAGCAAAGCCCGTTGGCAAGACGACTGATAGCAACACCGATCTCGGCGAAATCGTGCGCGAGATTGATGAACTCGCCGTGTTTAATGACGAGGCGCACCATATCCACGACAACCGGCTCGCGTGGTTCCAGTGCATCCAAGACATTCACCATCGGCTGCTGCAGAAAGACTTGCGGCTGACTATCCAGGTGGATGTGACGGCAACGCCGCGCCACGACAATGGGGCGATCTTTGTGCAGACCGTGAGCGACTATCCACTCGTCGAGGCGATCGCACAGAACGTTGTGAAGCACCCGGTACTACCCGACGTGGCAAGCCGGGCGAAGCTCGCCGAGCAGAAGAGCCCACTTATCACGGAGAAATATGCCGACTATCTGCAGCTCGGCGTCGAGGAGTGGCGCAAGAGCTACGGCGAGCACGAGAAGCTGGGCAAGAAGGCCGTGCTGTTCGTGATGGTGGATGACACCAAGAACTGTGACGAGGTGGGCGAGTACCTGAAGAAGATTTGCCCGGAATTGCAGGACGCGGTGCTTGTGATTCATACCAAGGCCAACGGGGAGATTTCCGAGGCGGCCTCGAGCAAGAACAAGGAAGAACTGGAGATCCTGCGCAGGCAATCGAACGAGATCGACACCTGGAAGTCGCCCTACAAGGCGATTGTCTCGGTTCTGATGCTCAAGGAAGGCTGGGACGTGCGCAACGTCACCACCATTGTCGGCCTGCGCGCCTTCGCCGCCAAGAGCAATATCCTGCCGGAGCAGACCCTGGGGCGCGGCCTGCGCCGCATGTACTTTGGCAGCGACCAGCGCGAGACCGTGTCGGTCATGGGGACGCCAGCCTTCATGGAATTCGTGGAATCCATCCAAAGCGAAGGCGTGACCTTCGAGCGCGTACCAATGGGCGGAACGCGGGGACGCGAGCGAGAGGATTCGCTCGTTGTCGAGGTGGACACGGAAGCCCATGACAAAGACCTTGACGCGCTAGATATTGCCCTGCCACGGCTCACCCGCCGCTTCAATCGCGAGTTCAAAGACCTGGCTGAACTAAATCCCGCGTTGTTTGGCAACCCCAAGCTGCCTATCAAGGCCTTCACGCCAGAAGAGACCCGCGAGATCGTCTTCAAGACGATGCTCGATTCCGAAGTGGATCACACGATCCAGCTCGACAGCAGCGGCACGGCGGACTACCGCGCGGTGGTCGGTTTCTTTGCCCGCCAGCTTCTGAAAGATCTGCGGCTGGTGGGCGGCTATGATCAGCTCTATCCGAAGGTGAAAACCTTCATGCGCGATCACCTCTTCACCGGTCCAGTCGATCTGGATGATCCGGTGATCATGCGTAACCTATCTGAACCTGATGTGGGCAAGGTCCTGTTTGAGCACTTCCGGGCCGCCATCAACGCGCTGACCATCCACGACAGTGGCGGCTCCCGCATCGACGGCCAGATCCGGCTGCGCGATACGCGCCCCTTCCGCACGGAGCCGCGCGGATTCCTCTCTGCCAAACGCTCTGTGTTCAACCGGATCGTAGGCGAGGGAAATGCGGACGGGCTGGAACTGGCCTTTGCTGCATTTCTGGAAAGCGTGCCCGACGTGCAGGCGTTCGGAAAGAACTATATGGCCGTGGGCTTCAAGCTTGACTATGTAAAAGCCAACGGCGACCTTTCGACCTACACGCCCGATTTCATCGTGCGCACCACGGATGGGACGGTCTGGATCGTCGAGACCAAAGGTCGCGTGGAACTTGACGTGCCGCAGAAAATGGCACGTCTCCGGCAGTGGTGCGCTGACGCGACCGAGGCCAGCAAAGAGGAGGGCGGGACGCGGTACAGTTTCGTCTATGTCGATCAAGATAGTTTTGAGCAACACAAGCCGTCGTCATTTGCGGGACTGGCGAGCTCATTTCGTGAATATCAAGAGGGTTGACGATGGCACGTCAAGAAAAAAAATCATATGAACTGAGCGATGCCGAGCAGCGTGATCTTGTTACGCTGATCCAGCAAGGCAAAGTACTCCCGGAGAAATACCGCTTCATCCTGTTCGAGGACAAGCGCGACGTCGAACTGGTCTGGAACGGCAAAACGCGAGATGTGTGCACCACCGTACTGCCTTTCCAGACGCTGGAGCACATCGACGAGCCACGCGCGGAAACTAAAGTGCAGGAGGATCTGTTCGATAGCCGTGGTCGTCAGTTGCGCGGCTGGACCAACAAGTTGATTTGGGGTGACAACAAACTGATCCTGTCCTCGCTGAAGGCCGGCGCGCTGCGTCAGCAGATTGAGGACGCAGGCGGCCTCAAGCTGATCTATATCGATCCACCTTTTGATGTGGGCGCGGATTTCAGCATGGACGTTGAGATCGGCGGCGAGACCTTCCATAAGGAAGCGAACCTGCTCGAGCAAATCGCTTACCGCGACACTTGGGGGCGCGGAGCGGATAGCTTTATTTCAATGCTCTATGAGCGTCTAATTCTTATGCGAGACCTTCTCGCCAGCGACGGCACGATCTACGTCCATATGGGTTGGGGCGTATCGCACTACGTCCGTGGAGTGATGGACGAAGTGTTCGGAAAGCAGTGCGCAGTAAACCAGATCATCTGGAAACGACAGACTGCACATAGCGACAGCGGCCAAGGGTCCGAACACCTCGGCCGACTGCACGACGTGATACTGCTCTACACGAAGGGCGAACGATATCAGTGGAATGTTCAATACGCACCCTACTCAGACGAGTATCTGAGAACGCATTACAAAAAGGTGGAACCGAGCTCAGGAAGACGCTACGAGCTCGACAACATCATCGGCCCTGGTGGTTCTAGCAAAGGAAATCCGAGCTACGAGTTTCTGGGCGTCACACGCTTCTGGCGTTACTCGCGGGAAACCATGCAGAAGCTTTATGAGGAAGGCCGAATCGTTCAACCCAGTGAGGGTGCGGTGCCTCGCTATAAGCGATATCTGGACGAGATGCCGGGCGTCCCAGTCCAAGACATATGGGATGACCTTAACGCGGTCAATTCCCAAGCGAAGGAAGCCATCGGCTATGCCACCCAGAAGCCTGAAGCGCTACTCGAACGCATCATCAGGGCCAGTAGCAACGAAGGCGACCTGGTCGCCGACTTCTTCTGCGGCTCCGGGACGACGGCAGCCGTCGCTGAGAAGCTAGGGCGAAAATGGATCGCCACCGACCTAGGTAAGTTCGGCATACATACCACACGTAAGCGTCTGATCGGTGTGCAGCGCGAGAAGCGGGCCGCCGAGCAAGACTTTCGCGCCTTCGAGGTTTTGAATCTTGGCCGCTATGAGCGACAAGCCTATCTGAACGTCGGCGGTCGGCTGACGGGAAAACAGAAGGCCCAAGCCCTCGCCCACAAAGAAAGCGAGTTCCGCGAGCTAATTCTGCGTGCCTACAAGGCGACAGGCTTTGGTGGCAACGAAGGTACACAGCCGCAGGACGGCTTTTTCCACGGGGCTCGCGGTGGGCGGCTGGTTGTGATCGGCCCGATCAATCTGCCAGTTGGGAGATTGTTCGTCGAAGAGGTCATAACGGAGTGCCGCAAGCGCGGCGCGTCCCGTGTGGACGTGCTGGCTTTCGAGTTCGAGATGGGGCTATTCCCGGCCGTGCTGGAAGAGGCCCGCAGCAAGGGGATTGACCTCGCCCCGAAGTACATCCCTGCTGAGGTGTTCGACAAGCGGGCAGTGGACAAGGGACAGGTGGTGTTCCACGACATCAGCTTCGTCGAAGCCACGCCTCGATACGACAAGAAAAACAAGCTCGCGGTCAAAATCGAGCTAACCGACTTCTCGGTCTACTACACACAAGGCGCGGCGGAGGCGGCGATCGCCGCGCTCAAGGCGGGCAAGAGCGAAGTGATGTGCGAACAGGGACAGCTCTACAAGGTGAGCAAGAGCAAGGATGGTATCGTCAAGAAGGAGAAGCTCACCAAGCACTGGACCGACTGGGTGGATTACTGGGCGGTAGACTTCGACTACACGAGCCGCAAGGAAATCATCAAGGTGCCTCGCGGTTTGGGCGTAGATGGCGTCTTACCGAGCATCGACCCTGAACAAGGCGAACTACCTCCGTTCGAAGAACGGTGGACGGGCGGATATATTTTCGAGAACGAGTGGCAGAGCTTCCGAATCCGGCAAAGCCGGGAGCTCGAGTTGACCACCGCACAGCACCGTTATGAGCGTCCCGGTCGTTATACGATCGCCGTCAAGGTCATTGATATATTCGGGAACGACACGATGACCTTGGTGCCAGTGAACGTTGGATAGCAACTGTCGGCCGCCGCCGCGACCGGATCGCACGTCACAGGCGAGTCGGGTCACCCCGGCTCCGGGCTTGGCTGCGGAAACGACGGGGCACAGGCAGTTTGAGTGGCGGTCGAATTGGCGACAAAGCCCCAGCTTGACGGGTGGGTAAAACGGTGTGACCGAATAAACAGAAAATGGCAAAAGAAGACCTCACTGAAGATCGGATCCATGAGTTGATGCGCATCGCAAAGCAGGTTACGAATCCACGCGCTCGACAAAAGGTCGAAGGCCGGCACCTCCGAACCGACTATCATGTCGTGAGCATGGATGGGAAACATGAATTCGCGATGTTCACGCGGCAGAGTACCAAGTTGCCAACAAGCTATTCGGCCGGCATCCGGTGGATACCAAGCGGAGCTGAGTCCGTGATGCTTGTGCGATGTAATGGCTCTAGCCACGAACACACGAACTCGATCGAAGGCGATAAAATGTCTTACGTGTGTCATGTGCACGTCGCGACGGAACGGTATCTGTCCGTCAACAAGCGCGACGAAGGCTTTGCCGAACACACCGCGGCATACACGGATCTCGGCGGGGCGTTTTTGCACCTCCTAGAGATATGCAACATATCCGGATTCGACGAAGACGAAGAATCCGGCAACCAGATGAGGTTGCTGTAGGGTCATCATGAATGTAGAGGCGATTCAGCAGACTATTTGTTCATCCCTTTGTGCTGACGTTAAGATCGTCCAGCAGGGAGACGACTTGCTCTGTGTTTCTACACCCTTCGCCTTCAGCGATGGAGATTCGTATTCAATCTATCTCCAGGGCCTTCAGACTGGCGGATTTCGCATCACCGACATAGGCGGAACATTGATGCATCTCAGCTACGATAACGACATAGGTAAGCTGAGAGAAGGGACACGGGGCAAAGTATTCCGTCAGATAATTTCCGAACTCGACTTGTCGGAAGACGATGGCGAATTTTACATAGACAGCCCCGCCGACCGTCTTGGCGCAAACATCTTTCGCTTTGGGCAGGCGATTACCCGGATACATGACCTGACGTTCCTGAATCGCGTTCGGGTCGAAAGCACCTTCTACGAGGATCTGCGGGAGAAGCTGACTGCCCATGTCGATGCTGAGTCCATCCACGAGAATTACCTTGTTCCCGGGCTGGAGAGCGCAGCCAACTACCCTGTGGATTTTTTCATTGAGGGATTTGCTCGCCCCCTTTACCTGTTCGGCGTACCGACGCGGGAAAAGGCCATGTTGACGACGATCATCCTCCAGCATCTCAATGCTGCGCATCTGGATTTCCGGTCGATGGTGGTATTCCAGAACGCTGCCGACATGCCTCCGAAAGACGTTAGTCGCCTCATGAATGCCGCGAACGATATGATATCTTCCCTAGATGCAGACGAGGCATTCGAGCGGAAGTTGCGCGCCGTCGCCTGAACCCTGTTCCGCGCGGGGCTTTCGCATCCGCTAGATCAGCAGTCACCCTCCCGCAGCGCGCACTGGAAGAAGAAACCGCGCTCGTTGGGGATGAGGTACAGCCATGCACAGCACGACCGGGCAGCTTCGCATCCGTGTCGCCGTGCGTCGCCAATGCGGCGCCATCGCGTAACGAGATGAGTCTAGGCTGAGGCGGCAAGTGAAACCGCGGCCCCTTTTCCTTCAATCACGGAATCCATTTCTATAACGAGCGCAAGCATATCTTTGACTATCACGGAGTCAAACTCTTCGCTTTTATCCTCTTCGTGCGTTCCCTTATTCAGGTAACTCCACTCGATCGGATAGCGATTTTCCATGCCAAGCATTGTTTCCAGCAATGGAACCACATCCTTAAAAACGGTAACCTCCTTCTTACCAAGGAAACCATATAACCCTCGTGCCACACTCATTAGATCCGGAGACCCTCCGGGCCCGCGCATCGCGACTTGAATCTGCGCGGTGTAACTTTTACTTCCGATTTTCTTCCAGAGTCTGTTCAGCAATTCTTCAAATGCTTTACGGACGTAGCTCAAGCAATCCCTAGCTTTCCCGTCCACAAAGCTCTGCTCTGCAATTACCAGATAGTGGCGCGGAGAATCCAATTTGACGACAATTTTCTTTGAATCGATTGGTACTAGGAAGTCGATTCGGCTGACCGTTTTGGCATAAACTGCCTTCGGCACCGAATTTTCTAGGCGCTTTACAAAATCTTCACCATGGGTAGTTATGATAAGTTGGCGATTCTTTATCTCATCGTCACCCAATATCAATTCAACAATTCCGCTACGATGTTCATCATCAATGGAATTGACGACATCATCAAAAATAAGGAAAGGTAAATTATCGCGAACTATTTTGGATAGTAAAATTGCAAGCCCGAGGCAGCGAATATGCCCCTCGCTAAGGATTTGAAGAGCATCGCACTTTTCCCCGCCCTCGAATTCAATTTCAATCTTTTTGCCCGTAGATGTCGGCAATGCTACAGACGTTAGTCGATCAGACTCATGATCGTGCCGATTAATAGCATTATAAAACTTCAAGGTTTTTTCATTTAAATCGGCAGCGAGACTGAGAGGAAGATTGCTGTTATAGTGAATTAATTTTTCGCGAAAGCTTTCATATGCAAAATTATATTTTAAGTTGCGAGAAATCGTCGGCTTTTCACTCTCAACCTGCGCGATCAATTGTTCGTTCTCTGCCTTAAATTTTTCAATTACCGAGTTTGCGCTAGCGACGCTCGTCGCGTTTTCCTTTGCAATCGCACTAATGGCGACGATTTCTTCAAGGTGTTTCCCCAGCGTTCGGTTTTGCTCTTCTAATTTTAAAACTGCCGATTTCGTTTTTTCGATATTTTTATTGAATGTTTCAATGGCCGTCTTTAGCGATGCCAAAAGCCCTAATTTTTCGAATGTAAGATTCAGAGCTGCTTCCAGACTCTTCGCATCCTGCACGCTCTCAGCGACGTTACTGAGCGCTTCGATATCACCTGAGCGGTCGAAGTCGATCGACCTGGCTGCGGGAAGGATGTTGGCAATTTTCAGGCTTACGGGCGTCCAAGTTTCGCGCAACAGGTTCGATATTTCAGATACGCGTGCTTCTTTTTTTATCGCCAAATCAAATTCAATCAATTTTGTGGAAGCATTTTGATATGGATCGAGCGGAACCTGCAACGCCCCATTCTCGTAGAGCGTAGACTCACAAGCCGGACATTTATTTTGATATCGTTCGCTGTTATCTAATATCGCGGAATACAAATCACCTAGTGACAACTGATCCTTATAAGCCATGACGAACCGCCGCGCCTCCCTCCCCTCGTTGAGAAGTTGGATCAGGCGATTCGTCTCGGTCGCGATAGTTTCGATGCCGGGGTCAACCACCAATTTCAAGCTGGACAGCCTCGCAATTTCGGCATTATTTTTCTTTACGAGCCCGTCAACACTGTCCCCTCCAGATATATGTTCTTTGATTTCATCCAATGTTTTATAATTTAAAAACAGGGAAAGAATCGCATCTTGCCTTTTCTTGACATCCGCCTCTTTCGCAGGAATCTGCAGCAAAATCGCCTTTTGCCCAGATATTTGCTTTTCCTTGTCAGCAAGCTCCTTGGCTTTCTTACCCGTGCAGTCTAAGTATTTGTCAAAATTTTCATTAAATTGGGTGCAAAATAGATTAAAATCTTCCAATCCGAATAATGAAGCGAGCCGTGTTTGCTGCGCTTGTGCGGTAGTCGCCGCGACACGTGCAAAGCCCTCAATTCTATTCTTCTCGATGAAACAAAATTCGTAGCTTTTTTGATCCGCGCTGACGACGACGTCTTTACCATCATGCGTTACACCGGACAGGACCGGTAGATCGGATTTTTTCGTTATGGAATTTTTTATGTACGAGGCGAGTTCGATGCGCTTGGCATCTGCCTCGTGGATCGATCCCAGCAGGCCGTATTCGAGCGCTTCACACAAGCTTGATTTGCCAGTCCCATTCGGCCCATAGATAAACGTGTAGAGATTCTTAAATGCAAGCGTTTGCTCATTTGAAAATCCGCGAAAATTCTTCACTTTGATTTGCGAGAGCCGCGTCACCTTCCCATGCTCGCTCGTTGGCGTATCGACCTCTATATTCAATTCCATTGACGCCGATTCGCCAGCATCATTTATTAATTTCGCGATCAACTTTCCGCGATTCCCCGCCGCACTGCCCGCTGACTCAACCTTTGCAAAGTTATCCAAGATAAGTTTCGCCAGCTTTTTTTCGTATTCAGAGAAGCTTGCCCACTTGCCTCCCACAAAGCGCTTGAACTCATACAATGACTTGGACATAAGTCTCCCCACAAAATATTATTCTCGTCTGTACGGAATCTTTTCGTTGCTTCAATCGTAATACAAAGATCGGCCATCGGTCGAGTCAATTCAACTTCAGCTCCCGACAAAAGCGCTTTGTCGGGAGGCATTGACCTGAGCTTCTGGGCGGGTAGAAGGGACGCCAACCGGGAGAATGCTCCCAGTCTCCCGGTTGTGAGCGATCGGTTGTCGTTTTCGACTTGCGCTGCTCAGGTCGCCATGCGATGTTCGTAGTAAGGGCGATCGCGGTCGTCGAGAATCGCGTACTGTGCTGGGAGATTGTTGGGCTGCCACTCGATGCTTTCCCGAACGACGATTAGCCCACCGGGCGCGAAGCATCTGCATGATCTTCACTCACTAGCGGCGAACACTGCCACAGTTCACACGGGGAATTTATGGCGCTGTACGAGATGACCGGCGAAAGCCTCAAAGAAATCAGACCTCAGACGTTTACGCAACTCGGCATACTTGAGCGTCAGAACATTCAGAGAGCCATCCGCGCGCACATTGCCGCGATTACGCCAAAAGTGAAAACAATGGTGCTCGCGGAAGAATTTGGCGACTGGGTCGGAGCAAACAGGCGTATCGACCTGCTCTGCCTTGACGATCAGGCTCAGCTTGTAGTCGTAGAACTCAAGCGTGACAATGATGGCCACATGGAACTGCAGGCGCTGCGATATGCGGCAATGATCTCGACGATGCGATTCGAGCAAGCCGTTGCAGCCCACAGAAAATATCTCCAGTCGCTGGGGTCGGACGAAGATGCGGAGCAGGTGATCCGGGAGTTCCTGGGTGTGGAGGAAGGCAACGTCGCTTTGTCGGATAAAGTGCGGATTATCTTGGCATCAGCCGACTTTTCGACCGAACTGACGACTACCGTCCTATGGCTCAACAAACAACGGCTAGACATTCGCTGCGTGCAGATGCGGCCGCACCAGATTGCCGACCGAGTGTTGCTCGACATACAGCAGGTCATACCTCTTCCTGAAGCAGAGCAGTATCAGGTTGCTGTTTGGGAAAAATCGCTTGAGCAGGAAGCCGCACGGGAGCCAGAACGAGATCTGACTCGCTACGATTTGACGATCGGCGATAACTTATACCCGAATCTTCCAAAGCGTCGCCTCATTCATGCGATCGTCGGTGAGGCGTTCAAGCAGGGCGTGCCGGTAAGCGTTATCGAGAGCTCGGTCCCGTGGAGAGGCAATCTCTTTCTGTCTGCCGATGGGACGCTCGATGAGGCCGCGTTTGAGAACGAAATCGGAGGCGAGCAACCACGTTACTTTACGGCTGATGACGAACTGTTTCATGCAAACGGGAAGACATACGCGCTATCGAACCAGTGGGGGCCGCGTACATTGCAAGCCGTTGACGCCATCCTCAGTCACATGCCGCACGCCGATATGATTCAGTATGAAGCCACCTCCGGCGTGACTGATGAAGTAACTTACGGTGCAGACGTCATCCGTCGCCGCGATACCGGCACGATCGAGGTAGAGCGAGATGGCGTGCTCCAGTTGCCAGCCAAGCCGGCACTGCGAGAACTTGCTTCGAAACTGGGCGTTTCTATACAAAACGGCAGCGGGAAACCCCTCAACACGCGCGCGCTCGGTGCGGGTGTGATGGCTGCGATACGCGCCCTTTAACAGTTTCCAATCCTATGCGGATACGGTGTGAGAGCCAATCGGGAAGGCGACGCCCCGATTAGCGGGCTCTACGAACTGGTATGCGACGACGTGGTGTATAACGAGATGATGTTAGCCACCGCTGAACCAATCAGAAGTGACCTATCGAATGTCCGATCGCGAAACGCATGCCCTGTTTGAACGCGCTGTTGATTGCCTTTGCGCAACAGATCAACATCTCCTGCAAGTAGACGCGAGCGAACGGAGCATCAGTCATCGGCTTGCGGTGCACTTGACAAGTCAATTTCCCGATTTCGATGTCGATTGCGAATACAACAGGAACGGATTTGACGTGAAACGTCTGGCGCTATCTCAACGACAGGCAAGAGACGACGATCTTGAAGCAGTCACTGTTTTTCCCGACATCGTCGTCCACAAGCGTGGCAGCAACCACTCAAATCTTCTGGTCGTAGAACTGAAGAAGGCCTCTTCGAACGTGGGCGCAGAATACGACCTGGCGAAACTTCAGGCGTTCAGAAAAGAACTATTTTACAAGTACGCCGTACACTGCACCATTGGATTTGGGCGCGACGGCATTTTCGTTCGGCGTATCGTTTGGAATGTCGATTGACTCGCAGGACCACACTTCGTCCATCGAGCTTTCAAAGTGCACGATTCCGTTACTATCTTGCGAATGCCGTTTTCAGGGATATAAAAATGCTTAAAAGAAAATTTTTGAGTGCGGCGGTTATTTTCGTGATTTTCTTTACGACCAGAGTATTCGCTGGAACAGCACAGACGAATGACATTACATACAAAGGCACGAAATTCGGCGTGTCTGAGAAAGTATTTTATGAGCAGCATCAGAATGAAGGATTTGTATGCTCAGATGCGCCTCCCACAAGCGTTGGCCGTTGGTGTTCCAGCGAAGTAACGACCTATGGAAATCTGAAGGCGCAGACGACCGCCCAATTCTTGGACGACAGACTTGTTTTAGTAAGCATATTCTTCCGGGATCCACCGGATATCGCTTCGGAGGCGACAATTGACAAGAATATTGTATCCCAACTTGAACATCATTACGGATCACCAGACGAAATTAAGTGGCCGATTGAAGCTGAGAATGGTGGGAAAATTTGGAAGAAGGTTTGGCATAAGAAAAACGGATCATCTGTTACATATTTGCACTATCTCAGTATTGTTAACGGCTCAAAGTTCGAAACGAGGTCTGTCTTCCTGCAGTCAAAAGATGCAGATAAGTTGCCAACGCGAAGCGATAACGCACATAAAACTGACATGTAGCAAAAATCGCCCTTTATCCATGCAGTGCGCGCAATACGGATGCGTCACATCAGGCTTCAGAAAAACGCGGTCGACGCTATCAACGACTCGGCTGGCTCAGGCCGCCATTCGATGTTCATAGTAAGGGCGATAGCGGTCGTCGAGAATTGCGTACTGTGCCGCGAGATTGTTGGGCTCGGGGCAAAGCCAGGCGTCGATATTCTCCGGCTTGATCGGAATGATGCAGCGATCATGGCCCGCAGCGGCAATCTCGGGTGGTGGTTCATCGGTGATTGCAGCGAACGACAGAAGGTCCGGCTCACCAGGGGCTTGCCAGTGCGACCACAGGCAGGCGAGGAGCATGTCCTGAGCGGGCTGCGGCTTGAACTCCAGGACCACGTTTTCCTCCAGTTCGCCTTCAGCGAGCTCGCGCCCTTCCAGGCGATGTCGTTTTACGTTTTCATAGAACACATTCGCGACGATAAGTCCGTGCGAATACCCAAAAACGCCCCTCCAGAAGCCTTCGAGGTTGTCGAGCCTGGCATTATAAAGTCCGGGATATTTCTTGTCGTAGAACGCAGGCTTGCCGGCCGGGCGGCAGTGGTACCGCATCGGCTTGATAACGCGCCTGCCGTCTTCCATGATCATGACCGGAGCATAGTTGCCGGGGAAAATTCTTGAATCGCGGTCTTTCAGTTCAGTGCGCCGGAGATCGTCGAGCCCGCGCAGCGCCGACTCGATCTTGTTGGTTGCGATCCGTTTGCTTTCGGTGGCCGCCTTCGTCGTTTTGCTTTGCAGGGCTCGTTCGGCGTCGGCGAGCCGCGCGCGCTGCTTGAACAGTTCCTGCTCCAGCTTCGGGGTTTGGTCGCGGGTGAACCGGTCGATCGCTTCCTTGATCCGCCGTTCCTCGTCGGTCTGGGGCACCCAGAATGCGGCGTCCATCGCCTTCGGAATCTTGATGTTGCTGCCCTCGGCGCGTTCCCAGTACAGCTGCGCGAATTCCCGGATGCTCATGTGTGCGCCAAACATCCTGACGTACTTGCGGTAGTCCGCCTGGATCTGGGCTGAATAGCACATGGTCGCTCTCCCTGGAAGAAGGTGCGCCAATATGGTACGCCGGTTCCTAGTGGAAATTTCGCGTCGACGTGACGAGCGAGCCGAGCAGCGGGGACACGTCGACCAGTCGGTGTGCGACGAGGTGGCGCACTTCCCCCTCACGCTGCCAGACGCCGTACACGGCAAGTAGTGACGAGCCGAGCGCTTCGCGTCGCTGCTTTTCCAGCAGGGACGGCCAGATAATGACGTTGACCTGCCCGGTCTCATCCTCCAGCGTGACAAACATCACACCCTTGGCCGTGCCCGGCCGCTGCCGGACCGTCACGATGCCGCAGGCACGTGCGAGCTGCCCGTTCCGGAATCCGGCCAGCGTCGACGCCGGCAGCAGTCGCTGGGCAAGCAGGCGAGGGCGCAGCAGTTCCAGCGGGTGCCGGCCGAGCGTCAGACCGAGGGTCCGGTAATCGCTGGCGATCTGCTGGCCTTCCGTCATCGGCGCGAGGACCGGCGTCGCGTCGTCATCAGTCGCGCCGCGCAGCAGATCCCGGTCAGGTACCGCAGCCACCGCTTGCCACAAAGCCGCACGCCGGTCGCCGGCGAGTGAGCGCAATGCGTCGGCTGCCGCGAGCGCCTGCAGATCCTTGCGATCGAGTTGTGCACGTCGCGCGAGGTCCGACACATCGGCGAAGGGTCGCACCGCGCGCGCGAGCTCGATGCGCGCAGCGGCCTCCTCCTTCAGCCCGCGTACGAGCGACATGCCGAGGCGCACCGGGGACGAGGTTGTCTGGCCTTCAACCGCCGAATCCCAGTTGCTCAGCGTCACGTCGACCGGCAGTACCTTCACGCCGTGGCGCTTCGCATCCTGCACGAGCTGTGAGGGTGAATAGAAACCCATTGGCTGGCTGTTGAGCATGGCCACGAGGAACGCAACCGGTTCATGGTGCTTCAGCCATGCACTCGCATAGACCAGCAGCGCGAAGCTGGCCGCGTGGCTCTCCGGAAAGCCGTACTCGCCGAAGCCCTGGATCTGCGCAAAGATAGCTTCGGCGAACTCGCGGTCGTAGCCACGCTCAAGCATCCCGTTCACGATGCGGTCGTAGTAGGCTTCGAGTCCGCCTTTGCGACGCCATGCAGCCATCGCGCGGCGCAACTGGTCAGCCTCGCCGGCGGTAAAACCGGCCGCGAGCATCGCGACCTGCATCACCTGCTCCTGGAAGATCGGCACGCCGAGCGTGCGCGAGAGCGCCTGCTCCATCTGCGGACTCGGATAGGTGACGGGCTCCAGCCCCTGCCGCCGGCGCAGGTACGGATGCACCATGCCGCCCTGCACGGGGCCCGGACGCACGATCGCCACCTCGATCACGAGATCGTAAAAGCAGCGCGGCTGCAGGCGGGGCAGCATGCTCATCTGCGCGCGCGATTCGATCTGGAATACGCCAACGGTATCGGCGCGACAGATCATCCCGTAGGTGTCGGAATCCTCGGCAGGAATGCCCTGCAGCTCGAACGGCTCGCCGCGCTTTTCTGAAATGATGTCGAGCGCACGCCGGATGGCCGATAGCATGCCGAGTGCGAGTACGTCGATCTTCAGCAGGCCAAGTGCCTCGATATCGTCCTTGTCCCACTGGATGATCGAGCGGTCGGCCATCGCGGCGTTCTCGATTGGCACCAGCCTCGACAGCTTGCCGCGGCTGATGACGAAGCCGCCGCTGTGCTGCGACAGATGTCGTGGAAAGCCCACCAGCAGAGCCGCAAAATTTGCCCACTGCATGATCAGCGGAGACCCGGCGTCGAGGCCCGCCTCGGCGAAGCGGTTGAGCAGATCGCCGCTCGAATCGAACCACTGATGGGCCTTCGCGACGCGATCAACGATTGCCGGATCCACGCCGAGTGCCTTGCCCGATTCGCGCAGCGCGCTGCGTGGGCGGTACGTCGTCACGGCGGCCGTCAGCGCCGCGCGATCGCGCCCGTACTTGCGATAGATGTACTGCACGACTTCCTCGCGGCGCTGATGCTCGAAATCCACGTCGATGTCAGGCGGCTCACCTCGCTCTTTCGAGATGAACCGCTCGAACAGCATTGAGGAGCGCGCCGGATCCACTTCGGTCACGCCGAGAGCAAAGCACACGGCCGAGTTGGCCGCCGAGCCGCGCCCCTGGCACAGGATGCCTTCGCTGCGCGCGAACCGGACGATGTCGTAGACCGTCAGAAAGTACGGCTCGTAGCGCAGATCCCCGATCAGCGCGAGCTCGTGTTCGATCTGCTGCTGTACCTGATGCGGGATGCCAGCTGGCCAGCGATGATGTGCGCCGACGTAGGTCTCCTGTCTCAGGTAGCTGGTCGGCGTATGGCCGGCCGGCACCAGCTCGTCCGGATACTCATAGCGCAGCTCGTCGAGTGAAAACGTGCACAGGCGAGCGATTCGCAGCGTCTCCTCGAGCGTGCGCTGCGAATACAGGTTGGCGAGCCGCAGACGCGATCGCAGGTGCTGCTCGGCGTTGGGCGCGAGATCATAGCCGCATTCGGCGACCGGTCTGCCGACCCGGATCGCAGTGAGGACATCCTGCAGCGGTTTGCGCGAGCGCACGTGCATGACGGGCGCGCCGGTCGCGACGACGGGAACGCCGTGACGCGCCGCGACATGTTCGACGGTGCCGCGGTGAATATCGTCCATTGCACGCGCGTGCAATGTCAGTGCGACCCATGCGCGATCGCCAAAGGTCTGGACGAACCACTCGACCTGCGTATCCAGTCTGTCTTCATCGGCGGGGTAGTCCGGTGACAGGATCGCGACGCACCCGGGCAGTCCCCGCAGGTGTCCAAAGGGCTTCTCGGGGTGCGCGAGATCCAGCGGCGCGACCCGGTAACTGCCCTTGTGTGCGCGCATGCGGCCGAGCGTGATCAGCTCGGACAGGTTGCCATAGCCTTCGCGCGTCATCGCCAGTGCGGTGAATGACAGGGCCGGCGAGCCGTCGGCGTTGGTCAGGTGGAAGTGCGACCCGACGATGAAAGGCAGCCCGGCCTTTTTCGCCTCGACGTGCGCGCGCACGACGCCGGCCAGCGAGCATTCGTCCGTGACGGCCAGCGCGGCATACCCGAGCTGCGCGGCGCGAGCGGCGAGATCCTCGGCGTGCGATGCGCCGTGCAGAAAGGAAAAGTTGGACGCGCACTGCAGCTCCGCATAGTCGGGCAGTGCGCCGTAGGTCGGCGCCATGGGCGATCACCCGAATAGGCCGTGCAGGAACCAGCGCGGCTCGCGTTCCTCGACGGCGCTTACGCGCTCCCGGAAGACCCAGTAGTGCAGCGCGTCTTCGGACTCCGCGACAAAATAGTCTCGCGTCACCGGGTGCCCATCCTGCCAGCCGACCTCGATCCGTTCGCCCGGCGAGACCATCCGCAGTGGCGTGCCGTAGAACGGGCGGTGGCCGCGCATGATGAGCTGTACCGGCTTGTCGAGCAGCCAGGTGGGTCGCGGAAGATTCGGCGGCGGCAGCGTGGCCCTGGCGGTCTCGCCGATAGGAAGCCAGCGTGCGGCGACTTCCGGGCGGTGGTCGGCAACCGGCGCCGCCTTGAGCACGTTCTGCGCGCCGAGCCGGGCGACGAGCAGCTCCATCAGGCGCGCGTGATCCTGCGGCGAGCCGCCGGGCTCCGGGAACAGCGATTCGCTCGGCGCGTCCGCTTCGCGGACGTCCTTTGCATCGAGGCGAACGGCGATGACCGGCGCGGCCAGTTCGACGCGGCCCAGCCGTTCTTTCAGCAGGCGCACGAGGTGTTCCTCGCGTGACGTCGGTTCGCCAAGCGCGATTTCGATTGCCGTCGGCGGGACCGCCGCGCGGCCGCGTTCATGTTCGAGCTCAAGTACAAACCGCGCGATCGCCAGCTGTCGCGCCGACAGCCAGCCGGTCATCTGCAGGATCAGTCGTCGCGCCGCGAACAGCACGGCTTCCGCATGCTCGATCCGGTCGGGCAGCTCGAGCCGCGCGCTGAAGGCAGGGGGCAACTCCAGCCATTCGTACACTTCCGGCGCCGCGCCCGTCGCGCGATCGAGCGCATCCAGCAGGGCCGTGCCGCAGCGCTTCTTGAGGCCTGCGCGGGGTAGTCGCCGGACGTCGTCGACCGTTTCGCATCCCAGTCCGTCGAACCATTCTGCGTAGGGGCGCGCAGGCGGCAGGGCAGGTAACGGCACGCGACGCAGCGTACGGTCGACGGAGCGCAACGTGAGCGCGATGCCAGCCGATGACCGGGCGAAGAGCCACGCGGCCTGCCCCGTAGGGGCAACGGCAAGTGTCGCGGTCACGCCGAACGCGCTCACCGTTTCACCCGCCCGCCGGCGCAGTGGCCGGATGCCGCCGAAGAGGCGCAGGCTCGCCGAGACGTCGGCCAGCACGACCGATTCCTCCGCCAGCACCACGTGGGGGGTGAACTGCAGCAGGGCGAACGCCACGCCACGAACAAGCTCCGCTTCACGGGTGAGATCACGTTCCCGGATGACCGCGTCGGGGACAAGCGTCAACACGCCACCGCGGCGCATGCCGGGCACGATCCCGGCCGAGTGCGCCGCGCGGTCGAACGCGACAACGCGGTCCTTCTCCAGCACGACAAACCCGGCCTCATTGCGTGGCATCGACCAGCGCGGGAGAAACGACTCGAGGGCGAGGTGCGGCAGATGTACGCCGATCCAGAGTTGCATATCGGCTCAACAGGGCAGGTGAAGGTACGAGAGGAACGAAAACGGGTTCGTCGCGCTGCGGTCCGCGGCGCTTGACGAACGTCACTTCAATACCGCCCCTGGCAGCTCGCAGTGCAAGCCGCAGCGGCGCCGGCGACGTCGCCTGGGCGGCCGCGAGTGGGCGAAACAGGAACAGCAGGGTGTCCGAGGCCTGCGCGGCCAGATGCAGGCGCCGGAGCGCTTCCTGCCGGACTTCGGCCTGCCAGAGGAGCAGGGCGCCGCAGGTGCCGGCACGCAGGATCTGCTCGGCGGCCCACAGCGCATCAGCCGTGCGTGGTGCGCGCAACACGCAGGCCTGTCCTGCGGGAACGCCCAGCCACGCCAGTCCGGCGGGTTGTAGCCGATGCGGCGGCTGCAGCAGGAGCAAGGGGCGGGATCCGACGGTCGCCAGTGCAGGCTGCAGCAGACGCAGTTCACCGCAGCCAGCCTGCGGTGTGAGCAGTTCGGTGAGCGCGCCCGCGGTCCAGCCGCCACCCGGCAGCTCGGCGGCCAGCGCGGCGTGGCCGCACGACACTACCCGATCGAAGCCGGCGGCCAGCTGCGAAGCTCGCCACAGGGCGGGGTGGATTTCTTCAGGGTGACGTGGCAGGGCGCTCATGGGGCAAGAATACTGTATAAATATACAGTATCTAGTGTAGCGCTTATCTCCAAAAAATGTAAAAGGGGGTCGTCCAGAGGCCGCGGCCGGTTACCGCTGATCCGTTCCAGACGGGCGCAAGACCATCTTTCTCGACTGGCGCGGCGGATCTGGCCACGGCATGCCGGGATGCCGACGTGATCGCTGGTGCCGCGAACCGGTGGCTTAACTTCAGGGGTGGGCGCCATACGCATTGTGGTCTTCCGCATAGAAGAACCTTGCCCGAGCGTTCAAAATCCAGCCAGTCATACTTACTCGCCTACGTCGTTCGGTTCGTCCATTTACAACGACGATGCGCCCGCGACTTCAAGATAGGATGCCTAACAAATGGCGCTGACAAAGTACTCGCCGGAGGAATTTCCTGGTCTCCCTTGCACGCTCGCCACATCCGCACAAGGCATATGTCTGTATCACGTTTACACCGGGCGCAACGCGTGGCACTCGACCTGGATAAATCGTTACAACGACGAGTGCATGCACGCGTCACGGCGAGAGGCCGAACTCTATGCTGAAACCTTGCGAAAAGAAGGCACAGTTCTTTACATCCAGGAACTTCCCGCACTCGTGGTTCGAAGCAAGGCAGGATGCTTGATTGCGACGCAAATCAACACTGATTCCCCGTTGCGGGTCTACAAGCCCTATTTCAAGATGGACGGCGGCACCGCGGAAAATCCGGAGTGGGGCATCCACTGGTTGCACAAGGACACAGATCTCTGCAGGATTGCGGATTCTCTAAGGCCGACCAGCATTTGGTGGAGCGTCAGACCGCCCGCCCAAGACTCCGTGATTGTGCTGTCGTCCGAGAAACCATTCTGCCAATTTGATCGCATACCAGATCAACCCACACTTTTTCGCAGTTTTAGTACTGGCAGTGACTATTGGCTTGGGTGGGAAACAACCAAACGAGCCCTTGACCCCGAGCCTGTTCGATATCTCGAACGAATGTTTTCAATTCCGCACCCAGTCATATTCCCGGCAGGCTTTGATTCAAGAATGCCTCTTGGAGGGAGGCAGGATTGAGTCGCGGTGACCTGGCGCGGGCAACGTTATGAAATCAAAGACAGGTCCACGACACGTTGTCGTGTCGCCTCAAAGAGACCTGACGGCACTGATCATAGCTGGCGAGGTAGTTCACGACGCCTCTCGAAAAACCGTCAGGTTACCTTGATTGCGTGTTGTATTCGTCGGTCTGTCGTAGTGAAAGACAGGAAGTATCTGATGCCTTGAATAACCCACGCTGGATACGGAGAATCGCGGAAAGGACGCTCGATTCGGGAAACCGACTGAGGGAGAGGATTCCTTCGCTCCTTAATGTCGATTGATATTCAGATTGCATTTCTCCGACGCTGCGGTAATGCAGCATGCATCGCGGCGCTGTAACAGTTCGTAAAAACCGCTCCTCTAGATAGTCCAGACAATTTATCTTTCGTGGATGGACCTTCACGATCACGAAGCGATCACCTTATTTCGGGCAACGTTTGAAACGCTAAGTCCGCGCTGGCAACTGTCTCATGATAGCAATGCCCTCGAACTTAGCCCGATTACCGGACCGGTCGCTGCAGCCGTTACGCTTTCAACTGAGCAGGCGGCACAAATCCGGGCACTTACTGGCGTCACGTCGAGCGTGACTGTCGACGCGCTGCTGTTTGAAAAGAGGTTTCGCCTGCACTTGGTCGGACGGAAAGTCGATCGGACCAGGTGGGCCGGAACGGCCTCTCCGAGCATTAATGCCGAAGCCATTGCGGGTGATCTGGCGCGCGGGCTGTCATTTGCAGAGACAGTCCTGTCGGAAGTCAATTCGCTTGTCGTGATTCTGAATCGCGATGGCACTATTCAACGGTTCAACCGGTTCGCCGAAGAGCTTTCCGGCCTCAAGGAAGCTGACGTAATAGGAAAAAATGCGTGGGACCTGTTCATGTCCGACGAGGATGGAAGTGAGTCCCGTCAGAACATAGAAAGGTTTTTCCAGCGCGGCGAGGCGTATGAGGTTGAACGGACGGTAAAAACGATCCGGGGTCCGCGGCTGTTCCAATTCCGCAACAAGTTCGCCCGAACAAGTGAGCATCCTGATGACACGTTTTTGATTTGTTCAGGCATCGACATCACTGAAGAACGGCGGGCGCGCGATCGCCTGGCCGAGCTGGCCAACACGGATACGCTGACTGGCTTGCGGAACAGAAATTACCTGATGGACCGCCTGAATGCTCTGACGATGACTCAGCAAAGCATTGAACGGCTTGCGCTTCTCTTCATTGACCTTGACAACTTCAAGCGAGTCAACGACTCCCTTGGACATAGGGATGGTGATCAGCTACTCAAACAGGTAGCGAAACGCCTGCAGCGCGTCGCCCGTGGTGAGCAGGAGGTCATTCGGGTTAGCGGCGACGAATTCGTGATCGTCGTTAGAGGTGACTTTGCCCGCTTCACAGCGCAGGAACTAGCAAACCGTGTCGTAGAAGACTTTGAGCTCGCTTATGTGCTGCGCGCGAATAGCTATCGGATGCGGGGAAGCATTGGAGTGGTCGAGCACGTGAGGCACGGAGACAGCGCATTCGATCTTCTGACCCGTGCTGACCTCGCGATGTATGCCGCCAAAGCGGTTGGTAAGGGCAAGGATATCAGCGCGTGTCATGTATATACGCCCGAACTGTCCGAACGCGCTGAGCGCGGACTGGAGTTCTATCAGGCGCTGCAGTATGGGTTTCTCAGAAAGGAATTCGCGCTGGATTATCGAGACTGCTACACCGTCGGCGGAACGGCCCGCGGCCTTCTTGCATCGGTGCAGTGGAATCGGGACGGTGCGCCTCCACTGGAAGGGCGCGAGCTTTTCTCAATGGTCGAGTCGTCGGGATTCGGCGTCCAGCTCGGCGAGTTCCAACTGACCGAGGCGTGCCGGCAGCTACGCGAGTGGCGTACCGCTGGACAGAGTGTTCAGCACGTCACCCTGAACGTACCCTACGCGCAGCTCGTTGACGGCGATCTCACTGGCTGTGTATCCGAATGCTTACGTGAGCATGCGGTGGAACCATCGACCTTGCGGCTGATCGTTCAGACCCGTCTGGATCAGGCCGCAGCACATGTTCTCGACAAGCTGGAGACGATACGCTCTACCGGTGTGCAGATTCTTGCCGCGCTCACGGCCGATTCTGCGTTCCCGAATTTATCGAAGCTGCCTATCGATGGCCTTTGCATCGACGAAGAGCTTGTGGATCGCGTACCTTCTGAACCGGTTTCCAGGGCGCTCGTTAAAGGGATAGTCGGCGTCTGTACAGAGATGGAATTGAGCGTCCTGGTTCATGGTGTGGACCGTCAGGAGCAGTTCACGTGGCTCACACAGTTTCCCGGCGCTGAAGTGCAAGGTCGTTTCGTTACCGATGCCTTTTCCGCGACGAGTTCATCGGTGTAGAGGTATGCGGCGATGCAGGAGAAAGTGATCGAGGTGGCTACACCCGCGACACTGCATGAAGATGAACATCACATTTTCAACGAGTGCGTGGAGCTGAGTCTGTCGCAGGACTGCATCCTGACACGAAGGTTGATCCGGAGTGACGGCGCGTCGTTCAGCCAGATTGTCGCGATAGATAGCGTGGACGTTCTGTCGGACTTTGTGACGGCTGATCCATATGAGACCCGCCTGCGGGAGAGTTACGACCGCATCCGGCAGAAGTGCGTCGCAGCGACGGAGGGTGATCGCCCAAGACAGGTCGAAACTGGCGACCCCGTAAGATTAATCGGCGAGCTTTCAATGTGCGCGACGGAAGGTGCGCTGCTGTCCAAGGTGCGCACAATCATTGCGGGTCTGGGCGGAATGCAGTTCACTTACCAATGGATCCGTTTTGACGGTGCGAATCCTGCCACGGGCGATGCCGTGGAGACACGTTACCTCGTTGGTTGCAGACCTGCCTGGACGCAACAGTACATCGCAAGGCTGTGGTACATGAACGATCCCTACGTAACATACGCCAGGACAAATGTTGCACCTGCGCTTACGTCGCACGTGAATGTACATCGCGTCGATCACTGGCTGGTGACAGAGGCGCGTATGCACGGCTTTGCGAGCGGGGTCGTTGTCCCGGCGCATATCCACGGCCATGGTCTGGTCGGGCTACTGCATGTGAGCAATTCGGTCCGGGTGCCCGCTGGTGAGGGCGTGCTGTGGGACAACCGGGTGCTGTTCCGCGCCATGTCGTCGGAACTACTGGACTGGCGCGTGTCGCAGGTGCGCCAGAATGCGCTGGCGAAGTACGAGCTCAGCGAACAGGAGACACAAATCCTGCGGATGCTGCGCGATGGCGCCAGCGCATCCCACGTCGCCGATCGACTGGGAATGTCCAAACATACGGTCTATAAAACGATCTACCAGCAGATCACCAGAAAAACGGGCGCAACGAGAATTACAGATGCCGTCGAAAAGGCGGCCGCCCACGGTCTGCTTGACTGAATCCGTTGCCGTGATCCACGACATCCTTATTGCAGCATAATAATCAGGATTACTAATCATAGTGTTTGTGCATACTAATTCGGTGGCTTGAATTCGCCATTGCCCTTGCGCCATAGTGTCACTACCGTTCCAGTGCGATGGCGCGGACCACTCCGTAATGAAATAGTCAGGAAAGAAGGTCGATTGCTTTTTGCGCGACGATCGGATCGACCTGACCAGTCTCGGAGGAGGTTTGATAGAGGAGCGCGACAAGTTTGGCCTTCCTCGCAGCATCAAGCGAGCGGCCGGCGCGAGACAGTTCCGTATCGACAGCAACTAACACATTGCAGAGCAGCGCTTCATGGACGGTGCCATAACGAGGAGGGCGTTCGCCACTTAGCATGTACGAGACATCAAAACCATGTTTGAGCAGCGTCATCAGGTAGCCGGCATCGGGATAGCGATGATCCCTTTCGTATGCAAATTGCGTTTTCCTGTTGATGCCTGTCGATTCGCAGATGTCTCCCTGTGTAAGGCCGAGACGGTCTCGCTCCTCTATCAAACGTGCTCCAAAAGAATAAGGCATAAATTGGGTAAGTATGTTGCAGATGGGGATAAAATGCCCCATACTGATGATGAAGTGTCCTTTCTCGATCAGTATACGGTCCCTACTTATGCCCCTGAAAACATTGGAAGAGGTACGCGCAGAGTTCGACCGGTGTGGTGTCTCCGTTTCGAGCTGGGCCGTAAGACACGGAATCCCCCGCAACATCGTAAACGGCGTGTTGCAGGGAAGGCTAAAGGGCAAGCGCGGTCACGCGCACAACGCGGCAGTCTTGCTCGGACTGAAAGACGGCGTTGTAAATCGTGAGGAGGCGCGCGAGCCAGATCTTTGCGAGGTACTGCCAGCCAGGGAAGGGTAGGTGAGGGTGTAGGAGCGGTCAGCGTCGATGTAGCGAGCATCGGCGCGGACCTGACCAATGTTGGAACCTGAGAGGTCGACAATGGCTAAAGCCATTATATCGTTCGGGCACAGCCGGCGACGTAACGTGGGCGAGGGGGGAAGTCATGCTTGATTTCATCTCGTTAGCCCAGCAATGCGCGCCGAACGTCCACCCCACGACGCTTCAGGCGGTCGTGAGGACCGAGTCCGGCTTCAATCCGTACGCGATCGGCGTCGTCGGTGGACGCCTTGTTCGTCAGCCGCGTGATCGTGAAGAGGCCGTAGCGACCGCGAAGGCGCTCGAAGCGCAAGGCATCAACTTCAGCATGGGGCTTGGACAGGTCAACAAGACAAATCTCGCACGCTACGGACTGACCTACGAAACAGCCTTCGACCCGTGCGAAAACTTGCGCGCGGGCAGCGCCATCCTGCACGACTGCTATCAGCGGGCGGTCGCAGCAATGGGGCAGGGCGCACCGGCATTGCGTGCAGCTATCAGCTGCTACTACAGCGGCAATTTCACGCGCGGCGAGACAGCCGACGCCGGCGGTACAAGCTACGTACAGCGCGTTGTTGCCAACGCTCAGACGGCGGCAGGTTCAACCAATGTCGTTCCTGCGGTTCCTGTTGTGATGAACAGTCAGTCCGACAGACCAGCACGCGCAGCAGCGCCCGATGCCAAAACATCTTCCGCGCGCCGCAGTGGCCAAAAACAACGACAGGACGCACCGCACCCGTCATGGGATGCATTTGGCGATTCCGCTTGTGACAACGACTGCAACTGACTTGAGCCGCGACGACGCGGCCTGATCTCAACCACGTGAAAGGAGAAGACATGAATCGCAATACGCAGCTCGCGACCATGAAATTAGTACCACTGAGAGGTTATTCATATCGCATATCAATGCGGCAAATCGCAACCCATATGCGCCAGACGATGGCCCTCGGCATCGCAATCGGTCCGGAACTTGCATTCGCGGGTGGTGGGCTCGATTCGGCGACGCAGGGCGCGACCACCTTCAAGATCTGGCTTTATTCGTTCCTTGGCGTCGTCGCGGCCTGCGTGCTGATGTGGAAAGGGGCGGAGTGCTGGGCCGATCGCGCGCACTGGAGCGAGTTTGTGACGATGTGCGGCAAGGTGGCGGCGGTGGGCTCGGTGGTCGGCGTGCTCGCACCGTACCTGTGGAACATGTTCAGCTGAGCACGCCATGTCGGACGAAAAAACCCGCTATCCCGGATTCAACGGCCTTGGCCGCACGGCGGCCATCTGGGGCGTTCCCTATATGGCGATGCTGGTTGTCGTCGTCGCGTCGATGTTTGTCGGCGTGCTGATTTCCTTCTTCGTCGGACCAGGCGGTCTGCTGTTTATCTTCCTGGGCTTTCCGGTGCTGCTGTATTTCAAGCACATCTGCGAAACCGACGACCAGGGCCTGCGGATCATGTGGCTGGAATTGCGTTGCCGCTTCTACTTCTGGCAGCTGCGGGTCCGCGCGCGGTTAAATGCCCGGCGAGCCGCCCCGCGCTTCGGCAATACCGCTACGCTCGCGCCGCTGCGATACGGACGGCAGCGCCGCGTCTATCGCGATTTTTTCAAACCGTTGTCCAAGGGTGAGCGCCGGCTGCGTGAGCTCGATCCGGAGGCCTGATGCAAAGCAGACCAGCCGTCACCAGCGAAATCCTCGGCGCGATCGGCGCCGTGGAAGACTGGATTCCGAAGTACGGGCATCCGGTCACGAAACACGTACAGCACCTTGAGGGCAACCGGTTCATGGTGACGCTGGCCATGCGCGGCGTGCCGTTCGAGGTGCACGAGAACGTCGCGATGGAGCGCATGTTCGATCGCGATACGGAAGCGTACTGCAAGCTTGGTCGCGACCTGGGTGGCCGCCTTGGCTATCACGCAACGTTCGTGCGACAGCGCGTGAGTTTTGATCGTGTGTACCGGTTCAAACAACGCTTCCTGCAGTGGTTCGTACGCGAGTACATCGGGCGACGTTTCGGAGACGAAAAGTTCTTCGAGAACCGCTACTACCTGTCGCTAATCCTGAAATACGAGGAGTTCGACGACGGGCTGAAAGAAATCGGGTCTCTCGCACAACAGGCGCTGCTGCAGTTCGCCGAGTATGAAGCCGAGTTGCTTGAAGTGTACGAGCGCAAGCACATGAACGGCACGAAGATGCTGTTCTCGCCGTTGTATGGGCTCGTCAGCTATCTCATCAATGGGAAGACCGGCGATCTGCCGGTCGCAGCGGAACCCGGCACCGATGTCATCCCGTCGAGCCATTTGCATTTTGGTTACAACACGCTTGAGATCGGGGCGAGCGACGTGCCGGCGTACCGACGCGTTGCAACCTGCCTCGACCTTCGCAGTTGCCCGGAGAAGCCGGGCTGGGGCCAGCTCGACCCGTTGATCACGTTGAACATGGAATTCACGATTACGCATACGTTCAACTGCATGACGGGCTTCGAGTCAAACCGGACCATCGATTCGGTAATCAACAAGCTGGAGTCGGCCGGTGACAAGGCGAAGCATCAGGTCAAGGAACTGCGCGACGCACAGGGTTACGTGAACACGGGTGAACTGTCGTTCGGCGAGTATCACGGCGCGGCGGTTATCTACGGCGAAACAGCGAAAGAGGCGTTGGAGAACGCCGACAGGTTTGCGTCCCGTTCGCGCAACGAGTGTGGAGTTGAATGGTCGCCCGCGACGGGGTCTGCTCCGTTCACGTACTTCTCACAAGTCCCGGGCGCGCGAGTCAAACCGCGACCGAAAGTGCAGTCCTCGCGCAATTTTGCGGCGATGTACACCTGCCATGACTACTCGTCAGGCAAGGCGGAAGGTAACCCGATCGGTGACGGGTCAGCCGTCATCCCGTTTCGCTCTGATTCGGGCGTGTACAACTACAGCTCGCACGCGAGCCGGCTGGGGGACATCAACGTTTCGGAGAAGGTCGCCGGGCATTTTGAAGCGAAAGGCACGACGGGCAGCGGCAAGTCTACGGTCATCGTGGCGGCGACCGGCATGCTGTCCCGCTTCGATCCGATGCTGTACGTGCTGGACAAGGGGCGGGGCTGGGAAGTGTTCATTCGTGCGATGGGTGGCGCCTATGTCTATCTGGAGAAAGGCAAGCCGACCGGGTGGGCGCCGTTCGAACTCGCCGACACGCCAGACAATCGCGAATTCCTGTACGGGCTCGTCGAACTGTGCGGCCGCAAGAACGGTGTCGACCATCAGGGTAAGCCAATCAAGATTGACCTGACGGCCGGCGAGAAGATTCACTGCCGCAACGCCGTCGATGCGGTAATGGGGGTCGATGACGTTCGGCTGCGCCGCTTCAGCCTGCTACTGGACAGCATTCCGGACGAGGGCGACGACGGCCTGCGCGCACGTCTGTCGATCTGGTGCAAGTCGGAGGGCGGCCGGTTCTGGTGGGTGTTCGATAACCCGCCCAATCTCTCATTGAACATGAGCGAGCAACGCTGGATCGGGTTCGATGTTGAGGCGTTTCTTGTCGAGAACTATGAGCCGTCGGAGCCTGCATTTGCATACCTGTTCCATCTCAAGAAACTGATGCGTCGGGAAGGCACCCTGATGCTGACGGTGATCGAAGAGTACTGGCTGCCGCTGCGCTTTCGCACGATCCGCGAGCAAATCGAGGAAACGCTGGCGAGCGGGCGTAAAGAAGGGGAATTCATGGGACTGATCACACAACAGCCGGAACAGGCACAGCGTGCGGCAGACCTGTTTCCCGCGCTGCGCAGTCTGGTCGCCACGAAGATCTGGCTGGCCGATCCGGCGGCCGAAGAAGAGGCCTATCTGCGTGACGGCATGAGCCGCAAGGAGTTCAAGGAATTCAAAAAACTCACGCCACAGTCGCGCCGATTCCTGATCAAGCAGGGCAACCAGTCGGCCTTCGCCAGCTTTGACCTGAGCGGCTTGGACGATGCGATTGCGGTGTTCTCTGGCGATCGCGAGAACGCACTGATCTGCGACGGGGTGCGCGCCGAGTTTGGCGACGATCCGGACGTCTGGCTGCCCGTCCATCTGCACCGCGTATTCGAACGCAAGCTGCGCACGCGGCTCGCGGCGAAGCACGGCGCCGATGAGCGTCTGTGGTCCGCGGAACTGCAGCGGGGCCTCGAGCGCAAGCGTGCCGAGCTTGCGCAGATTTATCCACCGGTTAATCAGCCGGTTGACGACGAAGTTTTTGCCTGATGTGCAGCAACCCAAGGAGGGAACGATGAAAAGCACCGATGTCTATCCGGCCGTGCGCCGGCCGGTTGGCCCAACGATCTGGAACCTTCGCGAGGCGCTGCGGGCACGATCAACGCGCGCCGGCATGAGCGCCTTTGCCTATCTGCCGGGAATTACGCTTTGGCCTCGCCGCAGTCTGGTCGCGTTGTTGTGCGCGTGTGCGTTTTCACAGGCTCACGCGCAGGGTGTGCCGACCATCTCGCCGGCGGAGCTCGCGCAACAGATGATGCAGGTCGAGCAGCTGGGGCAGCAGATCCAGAATCAGGAAGACCAGTACCGTGCGCTGACTGGCAACAGCAGTTTCGGCAACATCATGAACGATGCGTCCCTGCGTAACTACCTTCCGGAACAGTGGCAAAACATTTACGACCAGGCCAAGAACGGCGGTCTCTCGGGTATCAGTTCGTCGATACGGTCGATCGAGCAGCAGGAAAGCATGACCGGCGCCAGCACGCCCGGTCAGCAGCGCTATTACGACACGCTCGCGGCCAACAAGGCGATGAACGAGCAGGCGTACAGCGCGACGATGGCGCGCCTGAACAACATCCAGGCGCTGATGCAGCAGTCCAACATGACGCAGGATCCGGCGCAAAAGGCTGATCTGCAGAACCGGATGGCCGCGGAAGAGGCGATGGTCACAAATGACCAGACGCGCCTGCAGCTCACCGCGGAGTTGCAGAAAACAGAGCTGCAGCTTGCCGACCAGCAGCGCGACCGTGAATTCGACAACGCATTCCTGGGGAAAACCAATGGTCAATAAGACACTTCTAGGCTCAATCATCGCTTTGCTGGTCGCGATCGCCGGCTATCTCGGATACCTCGCGTGGGATCGTCACCAGCACAACCTGCAGGAAGAGCAACAGCAGCAGCAGGATCTGAAGTTCGATGCGGCGTTTCTCGGCACGACGCCCGACAAGCTTGCCGCTGAGCGTAAGGCGAAGGGTATCAACGCTGCAAGCGACGATGCCGAAGCCCGCGCGGCCGGGCTGAAGTAATCCGGCTCGTCCATCAATCCCTGACCGAAGCAGGAGATATCCGTGGCAGACGTCCAGCTTTTCACCTCAATGACCAATTCGTTCGACAAGAACGTTTTGAACACGATCTCGACCGGTTCGAGCAACATCATTGCGCTGATCTCGCCATTGATGGCCACCTGCTTCAGCATCTATGTCCTGTTGATTCTCTGGACGTACTGGCAGGGGCGCAACGACGAGCCGATCAACGATTTCCTGATGCGCATGGCAACGTGGGCGCTCATCCTGACCTGCGGGATGAACATCCAGTTCTACAGTGAGTACGTCGTTCCATTCTTCAATGGTTTTGGCGAACAGATGGCCGGCGCGTTGACCAACGGTAGCAACCCGGTGTCCGGCCTCGACAACCTGCTCAATGCATACATCAACGCAGCGCAGGCGATCTATGCACAGGCGTCCGGCCTGAAGGTTATTGCGGCCATCTGGACGATCGCGCTGATGATCATTTTCGGTGGCCCGTTCATGGCGATAGCCATTGCGTACATCATTCTGGCGAAATTTGCGCTTGGGCTTCTGCTCGCGCTCGGCCCGTTGTTCATCTCAGCGGCGCTCTTCCCGCCATCCCGACAGTTCTTCTGGAACTGGGTCGGTCAATGCATGAACTACACCCTGCTGGTCGCGCTCTTCGCGGCTGCATGTGCACTCGAAGTCAATTTCGCGATGGGCGTGGTACCGCTGAACGGATCCCCCTCTATCGCGCAGGTCATTGACCTGGACATCATGGGGCTGGCCTTCTGGGTTATCTCGCTTAACCTGCCGGGTTTGGCTTCGTCTCTCGCGGGCGGTGTCGGTATCTCGACGATGGTGGGCAAGCTGGGTAGCGTCGCGAGATTTGCTGGCTCGCTTGGAAAAATGGGCGGCGGCGGATCGCCGAAGACCGGCGGTAGCTTGAGTGAGGCGTAAAAAATGATCAGGTTATTCAGGACAATCGCACGTTGGTGGCTTATCGCGGCGGTGGTGGCAACGATCGGCGCGATGGTATCGATCAAGCTGTTTTACTAGATGCCACGCAATACGCCTGTTTTGCTCAATCCAAAGGAGAAACGGAGACCATGAAATCTCCTGTCGCTATTTTACTGATGGCCTTCGCGCTGCAGGCGTGCAGCTCGGCGCCAAAGCCACCCGAGCCGACTGGTCAGTGGGTACCCGTCAATCAACCGTTGGCCCAGCAGTCGGGCCATACGGAACCGAAGTGAGGAGCAGGATGGCATCGACTATCAGGCAATGGTTTGCGTCGGGAGCGAACGCGCGCAAACGTAAGGGGAGCCCGGCCGGGTCGACCACGCGCGCAGACGCGCCGGTGAGCGGTGTTGAGTCAGGTGAGCGCGATCCGGTCAGCTGGTACCTGAAACAGGCACAGGCTTTCGAAAAGTCGAAGGTCGAAGCAGCGGAAGAGAAGGCCCGTATTGCGGATCGGCGCTCGGTGTTATCGGGCGTTGTCGCTCTCGCCGCTGTTTCTGGCATGGGGGCTTTAGGACTCCTAAAGCGGCCGAACCCGCCGGCTGTGCTGCGCGTGAACGACACGACAGGGAAGGTGGATGTGTTGCCGACGACCGCGAACGGACACGTTACGTTTTCCGAGAAGACCGATCGCGCGGATCTGCACCATTACGTCGAACTGCGCGAGAGCTACGACTGGGAGACGATTTCGGACACGCACGCTGCGGTGATGTTCATGAGCGACGACCACGAGAAGGAAGCCTATGACGGTTTCGTGCGCGGCCCGGCGGGCCCACTCAAGCTGCTGAAGGATCAGGCGCGGGTCATTGCACACGTCGGCTCGATCACCTTCGTGGGAACGACGGCACAGGTGTTCTGCTCGCGGCAACTGGTTTGGCTCAACGCGGCCGTAAAGCGTCCGGATCCGACGTACTGGATTGCGACGGTCGCATTCGAGCGTGTGAACGTTCCGGAAAAGCAGGACCAGCAGGATCTCAACGCGGACGGTTTTCGCTGCACCAGCTACGAGGTCACGCGCGACTGGACCCGGGCGCCTGCCGATGCTGCGCCGGCGTCGGGCTCTGCGGCAGCCGGAGGTGGAGCATGAAAGGACGAACGATCCGGATGTCAGCAGGCGCAGCGGCGGTCGCACTAAGCTTCGCGTTGGCGCCGATCCACGCGCGAGCGCTCGAAACGCCGCGCAGCTGCGGTTCAGACCCGCACATCCAGTGCGCGACTTACGATCCGGACCAGGCCTATCGTGTGGCGACCATGCCGGGGCGTGCGGTGATGATCCAGTTCGAGCCAGGCGAACACATCATCAACAGCGGTGAGGGCATCGGAGACGGCAAGGCCTGGCACGTGGCCATCAACGACAGTGGAGCGATGCTCAAACCGGGTGCGCCGCAGCCGGAAACCAATCTTCTGCTGGTCACCAACCGGCGCACCTATCCGCTCTCGCTTGTTGACGTGTCGGCCGCACAGCCAGCGACATGGATACTGCGTTTCGACTATCCGGACACGCGTGCCAAGGCGGCGAGCGCGCAGCTGCGCCGGCAGGAAGCGGTTAGCGCAGCGCTGGGCGGTCAGCAGGGCAATGGGCCAGCGGTTCCAGCATCGATCGCGAACAGCGTTGGCGTTGCGAAATCCACGTCTTTGGCGTCGGTTCCTGCAGCCAATATCCAATACATGATGCGCGGCGACCACGCACTCGCCCCGACTGCACTTTGGGACGACGGCCGATTCACGTACTTCAAGTACTCAACCGCGCGTGACCTGCCGACGATCTTCACGAAGCTTCCCGACGGTGGCGAGGCGACGGCGAACTTTCATATGGAGGGCGATACGGTCGTCGTGCACGAAGTGTCGAAGTCGTTTGTCATCCGCTACGGTCAGTCGGTGCTGGGTATCCGCAACGACGGCTATTCGCCTGATGGTCATTACAGCCGTGCGGGCTCGTCGGTACCGGGCAGCGCGCGCGTCGCGCGTGACCATACCGATGCATCGACGAACTGATCAGGGAGCGAACAGGGTATGACTGAACGAAACGAAATGGAACATGCGGCGTCGACCGACGTCGGCCCGCAGCCTTCGCTCGACCTGCCCGGCCGTCGGAAAACGCGTGTGGGCAAGCTGCGTCTGGTGCTGGTCGCGCTCGCCGTTATTGCGCTGGGTGCATCGGGCGTCACGATCTATCTGCAGCGCCTGTTCCAGCAGCATCAGGACGCGAAACAGGCGGCGCTGACAAAACCGAAAGACAGTGGCGCGAGTGACGCCGGTGCGGATCTGGAGACGCAGAAGGAACGTATCAAGCGCGCGGAAGATCAGGCCCGTGCAGCGTCGGAGGCTGCGGCCGCCGCTGCCGCGAATTCCCACCTCGCGACGCCGGCCGGCGCGGCATCGCAGACGAACGGACAGGCGGTGGCCGTGAGCAACCAGCCGCGGCCGCTCACGCCGGCCGAGCGCCGCCTGCAGGGCAGCGTGCTCGTCGCGAGCGGCAACAACGATTCCGGCCAGAGCAACGATGGTCCCGTAGCATCAAATGAAACTGCAGGTGACAGCGGTGGCAACACCGGCGGCGGCAACGCCGGGGCCAGCGGCCATGATGGGTCTGGTCTGGCAGGTCTGGCGAAGTCGATGGGTCTGTCAGCGCTGCGCGGCGGCAGTGCAGGCGGTGCGCCCAGCTCAACCAGCAAGTCGGACGCGGGCGACGGCAAGGGCTCCGCGATCGACCAGTCCTTGCAGCCGTCAAAGCTGCACCCGATGCAGGCCTCGTTCCGGCCGAACCGACATTACCTGCTCAGTCGCAACACGATGATCCGCTGTGGTCAGTCGACGGCGATCCGTACCGACCGGCCGGGCCTGATCGGGTGCCCGATCGCGCAGGACGTTTGGTCCGACGATGGCACGACGCTGCTCGTTCGCAAGGGTGCGATGGCGAAGGGCGAGCAGCGCGATGCGGTGATCCAGGGGCAGGGCGTGATCGGCGCGATCTGGGACGAGATCGACGACGGCGACGTACACATTCCGCTGAGCTCGCCGGCGACCGATCCGCTGGGTGCCGCCGGTATTCCAGCCTATGTCGACGAGCACTTCTGGCTGCGTTTCAAGGGCGCGCTGATGGTCAGCCTGATTGGCGACTTCGGCCAGGCGCTGGCGAACAAGGCAACCGGGTCTGGCCAGCAGATCACGTTCTCCAACAGTTCGAACGCCACGCAGGAAGTGGCCGCGGAGACGCTGCGTAACACCATCAACGTCCCGCCGACGGCTTATTCAAACCAGGGCTCTGTAATCAATATCTTTGTGGCGCGCGACATTGACCTGACCGGCGTGTACGAGAACGTCGACGCGCAGGGCAACCCTGTTGGCCAGAACGGGCAGCAATGAGGAGCGGACCCATGAACCTGAAGATCACCTACCCGAACGACTTCCCGTTGCATGGTCTCGATCGCGACATGTTCGAGACCAAACTACGCAACGCGCTGCGTTTCTGTTTCTACGGCAACACGGTCCGCCAGCTGGCCGAGCGGGTCGATGCACGGCGTGCGCGCGAGGTTCCCGATGCCTTGCCACTGCGTCAGATCGCCGACGAGCACGCGTTCGAGGATTGCATGGCGCTCGATGGGTGCCGGATCGACGACATGTCAGCGCCGCTGCGACGCAACCTGCTCCGTAATGTCGGGGCGCGTATCGGGCTGACGATCTCGGAATGGGGCGACAGCGCCTTGCCATCGCTCGATGAACTGGTCAATCACGCGGCCGCTCACGCAACGGACGTGCACGCAACTAACCGTCGACCCATCGAAACCCCAGCGATTCACGGTCACCAGACGCCACGCATATTGCGCATCTGGCTTGTAACGGGGCTATGCGCAGCCGTGGTAATCGGCGGTGCAGCCTGGAAATTGACCCGGCCGGCCGCGCCTTTGAGCGCAACCGTGATTTCCACGTCGCCCGCGCAAACCCTTCGGGAACTCGCCAGCAGCGTGCCGGACGATCGACGCCCGTATCGCGTGTCAGTGCAGATCGAGCCGCAGGATTCGGGCACCACGCCTCGCTGAACCTGCGTGGCACTTTGATTAACGGATGTGACCCTGAACAAGAAAGGAATGCGAATGAGTGCAGTCGTAATCGATGTGATCGAGAAGGGCACGATCGCCCGCAGCTTTCTCAAACAGATGGGCATCTCGAACTTCTTCGACGGGAGCCTCACCGAAGTTGCGATCAACCGTCCCGGTGAGATCTGGACACAGGGCAGTGCCGGATGGCGACGGCACGATGCACCGGCCTGCTCGCTCGATGCGTGCTTCAAGCTCGCCAACGCGCTGACGGTGATGAATGGCGGCAAGTTCTCGACAAAGGAGCCGATTCATCCGGTGGTCCTGCCCGAGGGCCAACGTGGACACGTGCTGATGCAGCCGGCCTGCGAGCAGGACACGATATCCATAACGATCCGGATCCCGTCAGACGTGCGCTTCTCGGTCGCCGAGTACGAGCGCAACGGCTGGTTCGAGGGCTATCGGGACGTGTCGCCGCGCCGCGACATGTCCCAGTCGCTGGACCTGCAGCCGTTCGAGCTTGAGATGCTCGAGGCGAAAGGTCAGCGCAACGTCACGCGCATGCTCGAGCTTGCGGTTGCCAACCGGTTGAACATTGTGCTCGCCGGCGGCACCGGCTCCGGCAAGACCACGCTGAATAAGGCGCTCTCAGACCTCGTGCCGTCCGACGAGCGGATCGGCACGATCGAGGACACGCCGGAGCTGTCGCTGCCGAATCACCCGAACCGCGTGCATATGTTTTTCAGCGACACGCTGCCGGCCAAGGAACTGGTGCGCTCCACGCTGCGCATGAAGTTTGACCGCGTGTTCCTTGCCGAGCTGCGCGGCGACGAGACGTGGGACTACATGACGCTGCTCAATACGGGCACGCCCGGCGGCATCACGACGGTGCATTGCAACGATGCGCGCTCGGCGCCGTCGCGCATCGCGACGCTGATCAAGCAGAGCGCCGTCGGCCAGACGCTCGACTGGCAATTCATCATGGAACAGGTGCGCGTAACGATTGATCTGGTTCTCTTCATGCGCAACAAGCGGCTCACCGAACTCTGGTACGACCCGATCGGCAAGGCGCAGCTGCTGGGTTGTGTCTCATGAGCGCCGATGCCGCGGCGCAGATGATCGAACAGATCGCGATCAGCCTGTGCGGTGCGCTCGCCGTGTTTCTGTCGCAGGACCGGCGTGCGCACTGGCGGCGCTGGGCCTGCATCTTCGGGCTGGCCGCACAGCCGTTCTGGTTCGACATGGCGTGGCGAGCGCATCAGTACGGCGTGCTCGCGCTGTGCTTTGTCTATGCGGCGTCGTGGGCGCGCGGTTTCACGGCGCACTGGCTCGTCCGCAGGGAGGACAGTGTATGAACTTCGCGATCAGCGATATCGAGGCGGCGATCGAGGGATGGCGCATGCGTTCGCCGTCGGACGAAGCATTTGCTGCCAGCACAGAGGCCCGCGCGCTGGCGCGGCTCTACGGCGCCGTGATCGTGCACGGCCGCGAGGGTATCACCGATGCCGGGCTGGACGACGCGCAGCGCGACGCCCTGCGAATCCTGTCCGCCGATCCACTCGGAGAGTTCCCGCAATGAAGGCAGATCTTCCGGTTCCCGCGATTGTCGATGCCGCGGACGCGAACGATGACAGCCAGTGCAAATGGCGACCGTCCGGCGACTTTGCGCTGGTCCACCCGTCGGGCTGGACGATCGCGCGGTACTCAGTCTATGACGAGTGGCTCTACCTGCTGTGGGAGCCGATCGATCGCTGTACGGCGGGCAACAGCAACCAGTTCCACGGACCCTTCGATAACGTGCGCGACGCGATGCGCCTGCATCGCGACCTGACCGCGCATCTGCAACAACAGGAGATGGCCGCATGACAACGCATCTGAAATTCCGCATTGGCGAGAAGTGGATCTGCATCGAGGACGGCACCGGCTATACGCCGGATCACCCGGATCACGTGACGTTTGCGGTGCGCGACGTCAAGGCGAACGGCAAACCGGGCGGCCGTGTCGCCGTTCACTTTTCGGTCCGTCGACGCACGGTGCTGGAAATCGGGCTGCGGCTGCTCGAGCTCGCCGAGCGCATGACGCCGGAAACAACCTGGCAGAACAGCCAGACGGTGGGCGAGACCGGCCAGCCGCCGCTGACGTTCACCTTCGGAGAGGACGATCGCGCGGTGCTGGACCGGCTCCTTGCTGACAGACCGCTCAATTTCGCACGCCATGCCTATGCGAGCGCCGAGCGCCTGCGTGCCCGCATGCCGGTCCTTCGCGCCGCGCAGCGCGTACTCGAACACTGCGACGACGAGACGGCCGCAGGCCTGCATGTGCTGATCGCGGCCGCCGATCAGGCCGGCGGGTTCCCCGCGAAGCCGATCGTGGGATTTGACGCGGCCGAATTTGAGGTCAATAGCGATGCAGCCACCCACTGAGGACCGACCATGCCGAAACCGCTTCGAATTCTGATCCCCGTCGTGGTCTTCCTGCTGATCCTGTGCGGCTTCGCGTTCCTCGGGCAGTTCGCCGGCGGTCAGCTTTTCGCGAAGATGCAGAAGCTGCCGGAGGGCAGCGCGGGCGTGTTCACGCTGTACGACTACTGGCATGCCTACGGTGACGTGCCTGCGGTGGTGCGCGCGCTCAAGGTGTGCACGCTGCTGTCGGTGGTCATCACCGGCCTGCCAGTGGTCGTGATCACGATGGCGCTCGTGTCGGGCCGCAAGCGCCTCGCGCAGTTTGGCGAGGCCCGCTTCGCAACCCGTAACGACATCGTCAAGGCTGGCCTGCTGGAGAGGAAATAACCATGACCACTTTACAACATCTGTATCCACCGTTCATTGTCGGCAAGTACAAGGGTGAATACCTGAAGTATTACGGCCAGGATTTTCTGATGGCGGCCGCCGGCACCCGGTCCGGCAAGGGCACATCGCTCGTGATCCCGAATCTTCTCACCTATCCCGATTCGGCCGTGGTCGAGGACATCAAGGAAGAGAACTACCTGTATACGTCCGGCTACCGGCGGGCGTGCGGACACGAAACCTACCTGTGGGCGCCGTTCTCCGAAGACGGCCGCTCGCACGCGTACAACCCGCTCGAATACATCCAGCGCCGCGCGCCCTACACGCGCGTGGGCGACGTAATGACGATCGGCGAACACCTGTATCCGTCCAACGTCGACGCGCGTCTGAAGTACTGGAATGACAACGCCCGCAACCTGTTCATCGGGATCGTGCTGTATCTGCTGGAAACGCCCTCGCTGTCGTGCACGTTCGGCGAGGTGCTGAGGCAGGCTTCGGGCAAGGGCAGGGCGATCCGTGAACACATCTCGTCGATCGTCAGCACGCGCGCCGATGCAGCGCATGCGACTGACGGGCTGCCCGCGCTCACCTTCGAGTGTCTCGATGCGCTGAACCGCTTCCTGTCGCAATCGAAGGAAGCCTTCGCCAACATCGTATCGACGATGACCGCGCCGCTGAACGTCTTTAGCAATCCGGTGGTCGACGCGGCAACCAGTCGCTCGGACTTCGATCTGGCCGATGTGCGCAAAAAGCGCATGTCGATCTATGTGGGCATCAAGCCGGGCGACCTAAAAGCCGGCGCGCTGCTGGTCAATCTCTTTTTCTCGCAACTGATCGACCTGAACACGCGCGAGTTGCCTGCCGAAAATCCGGCACTGAAATACCAGTGTGCGCTGATCATGGACGAGTTTGCAGCACCCGGCAAGATCGACATCATCGATACGGCCAACCCGTTCATCGCGGGCTACAACCTCAGGCTGATGCTGATCTTCCAGGGCATGTCCCAGCTCGAGGATCCGAAGCTGTACGGCAAGCACGGCACCGAAACGCTGGCGATCAACTGCAAGATGCGCAGCCTCTACGCACCGCGCACGGTCAAGGAGTCGGAAGAGTACTCAAAGATGCTGGGGACCTTCACGCTGATGGCGCGCTCGCGCAGCCGCAGTCGCGGCCGCAGTTCGTCGACCAGCACGAACGAGTCGGAGCACGGCAGGGCGCTGATGATGCCGCAGGAGCTGCGCGCGCTGAAGCACAACAAACAGATCATCACGATCGAAGGTTGCGAGCCGATCCTGTGCGAGAAGGCGTTTTTCTATGAAGACGCCGAGTTCGTCCACCGGCTTGTGCGGCAGAGCCCCTACCTGCAGGGACTGATGGCGAAGCTGGAGAAGACCAACCGCCGTCGCGCATGGTTCGGTTTCGGTCCGAAGTTTCCGGACGAAACGCAGATGAAACACGCTGCGTTCGTCGCGCGCGAGCTATGCGCACCCGTGCCAAAGATCGACGTCGAGCAGTGGTGGCAGGCACAGAACGCGGCCCGCCGTGCGCAGCAGGCCGCGGCGGCCGCAGACGCCGCCAGACAGTCGGCCGGTCAGCCGCGTGACGTCCGGGAGCACGAAATTGGAGTACTCGCGCCTGTTCACCTCGCCAACCGAAACAGCATCCGTGCATCGCTGTTCCAGCTGATGCCTTATCTGCGAGAAGTCCTGCCGGACGCGGCGGCCGCCGTGTCGGCGCAAACCGCAGCACCTCAATCACAGCCTGAACAAGGAGTGACCGTATGAACGAGATCGAATTTCCTGCCGACCGGATCGACTACCGGGAACGCGACGCGGCCAATGCCGACGATGCGTCGACCATCCGCGCGCGCGTCACGGCGCCGGCGAACGAGCCGGACGCGAGTGCCGTGCCCGGCAGTCCGGAAACGCCGGTCGATTACGCAACCGGAGAGCGCCTGAAGAAGATCCGCGCGGCAGATCGGGAGAAAGTCGGGAAGCTTCTCAAGCGCGACTCATCGACCGACGCAGCGACCAGCACAGCCACCGACGAGTCGGTGAAGCCGGCTGCCGGCACCGGCAAGCCGCTCGGGAAGAAGGGTGGCGACGCGGAGAACATCATCCGCCCGAAGCCGGTTTTTGAGAAGACCGGCTATGACGTGCCGAAGTCTGTCACTAACCGGTATGTGGCGCATGAGGGCAAGTTTCTCGATCGAAAAAGCGAGACGGTGCACTTCGAGGACAAGGGCCGCTCGCTGTCGACGGCCAGCGAGGACCGCGATGTGATCGCGCACATGGTCGAAGTCGCGAAGGCAAAGAACTGGGGTGAGCTGCAGCTTAAGGGTAGCGAAGAGTTTCGGCGGCAGGCGTGGATCGCGGCCGAACTCGCCGGTGTACCGACGCGTGGCTTCAAGCCTGGTGCGCAGGATCGGGCAGTACTGACCGCTGCGCGCGAGGCAATGCGCCTTGGCGCCGGCGACAAATCCGGTGAGGTGGACAAGGCGCGCACGAATGAGATGGAGGCAACAGACGCAGTGGGGCAAAAGCCCGCCGCGCCGGAGGTTGCGAAACCGGCCACTCCGGGACGTGAAAACACCGCGCCCGGAGGCAACCCGACGACCGCCACACAACCGTCTGCAGTTGCGCCGGCGAGCCCCGTTCAGGGCACGCCAACGCCGGCCGGTGTCACGGCGGGGGTGCTGGTGGCGCACGGTCCCGCCCCGTTCAACCACGATGAAAAGCAGAACGACAGCTACTACGCGACGGTGCGGACAGAGGATGGCGAGCGCACCGTCTGGGGACTGGACCTCGAGCGCGCGATCGGCGAAAGCGGTGTGCAGCCCGGTCAGCGGATCGAGTTGGAAAAGGGCGGCAGCAAGACGGTAACAGCGCAGCAGCGCCAGTTCGACGAGAAGGGTACCGAACTCGCTCCAAAGTTAGTCGAGAGCCGGCGTAACGAATGGCTGGTGTTCTCGCCCGATGTGCCGGGCCTGCCCACGCGCGAGCAGCGCGAAGCGCTGGTCAGCGCGCGACGCGACGCCGATGAGCGCCGACAGATCAATGAGGCACGCGAGCGGTTCCTGAGCGGAGACTGGAAATACTCGAAGGAACAGCAGAAGACGCTCGATGAAGCACGCGAGCGCATCAAGGCGCAGGCCGCGCGCGAGGTGCTGCGCGACGAGATCAAAGGCCTGCCGGAGCAGCAGCAGGAGAAGTTGATGGGGGAGTTCGAAAGCGCCGTGGCCGAGGCGCGCGCAGCTAACCGGCCACTGGACGTGCCCATGCCCCAGGTAAGCGAAGCAACGATCGAGGCCGTACGCAAGCAGGTCGAGCGGGAGCAACGGGGCCAAACCCACGCTGCACGGCGGACCACCCATCAGGCGACGCCGGAGCGCGGACAGGACCCGCAGTCGCAGACCGCCGAACACGATGGGCCGACGCTCGAAATGGAACCATAAGGCGGCGGACAACGCCGGGCGGCCGCGATCGCCTCGCGACCGTCATCGTCAAATCGAATAACAGGAGCAAACCATCATGAAGATCGCCGTAATCAACTTCTCCGGCAATGTTGGCAAGAGTACCGTTGCACATCACCTTCTCGCGCCACGGCTGGACGGTGCTCAGGTGATTCCTGTCGAGTCGATCAACTCGGACGACAGCGAAAAAGGATCGGCGATGCGCGGAAAGGAGTTTGGCGAACTGCAGGACAAACTGATGACCTTGCGGCATGCCGTAGTCGATATCGGGGCATCGAATGTCGAAGACTTTGTCTCGCTGATGCGTGACTATCACGGTTCTCACGAAGACTTCGATGCTTTCGTCGTACCAACCGTTCCTGCGCTTAAACAACAGGTCGACACGATTTCGACATTGCGCGCACTCACCGGAGAAATCGGTGTGCCGGCAAACCGCATACGCGTCGTGTTTAACACGGTCACCCCGAAAGACGACGTGTCAAAGATTTTCTCTAAGATTTTCGACTACTACACGGAAAACCGCAATTTCGTCTTGAATCGCGATGCCGTGATGTATGAGAACCCTATCTACGAAAAGATCAAGGCTTTCGATCGCTCCATCATCGATATTCGCAACGATCCGACCGACTATGTCGCGATGAACGCCGAAGCAATGGAGAACGGCGAGCCCGAGGAGCATCTTGCACAGATCCGCCAACTGGTTGCAATCAAACGTTTGGCCACACGGCTAACGACCGAACTGGACGCTGTCTTCAAGCTTCTGGTGCACTGATGGGCGCGCCGGAAGAATCGATCCGCGAGGAACTGATCGGCGCGGTGCTCGGCGAGCTTTCGCTTTTGCGCCGCGACGTCAAGGGCTTGTCGCAACTCCTGGAGGCGAGCGGCAAGCAGTTCAAGGACGACGGTGAACTTACGCTGCTGCGCTTCACGTCGCGCTACGAGCAGTTCCTCAAGCAGTTCGCAGCATCGAGCACCGATGTGCTTGCCGAAGCGGGGCGGTTTTCAGAGGCCCGCGATCAACTGCTTGGCGAGATCTCGCTCAGGCAGTACGACGAAGCCAACGGACGAAGCCGCGATCTGCTGCGCGAGGTCTTGCGCGAAGAGCGCGGCTTCGGTCGTGGTATCGGCCGAATCGAACTGGCCGCATGGACCGTATGCGCCACGCTTGGCTCCGCGGCGCTCACAGTCGGAGCCCTTGCGGCACTGCGCCTTCTGACCACCTGACAGGAGATCTCATGAAACGACTGATCGCAATATTAATCTGCGGCGCGGTCGCCACCCAGACTGTGGCGCTGGCCGACGACGACAACCCGTCCGCCTGCGGTGCCGTCTTGTGTCTCGCCGGTCTGATCGCCGGTGGCAGTGCCGGCGGGGACTGCAAAAGCTATATGACAGGTTACTTTTCAATCGTGAAATTTCACCACGGTCACTTCGATGAGACAGGCACGTCGAATGCCCGTAGCGATTTCACGAACCAGTGCCAGAGCGTTGGACCGGATACGAAAAAAGGTGTGAACGACCGGTACGGAAACGTTCAATCTGGTCCGTGACGCGTAGCCGCTCTCTCAGGTCCTGACAATATTTTTCCCTCGGAAGTCAGGACTTTTTACGGTGCGGGCTACGGCCCTCAGTCGACAGCATGCGGTAGCAGGCTTCCGGGTACGGCCACAAGCCGCCCCCTGCGCCGAAACTCTGAACGGCCGTTTTGGCTCGGCGAACCGACCATCGCGAAACTTTCCATACCAACTAGGCGGCGCTTTGCGGCGCCCCGCTGCGGGCGACCATCTCGGAAATACCCCGAAGCCTGACGCATTCGATTTCGCCCGTACGGGTCTGTACGGCCTGGTAGAAATTGAAGTCGGTACGGCCCGCTTCCTTGCATTTCCGCTCTATGATTTCAATGATCTTAATTTTGTCTGTCGCGGGCGTGCGGATGCCAAATATGATCCCGTCCAAAGCCGAAAAGTCGTATTTCATCGCTCTGAGTTTTGTGTCAAGGTCGAGATTGAAGCCGTCCGACTGGTAGACAAGTCGGGATTCGCCTTCGGCCTGCCACGCGCGAGTTTTGGTCGACGTGCTGTATCGAGCATCCTGCCAGTACGCCGTGCGCCAGTCGCTTTCCTCAACTGCTGACTGTCTCCCACACTTGCTTCGCCGGCCTTGATCGTCATACATCCATTGGTGATTCAGAACCGGTATCGTGACGGCGTGCAGCGTGTCGAAGAAGTTCTGTTCGAGGTGTGCCGCCTCGTAGGTGACAGGCAGGAACTGAAGATTGAGGTAGCTGAAAATGATATTGCCATCGAATCCGACCGGCATGTTGATTCGCAGCGACGACTTACCCGCCGAGTCGAGCGAGGTTTTGTACTTGAGGCAGACACCTGTATGTGAGTCGCCGTAGTAGGCCCACATTGCTTCTCCGCTGCAACTTTCCATGAAGCATGCGGTGAACCAGCGCGGATACATGAGGGTACGAAGGTTCAACACGTAGGCCCTACAAAAATCGTTGTGGACGAAGGCGCGGTTTTTGTCCTTTACGTCGAGTGTGTTCTTGTAATAGCTCAGCACGCTGTCTTCCTCGGCGGCGAGCATAAGCAGCCTGTACTGTTCCTCACGCTTTTCAAAGTCATTGCCGCAAGCCGCGTCGAGTTGATCCGTAATTTGCATCGAGCTCCGCGCGCGGTCGATGGCGCGCTGAACTACCATCGAGAAGTCCGGCACCTTTGCCCGGGCCTCGGCGTTCGCCTGCTCCCCGTACCACATATAGCAGGCGTAGATCACGAAAGGGTGGATGGCTTCGAGATGAGCATTGAGTTCGTACGGTCCAATGCGTCGCGGCGTCCGGGCGATTCGCTCGATGTAGCTACCGATAACTTCGTGCTCAAATATTCGCTCGCGAAGTTGGATGTGTTCCGGGCGTATCCCATTGATAAGCGGATCGCGTACGTGCAGAAATTTCCATTCGGCCGTTTCCTGCTTCTGATCGGCGTCAGCGAACAGGCCGAGCGCACGCAGCACGCAGTTTAGGTAGTGCCGAAACAGGTTCCGCCATATCACTTCGTCGCCTTGCCAGTACACGTTAATGTGACCTTCGAGCGGATCGTTTAATTGCTCGGGCGCAGCAAAGTAAATTTCCGAGTTCTCTAGTTCTTTCTTGCAGAGAAGATTCTTGACGTTGCGGAATCTGTAGGTGTAGCCCGCACTGTTTGTCTCATTCGTTGTCATTGGCCCAGTCTCAGTTCGCGAAACAGCGGGTGCGCCTCTGTAGGATCATCGAAATGGAACTCACGCATCATGCGCATGCCGATGCGATTCATCCAGTCTGCGATGGCAAACGATTCGGGGAATTGGGCATGAACGGAGTCGCGCCAGCTATCAAGGTCATCGCCAAGAAAGCCCACATCACTGAAGCCGTTCGCCATCTACGTTCCCCTTGGTCGCCGGTCAGGCATACGGCGAGTCTACCGCACTGCTGTTTTTTAGGCGCCTCAGAGAAAAGCGCCTTGAAAGGCGCTTCCGAGCCCTACAGCGGGCGCTGGCGACAAACCTACGGCGGGCGGCTCCGGATCGCCTGCTGACCGTCGTGCCAAGCAATATCTGAGCGCTGTCACTCGGCCGAACCAAAGTTGCCCATAGCGCTAACGGGCTAATATGGCGCAGATAACGTCAACTATGAATTCCACCCGTGCGTCCTGCTTGACGCTGTCCATTCGAAGTGATCGTCGTACCCGCTTGAGGCGCTGAAGGCGACGTCGACGAAGCCCGCCGCACATAGGGATGGTTGTGCGCGGCGGCCATTGCGCAAACGGCGGCCTCGAGGGACTCCGAATTGGCGCGGCATCGGTGCTGCGCGCGATGCCGCGCTGCCGGCTAATATCATCAGTGGCGTCCAGACTTGATGCATGTCTGGGCTTGGTCATCCGATCGACATGGAGCGGGCCGTGATTTGCCGCAAGCTGAGGGTTCAAGTACTCGTATTCTGCGTCACGGGCGCATTGTTGGGCAGCGTCGCGGCCTCGGCAGATGAAGTTAAGGTGATGATTTCGGGCGCGTTTGCGTCAGCCTATCGCGCACTGGGTCCGCAATTCGAGCAGGCGGCCGGCGATACGCTGGTCACTGTCTGGGGGCCTGTGGTGGGCATGGCCGCGAATGCCATCCCTGTGCGACTCGCGCGCGGCGAATGGGCAGACGTGCTGATCGTGGTCGGCTATGCACTCGACGATCAGGTCAACGCTGGCAAGGTCGTGTCTGGCAGCAAGGTGGACTTCGCACGCTCGGCAATTGGCATCGCGGCTCGCGAGGGGGCGCCGAAGCCGGATATCAGCTCGGTCGACGCATTGCGGCGCACGCTGCTCGCCGCGAAGTCGATCGTCTATCCGGACGACGCCAATGGAGTCTATATCGGCAGCGAACTATTCCGGCGTCTCGGTATCGAGGAGCGGGTGGCGAGCAAGAGCCGCATGATCCCATCCGAGCGGGTCGCCAGTGTCGTCGCGAACGGCGAAGCGGAGATCGGATTTCAGCAGATCGTCGAGCTGTTGCCGGTGGACGGGGTGACGGTGGTCGGCAATTTGCCCGCGGAGGTACAAAGGTACACGGTGTTTTCCGGGGGCATCTCCACCAATGCCAAAAATCCAGCGGGCGCAGCGGCCCTGATCCGTTTTCTGTCATCGCCGGACGCGGCCCCCGCCATTGAGGGGACCGGGCTCGAACCGCTAACGCCGAAGACTGCGAACTGAGCGTAGCTGTGAGCCCTCCGCGCCGCCGAGCTAGGTGACGGCCGGATCTTCCGAGAACGGCCAAGAACGGTCAATCGACACGGGGTCGCGAATCGCGGACAATCGACCAGCCGAGCCCCACTATCTCGCAAAAGTCATGAAGCAGTGTGTACGGATAAAACTTGTTCAGAGACGACAAGCACAGTGTCGTGCGGCCCGCAACCCTTCAGCCGGAACGAAGGGATATTTCGAAGATGACTATAGGTCACGACTTGCCGCTATCTACTCTCAGCACAAAGAGTTGTTCAAGCGACTAGAAGACGCGTGAGCATGAAAAAGTCCACATATAGGCCGCGCTCCGGCTCGTTAGACTGCGCCGGTCGCCGTACGATCGGCGCGGAAGAATGTTAAGAAAGGCCAGCCTACGTCGAAGCTTTCCGCATCGGTAGGCGCTCGGCAAACACCTCCGAAGCGGTGTCGATAATCTTCTGGTAATACTCTTTGATCGGTCTTGGGGCGTGTTTATCCCACGCATCTGGGTGAAATGTCCTAAAACACTCGATACCATTCGACCGGAAACGCCAAAGAGCCTTTGGCTCAACCTTCACAGTCTCACGCTTCGGAAGCACGGCTTTCAAGGCGCGATCGTATCTGTGGCCGCTACCGAAAATTATTAGGTCTGGCTTAAGCAGTTCGATTTCGAACTGGAGGGCCGCCACCGAGAAATTAAACAAATGAGCGGAATGCCCGATCGAGGTCCGAGAGTAGCCGCGCTTCGGGCGGTGCCAGTCCATCTTCATTAGATTGTTCCAACAAACTGCCGCTCGATCGCCTCCAGCGAACGCATCAGCGAACCGCTTCCACTGCCGCAATAACCCACTATTGCCGGTGCCTCGCGCGTGTTGATCCTCGTAGCGAGCTTTCGCGATATCGATCTTGTCCGGATGCTCGTAGAAGGCTCCCAGCTTGCCACACCAACCGTTAGTTTCCTTCCCGATGAACATTACGCGGACGGGCGCATCGAGGTACGCCTGAGATACACTAAGGAGAAACGGTGCCGACAGCTCGCGAAAATGTTGAATAAAGCCGGGCTTGGCCGCGGCAAGCGCCTCTGCATAGTAGGAATCCAAGACCGCTTGAACGTCGTGTTTGACCATGGTTCCACCGGATGCTATGCCTTGGCGGCGGCCCAGCCCGTCGCCTTTAGCTCTAGAGTCAGCGGCAATTGTGGCATAAGTGGATCAGACGTCGGCTGAACACAGGTGTCCGCTGTGGCGTTCCGCGACGGTCGCTTCCGAGTCGACTGCTGTCTGTGGGCTATCAGGCAGTGAACGGCCAGTGGCGGACAGTCGACACGCTAACCCAGAGCGCTGACAATGCGGATGCTTCTCGGCAATGCCGCGAACAAGCTTGCCGACGAGATTCTGGGAGAACTCGGTGCGAAGTGAGCAACACACCGCCGCGTGAGTCGCGGCCGCGAGGGAATGAGCATGTCTGATGTCATCGAGTCTATGCATCGCAAGCTGGCCGCCAACCGAACTGTCATTGCGACGCACCAACAGGCGTTCGATGTGTTGCGGGCTGGGCATCAACGCGCCGCCGATGTTCGGGCAGCATTGCAAGCGCCGGCTGCACCTGTGATCGAGACATCGGCGCAAGCTGTCGAATCGGCCGCGCCTGTGATCGACGAGCCGGCGCCGAGCACAATCGCAAGGGCGAAAGGTGGCGCGAGTACAGCACCCGTGACCTTGCAACAGGAACGAGCGCAGGCTGTCGAGCCGGCCGAACCCGGTCCTATGGCGCTGGCTGACGCCTATGTGAACCGTACGGGGCCATTTACGGATCCGGTTGACACTGCACCAGTTGGCGCAGTCGAGGCTGTAGCTGCACTGATTGACGAACCGCCGGAGGTCGCCGCAACGGAATGCGCCTTGTTCACGTCACCCGAATATCTCGCCGACCTGGAAGCCCTCAAGGCAGGGATGGCAGCACGAGCCGAGGCACAGAAAGACGAGCCTTTAGTGGTGACGACATATCGTGAACTGACAGACGACGAGCGCAGACGCCGCCTGTTGCATGTCATGGAGGTTGCGCGCGAATTGCCAGC
>NZ_WOEZ01000018.1 GCF_013177735.1 Paraburkholderia elongata | reverse complement strand
CCTGGATCTGTTTCGGTTTGGAAGAGCACGATTCGTTGCGCAAGCGGTGGAGAGCGCACCTGCGTGGGATTGGACGGCATCCCCTGTCAGGGCGACTCTCCTCTTCGCCTAACTCACACGTGGGCAATCTGCAGGCCGCCGAAATTCTGGATGGTGGGAATTTCGACCTTCGTGTACGTGTCAGTCTGGGTGACCGGTGCCACCACGATGCCCGGGCTGGCGAAGCCGCCGCCAAAAGCAGCGTTGAGGTTTCCGACGTTGTAGTTGCTGCCGCCGCGTACAGCGGAAAGAGCCTTGGCAGACAGTTCTTCGGTGTGGGCGAGGTCTTTGATGGTCAGTGAGGTCATGGTAAATCTCCTGGGAGTTGCTTCGGTTTGGATGGAAGAGCACTATTCGTCGCGCTCACAGGTACATTTGCATAGGGTGTGCCAACCTCAATCCATGAGCCGGGAAAAATAACCTAACCACATGAAAACAAAGACAAATAAATATCAACCATGAGCTTTTAAAAGGCTGGTTAAGGGACCGGATGGAAAAAGATGTCTTGCTATGGCAAACACATTTCCCGGTGACTGTTTGCTTTGACAGAACAGCCCTGCTCTACGTAAATGTCAGCTGACATGACTGCCGTTCCCGCGCGCGGATCACATCGCTTCAGACCACGATTGGTTCCCTGCCCAACGGCGCGTGATCAGACGGCACGGTGGCTCGGCCGGGCGGCACCCCGGCCGCGCCCATAGACTTTCCTACAAAGCATCGCACTAACGTGCAAGACGCATAAATCTCGCCGCGGTACTTTCGTACCGTACCTGGCTCCGGCGCCCGCGACTGCCTCCGCGCCCCGCCGGCACGCCGCTCCCTTTCCGTGACTCGCTCACTGTTCCTGAACCTGACAAAGTCATGATCGAATTAGGCCGCTTTCAGATCGATCTGGAGATGCGCACCCTGCAGCAGAACGGCAAAACCGTTCAACTCGGGTCCCGCGCCTTCGACATCCTTGCCGTCGTGGCTTCCGCCAATGGCCGTCTCGTCACGAAAGACGAACTGATGAACACCGTCTGGCCGGACACCGTCGTCGAAGAAAACAACATCCAGGTCCATCTATCCGCGCTGCGCAAAGTACTCGGTCCGGACCGGGACCTGATTCTCACCGTGCCCGGGCGCGGGTATCAGCTTCGCCAGCGCCGGAAAGACGCGCTGCCCGACGAAACCGGAGTACGGGCATCCGGCGGACGGGCATCCGACGTACGGGCACCCGGCTCGCAGGCATCCGGCGCTCGCCGTCTCCCACAGCCTAAATCCGGACTGTTGGGGCGTGGCCTCGCGATCAGGCAAATCCGCGCGATGCTAGAACAGACGCATGTGTTGACGCTGGTGGGCGCCGGCGGCATAGGCAAAACGAGTGTCGCTGTCGAAGCAGCGCACCATAGCTCGTCGGACTTCGCGGAGCCCGTCTGTTTTGTCGAACTGGCCGCGTTGACCACCGGGGAAGCCGTGCTCCGCGCCATCGTCGAGAGCTGCGGGTTGTCCGTGCCCGGTCCGCAAGTCGATGTCGAGCAGGTGGCGGCGGCCCTGGCCCGGCGGCACAGACTGCTCCTACTCGACAACGCGGAGCATGTGATCGGTATCGTGGCGCACATCGTCGAGGCACTGGTTGCCGGCAACGACGCGCTCCGGGTGCTCGTCACGAGCAGAGAACCGCTCCATATCATGCCCGAGACAGTGTTTCGGGTTGAACCGCTGGAGGCGCCGCCGCCTCATTCAACCGATGCGGACATTCTGCGGTGTTCGGCGGTGAATCTGTTTCTGCTACACGCCAATTCATTGCAAGGAAAAGTGGGCAGCGACAGCGCGGAAATCCAGCTCGTCGGCGAGATTTGCCGGCGGCTCGACGGTATTCCGCTGGCGATCGAGCTCGCGGCGGCTCGCGTCGTTGCGCTCGGTGTAGAAGGCGTGTATCGCCGGCTGGACGATCGCATGGCGATTCTGTCGGGCGGTTACCGGACTGCGCTGCCGCGCCATCAAACCCTGCGCGCGACGTTCGATTGGAGCTTCGCGATACTCGACCACAACGCCCGGTCGCTATTCCGGCGTCTCGCGGTATTCGGCGGCGCCTTTACTTTCGAGGCAATGTGCGCGGTCGTATGCGACGAGGCGTACACGATGGCGAACGCGATCGGCAGCATTGGCGAGCTGGTCGCGAAATCGCTTGTCAGCGTTGAGTTCGACGGTCCGGTGGCGAAATATCGCCTGTCCGAATCGACCCGTGTTTACGCGATGGCGAAGCTCCAGGCGGAAGGCGAGCAGGAGGACATCACCGCGCGGCATGCGCGCTACCTTCCGGCTACGCGGCGCTCGGCAGCGTGAACACGAAGACCGTCCCGCGGGGGTAGCCGGGACCTGCGGTCAACGTCCCGCCGTGCGCTTCAATGATGGATTTGCAGATGGCGAGTCCCATGCCCATGCCGCGTGCTTTTGTCGTAAAGAAGGCGTCGAAAATGCTGGACCGGATCTCTTCACTGATCCCGCTGCCGTTGTCCTGCACGGACACAACCACCGAATCCCGATCGCTGGTCGTGTCCGTGCAGGAAGTGACGCTCAGCAAGCGCTGCTTCGCGTCGAGATGACTCATCGCATCCGCGGCGTTCATGACGAGGTTGAACAGAACCTGCTGCAACTGCACCCGGTCGGCCATCACGGAGCGGCCAGCCGCCAGATCCAGCCGCACCGCCAGACCCCGTTGCTCGACTTCAGCGGCCGCGAGCTCGAACACTTCACGAACCACACCGTCGACCAAGGTGGGAACGAAACTCGGTTTGGTTTCCTTCGCCAGAGACTGCAACGCCCTGATGATGTTGCCGGCTCGTTTGCCGTCTTTCACGATATCGCGCAAGCCGCCCAGCGCTTCCGGAATGTCCGGCACCGGACGGTTGAGCCAGCGTACCCCCGCGCTCGCATTCGACACGATCGACGCCAGCGGCTGATTGATTTCGTGCGCGATGGAAGCAGCAAGCTCGCCCATCGTGGTCGCCCGCGACGCTTTCGCCAGTTCGATCTTGGCGTTCTGCAACGCCAGTTCGGTCGTGTGCCGATCCGTGACATCCGTGACGACGCCGACAAAGTTGCTGACGCCGGATGGCTCGCCAAGCACCTCGAGATATTTGACTACTCCGTCCGGCGTCACGATCCGGAACTTCTGCCGGAATGGCGTGCGATTGTGTGCGGCCCGTGTGACAGCCTCCTGGTAGACGCTGACGTCTTCCGGATGAATCCGTTCGAGGACCGCCTGGGTGCCCGGGCTCCCCGCCTCCATCGCAAGTCCAAACACGTTGTAAAGCTCTTTCGACCAGTAGCGCTCGCCCGTCAACGTGTTCCAGATATAGCTTCCCGAACGACTGATCCGTTGCCCGAGGGCGAGCGCCTCTTCACTCATGCGCAATGCCATTTCCGTTTCCTGGCGCCGCTTGTTTTCTTCCACGAGTTCGGCATACAGGCGCGCTGTTTCAAGTGAAATAGCGGCTTGCGAGGCCAGCATTTCCAGCACCGACGTGCGGCTCGCCGTGAACACGCCCGCGGTCAGATTGTTCTCCAGATAGAGCACGCCAACGGCGTTACCCTGTTTGACCAGCGGCAAACAGCACACGGAACGAACGGAACGGTTCGAAAAGGAAACGTCGAACGAGAACCGCGGATCGGATTGCGCGTCTTCCACCACGACCGGCTTGCGTGTGCGCAATGCCGTGTACAACACCGAAGCCGGTACATCCTCACGCATCACCTTGTCTTCACCCAGCGTCACCTGAACGCCGCCTGGCTCGTCCCGACCAATCGCCTCGACAACCGGGACATTGCCCTTTAACAGGATCAGCATCCCGCTTTGCGCACCGGCGTGAACCATGGCGAGCGTGACGAGTGTCCGGATGAGTTTGTCGAGCACGATCTCCTCGGACAATGCTTGCGACGATTTCAATGCGGACACTAGGTCGAACTGCTGCTGCGCATCGGGGATTTCGACCGAAGGCCGCGATGCCACCGGCCGTTCGAGCGAGAGCTGGGCAGGACGTTGGGCGCGTTCGAGCTGCCCGACTTTGGCCAGTGCACCCCAACGGGTATAACTGTCGATCGCGCGACGGCTGTGATGGCGTGCCGCACTGAACAGGCCGTTCACCTCGGAGCATACGGATGCGAGTTCGTGAGCCAGCGCATTGCCGTGATTGAAGCCGCTATCCGCTGCCGCCTCGGCGGCCTGCTCGTACAACGACAGAGCCGCGAGCGGCGAGCCGCTGAGTCGCGCCACTTCGGCCTCGACTAACAGGAGCTTGTCCCTGAACGTGGCCGGATTGAGCTGCGCCCAGTTCCGCAGCTTCGCCAGATGCGGCTCGATACTCGCCACCGTGGCGGCCGCGTCTTCCTCGCCGTCGTGCACCTTCGCGAGAGTCAGCGCCGTGTAGAAGTGATAGTCCAGCAGATGAATGTGCGCGGGGGTCGCCCATCTCAGCTCGCCGGCAACGGCCAGGCAATACCGTGCGTTCCGATGGTCCCCGTGAAAATAACAGGAAACGCCTTTTAGCAACCAGATCCAGAAGCGCAGTGTCGCCATCTGGGTATCGAGCAAGTCGGCGTCGAAGCTCATTCTGCCGTAGACCACGACGCCGAAGTTGCCCGGCAGCCCGGGACCGCCCATCAAACTGTGGACGAAGCGCTTCTGCAATTCGAGGATAGCTTCGACGTCCTTGAAACGCACACGTCTTGCGAATGACAATCCAAGGTCGATTTCCCTGTCGACCTGCTCCAGCGGCGCCCCAAGAATCAGCAGGTCCGACACGATGTGATTGCACGCGTAGCAGCTCATCGTCAGATCGCCGCTCGGGCCAGCCGACTCGAATGCGGCGCGTGCGCATTCCAGTACGTACGAAAGAGGTTGGGTCCAGACAGCGACCTGATCGAGCGCAACCAGCGTACTGGTGGCCACCGAGTGATAGCCGCGCTCCTCAACCAGCGTTCGCGCCAGACGGGCGAATTCGAACCCTTCTGCGTATCGGCCGAAAAATTCCGCGACGTACACGCCGAACCACGCGAGGCAATGCGCCGAGGCCGCCGTGATACCGTGGTCGATGGTCAACTGCACCATATGGCACAGGTTTAGAAAGCCAAGCCTTTCGTTCACGAACGATGCAGGCGCGTAGACACTCACCAGCAGATTCATCTCTGATTCGATCGCCGCATTGCGCAAAGGCGGCAGATCGGCGATCGAGGCAAGGGTTCGCGTTCCAAGCGATTGAATGAGCCGGCTGTAAGCGGCCTCGACATCCGCGGCGTCCGGACAGCGCGGCAGGACCGTACCGAACAGCTTGATACCTTCGAGGGCAGTATCGATGGCGGCTTCATAGTCCGACAGATGCTGCTGCATGTCGACTTTCAGCTTATACACCGACGCTCGCGCAATGACCGACAGGTTCTGGTTCAGCAGCTTTTCGATCTGAGTGCCGGCGGCCTCGAAATTCGCATCCAGAATGTGGCATTGCACCCGCAGAATGCCGATCTCGTAGCCGAGCGATTGGGAATAGTCTTCCCCACTGGCGTCGAGAAGCTTCTGCCCGACGTCCAGGTAGTTCAGCGCGGACTGAATGGCAATCGCTTCTTTGGCGTGACGCGCAGCCTGCAGACAGATTCTGCTGAAGACAGTCGTCTCGTGCGCGTCCAGTTCGCACAATGCCTCGGCTGCCTGTGCGCGTTCGATATGGTGAGCAATGTCGAACGCCGGCCTCTGCACGTCGCGCACGTCGAAGTCTTCCAGCAGGATGCGCGCGATACGGGCATGTTCGGCACCGCGATCCTCTTCGGCGATCAGCGCATACGCCGCCTCCTGGACCCGGTCGTGCGCAAAGGCGAATCCCGTCCGGTCCGACACGATCAGACCCGCCTCCACCGCGGGATGCAGGCGGCGCTCCAGTTCCAAGCCGCCGGCAAGATCGATCCGCACCAGGGTCGCCCTGTCGAGCCGCCTCCCCATCGACGCAAGCAGCCTGAGGACCGCCTGCGCCTCTGCAGGCAGTCTCGACAGGCGCGCAACCATCAGGTCGACGACGTTATCGGACGACTCGTATTCGCTAATACGATCGATATCCCATATCCAGCGACCGGCCATGCCGTCGTAGCAGATCAACTGGTTGTCGGCCAGCGCAAGCAGCAGTTGTTTGACGAAAAAAGGATTGCCGCCCGTCTTCTCGTGAACGACCGCAGCCAACGGATAGACGTGCGCGGAACCGCAATGCAGCGCGTCAGCCAGCAAGGCCGTGACATTTCCGGTATCGAGCGGCGCCACGTCGATCGTGGAGATGCGTGCGCTTCTGCTCGGCAACGCATTCAGGAAAGCCTTGAACCTAGGTGACCGGTCGACTTCATTGACGCGATACGCGCAGATCAGCAGCACATGCCGGTCCTCGACCGTCGTCAGGAAACTGGCGATGAAATTCAACGTGGCATCGTCGAACCAGTGAACATCGTCGAAAAAAAGGATCAGCGGGTGCGCTCTGGTCGCGAAGACGGATAGCAGCCGCGTGATCAGCGCCTGGAAACGAAGCTGCGCTTCCACCGGCGGCAGATCCGACACGTCCTGCTGCACGCCGAGCACCAGCTCCAGTTCGGGGATATAACTGACGAGGAGTTTGCCTTGCAGCCCGACAGCATCGCGCAGCACGTCCCGCCAGCCGTCCAGCTCGCTATCGCTTTCGCCCAGAATGCGCTGGAACAGCGAGCGTATCGCCTGCATCAGAGGCGCGTACGGCGCGTTCTGGCCATACTGCTCGAGCTTTCCCGAGGTGAACAGCGCAGGTGTCTGTGCGGTCGCGCGGTGCACGCTGCGCACGAGTTCGGATTTGCCCGCGCCCGAGTATCCGGACACGAAGATCAGTTCCGCCATGCCCTGCCGCGCGTTGCGTTCGAACGCGTCGAGCAGCGCATTGTATTCATGCGCGCGGCCAAACAGACGATGCGTGACGGCGAGGTTTCTGACGTTGTCCTCCGCGGCCGGCTCGAATGGAACGATATGCTGCATCTCGTTCCAGTCCGCCAGACAGCGGCGTAAATCGGCCTCGAGACTCGAGGCGCTTTGATAACGTTCCGCGGGGTTTTTGGCCAGCAGTTTCAGGACGATCGAGCCCAGCACAGCGGGAAAAGATCGGCGGTGTTGCCGCGGGTCGGCGGGCTGGCGCGCCACGTGGTTATAAACCCATTCGACCGCATCCGCCGCCTCGAAAGGCAATTGGCCGGTGAGCAGTTCATATAAGGTCACGCCGAGCGAATAGAGATCGCTTCGCTCATCGGCATGCCCTTCCGCCCGCCGGGCCTGCTCCGGCGACATATAGGCCAGCGTGCCGTACAAGGTGTCCGGTGATTCGGTCAGCGGATCGCCGACGACGTTAAAAGCGTCACGAAAGCCCAGTAACCGGATCGTGCCGTCACTGCATTCCAGCAGATTGGACGGCTTGAGGTCGCGATGCAGGACACCGCGCGCGTGCGCGAGACGCAGAGCGTGCGCGGCGCCGACCGCGATTCGCAGGAAACGGCTGACCGCGATCATCCCGTCGGCAGGTGGCAGAATCAGCGTGCCGCCGTTGTCTTCGTATACGAGCACGGGACCCCGCAACAGTCGCACGAGTGCGACCGGCCGCACGGCCCATGTCGAATCGAGCTTGTCGGCCGGCGCGAATTCTTGCTGCAAGCGCCGCAATACCGCTTCCGAGGGCAGATCGGTCGGCACCGCGATCAGCCAAGACTGCGCGACGTCCTGCGACCTCGCGCGATAACGCACGATGTTTCCGTCAACCAGTAAGGCCTCGAGCGCAAGCCGGTCGAACCACTCCTGGTCAAAACGCACAGTGACACCGGAGTCCGCCGACGATCCGCGAACGCCCTCGATGAATGCCCCTGTGCTCAATTCATTTCTCCCGTCCGGACAGCCCTACGCGGCTGCCGCCGTCAGTTGCCTCAGGTACGCATGGATCTGACCGACCACAGCGGCGCCGTCGCCCACGGCCGCGGCTACCCGTTTCGCGGACTCCGAACGCACGTCGCCGACCGCAAACATGCCCGGTATGCTGGTTTCGAGCGGATATCGTTCGCCTGCTTCAGACAGCCCATCCTCACTGCGGGCGAAACCCGTGACCACAAACCCTCTGTTGTCGAGCTCCACGCCGCTCGAACTAAGCCAATCGGTCTTCGGGTCCGCGCCGACGAAGAGAAACAGATGACGCGTCGCGACGACTTCCTCCACATCCTCGTCTTCATGCCGGATATGAAGGTGCGTGAGTCCGGCTTCGTCGCCATCAAGCGAACGCAGCGTGCAGCGCGCACACAGCGTGACGTTAGGCAAGGAGCCGATCCGGTCGATCAGGTATTTCGACATGCTGGCCTCAAGGTCCTTGCCACGAATCAGCACGCGGACGCTGCGCGCGAAATTGGCGAGAAACACGATCGCCTGGCCGGCGGAGTTGCCCCCGCCCATCAACACGATGTCCTGTCCCTTCACCAGCTTCGCTTCGATCGTCGACGCCCAGTAGTACGTGCCGCGTCCATCGAAGCGATCGAAGCCGTCCACCGTCGGCCTCCGATAGGCGGCGCCGCTCGCGACCACGACCGTGCGGGCGCCGATGCGCTGCCCGTCGAGCAGCGACAGCAGAAAGATGCCTCCATGACGGCTTACATCCGTGACCTTGCCGGGAATCGCCAGATGCGCGCCGAACTTCAGCGCCTGCTGGAACGCCCGCGCGGCGAGCGCCTGGCCCGAAATACCGGTAGGAAAGCCCAGATAATTCTCGATCCGCGAGCTGGCGCCGGCCCGGCCGCCCGGCGCACGCTGATCGAATACGGCAACCGACAGGCCTTCCGTGGCCGCATACACAGACGCCGCCAGCCCGGCAGGCCCGGCGCCGACGATCGCGACGTCATAGACGTGCGATTGCTCGAAGGTCGGCACGAGTCCAAGGCACGATGCGAGCTGGACCTCGTCCGGCGCGCGCAGCACGTTGCCGTTCGGGCAGAAGACGAGCGGAAAGTCGTCGGGGCCGGTGGTCATGCCGCCCAGCAGCGTGATCGCCTCGGGATCGCTACGCGCGTCGATCACCGTCGCGGGGTACGCATTGCGGCGCAGAAAACTTTGCAGCCCCATCAGCTTCGAGCAGTCGCCATCACCCACGATGATCGGCCCGAGCCCCTGCTCGATCAGTCCAAGCCGCCGCAGAATGAGCGCGCGCATGATGTGTTCGCCAAGTTGCGCATCGGCCACGATCAACGCACGCAGCTTTTCCGGCTCGATCACGAGTGTCTCGACGTCCGTCAGCGCGACGCCGTCGATCAATGCCGGTTTGCCGGAGAGTTGCGCCATCTCGGCCATGAAGTGTCCGTCTTCATGTTCCGTGACGAGCGTCGAGCGGCCGAAACTGTCGCGCGAATAGATCTTCACGCGCCCACGCAGCAACACGAACAGGCCGAGTGCAACGTGCCCCGTTTCGAAGATCAGTTCGCCGGCCTTGAACGACATCGGTCGGGCGAAACGCCGCAAACTTTGAATCTCCGCCGCCGAAAGACGGGGAAACATCTGGTGCTGACGGTACTCCAGAGAGGAATTCGGTGTCGCGAGTTCCGACTTCATCGTAGCGTCGGCGTCGGTGGATAAATCTGGAGTGCTCATAATATGACCTCATCTGGCATGGTTTGCAGATAGCGCTTCTACCAGCCGAATTTGAGTTCCGCGCCTATGTAATCGGCATTGCGGGCGCCCAATTCGCGCAGCGACGGTCCGACCTGGAAATGCACGGCCTCGAGCGCCGCGGCTAGGTTCGCGGTGACCGCCCAGTCGGCGCGAAGTTGCGTATAGAACCCGGTCCAGCGGCGGCCGTGTCCCGCCGTGCCCGGCACGACCACCGCGCCTTGCTGGTAGACCGCGTCGGCGGTGGTCTCGCGCCATTGCAGCCCCACGCCGGCCAGCAGTGTCAGCTTGCTGTTCGGTTTAACGACGAGCGACGGCTTGACGTGCACCAGGTTCGAGTAGCCGGTATAGCCGGCCAGCGCGAAGTAGTACCCGTTCGGGAACAGCGGATTGAACGTGCCGACGCGGCCGTCGCCCGGATGGTTGTCGCCCGATGCGGCGTCGATCTGAATGCCGATGCGAGGTGTCCATGGCACGGCTGTCAGCGTGTAGCCGGCAAGCGAGCCCACCGCCCACGCGCCGATCGTATTGCTGCCGACATGCCCCGACTGGTACATCCCTTCGACGTCCCAGTCGATATGGTTGACGTTGCCGGAATAGCGCGCATCGAATACGTCGCGATGTTCGTCGCCGACCGCGTCGAGAAAGTGCGCGTTGCTGCGGTTGTAGCGGGAGTAATACGCGGACAGATCGCCCGGGCCCACGCGCTTGCGCTCCACGCGCACACCGCTGAACGTCAGATCGCGATTGGAAACGTCGTCGAAATCCGAATTGTCGCGATACTGAACCGGCTGCGTCGCATAGGCGATCCAGCGCCATGGACCGGTTTCATAGTCGGCCCATAGCGCGTCAAATGCCTGACGCACGTTCGGGCCGTCGCGAACCGAGACGAAGCGCTGCAAGTCGAACGCCATTTCCTGCCGCCCGACGCGGAACTTGAAGGTACCGGGCCCAAGCGGCTCGGTGATCGCGACAAACGCCTGGCGCAGATCCAGCGGATTTTTGTCGACCGGCGTGACGTTGTCCTTGCCGTAGGGGCGCGCGTCTTCGAATTGCGTGAAGATCTGCACATGGGGCCCAAGCCGGATGTCCGCGTGAACGTCCAGACGTTGCAGCAGATACGTGTCGTCATGCCCCGATCCGAGACCGAACAGCGGCGCGTCGTTCACCTCCAGGCGCTCGCGAAGCACCACGCCGAGCGAGATGTACGCGTCGGGATTGCCGAACAGCGGAATGTACTTCAGCGAATCGAGCGGCCGTTTCGGCACGCAAGGATTGGCCAATACCCCCCAGTTTTCCTGCCAGCGGTTGAACATGATTGCAGGCCGCGCACACGACGCACTCACGGGAGCCGAAGCGACTGCGGTGTTAGCCGCGGAGGTATCGTCAGCCCCGCCGAGCGCAGTGTCTGCCGCTGAGGCCGGCAGCGCGGCCGCGAGACCCGTGCTGAACAGCAAGGCAAGGGTGGCGCGCCGGGCGGAAAAGCGCGGCGCGCACCTGCGTGCTTTCAGTGACCTCAACGGCTTCATGACGTTTGCGTCACTTGCCATCGTGCACTTCAGCAATGTACCGGCCCGGGAATTCGAGTATGGCGGTCGTACCTGTTGCGCTGTGGTACGGCGGGTAGAGCACCTTCGCGCCGGCCGCTTGTGCGCGCTCGACCGTCTGGGCGACATCGTCCACGCCATAACCGGTCGTCTCAGTCCCGAACGGGACCGGCAGCTTGCCGTCCGTGACGAACACGACCATATGGCCGAAGCCCGAGTTGATGCGGACCACACGGATCGTCTCGCCCGGCCGGCCGATCACGCCGGCGTCCGCGCGCGGGTTGTCCGACAGCACCTTGCCGTGCGAGAAGCGCAGCCATCGGCGAACGAAGTTGTCCGCTTCGTAGCGCGACACGTACACGCGGTTGTCCGGCACGCTCTGCAACGGCGCATAATTCGGCGCCTTGGTGTGCCAATAGAGCTGCATCGTCACGCCGCCCGGCCATTGAATGATCGCGTCCTTGCCGATTGGATCGTCGAACGTATCGACGACGATGTCGGCACCGGCCGCACGCGCGGCTTTCACAGCCTTATCGATATCGGTGACCAGATACCCGGTTCGCTCATTGCCGAACGGATACGGAATCGCCGTTTCGAAGCCGAACACCGAGAGCATGCCGACCGGCGTTTGCACATACTGTGACGCGGTCTTGCTCGGCGTGGGCGTCACCGTGAAAACCGCACGTTGAGAGGCCTTGCCGCCGAACGTAGTAAGAAAGCTGTTGACGAACGCGTCGAGATCGGCGGAAGCGACATACACGTGGGTGGTGCTGTACTGCGCGCCCACCGATACGTCGGGGTATCTCGCGGCGACTGCGGCTTTTCCGTTCGACACCTCCGGCAGCCCGGCATCGGCGAACGCGGATGCAACAGGTGTCAATCCAATCAGTATCGCTGCGCAAAGAGACGCGAGTGAGCTGAGCCGATGAAACGACTTGAACATTTAGTTACCCAAAGTTGTTAGCAATGTTTGAATGGTCTGCCTCCGATCGAGGCGGTATCCCGTCAGCCGCCCTGCTTCGTCGCGCCCGGCGCCACCGTCTTTTGCGCTTCAGCGCCCTTCACCGGCCCAGCGACCTGAACCGTCGTCGTCTGCGCAAAAAACTGCGCTTTGACAACCGGGATGGCGTGCTCGCCCAACACCATGCCGAGCAATCCGGCTAACGCAATCAGCGGCGGCGCCGGCGACTGCACCTTGAGTAGCCAATAGAGGAGCCCAATGCCGAAGCCGACTCCGAGAGAAATGATGTAGCCCATGCTATTCGTCCTTTCCTGAAACCCTTGTTAATTCGGCCAGTCCGATCCCAGCACCAGGCCGCAGAAATTCAAGCGGCGATAGTTCGGGTCACACCGGTCCAGTACGTCGGCATTCACCGTTCCGAACGTCGTCTCCGGCCGATGTTCCATGCCACGCGCATAGGCTTCGATGATCTTCTTCTTGAAGCCTGATTCGCGCGGATAAGCCTGCACGATTTCATCGCACTGCTGTGTGGTGAATGCGTCGTGGCGGGCGCCCCGAACATCCATCTGCACGCCGGCGCTGAGCAGCGCGACCAGCGGCGACATATGCTCCGGAATGCCCGGTGTCGTGTGCAACGCGATCGCCGCCCATACTTCGTCGATCAAGCGGTCGGCGACGACGTGCTGCCGCAGAAATTCGCGCGCGGCATTCGCGCTGTCCACCTCGAACCGGTACGGCGACCGGTGATACTTCACGTTCAGCCCGACGTTGTGAAACATCGCAGCGACATAAAGCAACTCGGCGTCGAACGTCAGGTTCTCGCGGTATCCGGTCAGCGCACCGAACAGAAATGCTCTTAGCGAATGGTGAAAGATCAACTCCGACTCCGTGCCCCGGATCTGATCGGTCGCCGCCTGAGCCATTAAACCGTCGAGAATATCAATGCCGGCAATGGTTCTCTTCATGTCAACTCCTCCGTGTCGCCCCTGCCCCCGGTGTGTCTCTACACGCATGCCGGACCGGTACCACAACCAGGCGACGTCCAGGACCGTTCGGCGTCCAAGGAGCTCCTGTACATGGCAGCGTATCGAATTAAATCCATAAAGACTTTGGCAAATTCTTAAAAACACTTAATCGACGCGGTGCGCCTACCCATTCACTCAAACCGTCAATTCATGGAAGCGCCGCACGCCTTCGCGAATCCATTGCAGCAAGCCGCCAGAGGTCTGATCCCCATGGGTCGGCGATGCAAGCATCATCTCCTCGGTTGCATGGTGTTCCGACAGCAAGCGGCACATTTCCTTCACCACCTCCGGACGCCGCGCGAGAACAGGCGTCAACGCGCTCTTGTCCAGCCGGAACACGGTGACGCGGGTCAGCGCACGCACGACGATAGCGGTCCGGACGCCGGCGAGCACGCCCGACTGGCCGATCGAATCACCCGGCGCAAGTCTTCGCAGTTCGACCTCGCTGCCGTCCTTCGACACGATCGCTCTCGCGACGCCCTGCGCCAGAATATGAAGCTCGTGCCCGCTCACATCCGCTGCGTCATAAATAATGTCGGCGGCATCGAACTCGTGCTTCGTCAGGTGCGCTGCCAGTTCCGATATCTCGTCATCTTCCAGCGTCTGGAAGATCAGCACGTTGCGCAGCAAGCGATGTTTCTCGTCCGCACCGTCGACAGCCGGCTCGGGCACCGACAGCGGCCGCAATACGACTCCACGCGAGAGCAGATGGCGGTGCGCGAGATCGAACAGGTCATTGCGCACGTCGATCTTTTTGCTCAAGGCGTCGACATAGCAGACGATCTCGTACTCGATCGCGTCGTTCGTGGCGCGGCGCACGCTGACGAGCGGCTTGGGATCAATCAGCACGTCTCCGGAACTGGCGGCGGCATTGGCGAGCGCCTCAAGTACGAGCGCCGGCCGGATCGACGGCTTGACCGGCAGCACGATGCTGATGCCATGCGTATGCGAGGGCTCATTGGCGTTGACGATATTGGTACGCGCCGCCACGCTGTTCGGAATCACGACGATATTGCCCTGACCGTTCAGCAGGCTCGTCGCACGCCAATTGCTTTCAACCACCTTGCCTTCCACGTCGCCGATCGTCACCCAGTCGCCGATTTGAAAAGGCTGCGTTGCGTTCAGGACGACGCCTGAAAACACATCGTTGAGCGTGCTCTGGATCGCGAGGCCGAGTACGACCGCGAGCGCGCCGGACGTGGCGAGCAGCCCTTTCACCGGCAGCTGCAGCACGAACGCGATCGCCCCCACCGCGGCGGCCATAAACACCAGCGCACCGAGCACGTCCTGAAACAGACGCTCCCTGTGCCACGTCTCGGGCAACACCACGCGATCGAGCAGGATGATCACGAGGCGCGCACCCTGCAGCCACCACACCACCTCCAGCACCTGCGCAAGCAGATGGCGCAGCGGCTCATCCGGCCAGGGCGCCGCGCGTAGCGGATACATCCCCGAACGGAACAGCACGTAGGTCGACAGACCGAACATGAGCGCACGAAAGGCGAGGCGCACCTGGTCGCTCTTGCGGTCCATGAAGCGCCAGGCGAGGAAATCGAGGACCAGAATGCCGAGGCCAAACAGCACACCGTCGGTCAGGGTCGGCATCATGGTCCTCGCTCGCGTGGTGGCACGAACCCGTGCCTATCAGAATGCGAAACAGCTACATCCCAATGCGCCCCAGAAACCGTTCGAGTCGCTGACCGGTACGTTTTTACGCCACGCCCACCCGTGGGCGTGGGCATGCACACCGCACAGATTCACGCAGCCATCCACGCACGCCACCGCAGTCGGCTTGTAACGGCTGTAGCCGCCGAATTCCGCCACCGGCGACCACGACGGGCTGACCGGCAGATCAGGGGGGCCAAGCGGCGCGAATTCGTCGTCGGCGTACACGACCTTGCCGCCCACCACTGTCATTGCGGAGGTGAGGAACTTGATGCGGCTTTCGTCGACGGTAAAGTAGTCTTCGCTGAGTACCGCGAAGTCCGCGAACTGGCCGGGCACCAGCGCGCCTTTGCGGTCGTCCTCATTTGAGAACCATGCGCTGCCTACCGTGTAGCGGCGCAACGCTTCCATCCGGTCCAGACGGTTCTCGCTGGAATACATCGCCGTGCCACCGACTGTCTTGCCCGACACCATCCAGTACAGCGAAACGAACGGGTTGAAACTCGCGACGCGCGTAGCGTCCGTCCCCGCGCCAACGGGCAATCCGGCATCGAGCATGTGGCGAATCGGCGGGGTGCGCTTCACTGCCTCTTCACCATATCGCTGGATGAAGTACTCGCCCTGAAAGGCCATCCGATGCTGGATCGCGATGCCGCCGCCAAGCGCGCGCACCCGCTCGATGTTCTTCTGCGTGATGGTCTCGCAATGGTCGAAGAACCAGCGCAACCCGTTGAACGGGATCTGGGCGTTCACGCGTTCGAATACGTTCAGGAAACGCTCGATCGATTCGTTGTACGTGGCGTGAAGCCGGAACGGCCAGCGGTTCGCCACCAGCAGTTTGACTACGGCTTCCAGTTCGTCTTCCAGCGTATCCGGCAGGTCCGGGCGCGGCTCGAGAAAATCTTCGAAGTCCGCTGCCGAGAACACCAGCATTTCACCGGCGCCATTCACGCGCAGGAAATCGTCGCCTTCGCCGGGCTTCGTCATCTTCACCCACTTCGCGAAGTCTTCGATTTCCTTCTTGGCGTTTTGCGTGAACAGGTTGTACGCGATACGCACGGTCAGCTCGTTGTGCTTCGCGAGATCCATGATGACCGCGTAGTCATCCGGATAAGCCTGGTAACCGCCGCCCGCGTCGATCGCGCTTGTCACGCCGAGGCGATTCAGTTCGCGCATGAAGTGCAACGTGGAATTGCGCTGATCTTCCGGTGCGAGCTTCGGCCCTTTGGCGAGCGTCGCGTACAGAATGCCGGCGTTCGGCCGCGCGATCAGCATGCCGGTCGGGTTGCCGCGCTTATCGCGCTGGATCTCGCCGCCGGGCGGATTAGGCGTGTCTTTGGTGTAACCGACCGCGCGCAGCGCCGCTGCGTTCAGGAGCGCGCTGTCATACAGATGCAAAATGAACACCGGCGTATCCGGCGCAATCGCATTGACTTCTTCGAGCGTCGGTCCACGCCGCTCGGCAAACTGGAATTCATTCCATCCGCCCACCACGCGCACCCATTGCGGCGCGGGCGTGCGCGCCACCTGCTTCTTCAGCATGTCGAGCGCGTCCGCGAGCGACGGCACACCGTCCCAACGCAACTCCATGTTGAAGTTCAGCCCGCCTCGAATGACGTGCAGGTGGGAATCGTTCAGACCGGGGATGACCGTGCGCCCCTTGAGGTCAATCTGCCGAGTGTTGTCGTTCACGTGCCGCATCACGGCGTCGCGCGATCCCGAAGCAATAATGCGGCCGTTCGCGACGGCGAGCGCATCGGCGAAAGAGCGTTTGTCGTCCTGGGTGGCGATCTTGCCGTTGAAGAAGACAACTTCGGCCGGCGTCGGCGCGGAAGTATTGGAATTCATGGTGATCCTCATAGGGAGCGCTCCGCGCTCAAGATGCGGAGCTTTTCCGGGGAAGCGGGCGCTCGCAGCGATTGCTTCCATGAAGCATTCAGAAACAGGCTGCAGCCGGCATGCGGAATTCAGGACACCGATGCACTGCCCTCGAATTCCGCCGGACGACGTAATGCGACTGTTTACTTCTTTGCAGGCACCGCTGCCAGAACCTCGTGCGGCCCCGACGTGCGCTGGGGAGCCTTGTGCACCATGGTGTAGGCATAGTCCACGCCCATCCCGTACGCACCCGAATGCTCTCTGGCAATCGCCATGACTGCGTCGTAAGTCTCTCTGTGCGCCCAATCGCGTTGCCATTCGAGCAGCACCTGTTGCCAGGTCATCGGAATCACGCCGGCCTGAATCATGCGCTGCATCGCGTAGTCATGCGCATCCTTCGACGTGCCACCCGACGCGTCGGCGACCATATAGATTTCGTAGTCACCTTCGGCCATGGCGCATAGCGCAAACGTGTTGTTGCAAACCTCGGTCCACAGACCTGCCACCACGACCTTCTTTCGGCCGTTTGCAGCCAGCGAGTCACGAACCTTCTGGTCATCCCACGAATTCATGGACGAGCGTTCGAGCACTTTGTGCTCCGGAAACACGTCCAGCAACTCAGGGTACGTGTATCCCGAGAAACTTTCGGATTCCACTGTCGTAATAGTGGTAGGAATGTTGAACGTCCGCGCTGCCTTCGCGAGTCCCACTACGTTGTTCTTAAGGACCTGACGGTCGATGGACTGGACCCCAAAGGCCATTTGCGGCTGGTGGTCGATGAAGATGATCTGCGAGTTTGCAGGTGTCAGAACTTCAAGTTTCGGATTTGCCATGGCTTTGTACATCCTAAAGGTTTGGTGAACATGGGAGGACATGCCGCACTTGCCTGAAGTGCGAGAAAAACTGAAACCAAGTCTATCCACAGCTGTTCGCCGAGTCCTTGGCAAAGCCCTTAATAGTTCTTAAATAAAAATGACGGCCGGAGAGTCGCGGCAGATCGCGACTGATCGCGACGCGGTCCATCTCGATGGCGGCTCAGAACATTTCATATTTTCTGCAGGACTTTATGTGCGCTGCGTTCCTACACTTCAATCAATCCGCGTGGGCGCGTCGCCGTTCAGCCTTCGGGTGAGGTGCGAAGCCGCGCTTCGAGAAACTGAACGAGCGAGCGCACTTTGCTGGAGTGACGACGATTGGGCAGATAGGCGGCATAGACGACTGCATCGTCTCGATGAGGGCTCGCATCGAAATTCTGGAGGAGGCGCATCAGGCGTCCCGCGCGAATCTCGGCGCCGACCAGCCATTCGGGCAGCAAGGCAATACCGCGTCCCGCCATCACCGCCTCAAGCAGGATGTCGAGACTGTTCGACAACAGATGGCCGCGCACCTCGACGCGCTGTTCGGCACGCTGTTCGACACCCTCCTGGCGGAAGGTCCAGACCTGGCGGCTGCGGTAGCCGCCGCCGTACGCGACACGAAGGCACTCGTGTGCTTCGAGCGCTTGCGGTGTCTCAGGCGTGCCGCAGCGTTCGAGGTAGTCGTGGCTTGCCACGACGTAGCGCAGGTTACTCGCCAACTTTCTGACGATCAGGTTGGCGTCACGATCGGGCGAGCCGATCCGGATCGCGACGTCGATCCGGTCGAGCGCGAGATCGGCAAAGTGATCGGCCACGACGACGTCGAGGAACACGCGCGGATTGTCAGAAAGGAATGCCGCGAGGTGCGGCGCGAGCCGCAAGCGACTGTAGGTGGACGGCACCGAAATTCTGAGCGAGCCGACCGGCGACGCACCGCTGTCGAAGACGCTCTCGTCCGCCTCGGCCAGATCGTCGAGCACCTTGCCGACCTGCTCGACGTACGCAATGCCGGCGTCCGTGAGGCTGACCTTTCTCGGTGTGCGGGTCAGCAGCGCGGTACCCAGGGAGGCCTCCAGCGAGTCCATCAGACGCGTGACCGACGAGGTCGCCACCCCGAGACGTTGCGCGGCCTTTGAAAAGCCGCCGGCGTCAGCCACTTCCAGCAACGTATTCAAGGCGAGGAATTTGTCCATGGTCGGCCTCATCGACGATTTGGTTGCGAGCAGCGCAACGCGGGCTTGCATTTTAGACCCATTCTATAAATTCAACGCAACGCATAAGCTGCATCCGTTACCTAGTGAGGGGTGCAACATGCAAGCCATTCAGGTCGAGGTCAACCACGACTTCATTTGTACGCGGCGCTCTGCCGGGCAAAGGAGCGCAGCATGAAATCACTTCAGAAACCCCGCGCGGTCGTGATCGGCGGTTCGCTCGGCGGATTGCTCTCGGCCACCACGTTGCGGGCGGCCGGCTGGCAGGTCGACGTGTTCGAAACATCGCCGAACCAGCTGGAAAGCCGCGGTGGGGGCATCGTGCTTCAGCCGGATGTGCTGGATGCGCTCCACTTTGCCGGCGTCGCGTTGCCGGATCCGCCTGGCGTGGCGTCAGGCGAGCGCATCTATCTGGACCGCGAAGACAACCGCGTCGAACAACTGTACATGCCGCAAATGCAGACGTCGTGGAGCCTGCTGTACCGCGCCATGAAAAATGCGCTGCCTGCAGCGGCCATGCACGCAGGCGAGACCTTTGTCGACTTCCACATGGAAGGCGAGCAGATCGTCGCGCAGTTCGAGAGCGGCCGCAGCGAGCAGGCGGATTTGCTGATCGGCGCAGACGGCATCCGTTCCACCCTCAGGCGGCGCCTGCTGCCCGAGGTCCTGCCGGTCTACGCGGGCTACGTGGCGTGGCGCGGACTCGTCGAGGAACCCGATCTGCCACGGCATGCGGCGGACATGCTGCGTGACCGGTTTACTTTTCAGCAAGGCGACGGGCACTCGGCGCTCGCCTATCTGATTCCGGGCGACGGCGATTCGACCGCAGTCGGGACGCGGCGCTGGAACTGGGTGTGGTACCGCAAATACAGCCGCGAAAAACTCGACGAGCTGCTGGTCGACCGTCACGGCGTTGCGCGCGCGTTCTCCTTGCCGCCGGGCGCGGCCAAAAGCGCGGACATTGCGCAGTTGCGGGACGACGCACACGCGTTGCTCGCGCCGACGTTTCGAGCACTCGCCGATGCGACCGATGATCCGTTCATGCAGCCGATCGTCGATCTGCGCTCGCCGAAGATGGTGTTCGGCCGGGCCGTATTGCTCGGCGACGCCGCATCGGTTCCGCGTCCACACACGGCGGGCAGCACCGCGAAGGCCGCGGCCAATGCCCATGCTTTGGCGCTTGCGTTGTCATCGACATGGCAAAGCGGCACAACGATCGATTCAGCCCTCAAGCGTTGGGAAAACCAGCAGTTGCAACGCGGCAGGCTGATGACCGATCTGGGCATTTCGCTCGGCGACCGGGTGATGAACATCGCCCGCTGAGTCCGCATTTTCCGTTTTTTCATTTCAGGGAGTTGTCATGTCGATCCAGGCATCCACCACGGCGGGCGGCACAAGCCACGTCAAGCTCACCAGCGGTCTGATCGCGCTGTTTGCATTCTGCTGCGGCGCGATCGTCGCGAACCTGTACTACGCGCAACCGATCACCGAACTGATCGCACCGGACATTCACATGTCCGGCAATACAGCCAGCACGATCGTTTCACTCACGCAAATCGGCTACGCATTCGGCCTGTTCTTTCTGGTGCCGCTCGGCGACCTGCTGGAGAACCGCAAGCTGATGATCACCACCGCGCTGGTGTCGATCGTGAGTCTCGGCGCCGCGGCTTTCGCTCATCAACCCGGCTGGTTCCTCGCGATCTCGCTGCTGGTGGGATTCAGCTCCGTGGCCGTGCAGATTCTGATCCCGCTCGCCGCGCATCTCGCGCCGGACGAGTCGCGCGGCAAGGTGGTCGGCACCATCATGAGCGGCTTGCTGCTCGGCATTCTGCTGTCGCGTCCGATCTCCAGCGTGGTGGCCGAGCACTTCGGCTGGCGCGCGGTGTTCGGTTCGGCAGCAGTGCTGATGGCGATCGTCACCACCGTGCTCGCGCTGACTATTCCGCCGCGCCAACCGGACCACAAGGCCACCTACTTCGAACTGATCGGCTCGCTCGCTCACCTGGTTCGCACCATGCCGGTTCTGCGTCACCGCTCGTTATATCAGGGGCTGATGTTCGCTTCGTTCAGTCTCTTCTGGACCGCGATCCCGGTCGAGTTGACGCGGCATTTCGGACTCTCGCAAACCGCCATCGGCATCTTCGCGCTGGTCGGTGCGATCGGCGCAACCTCGGCGCCGGTAGCCGGACGTCTGGCCGATGGTGGGCACACAGTGCGCGCGACGCTTATCGCGCTCGTGGTGGGCGCGCTCGCTTACTTGCCGGCGTTGATCCATCCGGCGTGGGGCGTGTTCGGACTTGTCGTGACTGGCATCGTCCTCGATTTCGCCGTGCAGATGAACATGGTGCTCGGCCAACGCGAAATCTATGCGTTGCATGCGGCGAGCAGAAACCGCCTGAACGCGCTGTATATGACCAGCATCTTCGTCGGCGGTGCTTTCGGTTCGGCGCTCGCCAGCCCGCTCTATGAACACGGCGGCTGGCCGCTGGTCGCCGGCGCCGCCACGGCCTTCCCGCTCGTTGCACTGGCGCACTACCTCGCGATCGGCCGTCCGCACGCCGCTCGCATCGCTTGACTGCAACTTCACTCTGGTACGCGGACGGCGCGCTGTCCGCGCGTTTTCCCGTTAACAAACTTTCAGCGTGGCTTCAGGAAATTCCGTGACGTTGTCGATACGCTGATCAACATAGTCATCTATCTGAATGACGCACGGCGTAACGCGTGTGCATTCTTTGATTCAGGATTTCTCCGACAGGTGCATGAATGACTCGCAAGTCTAGATTGCTGGCGGCGGGCGGCGTGGTCATCGTGGCCGCGCTGATCGTCGTCGCATTGCTGATGTGGAAGCCCGCCATCGCACCGGTCAGTCCTCCGGCGGCGGCGTCGTTCGACGCGCAGACAAAGCTCGCCGGCGCACGCGTCGTGGCGCTCGGCGACTGCATCGTGTGTCACACCGCGAAGGGCGGCAAACCGTTCGCCGGAGGCCTGCCGCTCGCCACACCGTTCGGCACCATCTACGCGACCAACCTCACGCCCGATGTCGAAACCGGCATCGGCAACTGGTCGCTCGAAGCATTCACGCGAGCGGTGCGCCACGGCGTCTCCCGCGATGGGCACCTGCTCTATCCCGCGTTTCCGTATATTCACTTCACGCGCATGTCCGATGGCGACATTTCGGCCGCCTACGCGTATCTGCTGACGCGCGAGCCGGTCAACGCCACCGCGCCTGCCAACGACCTGATCTTTCCGTTGAACTTCCGGCCTTTGCTGGCCTTCTGGAACATCTTGTTCCTGCACCCCGGCGAGCGGGCCGCGGATGCCTCGAAAGATGCCAAGTGGAATCGCGGCAAGCTGCTGGTGGATAGCCTCGGTCACTGCGCCTCATGTCATTCGCCGCTCAATGCGATTGGCGGTGAAAAGTCGGGACATGCATTCGACGGCGGCATTGTCGACGGCTGGGAAGCCCCCCCGCTGAATGCACTCGGCGCAGCGCCGAAGCCTTGGACCCAGGAACAGCTCGTCACCTATCTGCGCAGCGGCCGCGCCAGCGAACACGGCGCCGCGGCCGGCCCGATGCTGCCCGTCACGCGTGACCTCGCTACCGTGCCGGAAGAGGACGTGCAGGCGATTGCCACCTACATCCTGTCGATTCAGAAAGCGCAACCGGCCGTCATGAATGTCGTTGCCGAGAGCGCGGGTCAGGCCGATCCGTCGCCTGCGGCGCAACGCGGCGCGATCCTGTTCGGCGCATCGTGCGCGCAGTGCCACGGCCCCGCCGCGCCGATGCAATCGATCGGCGAGCGCCCCACGCTCGCGTTCAGCACCGCCGTCAACGCCACAACACCGCGCAACGCCGCCCAGATGATTCTCAGCGGCAACGGCTGGCACGGCGAGGACCGCATGAACTACATGCCGGCCTTCAGCGAAATCTACAGCGACCAGCAAATCGCCGACCTGGTGTCCTACATCCGCGCGAGCTATTCGCAGCGCGGTGCGTGGAAGGACGTCGAGGAAACGGTGGCCACGGTCAGAAAGGAGAACAACGCGCGATGATCAACCTTACCGTCAATGGCGTGCAGCACGCGCTGGATATCGATCCGTCGACGCCACTGCTTTACGTGCTGCGCAACGACCTGCACTTGCACGGCGCCAAGTTCGGCTGCGGACTTGGACAATGCGGCGCGTGCACGGTGATCGTGGGCGACCGGGCCGCCTTTTCCTGCCTGATGCCGGTGTCGTCGATCGGCAGCCGCCCCGTGCGCACGATCGAGAGTCTCGGTACGGTCGAGCATCCCGGCCCGCTGCAGAAGTCGTTCATCGAGCATCAGGCCGCGCAGTGCGGTTATTGCATCGCCGGCATGATCATGCGCGCCCAGGCACTGCTCGATCGCAATCCGCGGCCGACCGAGAGTGAGTTGCGCGAGCACATGGAGCCGAATCTTTGCCGTTGCGGCACCCACATGCGCATCCTCGCCGCGATCCGCGAAGTCGCGCACCTGCCCGCACCAGACGCTACGCCCACCCCGCCTCAAGGCGCGGCGACCCACGGAGGCACGCAATGAGCGTCGAAGAAGACGATATCAACGAAGGACGCCGCCGCTTCATGATATCCGGCGCGCTCGTGGTGAGTTTCAGTCTGTTTCCGGGCGTCAAGGCGATGGCCCAGGAAGTGATCGCGGACGAAGGCGCTGCCGTGCACGTCGCCAAAGCGACCGAGACGCTTGCAGGCAGCCTGAAGACCAATCCGTTTCTCGATGCATGGATCAAGATCGATCCCGCAGGCAAGGTGACCGTCTACACCGGCAAGGTGGAATTAGGCACCGGCGTGCGCACTGCGTTGCTGCAGATCGCAGCCGAAGAACTGAACATGACGCCATCGCTGATCACGTTTTTGACCGCCGATACAGGCGCCTCGCCGGACGAGGGACTCACGGCGGGCAGCCACACTATCGTCGACAGCGGCAGCGCCTTGCTGAACGCCTCCGCCCAGGCGCGCGGCCTGCTCGTCGACGCGGCGGCCAAACACTTCGGCGTCGAGAGCAGCGTGCTGAAAGTTCAGGACGCGGTCATCAAGGCACCCGACGGCCGCACGATGACTTACGGTCAGGCCGTTGGCGCGGTCGATCTGCATCGCATGGCCACGCCGGTGTCGCCGTTGAAAGACCCCGCGACGTTCGTCACGATCGGCACGTCATTGCCGCGATTGGACATTCCGGGCAAGGTGACAGGCGGCGCGAGCTACGTGCAGGACATGTCGATGCCGGACATGCTGCATGCACGGGTGGTGCTGCCGCCGGTCTATGCTGCGAAGCTGCTGCAGACCAATACGCCCGAAATTCTGAAGATGCCGGGCGTGGTCAAGGTGATCAGGGACGGCAGCATGCTGGCGGTGGTCGCCAAAGGCGAATGGCAGTCCGTGCAGGCGCAACGCGCGCTGGCCGCGGGAAGTCGGTGGAGCGCCGGACGCACGTTGCCCGACCCGGCAACCGTACACCGCGATCTGAAGACGATCTCCACGCAACACATCGAGATTGCGAACACACACAATGCCGCCGGCACGCCCGTCAAAACGCTGAGTGCGAAGTACACCAAGCACTACATGCTGCACGGTTCGATCGGCCCGTCCTGTTCGGTCGCGCAGTTCAAGGACGGCACCATGACCGTCTGGACGCACTCGCAAGGCGTCTATCCGCTACGCGATGCGCTCGCGGAAATGCTGTCGCTGCCGAAAGAGAATGTGCGCTGCGTTCACGTCGAGGGATCGGGCTGCTATGGGCACAACGGCGCGGACGACGCAGCATCGCACGCCGCCTTGATCGCCCGCGAGATGGCGGGCCAACCGGTTCGCGTGCAATGGATGCGCGAACAGGAACATACCTGGGATCACTTCACACCCGCGATGGTCACCGAAGTGAGCGCATCGCTCGACGCAAGCGGCAGCATCGTCGACTGGAATTACGCGCTGTGGAGCAGCTCGCACAACGAGCGGATCGTGAACGCGGGCCGGCTCCTTCCCGCGCAAATGCTGGAGAAACCGTTCGTGCCGGCGCCGTCGGTGCCGATGGTGCAGCCCGAAGGCGGCGGCGACCGCAACGCAATTCCGCTGTATGCGTTCCCCAACATGCACGTGATGAACAACTTTTCGCCGACCATGCCGTTGCAAACGTCGGCGATGCGCTCGCTCGGCGCGCACATGAACGTCTTCACGATCGAGACGTTCATGGACGAGTTGAGTGCCGCGGCCGGCGCCGACCCGGTCGCGTTCCGGCTCAAGCATATGCAGGACCCGCGCGCCCGCGACGTGATCAGACTCGCGGCCGAGAAATTCGGCTGGCCGCACGCGCCGCGCAAGGCCAATCACGGCGTCGGCTTTGCGTTCGGCAAGTACAAGAACCTGATGGCGTATGTGGCGATCGCCGTGGAGATATCCGTGGTGCGCGAGACAGGCCAGGTGATTCTCGAACGCGCCGAGGTGGCGGTGGACGCGGGGCAGATCGTCACTCCCGACGGCATCCGCAATCAGATCGAGGGTGGCCTGATTCAATCCGCCAGTTGGACGCTCTATGAAGAATTGCAGTTCGACACAGCGAGAATCCGCAGCTTCGACTGGAGCAGCTACCCGATCCTGCGGTATTCCGCCGTGCCGCGCAGTTTGAACGTGCATCTGATCAATCGGTCAGGTGCCCCGTTTCTCGGGGCTGCCGAAGCGTCGATGGGGCCGACCGCCGGCGCGCTCGGCAACGCGCTGTTCGATGCGACCGGAAAGCGCTTGCGCGACATGCCCCTGGGTGGCGATAGTCTGCGCCGGCTGGTCGACGTATAGAGAATCCGCATGGCGCCGCTCGCAACGGGTGAAGCTGCCTCGCGGACATGAGCACATGACGTTTCTACAAGGAGCAAGTCAGTGATCATCGATCTACAGGGCTCAAAGCATCATGCTTTCGCCTGGCAGGTGAGCCCCGCCACCAGCGTGTCGACCATGGCGCTCAGCCGGGCCCGGTATGGCTGCGCGGCATTGTCGCCCGTCTGCAGCGTTCCGAGTCCAGCCGCAATGAACATAGCGGCCGCGCCGTCCCGATCGATACCGGCCTCGCGCGCGATGTCGTCGGGGGAGGCAAAGACGGCCGAAGCGCGGGCGAAGTCGCCGCCGGAATCGAAGACATCGCCAACTTGTTGTCCGTAAAACGAATGACTTGAATGCGATCATTTAGATCAAGCCACTCAAGGGTTTCCGCTAGTCCTCGCGATGCCTAGAATAGTTAAGGCGTTGAACCGACGCCCCTCAGCTCAAGCGGAGAGCATCATCATGAAAGTCACTGCGTTTTTCACGGTCGTGGTTTTAAGCATTTCCCTTGTTACGCCGGCTTTTGCCAGTGAGCATATGCATGTGAATCACGACCACGAACACCCCCGCTATCAACCGGCCCATGCGGATCAGGGCGGTACGGATCGAAATACACCGGCTCCGGCGCCACAAAACAACAATCAGACCGTGCCGGGTAGCAAGTAAGATCGACGAGTACGTGGCTCGCCCTAGCGTGCATAGCGAAGCAGGAAATCTCGTAACGGCGGATTCACGATATCGGCATGCGTCAAATTCGGCGTGTGCCCCGCTCGGTCGACCAGAACAAGATCTTTGCAGTTCGGCAACCGGGCGGCGAGCGCTTCCGCGCAGCCTGGGCTGATGGCGGCGTCGTCGCGCCCATGGAACACGATCGACGTATGCGTAATCTCGGCAAGGCGTGGCGTGATGTCGTCTCTCGAGACAAGGGCATTGACCGGATGTTCGAAGTGATCCGCACTAGCATTCATCCATTTCCGGATCCATGCCGACGCTGCGTACTCCGGACCGAACAGAAACGCCGACAGATTCTGCGCGACATTTTTTGCGCCATTGCGTGCCCATTCCGCCTTCAGCTCTTCGAATGACTGCTGGACCTCCTCGGAGTCGACGTCGCTTCTTGTCGATATCAGGGCGATCGCTCGAAAGCGATCCGGCTCGAGCAACGCCGCACGCATCGATATAAATCCGCCTTGAGACATGCCGACAAGCGATGCCGAGGCAACTTCCAGATGATCGAGCAAGGCGATGAGATCCTGTGCGGAGTCCCAGTAGCTGAACGCCCGGGTTGCGGCTCCGGTTGCACCAAAACCTCGCTGATCCCATACGACGCAACGGAACTCATTCCGGAGTTCCGCGATGTTCGGCTGGAACATGTCGCCGTCCATCAGGAAGCCATGACTGAAGACAACGACAGGTGCCCCGGCAGGGCCGAACTCATCGTATGCGAAGCGTATCCCTTCTCGTTCAAAAAACGGCATGCCTATTCCTACTTTCGAATAACACGGTGGATTCAATATAAGCCGACCTCCGCTGGAACACCTGACCGAAAGCGCCGATTGCTTGTCAAATCGTCCCGATTTTCTGAACCCCCTTTTGGAAATCTCCATGCATGTCATAGCACGTTTCTACCCATTGACTGCACTCCTCACTTTTGATTAAGTAACGTCTATGCGTGCTGTCAATCGACTGGCTTGCCGCAAGATTTCGCCGCTTATCGAAGCGTCTTTTTTGTATTCATGGAACCCGGCAAAGCGTAATGCACCGCCTCGTTCCACGAGGAGAAATGTTGGGTATGACCACAGTACCAATTGATGGCGACAAGCCCGTCTGGATTCTGCAAGGAAGTTTCGGGCGAGCAACGGTGAACTTCATTAGCCGTCCGCTCGTCGCTCACGCTCACTCCCAATACCAGTTTCTTTTCAAGCTTGGCGGAAGCAACGGCAAATTCCGCGTCGGCGCAGACGATTGCGCGCTTACGGCCGAGCGGGCCATCTGTCTGAATCCCTGGGTCGAACACTCGAAAAGCAGCAGCGACGGCGAGCCTTCCCTGATCCTCTCCCTCGTGATCGAGGCACCCTGGCTGCGCCAGCAATTGAAACTCGCTGAAAACGGCACCGCGAGTATTTTCCCGAAAGCCGAGGTCGTCGTCACGCCGGACGTGCGGCATCACGTGGATCGTATCGCCGCGGCGATCACCAACCACCTGGTCGCGCAGGACGACGATTGCATGCCCATTCTTGCGGATCTGGTGACCGCACTCGGTCGAGATTTTGCCGATCCTGCGTTGACCGCCGGCATCATTCCGTCAGGCAGGCCGATCGATTTTCGCATCCGCAAAGCAGTGGATTTCATCAAGCACGCGTCAGTGACGAATCCCACCGTTGCCCAGGTGGCGGCTCAAGTCGGTCTATCCAGGTCGAGATTCTTCCAGCAATTCCGACTATGCATGGGCATTTCACCGCAGCACTATATCGATTGGGTCCGCATGTCGCATGCGATCCAGTTGCTTGGCGCTAGCGATAAACCGCTTTCCGATGTAGCCGAAGAGTTGGGGTTCGAAGAACACAGCCACTTCACCCGTTTCTTCGCTCAACACATGGGTGTGCCACCCAGTGAGTTTCGCAGGCATTCGGTGACGCTGGACAATCAGCGCGGCTGAACGAGGGTGTGGGGCCTCGAACGATCCCCACACCCTCTGAAAGCCAGGATTGTCGTAACCGGAATCAGGCCGCGGACTTCTCTACTACGTGACCACTTTCACTGTTGGACGCGTCGGCGACTACCGGATTGCCGAGAACGCCCAGTCCATCGATCTCGATCTCGACCCAGTCTCCCGGCCGCATATGCACCAGCCCCGGTGTCGGAAAGGGACCGTATTGACGCGAGAGATCGTGGCCCTCGACATCGTCCGGCTGAGGTTTCAACGCGCCGGGCGTTCCCATTGCAATCAGGTCGCCGGGCCGCAAACGATAGCCCTGACTGAGATAGCTGATCACTTGCGCAACGCCCAACAACATATCGTCGAGCGGTGCGCTCTGACGAACGACACCGTTGATGCGAGTCTTGATAGTGTGCGTGGCAGGATCGCCAAACTCGTCACGGGTCATCAACCACGGCCCATAGGACCCGGATGCTTCGAAATTCTTGCCGAGGCCGAATTGACGATTGTGCATCTGGAACTCGCGAACCGATCCTTCGTTGAGGCAGGTGTAACCCGCCACATGTTCCAGCGCTCGCTCCACCGGAATATAGCGACCAGGCGTGCCGATGACGACACCCAGTTCGCCCTCATAGTCGAACGCGCGTGCAACGGATTCCTGCGGCGCCAGAATCGGCTCGCCGGCGCCGACATAGGACGCAGCCGTGCGCATGAAAAGGTGGGGAAATTCCATCGACGTTTGAAGTCCCGTCTCCGCGATATGGCTTTTGAAGTTCAACGCCAGTGCCCACATCGCGTTCGGGCGGTCCAGGAAGGGCTTGAGTGTGACGTCAGCGAGCGCACGATCGCCCTGCCGTCCTTCTGCCGCCAGCCGCAGCCGCGTTAGTCCATCCTCCTGTTCCAGGATTGAAATGAGGCTGGCTGGAAGGTCCGGGGCGATGTCGGAGACAGCAACGAAATGGGTCGGGCTGGTGACGATTCCAAGTGCGATGCGGCCAGCGTCGGAGTAAGCAATAATCTTCATGATCGAGCGTGTCTTTGCGTTGGATTAAATAGTAGGACGTGGCGAGTCTCAGTTCTCCACCACGGCGCTATCGGGAAACTTTTGAACCGCTCTACGACCGATCAACGACAAGGCGGCGAGCGCGAGGATCGCAGCGCCAGCGGGCGCAACGGAAGTGAGGACGATATCGCGTACCGGCCAACCGAGCGACAGCAAGCCGCCTCCAATCGCCGGCCCAACGAAGGAACCGACCCGCCCGATCGCATGCCCCCAGCCGACCCCGGTCGCGCGTATCTCCGGCGGATAGAAAGCGACTGCGAGCGCGGTCTGACCCATGATGCCGTTGACCAGACCGGCGCCGATCACGCCGATGAGCAGCAGCACGATGCCCGGCGTCACCGCCACCTGACTAAGGCCGGCAATGCTGATAATCACCAGCAACAATCCCAGAACCAGAGCCGATTTCACCCTGAGCCTGCCGGCAAGCGTCATGATCGCGACAGCCCCGGTCATCACGATGTTGCCGCTCAGACCACCGATACTGAAGGCCGCCATGCCGACCGAAGCATGGTCCGCTGAGAAGCCGAAATCCACCAGCAGCGTCGGCACCCAGAACAGCAATGCATAGACGTCCATGAAGATCAGGAATGAAAACAGCCACAGCAGGCACGTGTAGGCGCCCAGACCATTTTCGAACAGCGCCTTGAGCGGGTTAGACACACGCACGGCGGCGGCATCGGCTATCACCGGGCTGCGCGCCGGGAGGATGCGAAAGAACGCAACAACCAGCAGGAAAGGCAGGACACCACCGGTCACAAAGATGGACTGCCAGCCGAAGTGACTCATCAGAGGACCACCTGCCACGCCGCCCGTGACCGCGCCCACGGACATGCCAGTCGTAACGAGCAGGGACGCCGCCACCTTATGCTTCGCGCCCATGATGCCGGCCGCCGCCGTAATCGCGATCGGCAACGCCGCGCCCAAACCGATGGCCGCCGCGAGACGCATGACGGACAAGCTGGCGATATCGTTCGCATACGAAGTCAGCAGCGTGCTCCCGGCGAACAGCACAACGCTGGCGACGCCGACGGCACGGTGTCCGAAACGTTGAGCGAGAGGACCGGAAATCATGAAACCGATCGCCGCGCCAACGTTCGTCGCCACAAAAACGGTGGTGAAGAGCGCCGGCGCCAGGTGCCATTCATGAGCGAGCTTTGGCACGACAAAGGAGATCGACGTCGTGTTGAATCCGTCTAGAACGATCACCAGGAAGCACACCAACAGGGCCAGTATCGGTCCTGCGCGGCGCGTTTTGGCCAAGCCGCCTTCTATAGACGGTTTCGGGTCTTTCTCATTCATCGAATCATCTCCTTACAACGCTGGCATCTGCGCGGGCACATGGCCCGCTCGCAATGCTGTAGCCAGGCGTTAGTGCACGCCTGTTGAACTGACGCACCATCATGGGTTTAGGCGCGGATAGACGTTGCAATGCGCTCCTGTAGCGCAGGGGAAAAAATGCGCTTGGGAAGCATGCAGTGAATACCCTTCGGCGGAATAGTCGAGTAAACCGTTCCGGTCTGATTGGCGTATTGCGTCACACGGAAGCTACCGGCCACGCTATAGATTCCGTAGCAATCTTCCGGTGCAATGCCGCTGGCGGCGGACAGCCAGCTGATCATCTGGCGCAAGCAGGCCACCAGTGAATTCTCGAGGGAGTCGGAAAACCCGAAGCCGATCCAGTGGTCAGGCGTCTCCGCCATCGGCACATTCAGTGCGGCACCTTTGTGCAGGATGTACTGGATACGCATCTCTTCGAAAGCCGTCTCAATCGAGGTCTGATCGACGTTGCCTTCACCCGAGGCGCCCATGGAACCGCCCGTCCACACCCGCGCACCGGTGACCTGTACTGGCAGGAAGATCGATGTATCCACACCCAGCACGGCACAGTCGAGATTGCCGCCGTAATTGCCGGCCAGATTTGCGCTGATGGGTTTCTCGCCGGCCGGCTGCGCGGCGATATACGCCTGAAATGGCTTCAGCGGAATATTGACGCCGGGCACATACGCGGCGGCGGTCCTGTCCTTGTCGAATTTCAGATAGCGCAGGTAAGGCTTGAAATCGTGCGGCAATGCGCCGACGCCGGGAGGCGCGGAATTCCAGCCCCAGTCGATCGGCCGCATTTTCAACATACGGCATTCGACCAGATCGCCCGCTTCGGCGCCGATGATCGAAACGGGCCCAATCAGCGAGAAGGGACCGTTGGGGTACTTCTTGCGGATCGGCTCGCGCTCCTTGAAGGTCAGCCCATACTTTGCCTCATTGCCCCAATTGGTCCATGTGCCGTCATACCAGACGGTATCGCCCGACTTGATCGTGACTGCTGTCGGCGCGCTGGGCTCGATCTGCCCGACCTTGACCGTGTCCAGCGACGGCACGAGTTTGATGGTCTGACCTTCGCGCGCGGCTGCCGCGACGGCCGCACCTTGTGACGTACCGCTCTGCGCGCGAGCTGCGCCGGACAAACCTAAAGCGCCCGCGGCAAATGCACCGAAACCAAGCTTCAGGATCGAGCGACGGCAAGCGTCTGTCGCATCATGTGTCGTGGCGTGCCTGTCTTCTGCCTCGCTTGTCACTGCCACTGCATCGCGTTGTTCTGTTTCGCGTTTCATGAAAATTTTCCCAATATCGTTTCAATAGGACACGACGTGTCATCGCGCAGTCGTTGCACCGATTGCTTCAATTGCACCCTTGACGACCTGATCGTCGATCTCCGAGGGTGCACCGCTCGCGCCAACGGCGCCTAACAGATGCCCACCGACAAAGACGGGAAACACACCCCGTGCCGGCAGAAACGGCGCGAAATAACCCGCACCGGAAACATTGCTGTACTCCGAAGGATCATCCTTGAAGCGCTGCTCCAGCGTTGCGCCGGACTGGCCACCGAGCGCAACGGAGGCGAAGGCCTTGCCGCGGGCGAAATCAACACTGGCAAAGGGCGCACCGTCCATGCGTAAAGCCATAATGAGGTGGCCTCCCGGGTCGAGCACGGCAAAACTCATCGCGAGATGGCGGCTCTGCGCGGTTGCCGTTGCGATCTCAACAAGCTTCATTGCCTGCTTGATACTCAGCGAATAGCTTGCAAGCGGGGCCGCTGCCTGCTGCGCTTGAGTCGTCTCGGCGACACAAACGTTGCTCAGAAAAACGAGGCACGCCGAACCCACTAATGTGGCCAATAGGGCGTTGTTTAACGGAGCTGGACGACAGAATCTCAAGCTAGTCTCCTCTTCATGACACCTCGAGCGGCGCTCGATAGATGAAGCTTATGCTGGGGGGCGCGTATCGCTATAACCAGAAAGATCGCGCGCTTACCAACAAGTCCGATAATTTTTGATCGGGCTTGTCGCTGAGGACATAACCCCCAGCGTCACCCTTAAAGTTGAGCGTGTTACTGACCCGATGCGGATGCCGGCGCAGCGGCTTTCGATGCAGCGGCCTTGCGCTCCGCATCCATGAGATTCTGCGGATAGTTATCCTGATTGCCTGACTCTCGATAACCGTTCTTCTCGAGTGCCTTCAACTCGGCGTTCTTCTTTTCCCGCCGTGCCTTGCGCGCAGCCTTCCGTTGGGCCTTGGCGATCTGCTTCGGCGTTGAGGCGCCCATGGATGAGGACGCCTGCTCCCCACTAGCCGGTTGAGCCGTCGCCACAGGCGCCTCGATTAGCATCAAACCAAGCGACACGACGAGTGCAGCTGAAACTGCACGAAACTGGACCATGATTGAGTCTCTTTGAAAGTTGGATTACTGAGGGCGGAGGGAGTGTGGTGCAAGGTGCCCCAGGACCGTTTGACGAAGTCCTGGGGAATCGGCAGCGTCCGACTGCGAGTCACACGTGCCGAACGACTGCCGGGTCGCTTACCGGATCGCTTACTGGGTCGCGAATACCGCTACACCAGCACCCGCAAACTGCTCCGAGTGGCCCGGTCCGTGCGGCACGAAGACACGATGAGACTCGCCGTCCACCGCCACCGAGTGCGCGCCCATCGTGGTCGGAACAATCGCGACGATGCTGCGCGTAGCGGCGTCGATAATGCCGAGCGCCGGGTCGAACTTCGCCGTCTTGCTGCCGACCTGGGAGACGTTGTCCGCCGAACGGTGACCGGCGGCCAGGAAGTAGCGATTGGACACCGGGTCGTACACGACTTCGTCCGCGCCGCCGAACGGCAACTCGGCGACGGTTTTGCCGTTCGTACGGTCGATGATCAACGTAGCCTGCTTGCCACCCTCGTCAGGATCACACCCGATCAGTGCATCGTTGCCCGGACCCATTGCGAGGCCGGTCGGACCTTCACAGCCCTTCAGCACGAATACGTTCGCGACGACAGGCTTGCCTGCGAGAACCGACGCGACCGGAATCACATCGACCTCCCCTTTCGGATTGGCTTTGGTGCCATCGTTGTTCAACACGAAGTTCTTGCCCTTCGGGTCATACGCGCACGCTTCGAGACCGGTCGAGTCCTTCAACGGGAGTTTCCCGATCACCTCCTGGCTCTCGGTATTGATGAAGGTGGCAAAAGGCGGCTCCTCTGCGCCGCTCGAGAACATCACGACATGATGCTCAGGGTCCAGGCAGCTCTCGTCGGCGCGAATACCGGACGTGCTGACGGTAATGGTCTTAACCAGCTTTTTGGTTGCGACGTCGATCACCTTGACCGAGTTGACGTCGCCAACGTACACCAGCGATGTGCCCGGCACCGGGGTGACTCCCGACGGGCCCGACTTGTCATGGCTGGGTCCAATGCCGGCGAAGTCCGCCTTAATCTGGTCAACCAGCGTGGCTGTTTTCGCGTCGAACACGTCCAGCGTGGCGTTCGCCCCGTCGGCAAGGTAGTACTTGCCGTCCGCCGACGCGCTGATATCGAAGCCGAACGGCTTGGCGCTCGTCACCGGAATATTCGCAAGCCATTTGGGCGCGGTCTGGGCCGCCTCGCTCGCCCACGTATAAGCGCCGACCGCCAAAGTACCCGCCAAAGCCAGTCCAAGGTATGTACGTTTCATGTGTTGACTCCTCCAATCAGTCGTTAAAATTTCCAGTCGCTGCTGGGACGGGGAGCACTTCCCCAATTCGGTTATCGCAACGCAGACAAACCTGCGAAGAAAGCGTGGTTAGAAAGCGTGATAGATGCCGACTCGCACGTCAGTCTGCTGACCCGCCAGCGAGGGCTGGAAACTCGCGCCGATGACAGCGTCCACTCCGGATGACGCCTTCAGGTAGTCCGAGGAGATGTAGACCTGGGTACGTTTCGACAGCGAATAAAGCGCCGCTGCGGTCACCTGGTTCCACGTGTGGCCTTCGAAGCCGGTGTGCTGATAACCGAGAACCAGCTGCGTGGCAGGCGTGACCTGGTAGGTCGCGCCCGTTTCATAGACATGCATGACCGAGGTCTTGGCCTGGTACTTCAGGACGGTATCGCTGAAGTTGCCGTAGAGCGTGAAGTCTCCAATCGCATAGGACGCACCGATCCCGAACGTCCCCAGAGAGCTAATCTGGAACTCCGGCGCCAGGTCGGTCGCGGTATTGTTCGACACAGTGGCGACAGGCACATTGAAGAACGAGTGGACACCAATTTGCGCATAGGGGTCGAGCGTGGGCTTGGCCTGGTACGTGTACGCTGCGCCGATCGTGAAAGGTCCATTGGCGTATTGCAAACCGGCACTCCAACCGCTTCCGTCATGAAAACTTCCCGGCGTATTGCTAAAGCCGTACATCGCACCAAATGTGAAACCGCCCCACACGGGACTCGTGTACTTGATGGAGTTTTTCAGGCGGTCATTGTTGGTGTGGTCGAAGTCGCCCTGGTGAATCGCGTAGCCGCTACCGGAGGAGCCCACGTTGAACTGGCCAAAGAAATCCGCGCTGAAATCGAACTGATTACCCATTGTCAGCGTGCCGTAGTCGGTCTGCAGACCCACCCATGCTTGCTGGCCAAATAAGGTGTTCGGCTGATTGAGCTGGCCGTTATTGAGGTTGAACAGCGTCGACAACTTGAACACAGTCTTGATGCCACCGCCCAGATCCTCCACACCCGTCAATATCCAAAGATTTGGAAACAGCACGCCGCTATCGGCCTTGTAATTGTGGTGACCGCCTTCGTTGTCGACGAACGTGATACCGTCGTCCAGTTTGCCCGCCATCGTCACGCTACTCTGCGCAAAGCTCGCACAGCTCAATCCAGCGCTGCACAGCCCCGCACCAATGACCGCGGCAATCAGCCTTCGTTTCATGTCTTCCTCACTCGCTCTTAGTAATGGATTCACTGCCAGCCGCTTCCGAATTCACAGCTCGCATTTATATATTCGTTGTACGAATCTTCTAGGAAGGAAAGACAGGCTAAAACAAACACGCGACACACCTGCAAGACAGCCAGATTGCCTCGGTCGTCGCCTTAGCCGGCTTTCCGACCCACCACCACGCCAAATCCTTCCTTAAGCTCTACTTCTGCAATACCTATGCAATCGTTTGCATCTTAGTGCGTAATCTTTGCTCGTCAAAAATTATTTGACTCACGTTTTCCCTTGGTATTTCAATCAGTCAGATGAAATTTATTGAACAATCGATTGCGTTTGCGTCGACCGAATCGTTATCCAGATGATACGGAACAGCGGATTAAAGTCCTTGACCTCGAAGTCTCGCCGCTTATCAAAGCGTCCGTTTTCGTGACTATCGGTAACTGGAAATAGCGGCAACGGCGGCAAAGGGCATGCAAGACGAACAACACGATGAGCGACAAACAACCCTGAGGTCATTTATCGCCCAGCAGAGTCAGCCGATCCGCTCTTTTCTGCCCCGTCCGAGCACGTCCGCGAGCACGGCAATGAGCAGAACGGCGCCAATGATCAATGGCTGCCAGTTTGCGTTGAGGTTCAGGAGGTTCATCCCGTCTATCACGAGCGCAAGAATGAGGCACCCTGACAACGTGCCCAGCAAGCTCCCTGCGCCACCGAACAGTGACGTGCCACCAATCAATATGGCCGCGATAACGGGAAGCAGAAGCGGCTCGCCCATGGCTGAATCTGCGGCATTGACCCGCGCGAGATAGATGAGCGCCGCAATCCCGGACATCAAACCACTTATCGTATAAACAGCAATTTTGCGCCGGCGCACCGGTATGCCTGAGAGCCTCGCAACCTCGCTATTGGCACCAATCGCATAGATTTCCCGGCCGAAATTGAGCCCTCCCGTGACGATCGTCGCGCCAACCAGCACGAATACCATCATGTACACAGGCAACGGTATGCCGCCGAGGAATCCTGTCCCCAGTGTTCTGAACCCCGTCGGAAAGCCGTAGATTTCGTTACCGCCCATGTAATGGAACGCGAGCCCCTGAACGACCCAAAGCATCCCGTAGGTGGCAAGAAACGGTGGAAGCCGCAGCAACGTCACGGCGAGACCATTGAGCAGGCCGATCAGCGTACTGCATGAAAGCGCGGTTGCGGCCGCCAGAACCGGCGACCCGCCCGTCTTCATGACACCTGCCGCGAGACAGGCCGACAACGTAAGATTGGCCGCAATCGAGAGATCAAAGCCGCCAGACAGGATCACCAACGTAAGCCCGGAGGCGAGCAGGAACATCAGGCTCGCCTGACGCAGAACGTTGAGCAGATTGGGGGCTGCAGAGAACGCCGACGTCGCGAAAGCCAACGCCATCGCAATCAGAACGATGAGTATGGCGCGATAGATCAGCGTGGCCGTTTCCTCACGGACATGATGACGCACATCCAGCTGGCTGACGCGGGACCATACGAAGCGGGAGTTGTTCAGAATACTCATGCTTTCGCTCCATTCACTCTGGACTTGCGCACACTATCGATAACAACGACAAGGAGTACCAGCATCCCGACGGAAACGACCTGCAGAGAGGACTCGATGCCAAGGAGATTCAAGGCATTGCGTAAAACGCCGATCGTCACGACGCCCATGACCGTGCCGAACAGCCATCCTTCGCCACGCTCGAAAGACGTGCCGCCGAGGACGACAGCTGCAATGGCATCGAACTCCATGCCGATCGCCGAGTTGGGCTCTGCGGAATTCATTCGACCGACCAGCACCAGCGCCGCCAATCCGACCATCAAGCCACCGAAGACATAGATCGCAATGTGAAAGGCTTTGGCTTTGATACCGGCAAGAAGCAGCGCATCCCGATTACCGCCGATGGCGAACACATAGGTGCCAAACCGGGTGTGATACAGCAGGAGATGGGTGAGTGCATACGCTAAGAGCGCAAAGATCACCGGAAACGGAATACCGAAAAGGGTCCACGCGTAGAGCTGGGCGACGCTGGGGTTCCCGACGACAACCGCGTTGCCGTCCGTCAGCACTAGCGCGATACCGTGGGCAATGCCGAGCGTACCGAGCGTGACAACAAAGGGAGGAAGCCCCAGCTTCGCGATGAGTGCGCCGTTGAAGAGACCTGTCAGCATCCCCACTGCTACCGAGGCACATAACGCCAGCGCGATGCCCCACCCCAACCCCAGAGTCTGAGCGAAAACGACCGCACAGAGACTGAGGAGCGCACCCACGGAGAGGTCGAGCCCCTCGCTCAGAATGACTAGCGTCATCGGCATGGCGATCATGAGCAGGATCGAGACCTGCAGTCCGATGTTGGTGATGTTGCCACTCGATGCAAACCCGGGCACACCGAGCATCGCCGCCACCGCAAGTACGCCGCTCGCCGCGACAATCGACGGCACAGGCCGCCGCTTTCGTATCACACTGATTCTTTCAACGCTTGCTTCCATGATTTAACTCCCGTGCATCGCCAGGCGAAGAATGTTCTGTTCGCTCAAGCTTTCTCTGGGCAATTCACCCGAGACCACGCCTTCGCGCATGACGTAGGCGCGATCGCAAACGTGAACAATTTCCGTCAATTCAGAACTGATGAGCAGAACGGCGGCGCCGTCTTTAATCAGTTTCTCGATCAGATTGAAAATTTCCGTCTTTGCGCCTATGTCGATACCGCGCGTCGGTTCATCGAATATGAACAGCCGGCAGCCGGCACTGAGCCATTTGCCAATCACGATCTTCTGCTGATTGCCGCCGCTGAGGACACGTGCGCTCTTACCGGGGTCACCGGGCGCGATCCGCAGGGAATCGATGAGCGCTTTAGTCGCACTCCTTGCTTTCTCCGCTTGATACCACCCTCTCGGAAAGAGTTTCCACAGGCTGGCGGTGAGCAGGTTTTCGTGCACGGAGCGCTTCAGCGCCAGCCCCTCCTGCTTCCGGTTCTCAGGAATCAGGCCCACGCCCATCGCCGCGACTTTGTGAGGACCGCCGGTCACAGCCTGCCCAAAGACGGTGACCTCGCCGGTTTGAATCGGGTCGGCGCCGAAGACCGCTCTCACGACCTCGGTGCGCCCGGCGCCGACAAGTCCCGAGAGTCCGACGATCTCGCCGCACCGGACCTGCAGATCGACACCTCGAACGCCGGTTGTGGTGGTCAGCTGGCGCACGTCGAGCGCGACCTTGCCCGGCTCGCCGAAATACTGGCGCTTGTACACCGTCCCGACTGACCGGCCCACCATCAAAGCGATCAGTTCATCGGGTGTCGCCGCGGTGGCCAGCATCGACTGCACCAGGCGGCCGTCACGCAGTACCGTGACGCGATCGCCCAGGTCGAACACCTCCTTCATGCGATGGGAGATATAGACAATCGCGGCACCTGACTCGCGCAGCTTCCTGACGACACTGAACAGCGCCTCGGCCTCACGATCGGAAATCGCCGCCGTCGGCTCGTCCATGACCACCACGCGGGCATTGTGCGAGAGCGCCTTCGCGATCTCCACCATCTGCTGCTGCGCGACGCCGAGGTCGGCCGCGTACGCGTGGGTATCGTAGGCAAGCCCAAGTTCTTCGAGCGCGGCTCTCGCATCGAGATGCATCTTGCGATGATCGATCAGACCAAAACGATTGCGCGGTTCGCGCCCAAGGTAGATGTTCTGCGCGATGTTCAGATGCGGTACGAGGGAGAACTCCTGGAAGATCACCGCAATGCCGAGTCGTTTGGCGTCAGCAGGCGACTCGATTGTTATCGGTTGGCCGTCGCTGAAGAACTCGCCGGAGTCGGCTCGGTACGCGCCGAACAGTACCTTCATCAAGGACGACTTCCCTGCGCCGTTTTCCCCGAGAAGCATATGCACTTCACCGGCGTACAGCTGAAGGTCGACGTCAGTCAGGGCGCGCACACCCGGGAAGCTCTTGCAGATCTTGCGCAATTCCAGAAGAGGCACGGCTGGGGTCGGAATCGTTGTTTCCATGTTTGCCTTCACTTTGCGGCTTGAGCCGTCGCTGGCGATGCCGGCGTATCGTTCGAGCGATATCCGGCACCGCTGCAGCGCGAACCCCTGCCTCGTTAGTTACTCACGATTTCGTCCCATTTCGGACACTGCCGTTTGTCGCCCGGCACTTCGAATGGCGCATAGTTCGTCTTGTCGATGACGATGCCCTTGATCAGAATGGTCTGCGGAACGGACTCCTTACGCGCAGTCCTCACGCCCGCCATCGTGGCAATGCAGCCCATCTTGTAGCCGTTGAATTCGGCGGTCGCCAGCAGTCGGCCGTCCTTGATGGCCTTGACTGACTCCGGCACGCCCCCGATACCCACCACCTTGACCTGCTTCTGGCCGGCTGCCTCCAATGCCTCAATGGCCCCCATCGCCATCACGTCTGCTGCCGCGAGAACACCGTCGATCTTTGGATTCGACTGAATCAGGTTTTCCATCACCTGAAGCGCCTGCAAACGCTGATAGTTCGCCGGCTGGGAGGCGAGCAGCTTGACGTTCGGAAACTCCTCCAGCGCCTTGTGAAAACCGCGTACCCGCTCGTCACTCGTGGTGGAACCCTTCACACCTTCAAGAATGACGACATTGCCTTTCCCGCCGATGCTCTTCAGCAGATAGCGGCCGACGTCCAGCCCAAGATTGAAGTCATCGGCAACCACGACGGAGGCGAATTTACCGCCTGCGACCCGGTCGTTGTAGTTGATGATCGGGATGCCGATCGCATTGACCTTCTCGATCTCCGGAACGACGCCATGAGGATTGACGCCCATGAACAGCACGACGCTGGGTTTTTTGACACTGACGTCCTCGAGCTCGCTGAGCTGCTCGCCAAGATCGTTGGGCCGCGTCGGCGCGTAATGGGTCACCGAAACGCCGAGATCTTTTGCTGCTGCATCGACGCCGGCGTGGACGAGCGCGAAATGTGGATCGACCTGATTTTTGTAGAAGGCCGCAACGCTCTCGCCTGTTGCAAATGCGTTTGGCCCTGTGGCAATGCCCAGTGCGAACGCACAGGTGATGAGAATGCGTTTTTTCGCCAGTCGGCTCGTCAGTTCTGTCGTCAGTTTCAAGGTCGTCTCCGTTTAACTATTTCTTGGCGGCCCTCAAGCGAGTGCCCGAGTCCGGTACGCCAGCCCGGTTGCGGGAATGCATCCCGGGAAGCACCTCCAATCTTGCGCACAACTCATGCAATCGATTGCTTGAAGGCAATTCAATTATTAAGCTGTTACTGCATCCTGCTTGCCATTCCTAGCTTTTTATCGTGCAACAATCTTTATGCAAACGTATGCATATACTAGTCCGACAGATACCTTTGTCAATTCATTTATGACGTTCGGCGCCTGGGGTTTGTACTTGCAACATTGAGCGCAACCCTTTGCACCTATACAATGACTTCCATGGCCAAAACATCAGAATCCCGGGCAACGAGCCGCGTCACCATTCGCGAAGTCGCGCTGCATGCGTCTGTCAACGCGTCGACGGTCTCGCGCGCCCTCAATCCTGCAACCCGTCACCTGATTGGGGACGAAGTCGTCCGCAGAGTGTTGGCGTCCGCGAAATCCTTGGGTTACCGTCAGAACAAGCTCGCGTCCGCGCTTCGCGGAGGGCAGTCAAGGGTGATCGGGGTGTGCTTGCCCGATATCGAGAACCCGGTATTTCCACCAATTGTCTGCGGCATCGAGGAAGAACTTGCGGCCGAAGGCTACGGCGTCCTGATCGCCAACACCGTTGGCACGCTGAAAGACCAGGAACGCATGCTTGAGCAGATGCTCGAGCGCCAGGTCGACGGCCTGGTTCTCGCCACCGCTGCCCGTCACGACCCGTTAGTACGCCGCTGCATTCTCGATGGCATACCTGTCGTGCTGGTGAATCGCGCGGAGGAAGGCGGGCAGGTTCCGGAAGTGATCAACGACGACTTCCTCTCCATGAAGCTTGCGGTCGATCACCTGGTGCAGCTGGGGCACAAGCGGATTGCGCATCTCGCCGGCCCTGAGCGCCTCGCAACCGGGCTCTCGCGAATCCAGGGCTTCCAGATGGCGACGCAGCAGCACCGCCTGACCGGAACCGTCATCCTCGAGGCCGCTGAATTCACGCGTGAAGCGGGCCGGGTGGCCTGCGACCAGCTGCTGAAGGAGCACAAAAGCGTGACCGCGATCATTGCCGCGAATGACCTGATCGCGCTGGGGTGCTATGACGTGTTTGCTGAACAACGTCTGGTGTGCCCCACAGATATTTCGCTCATCGGTCACAACGACATGCCGCTTCTCGACATGCTCCATCCGCCATTAACCACGCTGCGCATCCAGCACCGGGAAATGGGCCGGCAGGCCGCAAGACTGCTGCTCGGAATGATTGCGACACCGGGTGCGGCCCCACACCGCATTACGCTCCCCCCCGAACTCATGGTTCGCGGCTCGACCGCCATGCCACGCAACGCGCCGCTACGAGCGAAAGCGCCGAAAACCGCGTCTGCTTCTGCTGAGTGAGTGCAGAATGAGCACAGAAGCGGTAAGGATCAACCTGAAGCGCTTCGTTCAGGCCTCCTGATGCGCTGACGCGCGAGCCATTCGCGCGGTGCATTGCCGATCCGCGATTTAAAGAACGTCGAAAACGCGCTCGATGTGAATCCAAGAACACGGGCCGTCTCCGCTACGGAAATCCCGTGCACAAGTGCGCACATCGCCGCGCCTACCTGTACCTCCCGTCGCCATCGGCCGACACTGGCACCCAGTTCTTTGGTAAAAATCCGGCTCAACGTACGGCAGCTGACTCCCGCCCGGCTTGCCGCGTCCTCAATCGCCATATCCTTGGTTGGATGCATGAGCAGCGCCTCGCATAACGCCGCGACACGGCTTCCCGATGAGGGCATGCGGACAGCAAAATTCCCGGCAATTTCAGGTATCGCACGCAGCTCGTCGGCTACCAGAGCCACGACCGCCGCATATGAGCGTTCGATAGTCGATCGTTGCGAGGCCGAGAAGATCGCGATCAATACGTCGGAGCAGTGTAGAACGCGCGCCGCCGGTACGAAATCGGCGCTCAGGCCGGTATCGATTCGAAGCGCGCAAATATCGGCTTCGTACACTGCAGAGACGCTATGTGTGACGGCCGGCGGAAGCCAGATGCCATTGCCTTGCGTCACACAGTACGCGCGCCGCCCCACCGTTATCCACACGCCGCCTTGCCGCACATAGAGAAAGCAGCCGACAGCGGCGGTTTGGGCATGCCGCTGTTCACCCGCGCCAAGCCGCATATCCGTCACAACACCGGTGGAATACATCATGCGCAAGCTTTGCGGGTCGCCATGGAAAGCACGCGGGCGGTAATCACTGCCGTCGCCTCATCAGCATTGCTCAGGCCGCAGAAACGGCATCGCCAGCAGAATCTTCGCCGGGCTGCGGGAGCGGTTGTGCAATGCCCGCCGCTCGCCCGGCGCAATGCGGCACGAATCGAAGGCCGCGAGAATAGCCTCGCCTTCATCGGTCATGACGACGACTTCACCTTCCAGCACCACATAATGTTTTTCAACGGGCGACGCATCCGATGTGGTGTAGCCGCCCGGCTCGATCGCCGAAACGCCTAGCCACAGCGACTCCGCCGGTCCGGCTTCATGGCCCTGAAGCCGGACGCACCGCATCGAAAAATGGTTGGGTGGAAAGTATTCCGGCGCATCTTCGAAGCGGGTTATGTTCATGGCTTGAGCAGAACCCGGTTAGCCGCGCCACGGAAAACGGCCTGATACGCGAGCGCCGCGTCGGAGAGATCGAAGACAAAATCCTCGACGATGGGAAACGGTTTTAACGTGCCACGTTCGAAAGCCGGCAACAACGCGTCGAGAATGAGCGCGCCTTCCGTGCTGTCGAGTGCGAGCGTATCGATGCCGACATAGGTGTGCTGCCCCCGATAGAACGTAAAGATGTCAAATGGCACCGGGCGTTCGATGGTAGAGATGAAAATCTGCTTCCCTCGCACCGCCATGGCCTTGTTGGCTTTTTCAAAATATGGACTGCCAACCGTGTTGTACACGATGTCTGCGCCATGGCCATCTGTCAATTCACGAACCATCTCGTCGACGTTCTGCGACGAGGCGTCGATCATGGTGACGTCGGCGTTGGCATGGCCGATGTACGGTGCATTCGTGCGCTCGACACCCAACACCTTCGCCCCAGCCTGGGTCGCAAGCTGTATCGCCGCCTGCCCCACCTTCCCGTTTGCACCCAGCACGAGCACGACGTCGCCTTGTTCCACGCCACCCGCCCGTTGCAGTCCTTCGAAGGCGGTAACGAAGGGGACGCCGATCGCGCCCGCTTCTTCCATGGTCAGATTTCCCGGCTTGGCGCGCACGCTGCCCACGGGCACGGCGAGATAGCCGGCATGCGTGCCATCGCGCCGGATACCCAGCTCGCCGCCGCTGCCCCACACTTCCTTGCCGAGCATCTCCTGCGGCCCCTCGACAACAATGCCGGCGTAATCCCGCCCCGGCGTGCGCGGCCACACCGCATGCGGCATGAAGCCCAGCACAGCTTTCACGTCGCTCGGATTCACGGCGGCGCTCACCACGCGCACGAGACACTCGGCAAACTCGACGTCTGGCGCATCTTGCGGGCCAATGTGCAGATCGAGCGAGTCGATATCGGCGCTCTTTTCCATGACACGAACTGTTTTCATTTTTTATTTCCTAAAAGGTCAAGATGACAGGTCGAGCGGTTCTGTAACGCTCGGCAAGTGCCACGTAGCGGACAGCAGACGCTGCCATGCCCTCGAATTCTTCGTCATTCAGCGTGCGCAACAGACGCGCCGGGTTTCCCGCCCACAACTCACCCGCACCCACCATCTTGCGCGGCGTGAGGACCGCCCCTGCAGCCAGCATGCCGCCTGACCTGACGACAGCCCCATCGAGTACGCGCGCACCGAACCCAACAAACCCCGCGTCTTCTATGGTGCAGGCGTGCAAAATCGCGCCATGGCCAACGGTCACGTCATCGCCGATGATGACGGGCAGACCGTTAGTCGTGCCGTGGATGACCGTGCCGTCCTGGATGTTCGTGCGCATGCCGATCACAATTTTTTGGACGTCGCCACGCAGCACGCAGTTGTACCAAACGGACGACTGACGACCTATTGCCACGTCGCCGACAAGCGTCGTGCCATTCGCGATGTAGGCGCTCGGATCCACCTGTGGCGCGCCGAATACCGACGCATCCTGAAGCGCGCTCATCGGTTCAGCCCCAACAGCTCGCGCGCCTCCTGGCTGGTCGCCAGTTCGCCTCCGAGCGAGTGCACGATGTCGCAAGCACGCGTGACCAGTTCCGCATTGCTGTTAGCGAGCACGCCCTTGGCGATGTAAATGTTGTCTTCCAGGCCGACCCGGACATGGCCGCCGGCCAGCCATGACTGGGCGACGATCGGGAATTCGAAACGGCCGACACCGAAGGCCGACCAGACGGCCTGACGGGGTAGCAGGTTACGCGCGTAGAGAAGCGTTTCCGGACTGGCCGAGAAGCCGTATTTGACGCCCATCACGAGGGTCCAAAGCCCCGGGCCGTCAAGAACGCCTTCCTTGATCAGGTCCAACGCGAGGTGCAAGTCACCGGAGTCGAAAATCTCCAGCTCAGGCTTGACGCCCGCCTCGCGGATGACGTGGGCCATGCGCGTGACATTCTTAGGTGTATTGATGACAACGTCGGCACCGGAGTTCATCGTGTTCAGGTCGAGACTGCAGATGTCCGGCTTGAGTTCGAGAATGTGCTCGACGCGCCTTTCCGGCGGCAGCAAGGTGGTGCCAGGCGCCGCGACTCTGGGGTCGTCGTCGCTCGGGATAAAGCGGCCGCCCGGGCCTGTGGTCAGATTGATGATGAGATCGACATTCACCGCGCGGATGCGCTCGATGACTTCCCGATAAAGCGCCACCTCCATCGAGGGTCGCCCCGTCCCGGGATCGCGCACGTGGATGTGAACGGCGGCCGCGCCGGCGCGTGCCGCCTCGAGCGAAGCGGTCGCGATCTGCTCGGGTGTGATCGGCAGCCCCGGATGTTGCTCAGGTTTGGTGATATTGCCTGTTACAGCGCAGGTGATGATGGTCTTGCGGGAATGCATATTAGGCCTCGCTGCAACTAGTTCAGGCGACGGCCACCGTCCACGACGATGGTCACCCCAGTGCTGAATTTCAGATGAGTGGCGCAGGCCTCGATGGCCGCTGCGATATCGTCCGGCGTCCCGATGCGGCCTAGCGGCGTGGTGGCTGCGACCTTGTCGTTGAAGTCCTCGCCACGGCCGGGAACGAACGAGGTGTCGACCACCCCTGGGGACACGTTCAGTACACGAATGCGAGGTGCAAGTGCGCGGCCAAGCGACGCCGCCATCACGTCGAGCCCGGCTTTGGCCGCGCAGTAGGCGATGTTGCTGCCAACGCCTGTCGTGCCGGAAATCGAGGAAACGTTGACGACCAGGCCGTCCCCCGACGCATCGAGCAATTCGCGGAAAGCGCGAATGGCCGCGAATTGCCCGCGCCAGTTGACCTTCAGAATCTCATCGATCAATTCATCTGTGAGTGCATTCAGGTCGGAATGCTTGACGGGCTGGGTAAAGCCCGCCGTGTTCACGAGAATATCCGCGCGGCCATACCGGTCGCGCACCAACCCCGCCAGCGCGTTCAGACTCTCGCTCGCGGTAATGGATGCAAGCGCCGCGCTGTGGCCCTCGCCTGGCAAGTCGTCGGCCACGCGCTGCGCTTGGGCCAGGTCATGCTGACCGACAACGACGACGCGGGCGCCAGCTTGCCCAAGACGGCGGGCTACAGCAGCGCCGATCCCTCCGGTTCCGCCCAGGATGACCGCGACCTTCCCTGAAAGTGTGTTGGACACGTGAAACCTCGTCTTTACTTGATGGGGGGAGTCGGATAGGTCGGCGTTCCTTCGGCGAGAACGAAGTCGTAGTCGAGTGTGTAGTACAGCCTGTCTACATCTCGCTTCGGACCCGTGCCGGAATCGTGGCGCTGGAACGTGCCGACGAGGCGGCGGTTGACACCGAACACGACGTCGGAATTCAGGTGCTCCGAGTCATCGGCGAACACTTGCGAGACCAGGGTCGCGTAGCCTTCCGCGATGATGACGAAGTGCAGGTGCGCCGGCCGGAACGGGTGGCGATTCTGCTTTTCAAGCAGCACGCCTACCGGTCCGTCAGTGGGCACAGGGTAGCCGGCAGGGCGCACGCTCTTGCAGGTAAACCGCCCCTCGCTGTCGGTGTAAAAGTGACCGCGCAGGTTCTTGTCGGGCTGGCTCGAGTCCTGGTTCTCGTACAAGCCGACTGGCGAGGCCTGCCAGACGTCGACTTTGGCGTTGGCAACAGGCTCGCCTTTGGTGTTGAGCACGCGCCCGTTCACGAAAAGCGGGGAGCCGGGTGAGTTCTCGCATGCGATGCTTCCACCATTCGCGTACTGCGGCGAGTCACCCCGGTAGAACGGCCCCAACAGGGCGCCCGGCGTGCGACCGCTTGCGTCCGAGTTATTCAGCAACGTAACCAGGGTCGATAGACCCAGCACGTCGGCGAGCAGAACGACCTCATTGTGCTTGTCGTTGCAAGCGAGGCCGACGGCCCTCACGAAATCAAGGCCCTTCTCGAATTCCTCGTCAGTCAGCTTCACCTGCTTAAGGAATGCGTGGCCATGATCCACTAGCGCGTCGAGCAGCTCCTTGAGCCGAGGATTGTCAGTCTGGCTCATTGCCGCCTTGACAACCGCGGTTATCGAAGCGGCGTCGTCGACGATGTTCTTCAGATGGTTCGAATTTTCCACAGGGCATCTCCATCGGTGCAATCGTTTGCATAATAAATTGCAAAAATGCCGATGTCAAAGCTTAAAGATGCCGTAGTTAACCCTGATTACCCAGGTAGACAAGGCGATTCCGACATTCGCGAATTACGCAACCGATTGCGCGCGGAGAGCTTCGACCGCGCCTCGGCGACACGCGTGCCGCGCTGCAATGCGCGCGGAAGTGGCACGGATACAGGCGCAGCCGGCCCAGCCAAAGGATGGCTGGGCCGGCTGCGCCGCGGCAAGTTGGCGTCTCGTCTTTAGCCGAACCCGCTCAAAAACTCGTGCGCAAACCAATGCGCGCAAGCGTCTGCGACCGGTTACTCGCCGCGCCGTCCGGCTGCAACAAGCCGTTGATCCACGCTCGCGTCACTGCCGCATCGCCACTCGCGCGCTGATAAATCGCTTCGATGTAACCGGTGGTGCGCTTCGAGAAGTTGTATTGCAGCGCCGTGGTGATTTGCTGCGCCTTGTTGTCCAGCAGCACATCGTTGCCTTTCATATACGCATAGTCGAACCCGAGGGTCCACGGCCCGGAGATCGTCCACGACGCGCCGCCCTTGTACACGTCGATCTTCGCGCCGCTGGCGGTATTCTTCGTGTTCGTGTACAGCAGCATCGCCAGCACGCTGCCGAAGTTATAGTGCGCGCCCACGCCGAAGTTGCGGATACCGTCGTGACCGTTGCCCAGTTGCGGATACTTCACTTCCACATACGCCGCACCCACACCCAATGGACCATTCGCATAGTTCGCGCCGAAGCTCATTGTCGAGTCCGAGGAGAACGAGCCGGGCACGCCACCGAATCCGTAGAGCGCGCCAAAAGTGAAACCCGAGATATCCGGGCTGCGATACTTGACCGAATTTGCCACGCGCGTCGCGCCCGCCATCCGGTCGAAATCGAACGAGCCGGTCGGATTGTTCGGCACGCCCAGCGCAGTAAATGGCCCCTGGCGAAAATCGTAGATCCCGCCGAACAGGAACGCACCGTCATACAGTCCGAGCGTCAGCGTCTCGAACATGAAGTCGTACTGGTTGCCGAACGTCAGCGAGCCGAAGCGGTCGTTGGTGAGTCCGACCAGCGCTGTACGGTTGAAAATCTGCCCCGCGCCCGGAATCGTCGCGCCGGTGCCCAGATCGAACTGCGACGTGAGTTCGAAGATCGCCTTGTTGCCGCCGCCCAGGTCTTCGCTGCCTTTGAAGGTCAGAAGGTCCGGAGACAACACGCCGCTGTCGAACAGCGTCGCGGCGCCCCCATGCTGGTTGTTCACATACGTCACACCCGCATCGATCACGCCTTGCAGTGTCACGCTGCTTTGCGCGCCTGCGAAGCCCGGCGCCATCAATGCGACCGCGCAGCCGGCTATCGAACAGCGTTTCGATTTCGTCCTCTTCATGCCTGTCCCCTTCAGTCGTTGTTGAATATGTTTCGCTGCTCAATCCGAATGGCAACGCGCGTGAGTGCGGCGCCCTGGCATGGGCCATCGATGCACAAGCCGTCTTCGAAGCGGAACATCGCGCTGTGGTGCGCGCACATCAGCAATTCGGCGTCGTAGGCCCAGAACGTGTTCGGCTCGTAGTTCAACGGAATCGAAAAGTGCGGGCAAACGTTGCGGTAGGCCCAGGCGTCGTCGCCTCGGCGCAATACGACGATGCCTGGCGCGCCGGCTTGCTCAGCGGCAACTTCCAGCGCGCCGCCATCGGGAATATCGTCGAGCGTGCACAGAAAGCCCGCTCGAGGTTCGGGATTCGCCGCGTTCATGACGTGGCCTCCTCATGCGCGGTGGGGAGCAGACGGTGCATCGACTGAATCCGTCGACGCGTCGTGCTGCGAGGCTTGCTGTGAACCTTGCTGTGAAGCGTCGGCGTCGGCAAACACGACGCGCCGGCCCACCGGAAACAGTTGCAGACCGTAGCGGCGCGATACGAAGCCCCACAGGCCTTGCGGAAAGAACATCGTCACGACGATGGCAAGCGCACCGAGTCCGATCAGATACCAGGTGCCGAAATCGGACAGAAACTGGTTCAGCACGAAGAAAATCAGCGCACCGACAATCGGCCCTTCGAGGGTGCCAAGTCCACCGATCATCACGATGAAAATACCGAACGCGGTCCAGTTGACCGAGAACGCGGCGTCGGGCGAAATGCGCAGGTTGCCGACGAAATACAGGCCGCCGGCCAGTGCCGTACCGCACGCTGACACCAGGTAGACGATCAACCTCGCGCGCTTCACATCGACACCCTGGCTGCTGGCTGCCACCGCGTTGTCGCGCATCGCGGTCAATGCGAGGCCGGCTTTCGAGCGCAGGAACAGATACAACAATCCGATCGCCGCCGCGACGATGGCAAGTGCGAGCCATAAGGTCAGCGATTCGCGCAGCGCACGCGGCACGTCCTGCAATGCGGTCAGGCTCGTGCCCGAACCACCGCCCAGCACCGACACGTTCGCCACCGTCAGCCGGAACACTTCCGCAATCACCCAGGTGCCGATTGCGAAGTAGCCGCCTTCCAGCCGGAACGCCACCAGCGAGACGGGAATCGCCACGACGGTTGCGATCGCCGCCGCGATGGGTACAGCGACGAACGGCGAAATCCCGCAATAGTTGGCGAGAATCAGCATCCCATAGCCGCCGATCCCGAAGAACGCCTGCTGGCCGATCGACACCATCCCGCCATAGCCCGCCAGCAGATTCCACATCAACGCGAACACCAGATACGACGCGAGTTGCACGAAGTCGCGCATCGCATCGCGCCCGGCCCACCATGGCGCGCTCGCCACCGCCAGCGCGACGATCAGCAGCACGATCATCGCCACGCGGCTCGCACGGGTTGCGCGCCGCACTTCAAAGCCCCCTGCGGGCCGGTTCATATGCATTGTCATGTCGAGCCTCTATGCGGTTTTGGGAAGCAAGCCCTGCGGCCGTGCCACCAGCACGCCGAGAAACACCACGTGGCCGAGCCAGATACCCCAGCCGGGGTCGAAATAAAAGCCCACCTGCTGCGCAATACCGAGCGCCATGCCGCCGACGAAGGTGCCCCAGAAAGAACCCATTCCGCCGATGATCACTGCTTCGAACGCGTACAGCAGCAACGCCGGGCCATCGGTCGGCGACACCGCCGTGCGCATCGAATACAGCGCGGCGGCGACCGCGATCAGCACGAACGCAATGCCCATTGCCAGCGCATAGGTGCGGCGGTACGAGACGCCCATCAGTTGCACGATCTCGCGGTCATCCGAGGTGGCGCGAAACGCGCGGCCAAGCGGCGTGCGGCCGAACAGCCACTGCATCGCGAAAGCCAAAGCGAAAGTGACGACCAAAGTGACAAGCGGCAGGTATCCCAGCGTGATGCCGCCCGCGAGCGTGATGCTCTGCGATTCGAAGCTGCCGGTGGCGATCGATCGCGGATCCGCGGAGAACACCTGTTGCAACACGTTCTGGATCACGATCGATAACCCGAACGTGACGATCAGCGAAGGCAGCGGATCACGGCTGCTCACCCGGTTGAGAATCGTGTACTGCACCGCATAGCCCGCGCCAAACGCGATCACGAGCAGCAGAACCAGCGACACGGCGAGCGGTAAATGCGCGTAGTTCGTCAGTGCGAACAGCACGAACACCAGCAACACGATGAAGTCGCCGTGCGCGGTATTGGTGAGCCGCATCACACCGAACACCAACGACTGCCCCATCGCGAAGAGCCCATATAGCGCACCGAGCAGCACGCCCTGGACGACGATATTGATAAATGTGTTCATGCGACCGCTCCAAAATACGCTTGCGTGATCGCCTCGTCCGACACCTCGGCCGAGACGCCTGCAAGCGACACACGCCCTTCCTGGAAGCAATAGAAACGCGACGACACGCGGCGCGCCAGTTGCACGTCCTGCTCGACGACGATCGCGCTCATGCCGCCGGCAACGATCGCGGGCAACGCCGCATAGATCTCGCGCACGATCACCGGCGCAAGGCCGAGCGAAAGCTCGTCGCACATCAGAAGATCAGGATTGCTCATCAATGCACGGCCGATCGCGACCATCTGCTGCTGACCGCCCGACAATGCGGTGGCCGCATGGTGACGGCGCTCCTGCAACGCCGGAAACAGCGAGTAGACGCTTTGCAAGTTCCAGCGGCCTGGCCGTTTGGAGAACGCGCCGAGCAGCAGGTTTTCTTCGACGCTCAGGCTCGCAAACAGACGCCGGCCTTCCGGCACCAGCGCAATGCCCTTGCCGACGATGCTCGCCGCGGCCGCGCTGCCGATCGGCTCGCCGCAATACAGGATCTGATCGGCGTCCCGCGGGCGCAGCAAGCCCGCCACCGATTTCAGAAAGGTCGACTTGCCGGCGCCGTTCGAGCCGATCAGCGCGATCACCTCGCCGGGCGCGACCGTCACGTCGATGCCGAACAGCGCCTGGAAGTCGCCGTAAAACGCGCTCAGGGCGCGGGTCTCCAGCAATGCCGACATGATCAAGCCTCCAGTCCGAGGTACACGCGCCGCACTTCGGGATCGTCCATCACGGCGGCGGGCAAGCCTTCAGCAAGCCGCTTGCCGAAGTTGATGACGAGCAGCCTGTCAGCCACCGCGAGCAACGCATGCACGACGTGTTCGATCCACACGATCGTCACGCCAGCCTCCTTGACGCGGCGAATCTCGTCGACGAGTTCGTGCGTTTCGGGTTCGGTCAGACCGCCGGCGATCTCATCCAGCAGCAGCAGTTGCGGCTGCGTGGCCAAAGCGCGGGCCAGTTCGAGACGTTTGCGATCCAGCAGCCCCAGCGTGCCGGCCAACTGGTTGGCGCGCACTTTGAGACCGGTGCGTTCGAGCACATCCATGCAGACGTCGTAGGCAGCATGCTCGGCCAGTTCACCGCCGAAGGTCGCGCCCACCAGCAGGTTTTCGAACACCGTCATGCCGCCGAACGGGCGCGGCACCTGATACGAGCGGCCGATCCCCGCCGCGCACCGGCGATGCGGCGGCAAGTGGTTCACATCCGCGCCGTCGAATTCGACGCTGCCCTGATCGGGCCGCACGTCGCCGCTGACCAGGTTGAACAGCGTGGTCTTGCCGGCGCCGTTCGGACCGAGAATGCCGTACGTTTCGCCACGTTCGACCGCAAAGCTGATGTCGTCGGTCACCTGTAGCGCGCCATAACGCTTCGACACGCCGGTTAATCTGAGAACTGGGTTCATCACCGCTCTCCGCTGTGAAGTCACGCGATCAGCTTGAGCGGGCCGGACAGCGGCACGCTCGGCGCGAGCTGGTTGTTGACGATCGCCAGATCGAAGCGATGCTTCTGTCCCTTCACCCATTGGCCGCCTACCAATGGCGTCTTCGCGACGTTCTTCACTGGCCCACTGCCCCAAGCAACATGGCCGACCAGCGTATCGAGCTTGGTCGATGCAACCGCGTCGCGGATCGCTTCGTTGGAATCGACATCTTTCGCGCGCTTTAACGCATCGACGGCAATTTCGAACAGAGCGTGCGCAAAACCGATCGGTTGCGTCCACTGCTTCGACGTGATGCGCTCGTAGTCGTCCGCGACTTGCCGCGCGCTTTGTCCCGTCAACGACGACTTGAACGGATGCGACGGCGACCACCACACCTCGGTGGAGAGTCCATCGCCGAGATCGCCGAGCGCTTCGATCGATGTGGGAAACAGCAGTGCCTTGCCGATCGAAATGACTTTTGGCTTCAGGCCTTGCTGGCGCGCCTGAACGAGAAAATTCTTTGCGTCGGGCGGGATCACGACGCCGGTGACGATCTGCGTATTCGCCTGCTTGAACGACGAAATCTGCGCGGAAAAATCCTGCGTCATGCTCTGGAAACGGCCCGGATCTTTCAGCGTGAAGCCCTTTTGTGCGAGCACCGGCGGGAAGCCAAGCTTCGCGTCGCCCCAGGCGTTGCCGTCGCCGTCGTTCGGAAACAGGCCGCCGACGCTGTGATTGGTCTGCACCGATTGCCACATGCCGGTGAAGACCGCGATCACGTCCTCCAGTCCCCAGAAGAAGTGATAGGTAAAGCGGAAACCCTTTTTCGGATCGCCCTTTCTGCCGAAGAACCACGGCTGCCACGGCACCACCGTCGACACACAAGGCATCTCGTTCAGCTCGCACGCATCGCTGACCGGATTCGCGGTCTCAGGCGTGCCGGACACGAGCATGATGTCGACCTTGTCCTTCAGGATCAGATCGTTGGCGACTTCGCCGGCGCGATTCGGATTCGACTGGCTGTCCTTAACGACAATCGACACCGGATAAGTTTTACCGCCGATCACGATGCCGTTTTTCAGCGCCGTTTGCATCTGCTGGATCGTGAAGCGATCCGCTTCGCCGAACGGTGCGAGTGGGCCCGTTTGCGGCGAGACGTAGCCGATTTTCAGCGTGCGCGGGCCGGCAGAGAAAACGAGCGGCGAGAACGCCGAGGTTGACGCGGCGAGCGCGCCGCCCGCCGCGAGTGTGACGAAGCGGCGGCGCTTCGCATCGAAGGAATGTGCGTCCATGGTTGTCTCCTGAATTTTTTGTATGAGTGGGGGGCGTTCGCGCTAATCTGGCCGTCTGCCCTCGAAGGCAGCTTCCAGCAGCGCGCGTAGCGGCGTTCGTTCGACCGGCCGCGGATTCCAGTACGGATTCTTCAGCGCGAGATCGAGCGCGACGTCGAGATCGGTTGCGCTCACACCGATGTCTTTCAGCGCGGTAGGTGCGCCGTGATCGCGGGCGAGGTCGAATACGCCTTGCGCGGCGTCGTCGGCATGCAGCGCGCGTGCAATACGTTTCATTGCCTCAGGCGCGGCCTCGCGGTTATAGGCGAGCACGTGCGGCAAGACGATCGTGTGCGTCTCCGCGTGCGGCAGATTGAACGTGCCGCCGAGCGTATGGCACAGCTTGTGATGCAATGCCATGCCGACGCTGCCGAGCACCGCGCCGCACAGCCATGCGCCATAGAGGCAGTCGCCACGTGCAGCGAGATCGTCCGGTTTAAGCATGACGCGAGGCAAGCCCTGGCCGAGCGCACGGATACCCTCTTCCGCCATCAACGCGATGATCGGGTTCGCGTCCTGCGCGTAGAGCCCTTCGGCCGCATGCGCGATTGCGTTGATGCCGCTTGTCAGCGATAACGCGGGCGGCAGCGAGGTGGTCAACGACGGGTCGTAGATCACCGTCTTCGGCAGCACGCGCAGATCGCGGCCGGTCTTTTTGACGCCGTCTTCGGTGAGACCGTAAATCGGCGTCATTTCGGAGCCTGCGTAAGTGGTCGGAATCGCGATGATCGGGAGCGAGGTTTCGAGCGCGATTGCCTTGCCGAGTCCGGTCGTCGAACCGCCGCCTATTGCAATCGCGCAATCGGCGCCGACCTGCGTGGCAAAGTCGCGGGCCGCACGAGCGGTTTCGATCGGCACGTGCATCACGGCTTCGGCGTAGACGCCCGCGGCCCGCGAGCCGAGGCTCGCCGCCAGCGCTTCGGCCTGGGCACGCTGTTGCGGCGTGGACAACACGATCGCCCGCGTCGCGCCGAGCAAACCGATTTCACGATCGAGCTGGTCGAGACTGCCCGCGCCGAAGATCACGCGCGACGGCAGGCCGTTATAGATGAACGGTTCCATGGCGGTTCAGCGCGGGTAGTAAGGCGGAATCTGCGCATCCACGTTGACCCAGACCGACTTGGGTTGCGTGTATTCGCGCATCGCTTCGAAACCCATCTCGCGGCCGTAGCCGCTCGCGCCGACACCGCCGAACGGTGACGCGGGGCTCACGCGCTTGTAGCAGTTGATCCACACCATACCGGCGCGAATCTCGCGCGCCACGAGATGCGCGCGTTGCAAGTCGCGCGTCCAGAGACCTGCGCCGAGACCGTACTCGGTGCCGTTCGCAATCGCGAGCGCTTCTTCGTCTGTGCGGAATGTGGTGACGGTCATGAACGGACCGAACACTTCTTCCTGCGACACCCGATGCTCCGGCAGCGCTTGAACGATGGTCGGCTCGACGTAGCAGCCATTCGCCAGCGCTACGTCGTCCGGCGCCTTGCCGCCCGCCAGCACGCGGCCACCCTGTTCGCGTGCGACGTCGACGAACGACAGCACGCGGTCGCGATGCTGACGCGAGGTGAGCGGGCCCATTTCGGTCAGTGGATCGAGCGGATTGCCGATCCGGATCGTGCGGCTTAACGCGGTGAACTTCTCGAGCACTTCGTCAGCGATCGATTCGTGCACGATCATCCGCGAGCCGGCAATGCACGCCTGCCCCTGGTTGTGGAAGATCGCGAATGCCGAGCCTTGCACGACGGCATCGATATTCGCGTCGCCGAATACGATGTTCGCGCCTTTGCCGCCGAGTTCGAGCTGTACCTTCTTCAGATTGCCGCTCGACGCCTGCACGATCTTGCGCCCGATCGCAGTCGAGCCGGTAAAGGCGACCTTGCTGATCTCCGGATGCTCGGCAATGTACTGACCGGCGACATGACCTAGGCCCGGCAGGATATTGACGACACCGTCTGGAAATCCAACCTCGGCCATCAGTTCTGCGATTGCGAGACTCGACAGCGGCGTGAGTTCAGCGGGCTTCATGATCACGCAGTTGCCTGCGGCGAGCGCGGGCGCCATCTTCCAGCTCGTGAACATCAGCGGGAAATTCCACGGCACCACCTGCCCGACGATGCCGACCGGCTCGCGCGTCATGTAGTTCAGAAAGCCCTGCTCGACCGGAATCACCGAGCCTTCGAATTTGTCGGCCATGCCGCCGAAATAGCGAAACGTGGCTGCGGTGCGCGGCACATCGAGATTGCGCGTGTCGCGAATCGGGTGGCCGGTGTCGAGCGATTCGAGGCGCGCGAGCGCATCGGCGTTCGCCTCGATCGCGTCGGCGAGTTTGAGCAGCAGGCGCCCCCGCTCCATCGCGGCGAGATTGCTCCACTTCGGAAACGCCGCTTTCGCCGCCGCCACGGCGCGATCGACATCGGCGGGTCCGGCCATCGCGACTTCGGCAATCACCGAGTTGTCGTGCGGATTGAGGGAGGCGAGCGTTTCGCCGTTTGCAGCCGGCACGAAGCGGCCACCAATGAAGAGTTGCGTTTGCATGTCAGTCCTATGCAAGTAAAAGCGGGGCGTGACATTCCCCGCGGCGCCAGCGGTCTGGCGCCGTTCGATCGGCAATCGGGGGGAATGTCTGAGAGTTACATCTGGATCGGATACGGCGGCAGTTCGCCGCTTTCGTAGCGCTTGGGCAGATCGGGCGTAGCGTTCTCCCACACCAGCAGCATCGAACGCTTCTGCGAGTAGCCCTTGTGGCGGATATCGGCCGGCATCGCGGCGATATCGCCCGCGTTCATCGTGATGCGCGCGCGCGGCTCGCCGCTGTCCTTGTCGGCGACGTCCCAGATGATCTGATCGGACAGTTGCAGGAACCACTCGACGCGGTCGTTGCCATGGAACACCGGCAGCACGAACTCTTCGGTGGTCGGACAGAACAGGCTTTGCTGGCACACGGAGGTGACCGACGGATTCCACGTCACGTCCGAGCGCGACAGGTACTTGAAGAGGCTGAACGCATGCAGTGCGCCTTCAAAGCCGGGCTCCGCGTGAATCTCCGGTTCGTCCTGGCCGACGTCCGCAAACTGGCGGTTGACCGGCAAATCGTCGCGCAGCGGCGAATCGCCTTCGAGGCCCGGCATGCGCCTGGTGGCGATCCGCGTGCGCTCGATCGCGGCGATGTTGTCGCCATGCTTCGTGCCGAACGCAGAGCCGGTTTCTTCGGGCGCGGCGAACGGATCGAAGCCTTCGTTGACCCAGTCCCGCAGAATCGCCTTGAAGGTCGCCATGATGAGCGGCGTGTCGAACTGCTGCATATGATCGATGCCCGCTTCCTTGAAACTTGCGTTGTACGCACCGGCGTACATGTCAACCTTGCCGTAGTGATTGCGCGTGCCGATCACTTCGTCGAAATTGACCCAACCGTAGAAGAAGCCCCAGGCCACGTCGCGCATCATCGCGCGCAAGAAGTCGTCGGCATGCATCTGGTGCGAGCGGGTCTCGCCTTTGGCCGGCCATTTGACGGTAGCGAAATAAGCATCGCGGCTGAATTCGAAATCACCGAGGCGGAACGTGCGATAACCGGACACCGCATCGGCCTCGCTCGCGGTGACGTTTTGCAGGGTGCTGGTTTTGTCCATGATGGGCTCCAGAAGAGGATCGTTCGTGTAGAGGGAATCAGTGGATGCAGATGTCGGCCCACTTCTCGACCGAATAGCGTCCGAGGATCGTCTGCACGAGCAGCACGCCCTTCGTCACCGCTTCGAAGCGGTAGGCGGCGCCTGCGGGTAGCAGCGCCTGATGGCCGCGGCGCAGCCGCACATAACCCATCGACTGACCCAACGGCTGGCCTTCGAGCCGCACACTGCCTTCGGTCTGCGCGTCGACCAGCGGTCCGTCCGACGGTTTGATGAAATAGACGTCGATCTCGCCGTCGAGCACGACTGCGAATTCATCGTGCGACGCAGCGAACCACGGCGACGAACCTTCCGCACGCAGCGTCTCGATCACGTACTTGAGATTCTTGCCGACGACGACTTTCTCGTAGGGCTCTGAGTGGCTCGCCACGTCGAACACGTTCGACATGGCGTAATGCTCCGGTTTGCCCTTGATGATTTCGATGGAGCCTTTGCGGAAATTGTCCAGGCTGCCGAACCAGGTCTGTTGCATGTCTGTCTCCAGTTAATTTACGAATCCACGAATGCGTTGCATGGATCGAAGATTAAGTGGCTGCAGGCGCAACAGCAATGTTCTGAGGGTCGGGAAACGCGAACCATGGGTGCATCAAATTCCCGCCAGGGAAACTACCTGGTGGCGAACCCGGACAGGCGTGCGGCTGACCTCAGTCTTCGGCCAGTTCCTCGCCGACGCTCTTGGTCTCGTCGTCCGGCGGCGCAATGCCGAGCGCCTTGTCCCACTGCGGTTCGCGCAGATAGCGGGCGCGCAGGAAGTCGACGAAAGCCTTGACCTTGGTGGTCGAGCGGTGCGATGCGGGATAGACCGCCGAGAGCCACAGCGGCGGCGCCGCGTACTCCGGCAGCACGCGTTCGAGGCGATGCTCCAGCAGATCGGCAGCGGCGACCATGGTCGGCAGATAGACGACGCCCGCGCCGGCTCGCGCGAACTCCAGCAAGAGGTGCACGCTATTGGTTTTCAGCACCGGATTCAGTGCGATTTCGAAGCATTCGTTGCCGCGCATTAACGGCCACTTGTCGCCCCATGGATAGTACGAATAACGAGCGAAATCGTGCCGCAGCAAGTCGAGCGGCGTTTCGATCAGCGGCTCTTCCTTCAGATAACCGGGCGCTGCACATAACACGCCGCGTACCGGAAACAGACGCCGCTCGACCAGCAGGTTCGACGCCGGCGGATAGATCTGCAACGCCAGATCGAAGCCTTCCTGGACCGGATCGATGACTCTGTCATTGACGGTCACGACGAACTCCACGCGCGGGTAAGCGGCGCGGAATTCGATCAGCGTTTGCGAAAAATGACCAAGCGCGAAGCCCGGCAGAACATGGATATTGAGCGTGCCGGCAAGCGCCTGTGGATCGCCGCGCGAGCGCCCGGACAAATCGTGGACCTTGTTGACCAGCTCCGCGCACTCACGGTAATACGTCTCGCCGAGTTCGGACAGGCGCACCGCGCGCGTCGACCGATGAAACAGCGGCACGCCGAAATGGTCTTCGAGCTGTTTAACGCGAGACGTCACCACCGATTTGGCAACGCCCAGCTGCCGCGCGGCGCCGGCAAAGCTCTGCGCTTCCGCGGCCCGCACGAACGCTTCCATCGACATGAACAAATCCATCCTGTCTCCTGTGGTCGCTGGGTTCGCCGCCAGTCCTCCCGGATGAAAGTTTATTCCCTTTTGGGAACATTGCCGCTTGATGAGTTCGGGAAATTCTGGCGAATAAATTCGCGCTATCTTTTGCTGAAGACTTCTGAAGGGCGTATGTGTACCGCCACCACCCTCCCACTCAGTGCGACAATCGAGCCTATCAGACCATGCGCGGTCCACGACAGGCGCAATCAGGCAACTACCCCAGGAATCTTCGATGAAGCTGTCATTTGAGGTGTTGGAAGTACTCGATGCAATCGATCGCACCGGTACGTTTGCGGAGGCGGCCGAACTTCTGCATCGCGTGCCGTCGTCGCTAAGCTATCTGGTGCAGAAGCTCGAGAGCGACCTCGAAGTCAACCTGTTCGACCGGAGCGGCCGGCGGGCGAAATTCACACACGCCGGACGGGTGGTGGTCGAGGAAGGCAGGCGTCTGCTGCAAGGCGCCGAAGAACTCGAGCTCAAGGCAAAACGCGTGCAACACGGCTGGGAAGCGGATTTGCGCATCTGCATCGACGAGATCCTGCCGTTCGACGCAATCTGGCCGCACGTCCACGCGTTTTACGACATGAACATGGAGACTCGCCTGCGCCTGTCCAGGGAAGTGTTGGGCGGCACGTGGGATGCCTTGATCACGCGGCGTGCCGACCTCGTGGTGGGTGCCGCTGGCGATCCACCCAACCTGCCCAATCTCGTCACCCGCCCCATCGGTTCGATGCGCCATATTTTCGTGGTGGCGCCCGGTCATCCGCTCGCGGAGCTTCCCGAACCGCTGAGCATGGAAACCGTCGCGCGCCATCGCGGCGCGGTCATTGGCGATACCTCGCGCGAATTGATGCCGCGCACCGTCGGCGCCGCTGCTACGCAGAATTGCCTGACGCTGCCCACGCTCGCCGGCAAACTCGCCGCGCAACTCGAAGGGCTCGCTGTCGGCACCATTCCCGAGTGCCTCGCGACAGCGCCCATCGCGCGCGGCGAACTCGTCGCCAAGCAGGTCTTCGGCATGCGGGACGTGACCCACTTTTATATGGCCTGGCGCGAAGACGAAACCGGACAGGCGATGCGCTGGTGGATCGATCGTCTCGATTCGCCAGATCTCGTGGAGCGGTTCGTCAGCCATCTGTACGTTTGACGACGGCCGGTATGTGTCAGGCGCCGATACACGCCGGCCGGAAATCCTTGTCGTCCACGGCGGCGATTTTTGCCTCCAGTTCGGCCAGTAAGGCCCCGCCATCCCGAACATCCGGATCGGCCGGGTACCCGCTCAGGCGAGCCAGCGCTCGCGACAGCAAGCTGCGCGCCTCGCCGACGCGATCCTGCTCGATCCAGAGCCGCGCGAGACTACTCGCGGCACGCACCGCGAGAACAGCCGCGCTCTGCCGGCGTGCGGACTCCAGCGCGGTCATGAACCACTCTGCGGCATCCGCGTCCCTTTGCAATGCGCGCATCGCATCCCCCTTCGCACGGCACAGCTCGGCGTAGTACCACCGCTCCCCCGTCTCCTTGCAATGCTGCAGGGCTTCGTCGATCGCGGCCAACGCTTCTGTGTACTGTTCCGCACGCATCAGTGCGCGTGCGAACTGACATAGCAGCATGGTCAGTTGCGCCAGGAAGTCGATGTCACGAAGCTCGTCCAACGCGCTGCGAAATTGCGCCAGCCTGTGCGGATGCTCGCCGGACAGCGAAAACAGGTACTCGTCGTAGCATGCACAGCAGGTGTGCCAGATCGACAGCGATACGCGCGACGAGATAGCCTTCAGCATCGCGAGCGCGCGTTCCGCCGCCGCGCGCTCGCCCATGAGCAGCGCAAGCGGCACAAAAACATCGCCGAGCACATAGCAGGTGACGAGTTCGAAATCGTGCTGAAGGGCAGCCTCCAGCGCCTCCCCGGCAAGCCGCATCGCCCCTGCCGTGTCTCCCAGCGCCCACGTCACGCGCGCGAGCAGCGCCCGCGCGACGATGGCTTGGTCGAACCTGAAGCCGATCGTGTTCCACCGATGATCCGTGGGTACCCACGCGCTCAACATCTCTTCGAGCTTCTGGCGGGCCATGCGCTGTTCGCCGACGTAGTGCAGCGCGACGCCTTCCATGCGGCACCCGATCAGGCTGTGCGTCGCGTCTGTGAACTGACAGGCCAGCGCTTCGAAGCGCCGCGCGGCGACCAGCGCCTGACGCGCCTCACCGCCCGCCTGATACGAGTGCCGTAGTCCGCACAACGCGCGCGATTCAAATCCGGCATGGCCCATGGCAACGGCAAGCGTCAACACTTCGGACCATGCTTCCAGCGTCTGCATAGTCGGACCCTGCGTATAGACAAGCGCAGCCGCCCAGCTCGTCATCAGCCTCAAGCGCGCTTCAGCGGGAAAGTTCGAAGCGTTTGCGTCACGCGCGGCATCGAGCGCGGCGCGCGCGCGGCTACGGCATTCGTCGACTAGTGAAAGATCGAACAGATACGGTACGACAATCGAGGCAAGTTCGACGCCGACCTCGCGATCGCCCGTGGCCGAAAAGGCCCAGTCGAGCGCGGCTCGCACATTGCCGATTTCACGCGTGAAATCCGCCAGATCGTCTTGCAGCGACGTCACCTCCAGAGCGTGCTGCGCGCGTTTGAAGCGTTCGCAGAACGACTTTGCGTGGACCAGCGCGGCAGCGCTGCGCTCGCCGTTGTCGTCGAGTCGCTGCAGCGCATAGGCACGTGTCGTTTCCAGCAGACGATACCGCGGCGAAGCGCTGCCGTCGGCGCGGATCACCAGCGACTTCGACACGAGGCCGCTCAGCGCATTCAGCACTTCCGCCTGCGTAAGGCTGAGTTGCGTGCCGACGTAGCACGCCGAATCGAACGTGAACGCATCGACGAACATGCCGAGCCAGCGCAAGATGACACGTTCGCTGTTGTCGAGCAGGCGGTAGCTCCAGTCGAGTGTCGCCTTCAATGTCTGATGGCGCGGCAACGCAGTCCTGTAACCTCCCGACAGTATCCGCAAGCGGTCGTCGAGCCGCGCCGCCAGCACCTCGATGCCGAGGACCGCGGCGCGCGCCGCGGCCAGTTCGATGGCAAGTGGAATGCCGTCCAGATGCCGGCAGACCTCGCCGATCAGAAAAATGCTGCGCTCGTCGGACGAAAATTGCGGATCGGCAGCGCGGGCGCGGGTGAGAAACAGCTGGACCGCACTTGTCTGCAACACGTCATCGCTTGGGTTTCCGGGGCTGGGCACGTCGAGCGACAGAACCGGATAGACAACTTCGTCACGCGCCCGCAACGCTTCGCGACTCGTCGCCAGCACCCGCATGCCCTCGCCGGCTGCCGCCAGCGCCTCAGCCATCGTGGCAGCCGCTTCGATCACGTGCTCGCAATTGTCCAGCACGATCAACAGGCGCTTGCCTCTCATCTCATGCGCGATCTGCGCAAGCGAAAGGCCGGACGAAGAAATCTTCATGCCGAGCGCCATCGCCAGTGCGTCCAGCGCAAAGCGCGAGTCCGACACCGGCGCAAGCGACACGAACGCCACACCGTCGGGAAAGCGCGGCACCATCTGTCTCGCCGCTTCGATAGCGAGGCGCGTCTTGCCGATGCCGCCCGAGCCGACGAGCGTCACGATCTGCGCGGGTTCAATGGCGGCCAGCACCTCCGCGACGGCGCATTGCCGCCCCACCAGCGTCGACACATGGAGAGGAAGATTGTGCGTACTCGACCGGTGCGTATTTGACTGGTGCGCATTTGGCCCGTGTGTCGCGAGGGCGCCCTCGCCCACATCCGCTATCTCCGCGCCCGCCGCCATCTTCAGGCCGGTCATACGGTAGCCGCGGCCCGGCACCGTCACGATGCGGTCGCGATCCGCGCCCAGCGCCTTGCGTATCGCCGCAATGTGCACCTGGAGGTTGTTTTCCTCTACGATCGTCTCGGGCCAGACGTGCCGCATGATCTCGTCCTTGGAGACCAGCGCGCCTTTTGCGGAAATCAGCAATTCAAGGATGCCGAAGGCGCGGCTGCCGAGACGCACTGATTCGCCATGCGAGCGTATTTCCCGATGCTCGAGCGAAATATGGAGTTGTCCAATTTGAATCATCGCAAGCTCGCGAATCCAGAAGAGTGAATCGATTGAGCGACAGCTTTGCGTATATCACGATCGTCTGTTCGATGGGTTGTCAGGTCAGGACAGACGCGTGGGCAACCGGACCCTGAAAAGCTCCGCGAGGAGGATCTTATCTGGATCGTCAGATCGGGGAAATACTACGGCAGTTCTAGCCCGCAAATAGCTCAAATTTTTGATTGGTCAAATCAAATTTTTTGAACCTTCATTTTTGAACCTTCGGTCATGCACGACGATGCACTGCGTGTTTCACCAACCGAACCCGGCTTGCATGCCGGTGTGCGGTGGGCGCCCCGTTGGCCTGCTGCTCCTTGTTCAATACCGCCCCCTGCTTGCTGCTAGCCGGCGATCGCCTGCTAGTCTTTCCATTGCGCGCCCAGAATCAGCCCGCAAAAATTCACGCGGCAGTATTCAGGATCGATCCGCTCTAGCACGTCCGCGCAAACGGTACCGAACGTCGATGCCGGGCGATGCGCGATGCCGCGCCCAATTGCTTCGATGATCCGTTCCTTGAACCCGCTTTCCCGTGGATACGCCAGCAGTATTTCGTCACGCTCTGTTCGCGTGCAGGCATTCAGGTTCTCCGCGAGCAGGTCCGTGCGCATCGCCTCGGCAAGCACTCGCGCAAGCGGCGAGATATGAGCCGGAATACCGGGCGTCATGTGCAGCGCGATCGCGTGCCAGACATCGTTCATATCAGCAGCCGAGGCGCCGTGACGCCGCAGAAACTCCCGCGCGGCATTGGCGCTATCCACTTCATAGCGCAGTTGCGAATGGTCGTACGCCGAACTCAAACCGATACCGGCGAACATCGCGGCGACGTATAGCGCACTTCGATCGCACAGGAGCCGCTCGCGTTCGAGCGTCAGCGACGCAAATACGAACACCCGCGCGGCATGCCCGGCCAGCACATCTGGCAGGCTCGCCCGCACAGCGTCCGCAGCCGCCACGGCCATTGGACTTCGCGGGATCGGGACGCCAGCGACGATGTCAGGCGAGGTTGCACGGCTTGGCTTCATGGCGCGGGCTCAGTGGAGTGGACCTGAATTGTTATTGGAGCGGTTGATGCACGCGGGCACGCGGGCACGCCGGCTCGCCCATTGGAGACCGATGCGGCATCACGACCTGACAAGCAGATTAGAGCGAGGGCGCACTAAAAGTCCTGACGACTGCCTTAAACGTTCTTAAACGTAGTCGTGGACACTGCGTGAGGGAGTGAGGGAGTGAGGAAGACTGAGAAGCTGGTTGTCGATGCCTGGGGGACCGGCGCTCTTTTAGCAGGATTTATGACGCGCTCAGGACTTTTAAGGTTTGCATGGGCCATCATCGCCTCACCGTTGTCCGTAATCTTGAGGGAGCCTTCTATGCCTTACGATCCGTTTTCGCCCAATGCCTATGTGGTCGCGGCCGCAGGATCGCGATGCCGGGGCACACAGCCATGAAGGCCATGTCCACGTCCCCGTGGCGCCTGCCAGGGGCGATCTGCGCAACCCTGCTTGGCGTGGCGTTCTTCTTCTTCATCATCGGCGTCTTCGGTCTGCCCGCGTCGATCATCGCGCTCGCACTCTTCGTCGCGCTAGCCGTGGCGATCTCCCGGCGCCCACAAACCGAACGGAAAGAACCGTGAGCCTCGATCCCGCCATCCTCGCACGCGTCCAATTCGCGTTCACCGTCAGCTTCCACATCATCTTTCCGACGATCTCCATCGGACTCGCCGCGTTTCTGGCCATCATGGAAGGCCTGTGGCTGAAGACCAAAGATCCGCTCTATCTGCAGATCTACCGTTTCTGGCTCGGCATCTTCGCGATGGGCTTCGGGGTCGGCGTGGTCACCGGGATCGTCCTCTCGTTCGAATTCGGCTCGGCTTCGCCAGATTCGGACAGATGGCGGGCCCAGCCATCGGCCCGATGATCGGACTGGAAGTGCTGACCTCCTTTTTCCTTGAAGCCGGGTTCCTCGGCATCATGCTGTTCGGCTTCAACCGGGTCGGACCGAAGCTTCACTTCCTCGCCACCTGCATGGTTGCGCTCGGCACGTTGCTGTCGGCATCGTGGATCCTCTCGGCCAATAGCTGGATGCAAACTCCAGACGGCGTGGTGGTCGAACACGGCCGAGTCGTGGTGACCGACTGGCTGAAGGTGATCGTCAACCCCTCCTGGCCGTATCGCCTGCCGCACATGTTGCTGGCGGCCTACATCACCGGCTCGTTTCTCGTTGCCGGCGTCGGCGCCTGGTATCTCCTGCGCGGCGAACATGAAGCGTTCGGGCGCCGGACGGTCTCGATCGGCCTCACCTTTGCCACCCTACTGATCGGCTGCCAGGTCTTCGTCGGCGATATGCTGTACGGGAAAATGCTCGAGCATCAGCCGGCCAAGATGCAGGCTGCCGAAGGCTTCTGGGAAAAACAGTCGCAATCGCCCGCGCCCTATTACTGGTTCATCGTCCCGGATCAGCGGAACCAGCGCAATCGTTTCGCGCTCGGCACCCGTTACCTCGGAAGCATCTGGCTCACCCATAGTCTGAACGGCCGGGTCGAAGGATTGAAGAACACGCCACGCGACCGGCAACCGATCATGGCTTGGGTCTTCTACGGCTTCCGCACGATGTACGGCCTTGCCATCATCATGTTCAGTGTATGTATTGCATCGCTGTGGCTGCGCTGGCAGGGCCGGCTCTTCACCACACGCTGGTTCCTGCGAACACTCGTCGTGATGACGCCATCCGGCGTGATCGCGACGCTCGGCGGGTGGTATCTCGCCGAGACAGGCCGCCAACCCTGGGTGATCTACAACATCCTGCGCACGGCCGACGCCGTCTCGCCTGTCCCGGCAGGCGTACTGCTTTCGACGCTGATCGCGTTCGTCTGCATCTATGCGCTTTTCATGACCGCGTTCCTGATCTTCACCTTCCGTATGATCCGGCGCGGTCCACAAGCAGCACAGTCCGAGCCGGTGGCCACCGGCTCGCTCAAGCATGCGCTCAAGCCCGCGGTGATGAATGATCCTGCCGGCAGCAACCCGGCTCCAGTGGAGTAGCCCGTCATGACTCTGCCTCTGCTTTCCGCGCTGTTCACCGCCTTCGCGTTGTCACTTTACGTCCTGCTGGACGGCTTCGATCTGGGCGTGGGCGCCCTGCTGCTCCTGCAATCCGACGAACGGCTGCGCGACCGCATGGTCGATTCGATCATGCCCACCTGGGACGGCAACGAAACCTGGCTGATCATGGCCGGTGTCGCGCTGCTCGCTGCCTTCCCCATCGCTTACGGCGTGTTGCTTCCGGCGTTCTATATACCGCTGATCGTCATGTTGCTGGCGCTGGGACTGCGCGGCGTCTCGTTCGAGTTCCGCTACCAGATCGAGCAGGGGCGACGCTTCTGGGACGCGGCGTTCGGTGTCGGCTCGATCGTGGCTGCGCTCATGCAGGGGCTGATCGTGGGCGGGCTCATCCAGGGCGTAGCCGTCGACGGTGAGCGTTTCAGCGGCAGCGTGTTCGATGTGTTCCAGCCCTTCCCCGCGCTGACCGCCATCACCTTGCTCGCCGGCTATCTCGTGCTCGGCGCCGGCTGGCTCCATCTGAAAGGGACCGCGCCGCTGCGTGAATTTGCTCAGCGTTACCTGCGTCTGGCGGTGCCGGGCTTCGTTTGTCTCGCCGCAGCAACCTGTGCCGGCGCAGCGTGGGTTCAACCCGGCATTCGCGCCGCATGGGCCGCGCATACAATCGCCCTCGTGGTGATCGCGGCGCTGTTTCTCGGTGTGACCGCCGCCCTGCTGCGCGCGATAGGCGGCCGAGCCGACGGACGTCCCTTCTTTCTGGCGCTGGCGCTGTTCGTCCTGGGCGTGGCGGGCCTTGGCTTCGGCATTTTCCCGGACATCGTGCCCTTCCGTCTCACGCTCTGGGCCGCGGCATCGTCGACCCTCAGCCATGTCTTCCTGTTGATCGGCGCGGTGATTGTCACGCCGGTCGTACTCGCTTATTCTGCCTTCGCATACCGCACGTTTCGCGGCAAGACGCCCGAGACGGGATGGGAAACATGAGCCCGCGCATGCGGCGTCTGAGCTGGTTCGGCGGTCTCTATCTGGCGGCCGTCGCCACGCTGGTTGTCGTCAGCGTGGCGATGCATGCCGTCTTGCGGCTCTTCACGTGATCATCGCCTGTCAAATACGGATCGGCTTCAGCCATGAGTGACACTGCACAGCCGACAGCGATGCCCGCTTCGCCGCCACCCGCGCCTCCGCCCGCGCCCGCGCTCTTGATGTCGCCGGCGCACACGCGCCTGCTGCTCATGGGCCTTGGCCTCGCCACCGGGATGGAGTTCTATACGTTCGACAGCATGAACCTGGTACTGGCGGATCTGACCGGCACGTTGGGCGTGTCCGCGGACGAAGCCAGCTGGCTGCTGACCGTCTATAGCTGCGCGCTGTTTCTCGGCGTACCTGTCTCGATCTGGATGGCCGGGCACTATGGCTACAAGCGCTTTCTGCTCTCGACCATTGTCGTGTTCGCGATCGCCTCGATGGGTTGCGCGATCTCTCCGGATCTCAGTTCGATGCTGATCTGGCGCGCGATCCAGGGGCTGGCCGGGGCGGGTCTCGTCGTATGGTGGCGCGCGAGCATCTATGTGCTGATGCCCAAACCCCAGCGCAGCCCGTCGCTGATGAAGGCTTCCACGTTGCTCTATCTGTCGAGCGCGGCAGGGCTTCTGGTCAGCGGCTATATCACGGACCATTTCAACTGGCGCCTGATCTTCCTGCCGAACCTGTTGTACGCGTCCGCCGCGATATGGCTCTTGGCCCGCTACTTCCCCACACTGCCGCCGCCTGCCTCCGAGCGCGTGGTCAGCACCGACTGGCTCGGCATCGTTCTTCTTGCGACGGCGCTGATCTCGCTGCAGATCATCCTCAATCGCGGCGAAATCGACGACTGGTTCGGATCGCTACATATTCGTCTGCTCGCCTGGACGAGCGGCGCGGCGCTGCTTCTCTTCGTTGTCTGGCAGGCGAGTCCGGCGAACCGGACGCCGCTTCTCTGGCTCGGGCTGCTGCGTGACCGTTATGTGTTGTCGTCGGCGTTGATCGGCGTCTTCACCGGCATGATCCTGTCGGGCAGCCTGTTCGTTCTGCCCGAATTTCTGCGCAATCTCTCGACCCATACCCATAGCGCGACCCAGACCGGGCAGATCATCTGCATCTATGCGTTGACCGCAGCCGCCATCCGGCCGTTCATGGTCGGCCTCATCGCGCGGATCGGCCAGCGCAAGACGATCGTGATCGCGCTCCTCATGCTGATCGCGTCGATGGTCCTGTTCAATCGCCTGCTGACAACGGACACGCCGGGCTACTACTATGTCGTTCCGCTGATCCTTTATGCCTGCTGCCTGTCCCCGTTGTTGCCGGCGGTGGGCAGCGGCACGGTGGCCAGGATCGAGCAGAACAAGCTGCTCGACGGCGTCTCGCTGTACATGACCTTCCGGCAGTTCGGCGCATCGCTTGGCGTCGCGCTGCTGACCATTCTCATCGGGCATCGCGAGACGCTTCATTCATCGCGCCTGTTCGAGCATCTTCGGCACAACAATCCGGTCACGCAAGACTGGCTCGCGTCGGTGAGCGCAACGCTGGTCGCGCGCGGCGGCTATACCCCATTCGAGAGCCAGCGCGCAGCAGTCAGCGTTCTCGCCGAAGCAGGCGCACACCAGGCTGCCACGCTCGCTTACGCGGACGCGTTCGCCTTCATGGCGGTCGTCGGCGTCATCGCGCTGTGCCTCGTTCCCATTATTCCGCCGACCCCGGTGGCCAAAAAATAAGGAGCGCGGCCATGAAAACAGTATCTCTTCCCACCCCTATCCATCCGCGTTGCCGGAGGAAGCGATGAGCGAAGCACCACCGGTTCAAAAACCGGCCACCACGCCGCCGCCCGTCGTTGCACCTGCGGCGCCCCCGCCGCCTGACAATCGACGCGGACTGATTCTGGGCATTCTCGCGCTGATCGTGTTGCTGGCGATCGCCGCGTATTTCCTCGTGCCGGACCTCTACGAGAAGCAGACCGACGACGCCTATATCGACGCGCATCTCGTCTCGGTCATCCCCAAGGTGCCGGCTTACGTGCAGACACTGCATGTGAACGACAACAGCAAGGTGACGGCCGGCGATCTCCTCGTCGAACTCGATCCACGCGACTACGTCGTTCAGGTGGACCAGGCACGCGCCAATGTCGCGGCGGCCGTTGGCAAGCTGGAAGAAGCGCGCAATCAGGTTGCGGTGGCCGAAGCCAATATCGGCCAGCAGCAGGCGGAGCTTGAAGTGGCCCGAGCTAATGCGAAGCTTGCCGGCATCAACCTCGCACGGCTGCAATCCGTCGCCGACGTGCGCGCGGTGTCATCGGAGCGGGTCGATGAGGCGAAGGCGGCCGCCGATGGTACACGCGCCTCCGTGACCGCCGCCCAGGTCAAGGTCGACGCGTTACAAGCGCAGGCGAAGCTCACGCGCTCCCAGGTCAAAACGGCAGAGGCCGCAGTCGCCCAGGCGCACGCGATGCTCGAGCAGGCGACGCTCAACCTGTCGTACACCAAAATCTACGCAACCGAGTCCGGCAGTGTCGCGAACAAGAGCGTCGAGCAGGGCAACTTTGTTCAGCCCGGGCAGACATTGTTGTCGGTCGTTCCGGACAAGCTCTATGTGACCGCGAACTACAAGGAAACGCAGTTGACCCGCGTCAGACCGGGCCAGCAGGTCACGGTCCTCGTCGACGCATTTCCGGACCTGCGGCTTCGCGGTCACGTCGACAGCATTCAACGCGGGACCGGCTCGCACTTTGCGCTCCTGCCGCCGGAGAACGCAACGGGCAATTTCGTGAAGGTGGTGCAGCGAGTGCCGGTGAAAATCGAACTCGACAACCCTGGGGAAGCACTTAAGTTGATCTCGCCGGGCATGTCGGTCGAGACGGAAATCTTCGTGAGGGAGCGCCCGGCATGGCTCGGCTTCTGGAACTAGCGGCAGCGCGGCCGGCGGGGCTTCCTCCTTACCGGCGGCGCCATGTCGCCCCCATCGCCGCTATCGTCGCGGCATGGGCGGCGCTCCTCGCGGGTTGCACCGTGGGTCCGGACTATGTGCCGCCGAAACCGGCCATGCCGGCGAGTTTTACGGAACATACCGACTCGGCAACGAACGCCTCGCAAGGGTCGCCCACATCGGACGATGCCTGGTGGCAAGGCTTTGGCGACGCGACGCTCAACTCGCTCATGGCCGACGCGCTGCACTCCGCTCCCGACCTGGCGGTTGCCGAAGCACGCATACGCGAAGCGCGGGCCTTGCGCGGTATCGCTGGAGCAGATCAATACCCGACCGCCGACGTCGGCGCCAAATACGACCGGACCCATGGCAGCGCCAATGTGCCGGTCGGCGTGCCGCCCGGCGGTCTCGGTCCGGGCGCCAACGACAATCTATGGCAGACCGGCTTCGACGCATCGTGGGAGATCGACGTGTTCGGCGGCAAGCGGCGCGGCGTCGAGGCCGCCGACGCGTCGTATCAGGCCACCGTGGCGGAACGCGGCGATGTCGAGTTGACGTTGCTCGCCGAGGTCGCACGCAACTACATCGAATTACGCGGCGTGCTACGGCAACTCGCCGTCGCCCGCAGCAATCTTTCGATCCAGCAGGACTCACTATCGCTGACCCGCTCGCAATTCGATGCGGGGTTAGCCTCGCGTCTCGACGTGCTGCGTGCGCAAGCGCAAGTCTCGGATACCGAAGCCGCCATTCCGACATTCGAGGCGAACGAACGCGTGTCCATTTATCGAATCGGTGCGCTGATCGGTCAACCGCCGGAACAACTGCTTGCCCAGCTGGATGCGCCGCAAGCGATTCCTTCGGCGATCGCGGACGTGCCAGTGGGTCTGCCCTCTGACCTTCTGCGCCGCCGTCCGGATATCCGCGCTGCCGAACGCCGGATCGCCGCCGCGAACGCCCGCATTGGCGTCGCTCAAGCCGATCTCTATCCGCACTTCTCGCTGACTGGTGTGGCGGGCCTGGAGAGTCTGAACGCGTCGACCTTTCTGACCGCGCCGAGCCGCTATTTCTCGATCGGCCCGAGCATCAACTGGCTGATCTTCGATGCCGGCAAGGTTCGCTTCGAAATGCACGCTGAAGAAGCGCGCACCGATCAAGCCGCGGCAGCGTACCAGCGGATAGTTCTCGGTGCGCTGAGGGATGTCGAGACTGCGCTCGTGTCTTATGCGCAGTCCAAGGTACGGCATGAGAGGCTGGCGGCCGAGGTCACCGCCGACCGGGAAGCCGTGACCATCGCGACGCGGCTCTACAAGCAAGGCCTCAATGACTTCCTCTCCGTGCTCGATGCCGGACGCTCGCTGTACGCCGCCGACGACAAACTGGCGCAGAGCGAGCGTGACACGGCGCTCGAACGCGTTGCGCTTTACAAGGCGCTTGGCGGCGGCTGGCAAACGGAAGGCGATGCCGCAAATAAGCAGGGAATATAGCAATGCTGCCGGTTCAGAACCCGGCAGCATCAATCTCCTTGGCCTTTTAACCGGCTTTGCCCGGCTTCAAGCTTACGACTGGAGGAATGCAAGAAGATCGGCATTGACGCGATCCGCTTCCGTCGTGCACATGCCGTGAGGTGCGCCCGGATAGACCTTGAGCGTGGCGTTCTTGATGATTTCCGCCGACTTACGCCCGGAATCATCCAACGGCACGATCTGATCGTCATCGCCATGCAGGATCAGCGTCGGAACATCGATCTTCTTGAGATCCGGCGTGTAGTCCACCTCGGAAAACTGCTTGATGCACTCGTATTGACCGAGCACCGAGCCCATCATGCCTTCGCGCCAGAATTCGTCGATCACGCCTTGTTGGACTTTTGCATTGGGCCGGTTATAGCCGTAGAAAGCCACCGCAAGGTCTTTGAAAAACTGCGACCGATTGTTTGCGGTATTGGTACGGATACCGTCGAAGACCGACATGGGCAGCCCTGTCGGATTGGCCTCGGTCTTCAGCATAATCGGCGGCACTGCACCGATCAGGACCATTTTGGCGACACGTTTTGTGCCATGTCGGCCAACGTAGTGCGAAATCTCTCCACCACCCGTGGAGTGGCCGACGAGAGTGGCGCCCTTCAGATCGAGCGCCTCGATGACGGCAGCGAGATCGTCCGCGTAGGTGTCCATGTCGTTGCCGTGCGCGGTTTGACTCGAGCGGCCGTGCCCCCGGCGATCGTGAGCGATCACGCGATAGCCCTTCTGCACCAGAAACAGCATCTGCGGGTCCCATGCATCGGCGTCGAGTGGCCAGCCATGGGAGAACACGACGGGGTGGCCCGAGCCCCAATCCTTGTAGAAAATCTGTGCGCCGTCCGTGGTCGTAACGAAGTTCATGGATCGTGCTCCTGTATGTGCAAGATGATTGCCGGTTTTGCTGCCCGATGCGGTGCCGGCGGCGATGGAAACAGCTGGGACAACCGACGCTGCAACCGCACCGGCTCCGACCATTAACATATTGCGCCGCGACGCGGAAGAAATTTCTTTATCGGTTTTATAGCTCATTTTGGTTTCCTTATCGTTTACGACGATATTGGCGAGTTGTTTCGCGTCCACGACGTGGCGCGCCGGTCCCGGACCGACGCGGCATCACGACTGATTAGCAGATTAGGGGGATGAAGGACTAAAAGTCCTGACGGTGGCCTTAAACGTTCTTAAACGTAGCTTCGTGTTCCACGTGCCTCGTGCGGCGGACGTGGGGCGCTGGTGGTCGCGGGCAGATAGACCTTAAAGGAACGCCTTCTTACGAAGGAGCGTGACTTTATAACCAGACAATTGGCGCTATAACCCCGACAATTCACGCTTAATATCCCGCAAAGATATGAGTAAAGGCCAGTCTATCTGGACGCGAAGTACTGCTCGTCTTTCGCCACGCCTTAAAAAGCAATCCGCCCATTACAAATTCTTACACTGTCGCAAAGGCACGCCCCTTGCGCCTGCCGGCTCCATCGACAGACGAACGAAAGCAACCTTTCACGAGAGCTTCGCATTCCATACTTAGATTCCGGCCCGGGGCATGGTCGTTCCCAATTCAACTTACGAGGTGAAGAATGGACAAGATCAGGAAGTGGAGTGGAGCCGGTGCAATATTCAGCGCGAGCGTGCTGGCGTTCGCGAGCATGGCCGCGACAGCGCAGGATCATGGCCGTGATGGGGAACACCAGCGGCAGCGCATGCGCGTCTTGCTGATCAGTGTGGACGGGATGCATGAGGCCGATCTAGTCCAATACATCGCTACACATCCAAAATCCACCTTCGCGAAGCTGGCCAAACATGGCGTCGAGTACACCCATGCTTCGACCTCCCGTCCCTCGGACTCGTTTCCTGGGCTTCTGGCCTTTGCAACCGGCGGCAGCCCCCTTAGCCACGGCGTATTCTATGACGATACCTATGACGCTACCCTGTATCCCCCGGGCAGTAATTGCACCGGCACGCCCGGCACGGAAGTAAGCAACTTCGAAGCACTCGATTGGGATCTCACCAAGTTGGACGGCGGATCGGCACCAGCCGGCGCAACGTTCGATCCACGCAATCCTCACATCAATCCCGCGAACCTCGCGTTGCGCAAGACCGCCAACGGCTGCGAGCAGGTCTGGCCGCATCTATACATGAAGCACCATACGAACACGATCTTCGAGATCATCCATGAGGCCGGTCTGCGCACCGCATGGTCGGATAAGCACCCGGCCTACGAGATCCTCAACGGGCCGTCGGGGTTGGGACTGGACGAACTCTACGCCCCCGAGATCAACTCGACCTCCTTACAAGCGAATGGCTATCCGAACGCGCCTGCGACCGCCGATTGGACCACCGACCCGACGTATACCCGGACCTACGACGGCTTCAAGGTCAAGGTCGTCCTGAACTGGATTCATGGGCTGGATCAGTCGGGGACGAACAAGGTCGGTGTACCCGCGATCTTCGGCATGAACTTTCAAGCTGTCAGCGTCGCACAGAAGGTCACGGTGGCCATGGAAGGCACCTCCTCGACCCGCGGTGGCTATCTCGACGCAGTCTCGGCTCCGACACTACCGTTGCAGCAATCGCTAGACTTCGTCGATGCCTCTCTGGGCCAGATGTACGAGGCGCTTGAATCGAGCAAGCAACTGCAATCGACGCTGTTCATCGTCGGAGCCAAGCACGGCCAATCGCCGATCGACGTAACGAAACTTCACATGCTCGCGGGCTCGACGAACGCCTATGCCAAACCCGACGTGAGCGACCCTATGGATCTGCTGAAAAATGGCGGCGTACCGGTCGCCCAGGAAACGGCCGACGATGTGTCGCTCATATGGCTCAACAGCCACGACGATACAGCCAAGGCGGTATCGATCCTCGACGCTGATCAGATGAACGGAAATTCCACCCACATCCAGACGCTCTATCACGACGCAGCCTTGAGCACGATCTGGGGCAATCCCGCGAAGGGTCGTGTCCCTGATCTCATCATCCAGCCGATACCGGGGACGATTTACAGCAAGAGCACGGCAAAGCTGGCCGAGCATGGCGGCCTTACCACTGACGATACGAACACTCTGTTGGTGGTCTCCAATCCGAAGTTGGAAAAAAAGGTTGTCGATACGCCGGTGACCAATATGCAAGTGGCGCCGACCGTTCTGAAGGCGCTCGGGCTCGACCCACACAAGCTAGTGGCCGTTCAGCGTGAAGACACCAAGGTCCTTCCGGGCCTCGAGACCGTTGGGGACGACGATCGTGGTGCCCATTCGGAGTGACGGCAGCGAAAGCCCCTGCGCTCACCTTTAGCTTCGGGCCGCTGGCGTGATGCGTTCCTGAGAGGGCTGGCGTCAGGACGGGGGTGCTCGTTCTGACGCTGTGGTCGCTTCGGCGGCTCCGGCAGCAACAGGTCGGTGCCGCTGCATAGCGCCTCCCGCTACGAACGACCGCTTGCGCCAATGACGCGACGGTCAAGCTTGGGGACATCTTTATTGCACACGTGTGCCTTATTGGATATCATATTCCGGTTGGCCGCAATTCACGCAATCGAGTCCGCGGTCTTGATCCCGATGCTGCAGGGACTTGAGAATGACAGAAACATCCAATGCCGTTACTCGCCGGAAAGAGGCTCGGTTACTGTTCCTGCATGGATTTGCATGCGCAAAGGAAGACTGGAGATTTGTAGCCAGCTTTCTGCCGGCTCACACGGAATTCTCTACGTATGACTTTCCCGGCCACGGAACTGCGCCTGCGCCGCAAGCGCCTCGCGACGCTTCTACGTCAAATTGGTCCATCGAATACTTCGCTGCAGAAGTAGTGAGACACCTGCAGAGATTCGAAGCCGCCCCTGTCATTCTTGCAGGTCACAGTCTCGGGTGTCGCGTCGCGCTCGAAGTCGCCGCCCGGGCTCCAGAGCGAGTTAATGGACTGGTGCTGATCGAGGCCAGCATGATTGGCGAGCGTAGCGCTGACGCCGCTTGTCAGCATATCTATTCTCTCGTCGAAAAATCTGGCTTCAATCAGTTTGTAGAAAATCGATTCAACGAAATGTTCTTGAGTGAAAGCCCGCTGTCCAAAGCCATTTTGGCACGGGCAAAGAACATCGATCCGGTTGGAGGCACGGCATTGTTCGCCAGCATGGCTGGCTGGGATGCGGGCCTTATGGCTACGCGCCTCGGCCGTTTCACCAAGCCGATGCTGATTATCCAAAGCATGTACTTTGACGCTCTCGGCAAGCGCCGTCCCATCGATGAAACCAGCGAGTCGTCGTGGCTCCGGTTCGTGTCGTCTGTCGCGCCAGCGGCGCGCATTGAATTGGTAAAGGAATCGGGGCATTTTCCTCACATTGAACAACCCGAGAAGATCGCGTATCTCTTACGGGATTTCGTGAGCGAAATTAGCACGCTACGTTCGTAGGATCCTCGTATACGGCACACTCCTCTATCAAGGCTGGCTGCGCAGCGACTGATCCTCGTTGTGCGCCGCGCCCACCTTTTCCAATGCGACAACAGCCGATTCATTTCCTTGCAGAATCGCAGTCTGCAGCGCAGTCCGGCCAAGCGCGTCGGCATGATCGGGATTCGCGCCGCGCGCGACGAGCTCGGGCAGCAGGTCAAGCCGGCCGCCCATGTAGGCGCGTGCAAGACGGTCACGGCTGACGCCGCCAACGTTCCCTATTTTTGAAGGACCGCCTTGCGCCGCTCCTCGATCAGCAGATTGTCGAAGTGCGCAGGATCCGTTTCCGGAAAGACCCGGGCGCATTTGCGGATCATCACGCTCTCAAAGATTCCGGCGGCGTTATAAGGCTCGTTACGCATGAACTCTTCCACCGCCTCGCGGTTCGGCAAATCGACCGCGATCATCATGCCTATGCGACCCTCGCCAGCGTCTTCCAGAAGCGCCGCGCCGAGCTGCATGAGCTTGCGATGCGCGTTGATGTACTCCATATGCGCAAGCCGGGTTCTGTCCCGCAACTCGCGAGTATCGGGACGGTCCAGACAGATCACGGCATATGACATGTTTCAGCTCCCACGAATTGGAACGACGCAATGCACAGGGAATTGCGCTTCTAGCGAAGGCTGATCGTCGTATTGACGCCATCATTCACCGTCGCGTCGTCGAACCAGCGTGCGGTGACTGTTTTAGTCTGCGTATAGAATTGGACAACCTGCTTGCCATAAGGACCAAGATCGCCCAGCTTGGAGCCACGTGAGCCCGTGAAACTGAAGTACGGGACCGGTACCGGAATCGGAATGTTGATACCAACCTGGCCAACATCGATTTCGCTTTGAAACTTCCGGGCAGCAGCGCCACTGCTAGTGAACAGTCCCACGCCGTTTCCATATGGATTGCTATTCACGAGAGCGATTGCGTCGTCAAGCGTCGGAACAGACATGACGAGCAACACCGGGCCGAAAATTTCGGTTCGGTAAATCTGCATTTCCGTCGTTACGTCCGAGAAAATTGTCGGCCCGACGAAGTTCCCATCCTCGTACCCGCGCACGCTGATATCGCGGCCGTCGAGGGTTAGCGTCGCGCCTTCGGTCACACCGGTTTCCAGCAGCGCAAGAATGCGCGCCTTCGCAGCGCGTGAAATCACCGGACCGACGTCCGTTCCGGGTTCGCTCCCGGCGTTGACCTTCAACAGCTTCGCCTTGGCGACCAAATCGGGCAGCCACTGATGCGATTCGCCCACAAACACGATGACCGAAGTCGCCATGCAGCGCTGGCCCGCAGCTCCGAAACCGGCACCGGCCAAAGCGTTCAAGGTGTGCTCGCGGTTCGCGTCGGGCAGCACCACCGCATGGTTCTTCGCGCCCATCATCGACTGAACGCGTTTGCCATGTTCGCTCGCGAGTCGGTACACGTGGGTGCCGACCGCAGTTGATCCCACGAAGGAAACTGCCTTCACGAGTTCGTGCGTGCACAGGGCATCAACGACTTCCTTGCCGCCGTGGACCACGTTCAGAACGCCCGGTGGCACGCCCGCTTCAATCGCAAGCTCGACCAGTTGCATGGTCGATAGCGGGTCCTGCTCGGAAGGTTTCAATACGAAGGTATTGCCGCAGACGATCGCCATGGGGAACATCCACAGCGGGATCATCGCGGGAAAGTTGAACGGGGTGATGCCTGCACAGACGCCGATTGGCTGGCGCAGCGTGTAGGTGTCTACACCGCCGGCGACATTCTCGAGAAACTCCCCTTGCGCGAGGCTGCCGATCGAGCATGCGTGCTCGACGACCTCCAGCCCACGGAAGATATCGCCCTCCGCGTCGGCCAGGGTTTTGCCCTGCTCCGCGCTCAACGTCTTGGCAATGCGGGGCAAATGTTCGCGCACAAGTGCCTGATAGCGCAGCATGATACGCATGCGTACGCCCACGGAGGTACGTTTCCACTTTTCGAAAGCCGCGTGCGCCGAACAGATTGCACGGTCAATCTCGTCTGCGGTCGCGAACGGGACCGCAGCAAGCACCTCCTGGGTAGCGGGGTTGATAACCTCTCGCCACTCCTGGGTACTGGACTCAACTGGCTTACCGTCAATCAAAAGCATCACCTTGGGCGGTGTGCCAGATACTGTTTGGGGAGATGCATTCATGGGTCGGTGCCGATTCCTGGTTGATGTTGTCGGTGCCGCTGCGCCGAACAAGACAAATTCAAACTATCCGTAAGGGGATTACCTGAGGTCAGCGTCCGAGCTGAAAGCGGAAGAGAAAAGCCCCTTCGGGCGCCCGTCAGACAATCTTTCCCGCTTATGCCGGCACGGCAGTCGATTGCCACGCGACGACGCGCCAGACGTCCCCCTCTCGAAACCAGACATTGGTATATCGGCTGCGAAGTGAACGCTCGACCCCGCCGAGACGAACCTCCATGCTGACAACCCCCGACGCGACAGCAGCATCGGCCGAGACGACGTACTTCTCGTCCTCGCAGCGCATGGAGAGATACTGCGATTCGCCGCTTTCGATCTTGGCCAGCAACCGCTTTTTGCTGTCGACCTTAGCGGACGAGTGCGTCCAGATGAGGTCGTCGCTGAACAGTCGATCGAGTGCCGCAAGGTCGGCGCTCGTCATTGCGCGGCACCGCTCGTCTTCGAGGCTTTTCAGGTCAACCGGTTGTGTCGTATCCACGTCTCCTCCTTTCATTTGATTGGCGAAAAAGCGGTTGGCACGAGAATCCTGGTTTCCATCACCTCAATCATCTCGAGAAGCTTCTTTAAGACCGCTTGCCAGGCCGGATCCGCATACAGCGCAGCACGGCATCGAGCCCGCTCGTTGAAGTCGGCGTAGCCCCACATATGAATGATCTGGTTAAGCGGTCCAATCTCGGTCGAAAAATACCCCACCATCTGGGGAAGATGCTTCGTTTGAATCTCCATGACCTCTCGCGCGTAGAAGTCAAGATATGCCAGCACGCTGCCGGGTTTGACCGTGTAGGTTCGTTGCTCGACAATCATCGCCATCCCCTCCTATGCTTGTACCTGGACGGCCAGATGACCGATCCCTTCGATTTCCGCGTCCAGCTTGTCACCCGGTTTAAGGAACGTTCCGGTCTTAAGGCCGACGCCGCTGGGCGTTCCAGTCATGACGATATCGCCAGGTTCCAGCGTCACGTGTTCCGTGATCGCAGCGAGTTGCTCGGCGATGTTCCAGATCATCAGACTGGTTCGCGCATGCTGCTTCACTTCGCCGTTGACCTTGAGGGTCAATTGCAGATCGTTGGCATTGATTTGATCTGCGGGAACGATGCACGGTCCGAGCGGATTGCTCGAGTCAAATGCCTTGCCGCCGAACAGATCGAATTTCACCAGATGCTTTTCGTGAAACTGCCAGTCGCGCGCTGACAGGTCGATACCCACTGTGTAGCCGGCGATGCAGGACATCGCGTTCTCGACCGTGAGTCTCGTCGCCCGCTTGCCGATGACGACGGCCAGTTCGATTTCCCAATCGAATTTTTGCGTCTGGACGGGGTAAGGCACTGAAGCGCCGCTACCCACAATCGCCGTAGTAGGCGGCTTCATGAACAGAACCGGAATCTTCGACGACTTGTCGAAATCCACATAACCTGCATCCTGTTGCATGTGGTCGAGATAGTTGGCACCCAACATGACCAGCTTGTTCGGGTAAAGCAACGGCGCGAGGATGTCATCGGCCGATTGCGGAGCCTGGATTTCGCCAGGTGCGCCTTCAGACTTGAGACGCCCAGAAAGGCTGGCGAGACGTTTGTGGGACTGCTCCCAGTCGTCAAATAGCTGCATCAGGCCGCGAGCGGAATCCGCGGGGAGCAGATCCGGTGCCACCGTCGAAATCGGCCAATAGCGGCGACCGACTTCGATCACAGGGGTGGGCTTGCCTTGGTGACGGAACGTGGCGAGTGTGTATGAAGTAGTCATGGGTATGCGTTTTCCGAAGTATCAAGAGACGGTGAGCTAGCCGACGTCACCTTACGAAAAAGAAAAGGTCAGTTCCGCGGCTTCCAGTTCTGCAATCCGTGTGAGCTGGTTATATTTCGCGAGACGTTCCGAATTGCGCACGGAGCCGATCTTGATCTGGCCCGCGTCTGATCCGACAGCCAGGTCCGCAATAAAGGAGTCTTCAGTTTCCCCTGAACGGGCGGATATGACGGTCGCGTAGCCCCCCGCTCGTGCACGCTTCATCGCTTCGAACGCGCCGGTGAGGGTGCCGTTCTGATTCACCTTGATAAGCACCGCGTTGGCCGCGCCTACTTCTATTCCGCGCGCGATGCGGTCGGGATTGGTCACAAACAGGTCATCGCCGACGATTTGCACTTTCGGGAAGCGCTTTGTGAATGAGGACCACGAAGACCAGTCGTCCTGATCAAAAGCGTCCTCAATCGAAATCAACGGATATCGACGGATGAAGTCCCCGAGGTATTCCGCCATCTCTTCACCGTCGAGCGTACGCTGCTCGCCGGCCAGGTGATATTTACCGTCACGATAGAACTCGCTCGCAGCGACATCGATTGCGATTGCGATATCGTGACCCGGCCGCAGCTTTGCCCGCTCAAATGCGCGCATCATCAGCCGAAAGGCCTCGTCGGCGGACGCATATCCGGGACTGAGACCGCCCTCGTCCGCCAGCAGGGTCGTGATGCCGTCTTCCGCCAACAGATCGCTCGCGGCCGAGCGCACGCTTGCGAGCATGTTCAGGGCGTCGCCATAGGTCTTCGCACCAACGGGGATGGCGAGGAAGTCCTGAAAATCCATGCTTCGCCGGGCGTGCGCGCCACCGCTGAGGATATTGGTCATCGGCATCGGCATGGACGTCCGCGTCGTCCCCAGAAGCTGCGCAATGTAGCGGTGCAGCGGAAGCCGCTCGTGAATCGCGGCTGCCCGACAGATTGCGAGCGATGTAGCAATGACCGCGTTCGCGCCCAGTCGGGAGAGGTTCGCCGTGCCGTCGTGGGTACGCAAAGCTTCATCGAGCCCGGCCTGGGAAGTTGCGGGCCGGCCCTTGAGAAGCTCGGCAATTTCGCCGTTAATGTTATTCACAGCTTTGGAGACACCTCGACCCTCATGGAGTCCGTCGTCACCGTCGCGCAGTTCGAGAACCTCGTGTCGTCCCGTGGATGCGCCTGATGGGGCGCAGGCACGTCCGGAAGAACCATCTCGCAGTGAGACGTCAACCTCGACGGTCGGGCGTCCACGGGAGTCGAGAATCTGGCGGCCGCGCACTTGCAGGATATCGGCCGAGCGGGCTAGATTGAAAGAAGGATGTGTCATGTCATTTCCATTGGTTAGTCAAACCACCGATTCGCGAACGTCATGTCACCGCTCAGCAATGTCTGTGCAATGCGCCGGATACCGCGGGTGTCGAGCTCAGCAACGTAATCGACAGGAGAATCGCTATCGAGACGAGCCAGCAGCAGGCACCCGAGCAGCGGCAGAAGATGGGAGTCGAAGACTGCGGGCCCCTCGACGAGATAGCCTTCGACGAACGAACGCTCAGCAAACAACAGCTCATTCGCCTTCGCCTCCCGGCGGTGCGCCTTGAGAATCAGATGAGCAAGGACAAACGCCACGTCAAAACGAGGGTCGCCCCAATGCGCGACCTCCCAATCGACCACCGTGACGGTTGCGTCGTCGACCAGTAGATTCTTCGGGCTGTAATCACCGTGAACCAGCGCCTGTCGCCGCGTTGTCACGCCTTCGATGACCGTCGAAACTGCGTCGCGGTATTCCGGGTTGCGCTGCGCGACTCTTTCGAAGTACGGCGTCACCCGCAATTCGCGGAAGAACGTCTGGTCAGCGAACCGTTCGGCAAGCGCCGGGCACCTGGAGGAGCGCTTGTGCAGCATTCCAAGCAGTTCACCCACTCTTCGGGCCGTCGCGAGATTGATCGTGCCCGCAAGGAGTTCCTGCTTCCAGTTTTTCTGGGTGGGTGAGACGAGCTCCATCGCGAACTGGTTGCGAACGCTATCGCTCCACAGGACACGAGGTACCACCCCCGGTCCCAGTAATTCGGTTGCGGCGTTCAGCGCTGCGACTTCTGTCAACGACCGCGCCGGGTCCGACCGCCAGTCAGCGGCTACCTTCAGCTTGTCCAGCGCCTTCTTTATCACGATCGAACCCTGGATCGTCTGGATCACCTGAATATCACTCGCCACACCGCCAGGCAGCGACTGACCGCTTTGCAGACGGTTGCATGCGTTGACCGGCTCTTTGCCAGAGAGAACCCGCACTACCTCTTCGCAAGCCCTGGTCCGTAGTTCAATTACTGAGGTGTCCGATAGGAACGCCACATGCGGCGTCGCGGTGACATCCGCATGTCCGATGAGATTTGCGGGTGGGCTCGGTTCGCCTTCAACAACATCCAGTGCCGCACCGGATAGCCGACCGTCTGCGAGTGCGTCTAATACGGCTTCGTTGCTGACCAGTCCGCCACGACTGACATTGATGAGCAGTGGCTTGTGTTTGCAGGCCGAGATGAAACGTTCGTCGATCAGATGGTGCGTTTCGTCGGTGAGTGGCACGTGCAGGATGATGGCATCCGCGCTGTTCTGGATATCCTCAACGGTAGCCGCCTGTACGCCCGCTTCCGCCGTCACGGGATAATCTCCGTTCGTCGCAAGCACCGTGCATCCGAAGGCAGCCAGCTTGCGACCGGTAGCACGGCCGATTCGCCCGTATCCGATAATGCCGACCGTCAGTTCGGCAATACGCTTTAACGGCCGGGACCCCGGCGCCCATCGGCCCTTTTTAACGTCGCGGTCATATCCGGCAATTGCCCTGAAATGGTTCAGCAGAAGCGCGAGGGCATGATCCGAAACTTCTTCGACGCAGTAATCCGGCACATTCGTGACCCACGCGCCTACAGCGGTCGCCGCGCCAACGTCGATGTTGTCCAGTCCCACCCCCAACCGGGCCACAATCTTAAGCCGGGTCGAGGACGTAATGGCGCGCGCCGACACGGGAGCCCAACAGGTCAGAATGGCGTCCGGATCGTGCTCCGCAACCAGGCGCTCAATTTCCTCTTCGCTCCCGGCGACGGCGGGACCTGCAACGAGTTCGAAGCCCGCCGTTTCGATCACGTCGGTTTCGACCTTCAGGTCGGGCCACGCATAGTCTGTGATAAGTACTTTCATCGTCGTCCACAACTGGTTACAGGAGGGCCGGCTGTCGGCCCCGCGATCGTCAGGAGCGCAGGAAGTCTTCCGGCATCACCATGGTTCCCCATTGCTCAAGGGATTCCTGGTTATGCGGATTCAATCTCGTCGGGTACGTATCGTTGAGGAAGTCTCCATCGGTCACGTGCTCGACACGAAAACCAGACGGGTCGTACCAATAGTCCGAAATCGCTCCGCCGAGCGCGTGACGCACGAGGCCCCACGACGCCTTGTACCCCTTTGACGCCAGGTATCGACGACCCATGCCGATGGCATCGAGATCGATCGTCTCGAAGCAGACATGATGTGCCCCGTTCGTCGGCCCCATGAATACAGCGATGTTGTGGTGGTCGACATATTCCGCGCCCCGCGGAAACCGCATGAACGCGCCAATTGCTTTTTCTTTCTTTTCGCCGATCAAGTCCGAAGGAAATGCACCTAGCTTCTCCGTGAACCATTCAATAATCGCTACCGGATTCGGAGAGCTCATTACAACGTGTTTAAGCGCAATTACCTCCGCTGGGCCCACGTCAAAAATCGGGAATCTCCCCAGCCGACGGCGTTCGCCCGCAGAATTCCAGGCGGCCGCGGGACGACTCACTGCTATCGGCGCGACGCGAGCAACACCATGAACAAGCTCGATCCTCCGACCATCCGGATCCATCGTCACCACCCGCTTTCCACCGCCCGGATAGTCGAGGTCTTCGATCGGAGCGCCCAAACGCGCAGATAACACCTGCAGGCTCTCCTCTGAATCCACCTCGAACGCCACCCCGACAAAAGAGGGTTCCTCTCCGCGTTCTGCAATGTAGAGATACGGTGCATCATTGCATCCCCGAAAGAAGATACGGTCCGGCGTTTCATGCGCGACTACCAGTCCGAAGTCCTCAAAGAACGTCCGAACGGCCGCGAGGTCTCGGTGCCGGTATGTTGCATAGCTGATCGATCTAATCATGGTGTCTCCGACTACTTGGTTTAACTGCACTCCTTCAACACAAGGTCTACCCCTTGGCGGGGGCTGGCAAAAACACGCGCTCCTGGTCATGCAGCGCCAATTCATGCTCTTTGAACCATTGAACGACCACCTGTCGTGCCTGACAGGTCGTCTCCATCAGCAATAACCGTCCTGCGTTTGATGTTGGTTCGAAGTATAGGATAAATATAGGCACACGTGTGCATTATGGTTTACCCGAATCAAACCGCAATGCCTATGAGGCGCGGTAGTAGCCCCACAGACGCTGAAGGTGACGCAGACCTCGCCTGAAATGACTGTGGCGATCTATGGTTTGGTGTTCGCGGAATGTCTGGCGATGGCCGGCCGTCTTAGTGATAATTTTGGCCGGCGCCAGTTGTTCGGTACGTTCGGTACGTTCGGTATCGGCGTGGCGGTGTTCGCCGTTGCCTATCAATCTGCCCGACTACGCTGTTTTGCTTCTAATGTGGCGCACCATCCCCGAGACGCGCGGGGAGAAGAACGGACTCACAACCGCCTCGTCGATCCCCGAAGCACCAACGATGGTTCAAACTGGACCGTGCCGGGTGAGACCTCCGATGCGCCACTGGTTTGACGCTCGTCGAGACGAGACAGCAGGACAGTAGTCGCAGTAGTAGCGATGTCTTCTACCGGCAACCTCACTGTTGTAATGCCTCCCTCGGCCAATTCGAACCACGCAGGGTCGTGATACCCCACGACGGATACATCTCGTGGCCAGTCGAGTTTGAGTGCCCTTAGCGCCTGCAGAGCGCCAAGAGTCAACTCAGCGCTGCCAAGGATGATTCCCGTCGGGCGGTTCCTTGCTGACATCATTGAGGTAACAGCGTACCGCGCGAACTCCGGACGCGGCGACCCAAGCGATATATTCGCAGCCTTCAGGCCGCGTTCGGCCAGCGCGTCCTGGAATCCGCCAAGCCTCTCTCGTCCCGTACTGAGTGTTTCGTCCCCACCCACGAATGCGAGTCGTGTATGGCCACTATCCAGGAGGTGCCGGGTTGCTGCCTTGATGCCCGCGCGATCATCGATAACGACGGCGCTCCCTGCAAGATCGGCATGTACACGCACGAGTTGCACCGTTTCTACGTTCTGCAACAACGCACAGGTTTCCGGACGGGGAAGCGCCGTCGGAACAATGACTATTCCAGCAGGACGCGTTTCGAGAATCGCCCTCAATTCGCGCAATTCGCGGTCAGGGTTGTCATCAGTGACGGAAAGCAGAAGCTGCATCGAATGCGATGCGAGGGAGTCAGCTACGATTTTTGCAACGGTCGCATAAAAATCATTCTGAATATCAGGAATGATGAGACCAACCAGCGAACTGCGCCGACCACGCATCATTCTCGCTGACGCGGAAGGGAGGTAGCCCATCTGTGCAACCACCGCTCGAACGCGCGACTTGGTCTCATCGCTAATCTTCGGGCTATCGGCCAACGCGCGTGAGACCGTTGTATGCGAGATATTCAGCGCCTTCGCTACGTCGCGTATCGTGATTCCCGCATCCCCTCGCAGGGGCGGTCTTGCTCCCTGTGTGTCGTTGGGCCCCATTTTGATAGTCTCTCCACTAGAAGCACCTTAAATTCAGCGCGCCTTCCTGGCACGTGAACGCGCCGGTCATGGCGCGGGGCTCATTCATCCGCAATCGTGCCGATGCAGCATTTTACACTGTGCAATTTCGCCATCATCAAGTGCAGCCAACCCGCACACCCGATGGACCGACGCAATCAGTCAAACGATGGGCACGGATCGAATGCTACTCGCCAACGGCAATGGCGAACGTCCGCTACTGACTTCGACGAATGCGTACTGTCGAACCGTTGCTGACATTCAGCTCGGCAGATCAAGTGCCTGCTAATCGCTCTCAATGAAATCAGTTCGACCGCCTCCCTATCCGCGCTCGCGCTGGGTGATAGTGGTAGTACGGCGCACCTGCGCGCGTTGCGAATCGAAATCAGACTACAGATTGAAGCCCCTTGCACGTTTTGTACGGTTTCGTACCGCATTCGCGTGCGCCTGCGCGTAGCGTCAGAGACATCCAGCAACAACTTGGGGAAAATCATGCTACGACGAACATTCATATGGACTACACCGGGATCGATCCTGGCTGTTGGTCTCGCGCTCTCGGGCTGCACGACGACCGGAACATCCGACGCCAGTGGCCACCAGGCCGACAAGCGTCACACCATCGACGCGGGTGTCGACTCGACCCTTGCACGCCTTTACACGATCGCCAACGGCTCACGTGAACTGGTCGGCAAGGCGCGTGGCGTATTAGTGTTCCCGTCGGTCATCGCCGCCGGCTTCGGGGTCGGCGCCCAGTATGGTGAAGGCTCGCTGCGAGTCGGTGGCAGCACGGTCGGGTACTACAGCACTACAACCGGTTCGATCGGGCTTCAGATCGGCGCGCAATCGAAAGCCATCATTTTCCTGTTCATGACCGAGGACTCTCTCGCCCGATTTCGTAACAGCGAAGGCTGGTCAGCCGGCGGCGATGCGTCAGTGGCGGTGCTGAAAGTCGGCGCGAACGGCAACATTGATACGACCACCGCGACGGCGCCGGTCGAAGCGTTTGTGCTCACGAACAACGGGTTGATGGCCGGCGTGACGCTCGAAGGCACGAAGGTCACCAAGCTTAAGTCACTGTAACGAGCGACGCAGACGAGGCAAGCTAGTGTCTATTTGTTGTTTTCAACTTTACGGAGGAGGTATGCACATTCTCACCAACGCTGGTCCGCTGGTATCGCTGATCGCCGGCATTCTGATTCTCGTGGTGCCTCGCCTGTTGAATTACATCGTTGCGATCTATCTGATCGTTATCGGGTTGCTCGGGCTGTTCGGGGGACATCTCCACTGAATCGAAACCTCCCATATTGTTCCCAACATGGAACTTCTCCTTTCGACTCCGTATTTCGACGAGCCCGTCGCTGCTTTCTCGCTAGGTGCCCGGAATCTTCACGCTTTTCTCGAGGTATCTCCGCAACGTTCAATATGATGCAAGTGCACGTACGCACTACTCGGGACGGACCTGCCCGGTAGAGTAAGAGTGCTCTTGATTTGCTGTGCAGTCGGTACGGTCGTGTACATCGAGATATCCTGATTGCCGCCCGGTGTTCGCGAGCCACATCTCCCAGGAGTACTGCAGGGGTATCGTCGTAGCAGTTCGCGCTCGCGCGCGAATGGCGCGCGTTTTACAGCGCCCTCAGATCAGGCAACAGCCGATCGAACTCCCGTTTCACCACGCTGTAGCATTCGCACACGCGATTTTCGAGCCCCGGTCTATCCAGCACCGCGATGTGGCCATGACTGTAGCGAATCAGCCCCGCGTCCTGCAGTTTCAGCGCCGCCTCCGTCACGCCGGACCTCCGCACGCCAAGCATGTTGGCGATCAGTTCCTGCGTCATCGTCAGCTCGTTTGACGGCAAGCGGTCCATGCTGAGCAGCAGCCAGCGGCACAATTGCTGGTCGATCGAATGATGCCGGTTGCAAACGGCGGTCTGGGCCATCTGCGTGATCAGTGCCTGGGTGTAGCGCAGCAACAGTCGCTGCACCGGGCCGGCTCGATGGAATTCCTCTTTCAAAATGCTGGCGTCCAATCGATATGCCTCGCCTGCGCTTTGCACAATCGCCCGGCTTGGCGTGGTTTCCCCGCCCATGAAAAGCGCAATGCCGATGAGTCCTTCGTTACCCACGATCGCAATTTCGGCGGACGAGCCGTCTTCCATCACGTACAGCAGCGACACGATTGAGGTCGTCGGAAAATAAACGTGGTGAAGGCGGTCGCCGGACTCGTACACGACCTGCCCCAGCGGCATGTCGACCCGCACCAGATGCGGGGCTACGCGTGCCCACTCTGCTTCGGGTAAAACCGCGAGCAGATGATTTTTGTTGGCATGAAGTTCGTTCTCCATGTGTCGCTCCCCGGTATCCTGTCCAGAAACTGCACCGTCTTTGCCGAATTGTTCCTGGCAGTATCAGGTTTCGACGGCAGTTGCGTGAACGCGTCATACGAATCGGCAGAGAACGCCTCTGCGTTGCAACGCGCAGCGGCATCTTCTGAAAGCCGAGTGTAACTGAACCTTCCGTGAATTATAGTTCGCGCGCATACAGTGGGGCGTCTCGGCGCGCTCTAACCGCCGGCAGCCATGGGTCGCACGGGTCGATACGTCGGCGCTGAAAATACTTTCAGTTGAAAGGAAGCGTGTCGCCGCCCCCCGCGAGCATTTGCTCCACCCGATTACGCGATTTGACGAAGGGGCGACAAAGTAGTCGCCACCGTACGGACGGGGGAATTTCATCCGGTCCATGATGATCTCAGCTTCAGGAGGCCACCATGTACACCCAACTCTCGGCCGAGGCTATCCAGGCCCTCAAATCGCTCGATCGAATTCCGGACTCCGAATCGGAGATGCCGCCCCATGATCGACGAACTATTGACTCTCGGGCTTGCATACGAGTCGCGCACCGGCGGCGTCATCAATATGACGGCCGCAGGCCGGCTGTGGCTGAACCAGCGCATGGGATAGTGCACGTTGTTACGTGCGGAGCGAATTGGCGCTGCCTGCGGCGGTTGTCGCCACGCTGCGCCTTCGGATGATCGAAATCCCATCGTTACTTAACTTCGCAACGGTTTCCTATGTGATCTCTTGCGATCCGGCGCCGTCCACAACGACTGCCGTCAGCCGATGTTCGAAGCGCTATCTGGCTGGCGTCAGACGTTGAACCCGCGTTGCTTCAGCAAACAAAGCTCTCGGGCAGACTCGCGTTCTATCGGAACTGGAGCGGTATAAACAGAGTTATGCCTGGCGCCGCCTCAGGGGCATAGACCACGGGTGGTGGCGCGTACACATAGTCCTGGTTGCCATAGTAGTTGCCGTAGTAGTCGCCGCGACGGTGGTCATTGTTGGGATGTTGATACGCCTGTCGATTGCCGTGATCCGACTGATGCCCCTGGTTCTGCTTGGAACCGTTATTCATGCCATGTTACTGTGGATGGCCCTGGTTATGCTGATAGCCGTCATTCGTGCCATGCTGCTGTTGGCCCTCGTGGTTGCCGTCGCCGTTGCCTTCGCCAAAGGCCGGCGCCATAGTCATGCCGCCAATGGCCAATGCCAGGCCAACGGCCGTCATGATTCTGGTCCTCATCGAGCCCACGCACGCGGCTCGCACTCCTTGGATTTTCATAATGTTCTCCTGTCTGCGATCCGGGACCTTACTGCGGTTTCAGTCCGCTTCCCGTTGCGGGTGTCTCGAGATCACCCCTTCTTTGCGGAGTGATGGTGGTCAGTCTGGAAAATCAGATCGGCATTCTTCTTCTGGACATCGGACATGCTGTCGTACAGCGCCTGAAACGCGGGAGTGAGCTTTCTGATGCCGTCCGCATGGGCGTCGGCGATCTGGCCATAGGACTTGAGATCGTCGACAGCGCTCATGCTGTTGGCGCTACTGGTTCGCGCCTGTCTGAGCGAGTCCATCGTGCCCGCATTGTCGCGCATGACCTGCGCGACCTTTTGCCAAAGATCTTCCTGCGCTGCGGTGATCTGAAGCCTGGCGTGAAGTCCACTGATGCGCGTATCGATCCGGTCGTGGGTCGCAACGGTCATCACGCCTGCACGTGGTTGAGTCTGGGTGGGGGAGGCAGCGCTCGCATGATTGGCGAACGCAGCTATCGCGAGAAAAACCGCTATCGCGAGCGCCGGTGCAGTTCGTGGTTTGGATGGGGGTGCAACGAGTCTCATGATCGGTCTCCAAAGGAATTCGATGGACTCCCAAATGGATACCGTCATTGCAGGCGAGTTCGATCGAACAGATCATTTGTGCGCCGAGTCCCGACCGGCGTCTGTCCGGTGCCGGACACTTGCGCGCTGGAATCGAACTACTGAATCCTTGGGGCGATGGGCGCGGCGCTCAAACTGTTGATCACCGGCCCCGCGCTGCTTTATGTCTGCCTCTTCGGTTTGCTGTCCGCTACCGTACCGACTGCTTCGCCGATTGACGTCATGCTATTCCGATCGAAGCAGCGCTCAAGGAGCCAGGTGATGAACAAGGACCAGATGCAGGGTTGGATAAAAGAGATCACCGGCAAGCTGCGTACCGGCCTCGGCAAAACCATCGGAAACCGGACGGTCACGTGGAGGGGGCGCGTCGAGCAGCTCATCGGCAAGACGCAGGCATCGTATGGCGATGCCAAGGCGCGTCTCAGGAAACGCTTCTAAGCCACCAATGCGCCGTACCTCGTCATATCCGTCAAGAAGCACACACAATGTCTGACTTCTGCGTCCTGTTCCGGAGTCAACGGAATACCGTGAAAGGTGCTTTGCGGGGTGGCTTCGACCATGGTACTGCTCCCGGATTTGTCCGGTTTCCAGTGTAGGCCTGTTGTGCTAAGGAAGCTTTAACTATCGGTCAGTGCATTGACCAACCGCTCCATCCACAAGTAGCGTCGCGCCTGTCTCGCTGTATGAAACTGCGCGAAAAGGCTCATACGAAACCAGGATCGATGGATGAAGATCGCTCCTGCTATTTATCTGGTCACCTAAAATATAAGAATGGTTCTGACCTCAAAGGAGGCTGCCATGAGTCAGTCAATGATCAGTTTTGTAGTGGGGATCGCCGTGGTGCTGTGCGTCGCGATATTTGCCGCGGTACGGTACGGCCGGGAACACAAGGACGAGCCGGTTTCCCGATGGCTAGACACGCATCCGATTCGGGACTGGATGCGTCATAAGCACTGAATGACACAACTTCCGACTTTTGAAAGCGCTGGGACACGCGAGTGCTATTTCTTCTACCGCGTAATCCGTCGCCTGGTGTAAATCGGGAACAGATTGAAAAGGATGATATGACGTACGCAATGTGGGGCATCGCGGTCGGGTTGGCGCTGATGTTCGGCGTGTCGCTACGGCAGTACAGGCGCAGCCTCCTGCGGAGGCAGGAGATCCGTTGGCTAGGTGAACATCATGTATTGGACAGGCTACGCAAGCATTTGGGATTGTCGCTTGAGAAATGACACGCGCTCGGGAGATTGGCAGGTTGCAAGACTGTTTTTTTGAGGAGTTGACGAGATGACCCTGAATTACGCAGGCAGGTCGCACGATGAAGCCGTGGCAGCGCGGCACAAGCAGAAGCAGAAAGCACAGGAACAGGCTGGCGGCGAAATGGCGATAGAAGGGACGGAGGCCGACGCGGAGCATAGTTGCGGCGAGCTCTCCGAACGAGGAAAGCAGGTATGGCGAAGTGGAAGCGGGATCAACGGTGGGGGGAAGGAGTGATAGGGTCTCGTCGATGCGATGCGGGCGGAGCAATTCATTTCGCGCGCAGTTGAAGCGCACCCGGATGGTTCTCGTACACCTGTGCCGCTTCGACGAATTTTTCGGCGATCTCAGCTTCTGCAGAACCCAGAATCACTCGGAGGCGAATGCGACATCGATCATGCTGGAAAATACGATGCGGCGGGGCGACGTCATGTCGATGTGCGTTCGAGTTCATCGAACAACCTGAGCAGTCGGGACACGCGGGTCGTTCCATCGGGTACCAGACGCTGATGCGTCGATAGCGACGTAACGCGACGCCGCCAGTACGATAGTCCAAGGGGACTTCCCGGGATAAGAAGTGGAATGATCTGTTCGAGGTGCGTCAGGTCTTCTTCGAATTGGTGGTGCAGCATCGTGGTCCTTGGAGGCTGTTTGACGGTCCACGTCAATTATGTGCCGACCTATTCTGCACGTCTGCACGCTACCGTACAGAGTGTGGAACGGGCCGAATTTTTCACACGAACCGCGGATGGCTCCAGGCGTGCGGCTTCACGTCGAAATCCATGTTGCCCCGCCTGGATCGCGGTATGGCACCGTACCCGTTCTTTGCAGACCTGCGCCAGCAGACCTTAAGTTAGAGCCCAATTAGGGCCCTTCGTACCGCTCATCAAGTTCATGTACGACAGCCTGCGTCATGAACGTGGAGCGCGTCATGTGACGTTCTTTTGCTGCTGCATCGACTCGCTGCAGCAGACTCTCGAGCAGACTGAATTGAACGCTCACGGCTTTCGAGGTAACCCGCGCCAGATTGATCTCGATGAACATCCAGATCCCTTGCCCGTCGTCCATGTCGAGCGCATGCAACTCCGACGTACTGCAGGTGGGAGCCGGTATGAGTTGCTCGCTGCGGTCGTACATCAATTCGACGACCTCCTGTGCGTTGCGCTTCAGTTCACCAAACGAATCCCCACTTGCTTCGGCGCGGGGAAAATCGGGAAAGCTGGCGCGAAAGCCGGTACCGCTGTCGCGGTGCACATAAAGCGGATATTGCATGACCTGCTCCACTCGAGCTGTGGACTGACTGGCATTCGGTGTGTCAGAGTCCGCTGGCCTGAACCTTGCCGTCGACGATGTCCTTGCCGTATTGCATCGCGAGGTCGATGGCATCGCCCGCGGGAGAAGGAAATATTCTGGAATGCAGAAAATCTGGGAAGTAAGCTGCGTACGTCGTGAACCGCAACCATCTTGCATGGGATCGGAGACGTTGCGACGACAGCATACGCCATATTCGTCGCTGACGGGTTCGCGAGCCGGTTGCGACCCGTTTGGCTGGCTTCGTCCGGAAGGCGCGCAATGGACATCTAAAATAAAAATCGCGACAGATTGACCAGATGCGCCCAAACTGCGCGACATGGCTGTCGCTTTCGCGACGGGCAAATCAGGAGAAACATGTTGGCAAAGAGCACGATGCGCGGTAATCGCGAGGCCAAAAAGCCGAAACAACCCAAAAAGGTGATCTCTCCTGCGGTGGGCGTGTCCTCGGCGATTGCGCCGAAGACCGCCGCGGCCAACGTACCGGCAAAGAAGAAATAGCAGGCACCCGGGGCACGAATCCGTGTCCTCTCTGCTCCACCCTTTCCGGGTGTTCAGCGAGAAACTGCGTCTACAGAGCTGCGCAGGTGCTCCTGTCCCTCATTCTTTGCCGAATCGGTCTGATCGAAGTTCATCCGACGTCTTAGTGCGCCGTTAAACAGCAGTTAACGGTTTGCGCATGGGAGCGTACTGACGCATTCCCGTTACCCGCATCGTTCCAGCGGAATCTTTCGGCCGCGCCAGCGGCCGTCATCGCGGACCATGCCCGCAGAAGCTGTATGCCTGCTTTTTCGTCCTGACGGTTCCTCGCGCGTCCACCCGCACCCGTGAATCAAGCCACACCCCGGAGGCTTGCATGCACACGACACGCGTGGTGCGGCCTCCTCGAAGGAAGATCCGATCATGTCCCAACTCTATGAGCTGTTCGCCGATACAACGATGGCGAACGATGCGCGCGCCGCTAACGTGACACGCCAGAGCGACCAGTCCACCTCACCGAACTCACCGACGTCGCAGGAAGTGCGCCTGTGAACGCGATCCTTCGATATGTCGCGAGACATCGCTCGCCGTCGCCGCCGTGGACTGACATCGCGCCGGTGCGCGAGGAGCTGTTCGGCGTCGAACGGCTCGAGCAACACGCGGAGAGCCTCGCTGCCGCGCAACCGGTAACGAAGACACCGCCCGCCGTTTTATCGCTGCACACGAGACTGAACGACAATGCCGCTGTCCTGCTCGCGGCCTACCGTGCGAGCGCCGAAGAACTGGAGAGCGGCCGGGGCGTGGTACCCGCCGCGGAATGGCTGCTCGACAACTATCACCTCGTCGAGGAGCAGATCCGCGAGATTCGCGACGACTTGCCGCCTGGCTACTACCGTCAGTTGCCCAAGCTTGCCGCTGGCCCGTTCGCCGGCTATCCGCGCGTATTTGGTCTCGCGTGGGCGTTCGTGGCGCACACCGACAGTCACTTCGACCCGCAAATCCTGCGGCGTTTCATCAGCGCGTATCAGCGGGTTCAGCCGCTCACGATCGGCGAATTGTGGGCCGTGGCGATCACGTTGCGCATCGTGCTGATCGAGAACCTGCGACGCCTGACTGACCAGATCACCGCAGGCCGCAGCGCACGCGCCGACGCCGATGCACTCACCGACCGTCTGCTCGAATCGGGCAGCGCCCGCTCGGCGCTCGAAGCGGACATTTCCACGCGCTCATCAGGCCGGTTGTCGGAGCTGTTCGCCGCACAGCTCGTTAAACGGCTGCGTGACCAGGATCCGCGTACCACGCCGGCACTTGGCTGGCTGGAAGAGCGGCTCAAGCTTCAGGGCGCCTCCATCGATGAAGTCGTGCAGCATGCGCAGCAGCGCCAGGGCGCGTCGAACGTCACCGTGCGCAATGTGATCACCAGCATGCGGTTGATTTCCGATATCGACTGGGCGGAGTTGTTCGAGGAAGTGAGTCTCGTCGACGCCCGGTTGCGCGCGGGCAGCCGCTTTGCCACGATGGATTTTCCGACGCGCAATCTGTATCGCAGCGCGATCGAGCAACTGGCGCGCGGCTCATCCTTCACCGAACTCGAAGTCGCCGGGCTGGCGCTGGAATCGGCGCAGGCGGCGGTACTGGAAGCGGGCGATGCCGCACATGCGGAACGCGCCGGCGACCCCGGCTATCACCTGATCGCCGAAGGCCGGCGCGCACTCGAGCAGGCGATCGAATTTCGTCCGCCGGCGCGTCTGCGGATCACGCGGTTCAACGTCCGCCTCGGCATCGGTGGCTACGTCGGCACGATCCTGACAATCGCCATGACGTTAATGGCGCTGGCGTTGTGGGCAATGTGGGCATTGGCGCCGCGCGGTCTCGAAGCCGGGGTACTCGCGCTGTTTGCCGTATGCGGACTCCTGCCCGTCACTGAGATCGCGACTGCGCTCGTCAATCGCGCGGTGACATGGAGTTTCGGCGCGATCACGCTGCCGGGTCTCGAACTGACTGCCGGCGTGCCGTCGTCGTTGCGCACGCTGGTTGCCGTGCCGACCCTCCTGACGAGCGTTGCCGATTTGCGCGAGCAGGTCGAACGTCTTGAGGTGCATCACCTCGCCGGAGCCGGTGGCGACCTGTCCTTTGCGTTGCTGGCGGACGGGCTCGATGCGGATCAGGAAGTGCTGGCCGGCGATGCGCATCTGCTCGCCGTGGCCGCCGACGCCATCGACGCACTGAACCGCCGTTACGAGCCAGGCCCGAGCGGCAGCCGTTTCCTGCTGCTACACCGCCGCCGCGTGTTCAACGCGAGCGAGAACAAATGGATGGGCTGGGAACGCAAGCGCGGCAAGTTGCATGAACTCAACCGGCTGCTGCGCGGCGCGACCGATACGACTTTCGTGTCGATCGCCGGCCGTGCGCCGCAGGTGCCGTCCGACGTGCGTTACGTCATCACACTCGACGCCGATACGCGTCTGCCACGAGATGCCGCGTCGCGGCTGATCGGCAAGATGGCGCATCCGCTGAACCGGCCGACATTCAGCGATGCCGAACAACGCGTCGTCAACGGATACGCGATTCTGCAGCCGCGTGTCACACCGTCGCTCCCCGTCGGCCAGGAAGGGTCGCTGCATCAGCGCGTCTTCTCCGGCCCCGGCGGCATGGACCCGTATGCGGCGGCCGTGTCCGATGTCTATCAGGACCTGTTCGGAGAAGGGTCGTATACCGGCAAGGGCATCTACGACGTCGATGCCTTTGAAGCGGCTTTGCATGGACGCGTGCCGGAAAACGCGCTGCTCAGTCACGATCTGTTCGAAGGGATTTTTGCGCGCGCCGGACTGGCGTCGGATGTCGAGGTGGTCGAGGAAGTGCCGTCGCGTTACGACGTGATTGGCAAGCGGCAGCATCGCTGGACGCGTGGCGACTGGCAATTGCTGCCGTGGATCGTCGGCCATCGCGGCCGCGACCGACATGCGATGCCGTCAATCGGCCGCTTCAAGATGCTCGACAATTTGCGCCGTTCGCTGCTCGCCCCCTTCATGGTCGCCGCGCTCGGCCTATGCTGGCTGATGCCGATCCGCGCCGGGATGGCCGGCGCGCTGCTGGTGCTAGGCGCGCTCGCGATTCCCGCTTTCCTGCCGACGCTTTTCGCGATCCTGCCGCGCCGCAGCGGCGTCCATCTGCGTAACCACCTGGACGTGCTGGCCGCCGACGTGCGGCTCGCGGCCTTGCAAACTTTTCTGTCGGCCGCGTTCCTCGCTGACCAGGCGTGGCGCATGGGCGATGCGATCGTCCGGACGCTGCTGCGGTTGTTCGTGACACATCGCCGGCTGCTCGAATGGACGACCGCTGCGCAGTCGAAGGGCAGCCCTCGTCTCGATCTGCGCGGCTTTTATCGGCAAATGAGAGGCAGTGTCGCGCTCGGCCTCGTGCTGCCGGCTGGTGCGATCGCGTTCGCTCCGTCGCACTGGCCGCTCGTGCTGCCGTTTGCGTTGTTATGGCTCGCCGGGCCGGCGCTCGCGCTGTGGTCGAGCCGTTCGCCGACCGTCGCGCGGCGTTTCGCGATGGCGGACCTGGACGCGCGCAGCCTTCGCCTCGTCGCGCGACGCACGTGGCGTTTCTTCGAGACCTTCGTTACGCCAGCAGAAAACATGCTGCCGCCCGACAACTTCCAGGAAGATCCGAAACCGGTCGTCGCGCACCGCACCTCGCCGACCAACCTTGGGCTCTATCTGCTGTCGGCGATTGCCGCACGCGATTTTGGCTGGGCGGGGACGACGGAAACTGTCGAACGGCTTGAAGCGGCGTTCGCTTCGATGCACAAGCTCGCGCGTTTCAAGGGGCATTTCTATAACTGGTACGGGACGCTCGATCTCCAGGTGCTGGCGCCGGCGTATGTTTCGTCGGTCGATAGCGGCAATCTTGCCGGTCATCTGATCGTCCTCGCCAACGCGTGCGAAGAGTGGCCGCATGGGTTGCTCGCGCCGGCTGCGCGACCCGGAATGATGGACCACCTGCAACTTGCACGCGAAGCCATCGACGCGCTGCCCGCCGCAGGCGGTGAACGTGGCAGGCAGCTGGTTGCGATCCTCGAACAGATCAGCACGCAGTTGCGCGGCCCGCAGACGCTCGAAGCGCTGTCGCCGTCGCTCACGCGGCTGACGGAAAAGGCCGCAAAGGCGACGCGTGAACTCGTGCCCGCCAGCGGCGACGACAGTTCTGCCGACCTGATGTTCTGGATCGACGCGTTGAGCAAAAGCGTCGTCGAACATGCCCGCGACCGGCAACAACTGGCCGAGGCATCGGATCTTCTGCAGGCACGCTTGAAGTCGCTCGCCGATACCTCGCGAGCGATGGCGCTCGACATGGACTTCGCGTTCCTGCTCGATCCGGAACGCAAGCTGCTATCGATCGGCTATTCGCAATCCGACAACAGCCTCGACTTGAACTGCTACGACCTGCTGGCGTCCGAAGCGCGCCTCGCGAGCCTGTTCGCCATCGCGAAAGGTGACGTGACGACACGCCACTGGTTCCGCCTCGGTCGCGCCGCGACGCCGGTCGGCAACGGCTCGGCGCTGATCTCGTGGTCGGGGTCGATGTTCGAATACCTGATGCCGTCGCTGGTGATGCGCGCGCCGGTCGGCAGCCTGCTCGAGCAGACGAGCCGCCTGGTGGTGGAACGGCAAGCCTCGTATGGACGTTCGCTTGGTATTCCGTGGGGCATTTCGGAGTCGGCGTACAACGCGCGCGACATCGAATTCACCTACCAGTATTCGAATTTCGGCGTGCCCGGTCTCGGCCTCAAGCGCGGGCTTTCAGAGAACCGCGTGATCGCGCCGTATGCGACGGGGCTAGCCGCGATGGTCGACCCGCAGGCCGCGCGAGAGAACTACGCACAACTCGCCGCGCTGGGCGCGCTGGGTCGCTATGGTTTCTACGAAGCACTCGATTTCACCCGCTCGCGGCTACCGGACAACGAGGATGTGGCGATCGTGCGCAATTTCATGGCGCATCACCAGGGCATGACGATCGTGTCGATCGCGAACACGTTGCTTGACGCGCAGATGCGTGCGCGTTTCCATCGCGAACCCATGATCCAGGCGTGCGAACTGCTGTTGCAGGAACGCATGCCGCGCAATGTCGCCGTGGCGCACCCCCGTGCCGAGGAAGTGAACACGTCAGCAGCCGTCGCCGGCGTTGTGCCACCGACCGTACGGCGCCTCGCCGCGTCAGCTGTGGCTGGCGCAGCGCCGGTGACACACCTGTTGTCGAACGGACGCTACGCGGTCATGCTGACTGCGACCGGCGGCGGTTACAGCCGTTGGCGCGATATTGCGGTGACGCGCTGGCGCGAAGACGCAACCCGCGACGACTGGGGCTCCTTTATCTTCCTGCGCGATACGCAGAGCGGCCACGTGTGGTCGGCAGGCGCACAGCCGGTGGGCAGCGAAGCCGAGTACGAAGAGGTTGTGTTCGGCGAGGACCATGCGGAATTCATTCGCCGCGATGGCTCGTTGACAACGACGATGGATGTGCTGGTTTCCGGCGAAGCAGACAGCGAAGTGCGCCGCGTGTCGTTGGCGAATAGCGGACGCCGCGCGCGCGAGATTGAACTGACTTCCTACGCGGAAATCGTGCTCGCGACGCCCGCCGCCGACAATGCGCATCCGGCCTTTTCGCGGATGTTTGTCCAGACCGAGCACCTCGCAGAATTTGGCGCGCTGGTGGCGACGCGCCGTCCGCGTTCGCATGACGAAAAGCAGTTGTGGGCTGCGCATTTCGCGGTTGTCGACGGCGAGATCGTCGCCGATCCGCAATACGAATCGGATCGCGCGCGCTTTCTGGGGCGTGGGCGCAACGCGGGCACGGCGGCGGCGATCTTCAACGATCAGCCGCTGACCAACACCGCCGGGACCGTACTCGATCCGGTCTTTGCGCTCAGGTATCGCGTGCTGGTGCCACCGGGCAAGGTCGCACGCGTGACGTTCTGGACAGTAGTGGCCGAGTCGCGAGCGCTGCTGCTCGATCTGGTCGACCAACACCATGACCGCAACGCGTTCGATCGCGCCAAGACGCTAGCCTGGACGCAGGCTCAGGTGCAGTTGCGCCATCTCGACGTCGAAGCCGAAGAGGCGGCGGATTTTCAACGCCTCGCCGCGCCGATTATCTACGCCGATCAGCGTTTCAGGGCACCGTCGGACGCGATCATTCGCGGGGCCGGCGTGCAGTCGGGACTCTGGCCACACGCGATTTCCGGCGACCTGCCGATCGTGCTGCTGCGTATCGACGACGCCGAAGACATCGCGCAAGTCCGGCAGTTATTGAGGGCACACGAGTACTGGCGGATGAAGCGGTTGAGCGTCGATCTCGTCATCATCAACGAACGCGCTTCGTCGTATATCCAGGAATTGCAGGGTGCGATCGAAACCGCCGTGCGCAGCAGCCAGTCGCGGCCGCGTTTCGGCGAAGAACTCGCGCAAGGGGCGGTCTTTACGCTGCGCGCCGATTTGATGAGCGTGGAGGCGCGTGCGCTGCTGCAATCGATCGCGCGTGTCGCGTTGCTCGCGCGTCGCGGTTCAATCGCCGACCAGCTCGCCCGGTTGCCGCAGTCGCAAGGCCAGCCGTCGGCGCTGCGTCGGCAGAAGCCGCCGATGTCGTCGCCATGGCCCGCGCCGCCTCGTCTGCCTCGCGAGCTTCCGTCTGTTCCGTCGAAGCTCGAGTTCTTCAACGGCCTGGGCGGTTTCGATAAAAACGGCCAGGAATACGTGACTGTGCTCGTCGCAAGCGCGACGACGCCCGCGCCGTGGATCAATGTGATCGCGAACCCCGGCTTCGGCTTTCAGGTCGCGGCGGAAGGCAGCGGCTACACGTGGGCCGAAAACAGCCGTGAGAATCAACTCACGCCGTGGTCGAACGATCCGGTCGAAGACCCCGCCGGCGAAGCCATCTATGTGCGCGACGAAGTCACTGGCGATGTATGGGGCGCCACCGCGCTGCAGGTCCGCGATAGCGGGACGTATATCGCGCGTCACGGGCATGGCTACAGCCGCTTCGAACACGAGGCGAATGGCATCGCGCTCGACTTGCTGCAATACGTGCCGCTCGCCGACCCGGTGAAGATTTCCCGGCTGACGTTGCGCAATCTGTCCGGTATGCCGCGCCGTCTGTCCGTGACGACGTGGATGGAATGGGTGCTTGGCACATCGCGCAGTGCATCGGGACCCTTCATCGTGACGGAAATCGACTCCACTACCGGCGCGATGCTGGCGCGCAATCCGTGGAACATGGAGTTCGCGGGGCGCGTGGCGTTCGCCGACCTGGGTGGCCAGCAGACCGCGTGGACGGCGGATCGCACCGAATTTCTCGGCCGCAACGGCCGGACTGCGGCACCCGCCGCGCTGACCGGCAACGCGCCGCTGTCTGGCGCGACCGGCGCGGGCCTCGATCCATGCGCGGCGTTGCAGGGCATGATTGAGCTAGGCGTGGACGAGATCGTCGAGGTGGTGTCGTTCGTCGGGCAGTGCGCGTCTGTCGAAGCGGTACGCGCGTTGATCGAGCACTATCGCAAGGCCGATCTCGACGCTGTCCTCGCCGAAGTGACGAGCCACTGGCAGAAGGTACTCGGTACTGTCCAGGTGAAGACCCCCGACCGCGCGATGGACCTGATGCTAAACGGCTGGCTGCTGTATCAGACTCTCGCGTGCCGTACCTGGGCGCGCTCGGCGTTCTATCAGGCGAGCGGTGCATACGGGTTCCGTGACCAATTGCAGGACGGCATGGCGCTGACCCATGCGCAGCCGGACGAGACACGGCGGCATTTGCTGCGCGCCGCGGCGCGGCAGTTCGTCGAAGGCGATTTCCAGCATTGGTGGTTGCCCCAGTCGGGGCAAGGTGTGCGCACGCGGATTTCCGATGACCGAGTGTGGCTCGCGTTCGCGACGGCGACGTACATCGGCTGCGCGGGCGACGTCGCGATTCTCGATGAGATCGTGCCGTTCCTCGATGGACCGTCACTGCGGCACGGCGAGCACGATGCATTTTTCCAGCCGATGGTCGCAGACGAATCAGCGTCACTGTTCGAACATTGCGCGCGCGGCCTGGATCAATGCATCGAACTGACCGGCGAGCATGGCTTGCCTCTGATCGGCACGGGTGACTGGAACGACGGGATGAATCGCGTCGGCGCGGGCGGCAAGGGAGAAAGCGTTTGGCTCGGCTGGCTGCTATTGCGGACTATTGAGCTGTTCGCCCCCCTGGCTGAATCGCGCGATCTGGTTTCAGTTGGGCGCGCTGCGCGCTGGCGCGCTCATGCGGCGTCGGTGCGCGAGGCGCTGGAGCGCGATGCGTGGGACGGCGAGTGGTATCGCCGCGCGACTTTTGACGACGGCACGTGGCTTGGCTCTTCGCAAAGCGACGAGTGTCAGATCGATTCGATCGCACAGTCGTGGGCTGTGCTATCAGGCGCGGCAGATCCAGCGCGCGCGGCGCTGGCAATGATGTCGCTGGAAAAGCACCTTATCCGTCGCGACGACGGGCTTGCTTTGCTGTTCACGCCGCCGTTCGATAAAACGTCGCACGATCCCGGCTATATCAAGGGCTATCCGCCGGGGCTACGTGAAAACGGCGGGCAGTATAGCCACGCGGCGATGTGGGCGATCCTCGCGTTGACGAAAATGGGCGATGGCAACAAGGCCGCCGCGCTGTTTTCACTGCTTAATCCGGTCAATCATGCGCGCACACCGATAGAAGTCGACCGCTACAAGGTCGAGCCCTATGTCGTTGCCGCCGATGTCTATTCCGTGGCGCCGCACGCCGGGCGGGGTGGCTGGACCTGGTACACGGGATCCGCTGGCTGGATGTACCGGGCGGGTGTCGAGGGCATTCTTGGGATTTGCCGCGAGGGGGATTTTTTAGTGGTCGATCCCTGTATTCCGGACACGTGGCCGGGGTTTGAAGCAACAGTGACGATGCATTCGACGCAGTATGAGGTTCGCGTCGAATCCGCTGACGAGGGCGGTGCGATGCGTGTGGTGCTCGACGGCGCGAGCCTCGAATGTGGTGATGAACGGGTGCGCGTGCCGCTTGATGGCGGGTCGCATAAGCTCCTGATTTCGCTTTGCTGCGGCGTGAGTGAAGACGTGAACTCGGGCGCGCAGGTCGCGTGACGAATCACGCATCGGTCATCACCTCGAGCGGCATGCCAATCCCAGGCGGCTCACTTGGGTTCCTGTGCCTCATTCTTGATCGCCTGGCCTCCCTTCGAAATGTCCTGACCTGCGCCCGCCATCGTGTTGCAGCCGGCGAGAACTGCGGTACCAGCAATCAGCATCCATACAATCAATCGAATCATTATCTTCCCCTTGTTCAAAACAGGATCGGACCAGTTTAATTTTAGACGATTTTGCCGTCGGTGCTGCCTGTTCGGAAAACGTGGCGTTACCCGTCATCCCATCGCTCCAGCAGCGACATGCGTGCCCCGCTGATCACCAACCGTAAAGACGGCGACAGACTCCCGCAACGCGCTCGCCCGTCCAGCCATGGTCTGCGCACCCGCCGTAACCTGCTCAACAAGCACCGAATTGTGCTGCGTGACTTTTTCCATTTCTGCAACCGCCTGATTGACGTGCTCGATACCCGTCCTTTGCGTGGTCGATGCGAGCGCGATCTTGCTCACGAAGTCACTCAGTTGGTGCACCGATCGCACGACCTGCTCGATCGTGGCACCCGCATCGGCCACCAGGTGCGAGCCGGCGTCAACATGATCGGCCGACTGCCCGATCAGCACCTTGATCTCCTTGGCCGCATCCGCGCTGCGCTGCGCGAGCGTGTGCACTTCACTCGCTACCACTGCGAAGCCGCGCCCTTGCGCGCCTGCGCGAGCCGCCTCGACGGCAGCGTTGAGTGCCAGAATATTGGTCTGAAACGCGATGCCTTCGATCACGCTGATGATCTCAGTGACCTTCGACGAACTCGCAGATATGTCCTGCATGGTCGTAACCACCCGCTCGACGACCTGCCCGCCCTGGACAGCGGTGTCGGAAGCCGCGTTCGCGATCGTGCTGGCCTGCATCGCGTCCTCGGTGTTCTGCCTGACGGTGGAGGTCAATTCCGCCATGCTGGCGGCCGTCTGTTGCAATGACGCCGCCTGTTCCTCGGTGCGCTTCGAAAGATCGGCGTTGCCGTCGGCGATCTCCCCGGCGTGTACAGCGATCGATTCGGCCGAGGTCTTAATCTGCGTGACCATGGACATCAATTGCAGACGCATCGCCTCGAGCGACGCCATCAGGCTATGCGCGTCGCCCTTGCCCAGTTTGACCGTCACCGCGAGATTCCCGCCGGCGATCTCGCTGGCAAGGCGCTGTGCCTCGGCCGGGTCCGCGCCGAGCTGCCTGAGTATGCTGCGCGTGATCAGCACCGCTGCGGTGAGGCCAATCAGCAAGGCGACTATTACCGCGCCCGTGGTCACCGCCTGCAGCGTTGCATAGGTCGCTGCGGCATCGTTCGCTGCATCATGGCTGCGGGTTTGTTCAAGCGCGAGCAGTTCGTCGAGGGTCGTCAGCCAGGCAACCTGCTTCGGACGCACTTCGTTGACGAGCACCTTGACCGCCGCGTCCTGATCGTTCGCCAGCTCCCAGTTAAGCGCTTCCTTCTCGACCAGCGGCAAGGTTGCCGCTTCTTCATGCTTGAGCTGGGCGAGGAGACGGCGCTCGTCGCCGGTCGTCAGCGGCGACGCGCTGAACATGCGCCCCAACGCCTGATAATTCTCGGCATAAACCGCCTCCTGCCGCTTGATGGACGCTTGCTCGTTTGCCACTTCCTTTTCGTCGGTCAGCAGCGCCATGTTGCGGATCGAGATGGCGATGCCGTTGACCGCACCGCGCAGGTTCGTCGCGAATCCCGTTTCGGCGTCGTGTACCTGAACGATGTCGTCGAGTTTGCCGCGAATGCTGGCAACGCCGGCCATGCCCATTAAGGAAGTGGTCACGAGCAGCATCAGTACGGTACCGAAACCGAGTGCGAGTCGGGTGGAAACGTTGATTTGAGCCATGGGAGAGTCTTTGTCTCAAGAGGCCGCGCGCCGATTGATGTCCTTTAGTGCGCTACGCCGGCCGGATTATTGTTCTGTTCGCGGCTATCCTAGTGCAGTAGTCGTAGTTGAAATAACTGTTTTTTTTAAATTTGCAGCAGATAAACTCCGCAACCAGGAAGCGAAGGATCGTTGTGACCGGCCTCGAGTCGTAGCAACGCGCGATCAATCGCTGCCACAACGAATTCATTCGATACCGATCTATGCGGAAACTGCCTCCACTCAGCGCGCTTAGGACCTTTGAGGCCGCAGCGCGACATCGTCATTTCGGCAGAGCAGCTGACGAGCTGTGCGTGACTCATAGCGCCATCAGTCATCAGGTGCGCTCGTTGGAAGAGGTGCTCAAAGTCACACTGTTTGAAAAGCAGGGACGCCAGGTTCACTTGACCGACGCTGGCCTGCGGTTGCTGCACTCGGTACAGCAGGCGCTCGACATGATGGCCGAAGCGTGCAGCGACGCTGCCCACCCGGGCATGCGCGGTTCCCTGAAAATCTCGGCACCGGCCGAATTGGCGCATCGCTTTTTTCCACGGGTGATCGGCGAATTCTCTCAACGCTACCCAGGTCTGACCGTCCATCTCCTGGTTCACGATAGCGATTCGAACGAGATCAACCCGGGTGCGGACATCACCATCCTCTATTCGATGGGCGACACCGATTGGGCCCGCTACTGGGCCGTGCCGTTTCGCGCCATTGAATTCTTCCCGGTATGTCACCCGAGTCTGATTGAGGGCGAGGACAGCTTGCAGATTCCGGCGGATCTCGTGCGCTTTTGTCTGCTGCATGATGACCAGGACGGGAAAACCTGGGCCACGTGGCTCGGCACCCATGCCGCCGCGTTGCCGGCTCCCGCGCGCAACCTGCACTTCGCCCATTCCGGCATCGCCATCGAGGCGGCGCTGCAGAAGGTCGGGGTCTGCCTGGCGGATACGCTAACCGCGGGCGACGAGCTGAAAAGCGGCCGGCTGATTCGCCCATTCGCCGTTTCGGTTCCTTCGCCCGGCAACTACTACCTGGTTGCCGAACGACGCAAACGGAATGAGGCCCGGCTCGCGGCGTTCATGCAGTTTGCCGGGCTCGCCCAATATTTATGTGAAATCAATTCACCGATTGCAGAGAATTGATCATTAGTTAGCAAAAAAAATTCAACCTAGGATAAGCCATGAATGCCGGCCCCCTGCCGGCACGCCCCCAACCAATGGAGCGACTACATGGCACGTACTCTCACCACACTTCCCCGCAACGACGGCTTTCGATGCCCCGGCGAATTCGAACCTAAGGCTGGCTGCTGGCTCGGCTGGCCGGAACGGCCCGACGTCTGGCGCAACGGTGGCAAGCCGGCGCAGAAGGTGTGGGTGGATATCGCTACCGCGATTGCCGAGAGTGATCCTGTCACCATCTGTGCGTCGTCGCGCCAATATGCGAACGCGCGGGCTATGTTGCCGCCGCATATCCGCGTGCTGGAAATGACTGTGAACGACTCATGGTTTCGCGACAGCGGCCCAGCATGGCTGCTTAATGATCATGGCGAGGTCCGTGGCGTCGATTTCCGGTTCAATGCCTATGGCGGATTGAACGGCGGCCTCTACTTTCCGTGGGACATGGACGACCAAATCGCCGGGAAGATTCTGGAAGCCGAACGCACCGACCGTTACCGGGCACCGATCATCGCCGAGATGGGCGGGATCCAATGCGACGGCGAAGGTACTGTCCTCACCACCGAGCAGTGTCTGCTCAATCTCAACCGCAACGCCCATCTGGGCAAGGAAGCCGTGACCCAGCACCTCCTCGATTACCTGGGGGCGCGCAAAGCCATCTGGCTGCCGCGCGGGTGCAAATTCGACGAGACCGACGGCCATATCGACGATCTAGCCTGCTTTTCGCGTCCGGGCGAGGTGGTGATGCAGTGGACGGACGACCCCAGCGACCCTCAATACGAGATTTACCGGGAGGCCTACGCCATCCTGAGCAGCACCACCGATGCGAAGGGGCGCTCGCTGAAAATTCATAAAATCCTTGCGCCCGAAACACTCGTTTGGACTGCAGAAGAAGCTGCCGGTCTCGATCATGGCGACGCGGCGATGGCGCGTGTGGCGGGCACCCGGATCTGCGCGTCATATATCAACTACTACGTAGGCAACGGCGTCGTCGTGGTGCCCGAGTTTGGCGACGCCAACGACCTGCCTGCGCAGCGGATGCTGGCCGACGTGTTCCCGCGGCATCGGATCATCGGCATTCCCAATACCCGCGAGATCCTGCTCGGCGGCGGAAATATTGCCTGTATCACGTCACCGCAATACGCCGCACAAACACGTTGAGGAGAGACGTATGCAGCATTTCAATCAAGCTGCGCGAGCTTGATCGACAACCGGAAGGTCCACAGAGCAAGCCCTCATCATTGGGAGAGAGTCATGAATATCCCGTTATTCAGAGCCATAGTTTGTTGTCTGCTGGGCACCAGCAGCATCGCCATGGGCGCCGGTCAGGTCCTCAACGTCTACAACTGGTCCGATTACATCGGGGATAAAACAATCGAAAACTTCGAGACGGAAACCGGCATCAAGGTGAAGTACGACGTCTACGATAGCAACGACACCCTGCAAACAAAACTGCTGGCCGGCGGCACCGGTTACGACATCGTCGTGCCATCCGCCAATTTTCTGGCAAAGCAAATCGACGCCGGCATCTATCAGAAGCTCGACAAGTCCAGGTTGCCTAACCTCGTCAATCTGGACAAGTCAGTCATGGCGATGGTGCAAAGCACTGACCCAGGCGCCCAGTACGGCATTCCATGGGCCTGGGTGACGATCGGTCTTGGCATCAACGTCACGGCGGTGAAGGCTGCGCTCGGCAACGACGCCGAACTCGACAACTGGGGCTTGCTGTTCGACCCCAAAAATCTGGCCAAGCTGAAGCATTGCGGGGTTTCGGTGCTCGACGAACCCACCGACGTGCTTCCCGAGGTGTTGCACTATCTTCACAAAGACCCTAGCAGCACGAATCCCGCAGACTATCAGGCCGCGTTCGAGGTACTCAAACAGATTCGCCCCTACATCACCCAATTCAACTCGTCCGGCTACATAAGCGACCTGGCCAACAACGACGTCTGCCTCGCGTTGGGCTACTCTGGCGATGTAAACATCGCCAAGCATCGCGCGCTCGAAGCACACAAGAGTTACGAGATTGGTTATGTCATTCCTAAGAGCGGGGCACCTGTAGGCTTTGACGTGATGGTCATACCCAAGGATGCGCCCAATCCAGAGGCCGCCCTAGCGTGGATCAATTTCATCGAGAAACCCGAGATCAATGCCGAGATCACCAACAAGGTTTTCTATCCAACCGCAAATCTCGCTGCGAGGAAATATGTGAAGCCGGAGCTTGCGAACGACCCGACCATCTATCCTCCCGAGTCGGTGATGAAAACCTTGTTCCCGCTCAAGCCATTGCCCGTTGAGATCATCCGTCTGGAACATCGTCTCTGGGCCAAGTTGAAGTCGGGCATATAGCCGCGCTCTGCTTCCCGGAAATTCTCCGGCAAAGGGCCTTTGGACCACAACTAGGCTCAGTTTTGAGCCTAGTCGCCGGATACGTTAACAGTCGCACATAAGCTGACCACGGAAGTGGGGAGCATGCGGCGAGCTTCGCGAGGTCCAAGGTTTGGACATGACTCGTCTCCGTACTCGGCCCGCCCCTCGCCGGCTCTGCGAGGGATAGTCGTTCTATCGGCCCTATCACGCCCCAACGGCGCGTCACATGGTCTTCCGAACCCATCGACTCCGCCAATCCGGCGCCTGGAAGGGATCCGAAAAATACTGGGTCTCGTGAACAACTTTGCCGTTGCAGAGCTCCATAATGCTTACCGTGTACGCTGCTCGCCCGTTATAGGTGATGGTGTATTCGGTGATCCAGAGATTACCTTCTCCCTGAATTCGCCTAACATCGAAACCTGATGGCTTATCTGGATGATGACTCCGCAGTGCCTGCAAATTTATTCGCCCGAGGATTCGTTCACCTGATTGGGGATAGTCACAGATGGCATCGTCATCGTAAATGTCGTGTTCTGCGTCGAGATCGCCGGCCGCCGACGCCTGCCAGTGCGCATTCAGAGCTTCAAGTATTTTTTCTTTCTGCATGGAGTGCCTCCGGATACCGTTCACATTTAGCAAAAGAATAACAGGGCGCTAGCGACGGGTCTCGGGAGCGCACAACAGCCCGTTGGTAAGTGGCGGAAGTCTGACTCGTCGTTGGCTGAATCGGCTAAGGCCACCATGCTTCGTTCCTTGGACGTTCGCTTCATGATGGTCATGGTAGAGTCGGGCATCTCTCTTTATAGCGTAGCCCTTATGTCGCCACGCATTGAATGTGGGGCCGTCGATCCGGCAGATCATCAACAGGGCATGGGAAGCGCCGCCGCGGCGCAAAGCGTGAACATGCAGATTCCAGCGATCGTTCCAGCGCAAACCGCTCTGGTGGTCATGCATTATCAGACTGACATACTGGGGTTATTTCCATCGGTCGCGCCCACTTTGCTCGCCAATACGCGCAAGCTGTGTGATGCTGCACGGGCCAAAAGTGTTAACGTCTATTTCGCCAAGATCCACTTTAGTCCGGGCTATCCGGAAGTCAATCCTTTGAACAGGAACGGGCAGGGAATCAAGCAACTTGGTCTCTTCGTCGACGACAAGATCGCGCCGGAGCTCGGCCAGCAGGCCACTGAACCGCTCATCATCGCGCATCGTGCTAGCGTGTTCTTTAGTACCGAGCTGCAGTCGCGGCTTTCCGCACAGGGTATCGATACGCTGCTCATGGTCGGCATAGCGTCGACCGGTGTCGTGCTGTCGTCGGTTGCGTACGCGAGCGATGCGGACTTCCGTTTATTCACGGTCAAGGATTGCTGCTACGACCCGGATCAGATCGTGCACGATCATCTTTTTTCAACCGCGTTCGATTCGCGCACGACGGTGCTCTCGCTCACTGATGCCTTGTTGTTGCTTGCCTAGCATGTGCTGGCATTTTGACAGCTCACACCAAAATCTCTGTCATGCCCACGCTGACCCTGCGCGGCTCGACGGCCCCCTATCGGGGGCGTTTGAGCGCGCATTCATTCAGGCGCCGCAGTGAATTTCATTTGCCCATGGCCAATGTATTGGCGCGGTTGCTATGGCAGTCCGCAAGCGCCTCGTGCGCCCGGACCGCGAAGCCATTTCTGCCAGTACTAACCTCGCTTCGCGGCCCACTTGTCCAGTTCGTCGCGCGCCACTCTTTCTGCGCGCAGGAAGAAATCCTCTGTTTCGGGCGGCGAATAGCACAGCTCCAGATTCATTCCGTTTGGATCACGCACATAGAGGGAATGGAATGCGCCGTGATCGACGAACGTGGACGGGTAGCCTTCCTTCTCGAGCCTCTGGCGGAAGTACTCGATCGATTCGTCGGAATCTACGTTGATGGCGATGTGGTGGTGATAGACGGTCGACACCTCGAATGGCGGCTTGCCGTCGAAGACGTCCGGATAGTCGAAGAACGCGATGCTGCTGCCATCGCCCATTTCGAAGAAAAAGTGGCAATACGGGGCGGCCCTGCCAGTGAACACCTCTTCCGGAATGCGTAGCGCGATGGTCATCGGCATTTCGAGAATGTCTTCGTAGAAATGGCGCGTCGTGGCCGCATCGGCGGAGTAATAGGCATGGTGATTAAGTCCGCGCACGCGGCTTCTGGCGCGGCGCTCGATCGCGCGCTGCTTTTGCTGGAGATCGACTGCGGAATCGCCTACCGCTGCGAAAACATTTTCATCATGATGGGACATACTCGGTCTCCTTCAATAAGGTTAGAAACGACCCTCGGGGTTAACTCAAATCGAACCGGCGGATCACGCGGGCGGTGATGCAGCGCCAATGCAACTTCGACGCTCTGCAACCTCGCGGCAGGAAGCGAACCATACGTCGTCGCGCGCCCTCAGCCTGCGCACGAACGCGGTGAAGATTTCCCACAGACTCTCATTCGCGCCGAAAACATAGGGGTGGAAGATCACGGTGAGATGCAGGCCGTCGCGCAGCGCCTCGTCGACGGCGCCGTTCACTACACTCGACCATTCGACCGCGTTCGCAGGGGCACTGGGGTCACCGTTTGACATTCGAAACGCTGCCAGATCGGGGTCGATCAGGTAAGCGTCGACGTGCCGCCAGGCAAACGGCAGGACGGTCAGGCCGTGCTCCGTGCGGACGCGGCGGTCGTCGGAGACCGGCGAGCAGTAGGTGAAGCCGCTCTCTCGCAGCAGTTCGAACGAGCCAGCATCCATCGCACCACCGGGCGGCCGAAAACCGGTGACCTCCACGCCAATCGACCGGAACGCCGCAACACTCTTCGCGAGATTCGAGCGCCGTTCGTCCATCGAGAGGCGCCCCCAGTTTTCATGACCCCAGCTATGCAGCGCGACTTCGTGATCGGCGTCGCGCAACGCTCGCAGTTGCTCGGGGTATCGGCAGACGTTTACCGCTTCGATGAAGTACGTGAACGGCACGCCATCGAGTTCGGTCAGCACGCGCGGCAACACCCGCGTAGCCGTGTAGTGTTGCCCGATGGGAGCGTTGACCGGCCAGCGGCCCATGTTGATGTCGCACGCCTCACCCAGGTTATCCAGAGTGACACACACCGAGACCCGCTTGCCTCGCGGCAACCACGCTTCACGTTCGGTTTCGTTCATTTGCCCTGCCGGTAACGTCGATTGGTTCTGCGCCAGTCCAGTCAACGACCGGACGGCTACTTTTGACATCTCCAGCTTAGGACATGAGGCACACGTGTGCAATTTAGGGTTTACCTCGTGTTACGCGCACATAGCCAATACAACATGCGATACAGCTGGTCGAAGCCATACAAAATCTGCCCCCAGGTTTACCCCGCGTTGAACACGTGTGCATAACTGACTATGCTGCCCTTGCACCTCGACCCGACGGAGGTGATCGCCCGCCAAGCTTGAAGCAATGCGTGCGGAACTCGATCGGTGGCAAGACCTTTCGCGGACCACCGACGTAACGTCAAGAATCACGTAGTAGCGTTCGCGGCGAAACTACAAGAGCGAAAACCGACAGACCGGTGGTAGTCAACAGCAACGATTTGCAATGAATTCATCACGATAATCAGGAGTCCATTATATTCGCGAGACTTCAATCCAGTTCCCAGACGCTGTGTTGCGGAACCATCACATTGGCGACGTCGCCTGAGGAGATACCAATGTTGCAAAGATCGAGGTGCGCATTGCACCTCGCCGGTTGCGCGGCAGGGCTGCTTATCTGTGGTTCGGCCCACGCGCAAAGCAATGTCACGCTGTTCGGCCTGATTGACGGTGGTCTGCTTTATACAAACAAAACGCTCAACGCCACCACGGGTGGCAACGCCGGAAAGCAGTTTTCGATGATCGACGGCGGTTCGTCGTATTCGCATTTTGGGATCCTGGGGACCGAAGATCTCGGCGGCGGACTGAAGGCGAAATTCAAGCTCGAAAGCGGCTTCAGCATCGCTAACGGGGAACTCGCTCACTGCAACGGCAATCTCTTCGGTTGTGAAGCGTGGGTTTCACTGGATAGTCAATACGGCGAAGTGAAGGCCGGCCTTCAGTTCTCGCCGTTCTTCCTCGCCCTATACGCGTCCGACCCGCGTCACATGTCCTTTTTCGGCAGCGGCGGCGTCAATCTCGTCGACAATTTTCTTGGCACGAGTATTTTTAGCGCGAGTTCGGTGTCTTACACGAGCCCAGAGCTATGGGGTCTGCAGGCCAGCCTTTTGTACTCGTTCGGCGGAAACCCCGGTAATTTTCAGGCGGGTCGCCAGTATTCCGCCAGCGTCAAATACGAATACGCCGGCCTGATGATCAATGCGGCAATCTTCGACGGCAACAGCGGCAGCGCAAACCCGACGCCAACCCCGTCCAACCTCTCAGCCGAAGGCCGCACGATTGGCGCCGCGCTCAAGTTCGGCTCGCTTACGGCAAAGGCATCGTTCGTCAACTACAGGGTCGCCGGCTCTTTCAACAACAACGTCTACGGCGGCGGCCTGGCCTGGTACGTGACGCCGACACTCGATCTCGACGGCGGCGTGTGGGTGACCAGCGACCGCAACAACACCGCCAATCATTCGCTTCTGGCCGCGCTGGGGGCGAGCTATTTCCTTTCGAAGAGGACCACGTTCTATGCGCAGGTCGCCTCCGCTAATAATCACGGCGGGATGAACACGGGCCTTTCCGTCAACGGCGCGCTATTCGGCACGCACGGCACGACGATGGGGGCCACAGTAGGCATCCGGCATTCGTTCTAGCTGTGCGCCTCCCATGGCAGCGCACCCAATATCGAAGGCCACCCGTCTGGCCGCACAATCGCCACTCTCAGGGAGATTCAAGTTGAAACCCGATCGGATGAACCCAGTGGGAAGAAGTAGCGACTCGCCAGGTTCGATATGCCGACGCACATGCTCATCGGACAGCGGTCAAGCCAGGCACCTGGGAAAACCCTGATTTGAATTGAAGTTATCAGTGTTAGCATTACTGCCATGAACTCGCATGGCACCCGCCACGAGCTGCTTTAGCGCAGAGGAGTCGCGGGGTGCGAAATCCAGATCGTTGACGGACGGAAAACCAACGCAGCCAAACGGGCATTCGTCCAACACCCCGATCATTCTCGCTTTTTCCGGGACGATAAGCCGTTTGTATTTCGCATTCCTATGTTTTTTGCTGTCTCGGTAAACAATTCATCCGGCAACTCGCCGGACTAACACGCAGGATAGGACATGAGCATCGTTCTCTTTGAAAAAGACGGCGCCGTCGGCGTCGTCACTTTGGCAAAGCCGCCGCACAACCTGATCGACGATATCTTTATGCAGGAACTGCTCGCCTCGTACGGCAGAGCCGTCGAGGAAGGGTGCCGGTCGATTCTCCTGCGTAGCGGCATGCGCCACTTCTGCGCGGGCGCGGATGTGACGGCTTTCGCATCGGGCGGCCGGCGCCGCGATCAGGCTAACCTCGAGGCGCTGCTTGATTCCCTCGAGAACGTCCGCATCCCTGTTGTAGCGGCCGTGCATGGCGGCGCGCTGGGTGGCGGCTTCGAACTGGCATTGACCTGCGACATGATCGTGGCGGCCGACACGGCTTTCTTCGGCATGGCAGAAGCATCTCTGGGCCTGTTGCCGCTACTCGGTGGTGTCCAGCGAGTCGTGCAGCGGGTGGGTGTGGCGCGCGCCAAGGAAATGGCGATGTTCGGCCGGCGCCACGATCCCGCAGCGCTCGAGCGATGGGGCGTCGTCAACCTCGTCACGGCTGAGGCCGAATTGCCGAACGTATCAATGTCATGGGCCCGCCAGCTTGCGGCCGGCCCCACGGTCGCCCTGGGCGGTATCAAGAAACTGGCGAATCTTTCGGCGCGCCGTGGCATCGAAGGCGCCGATGCACAGCAGACCGAGGTGAACAACACAATGTGGGCAAGCGCCGACCAGAAGCGCGGTCTGCAAGCCTTCGCGAAGACCGGTCCCGGCTCCGCAGTATTCGAGGGGAACTGACCATGAACTCGCCACTCAACGGGCTGAAAGTTATCGACTTCACACGCGTACTCGCGGGCCCGCTTTGTACCAAAACACTGCGCGATCTGGGCGCCGACGTGACAAAGATCGAACCGCCCGGCGGCGACTCGGGTCGCGGAGGCGTGCCTCACATAGACGGGATGTCGGTTTACTATGCGCAGCAGAATGCAGGTAAGCGCAACCTCAGTCTCGATCTGAACTGGCCTGAGGCACGCGAAATCGCGACTGACATGTGCCGCGACGCAGACGTCATCGTTGAGAATTTCCGCCCCGGCACGCTCACCCGCTTCGGCCTTGGCTACGAACAGGTTCGCGAGTTTAATCCGGGCGTCGTCTACGTTTCCATCAGCGGTTACGGACAGACCGGGCCCTGGCGCAACCGGCCCGCGTTTGCCCCGACGGTGCAGGCGGAAACCGGCCTTACCGACATTCTGCAGCAGCACTACGGCGACTCGCTCTCTGAACTCAAGAACGATGCCTGCAGCCATGCGGACGTCTACACCGGCCTGCATGCCGCAATTGCGGTGCTCGCCGCGATCCAGCATCGCAGCCGCACCGGAGAGGGACAGCACGTCGATGTCGCGATGGCCGCGACCATGCTCGCGGTCAATGAGCGCGCTGGCGCGCAGCTTTCGGGAATCGACACGCAGGGCGAGCCGCCGGCGCTGAGCGCACCTGAGTCCCATATCTTCAGGCTTCCTGACGGACGCCAGTTGACCATCGCCGCCAGTCCCATTTACTCGCCGATGTTCGTCCGCTTCTGCTCCATGATGCGTCGAACCGATCTGCTGCTCGACCCGCGCTTTGCGACGGCGCCTCTGCGCCGCCAGAACCTCGCCGCCCTGCTGAGCGAAGTCCGCGCGTGGATACTCACGTTCACCGACCTGGAAGAACTCCAGTGGCAGGTGAGCGAAGCGGGTCTCGCTGTCGGTGTGGTCCGCAGCACGAATGATCTCGCGGAATCTGAATGGGCACAGGACTGGGGAGCCATTGTCCACGTGGACGATCGTTCGGGAGGCACGATGCGCATGCCGGGTGTGCCATGGCGCTTCAGTAGCGCGACCTTGCCGCCGCCGGGCATCCCTGCTTTTCAGGGCGAACACAACGTCGAACTGCTCGCGGAGCGCAACGTCGATCCGGCTTTGATCGAGGAACTGCGCCAACGCCGTGTGCTGCTCAGCCGCCGGAGTCTGCGGGGTGAATTCGATGAACCTTGATCGCACGCACGATGCGGCTGTCAAAAGTTGGCTTGCATCCGCCAATCTGCCCCACGGTGACTTTCCGTTGCAGAACCTTCCCTACGCGATATTTCGCCGCAAGGGATATGCAGAGGAGTTTCGCGCAGGCATCGCGCTGGGAGACCAGGTCATCGACCTCGCCGCCCTGCTTCGCGAACGCTGCCTCAATGGTCTCGCCATGCAGGCGGCCATCGCGTGCACGCAACCTGCGCTCAACGAATTTTTCGCCATGGGCCCGGATGCATGGCGAATCCTGAGGCAAGCCATCTTCGCTCTTTTTGAAGCGCCGACGGGAAACGCTTCGACGATGCCCGATACCGACGTGCTGCGTCGGTGTCTCGTCCCGCAGGCTCTGGTCGAATACAGTTTGCCCGCCCGCATCGGCGATTACACCGATTTCTATACGTCGATCGACCATGCCCGCAACATCGTCAAGCTGCTGCGTCCCGACGCCGCACTGTCGCCAAACTTTCAGTGGATGCCGATCGCCTATCACGGACGTGTCTCGAGCATCGGGACATCGGGTCAGCAGGTCAGGCGGCCGCTTGGACAACGCCTTGCTGCGGGGCGCAGCATGCCCGATGTTTCTGCGTGCGCACGGTTGGACTATGAGCTCGAACTGGGCATCTTCATCGGCGTTGGCAACCCGCAAGGTGAGCCGATTCCCGTGACGCATGCCGAACAGCACGTGTTCGGCCTTTGCCTGCTGAACGACTGGTCCGCGCGCGACATACAGATGTGGGAATCGACGCCATTGGGGCCGTTTCTCGCGAAGAATTTCGCCACCACGATCTCTCCGTGGATCGTCACCATGGACGCTCTCGCGCCGTTCCGTCACGCATGGGAGCGGCCTGCCGACGAGCCTCAACCGTTGGCCTATCTCGACGCGCCTGCCAACCGGAGCGAAGGCAGCATCGACATCCATCTCGAGGTATGGCTGGAGTCCGAGCGGCAACGTACAAATGACGCCCCCGCTACGCGTCTGTCGCGCACGAGCTTCCGCCATCAGTACTGGACCGTTGCGCAGATGGTTGCGCATCACACCGTTGGCGGTTGCAACCTGAATAGCGGTGATTTGCTGGGCAGCGGCACGATCTCCGGACCAACGGCCGCTGAAGCCGGCGCATTGATCGAGCTTACCGCCGCGGGAAAGACACCCGTCGCACTGGGCAACGGCGAAGCGCGCAGCTTTCTGGAGGACGGCGATACGGTTCTCATGAAGGGCTGGTGCGAGCGACCTGGATTTACGCGCATCGGCTTCGGAGAGAACCGCGGAGAAGTCACGCCCGCGCGAGCGGTTTCGTAGATTCTATTGTTGCGCCGTCGCGGGAGCACGGGTGACACCGCCCGTCCCCGCCCTGAAACTGTCATGACACTGGGCGACCAGATCCGGGCATGTCACCAAGGAGACACTTCATGAACTCGCTCTATGACGCTGATACGAACGCCTTGAGCGACGCGTCCGAGATAACACTGCGACGTGCCTATTCGGCTTCGGAATGGAGAATCATTCCGATTCTTTTCCTGCTATGGCTGCTCGCGTGGGTCGATCGCGCCAATGTCGCATTTGCCAAGTTACAGATGCTGTCCGATCTGCACTTCAGCGAAACCGTTTACGGCTTCGGTGCGGGACTGTTCTTCCTCGGTTACGTCGTGTTCGGCATACCCAGCACGATGGTTCAGCAAAGAGTCGGCGCAAGGCGAACCATTTCCGTGATTGCCATCGGCTGGGGGCTCACCAGCGTCGCAATGATGTTCGTCCGTAGCGCACCTCTTTTCTACCTTCTGCGGTTCCTGCTAGGCGCGTTCGAAGCGGGATTCTATCCGGGTGTCATTCTGTATCTGAACCAATGGTTTCCAACGAAGCGGAGAACCCGCAACTTCAGCATTTTCCATTCCGCTGCCATCTGTTCGACCGTAGTCGTCGGCCTGACCGGCGGCTTGGTGCTGCAACATATGAGCGGCTTGTTGTCCCTCCCGGGATGGCGATGGATGTTTCTGGTGCAGGCGCTCCCCACGCTGCTGTTGGGCTGCCTCGTGCTGTTTGTCCTCTCCGATGGACCCGCGACGGCTTCCTGGCTGTCCCCTGAAGAACGGCGGCTCATCCAGGCCGACCTCGCTCGCGACCAGAAGCGCTCTTCTGTGGAAGTGAACCCTCAGCGGCCACTGCTTGCCAATCCCGTCGTCTGGGTGCTTCTCGCCGCCTATTTCTGCATCCTCACCGCCAATACGGCACTGAGCTTCTTCATTCCGACCATTCTGCGGGATGCGGGATTCGGTGGCTACACCGCGATCGGCAACGCTATCGCGGCAATCTGTATTCTTGGTGCTATCGGCAACATCGCATTCTGTACGTACGCAAGCCGTCATGGCGACGTCCGCTACCACTGTTCGATTGCCTCTGTCGTGAGCGTCGCAAGCCTGATTCTGCTAGTACTGGTCTGGCACAGTAGCCGCACCGCCACCTTTACGACACTCGCCTTCGCACTCGCAGGCACAGGTGCCGGCATCTCCCTGTTCTGGCAGATTCCCATGCGGTACCTCAAGGCCAACGCGGCAGCGGTCGGGGTAGCCTTCATCAGCTCAGTGGCGAACCTCGCAGGTTTTCTGACACCATGGCTCACCGGGTACGTGCGGCAAGCTACCGGCACCTATACCAGCGGCTTTGTCACTGCGGCGTGCGTGCAAGCATTGGCGGCGGTCATGCTTATCGTGGTCTTGCCACTTGCTTCCCGCAGAGATCCGCATCCCCTTTCTAGTGAGTACTGATGCCGCCGCCGCGCGGGAACTACCGGGTGGAGAACTGATCCTTGTGCGTGACTTTAGCCAACCTGACGTAGCCGTTTAAATCCAGGAGCCAGTTTCCGTTCCTGGAAGTTGGCGCTAACTACGAAACGCAATTTCGCTCAAATTAATAGTATTACTAAACGATAAAATTTCGACCAGTTATGGGTGCTCTCAATCATATTCGCGTATTGGATCTCACCCGCGTGCTCGCCGGCCCGTGGTGTGCACAGACGCTCGCCGACTTCGGCGCAGACGTCATCAAGATCGAACGCCCGGAGGTCGGCGACGACACGCGTCACTGGGGCCCTCCGTACCTGAAAACGCCGGACGGCGCAGATACGCGCGAGGCCGCCTACTACCTCGCGGCGAACCGCAACAAGCGCTCAGTCACCGTCGACATCGCGACAGCCGAGGGTCAGCAGATCATCCGCGAACTGGCGGCCCAAAGTGACGTGGTGCTGGAAAACTACAAGGTCGGCCAGTTGAAAAGATATGGCCTCGACTACGCGTCGCTAAAGGAAGTCAAGCACGACATTATCTATTGTTCGGTGACCGGCTTTGGCCAGACTGGACCCTATGCGCAGCGTGCGGGCTACGATTTCATTATCCAGGGTATCGGCGGCTTCATGAGCATTACCGGCGAGCACGACGGCTTGCCAGGCGGTGGACCGCAAAAGGCCGGGGTGGCGATTGCCGATCTGATGACCGGTATGTATTCAACCGTCGCCGTGCTGACAGCGCTCGCACATCGCGACCGTACCGGGCAAGGCCAGTACATCGACATGGCCCTGCTCGACGTGCAGGTCGCCATGCTCGCGAACGTGAACTCGAATTACCTGGCGAGCGGCGAACCGCCGGTGCGCTGGGGCAACGCGCACCCGAACATCGTGCCCTATCAGACGTTCCAGACGAGCGATGGCTGGATCATCGTCGCGGTCGGCAATGACGGGCAATTCCGCAAATTCGTGGAAGCCGGCAACCGGCCGGAACTGGCCGACGACGAGCGCTTCGCAACCAATCCGGCCCGCGTGCGCAATCGCGACACGCTGGCGCCGATTCTGGCAGAGATGGTCCGCGTGCGCGGCAAGCATGAATGGATCGCCGCGCTCGAGGCCGCCGGCGTCCCCTGCGGCCCGATCAACGATCTTGGCGAAGTATTCGAGAACGAGCAGGTGGTGGCGCGCGGTCTGCAGCTCGACCTGCCGCACCCGTCCGGCGGCACCGTGAAACTGGTGCGCAATCCGATCATTATGAGCGCGACTCCGCCGCAAGCGCTCACCCACCCGCCCCAGCTTGGCGAGCATACAACTGACGTTCTACGCCTCGTCCTGGGCTATGACTATGAACGAATCGCGGCGCTGCACCAACGCTCGGTGATCTGAAGATCCATTCAGCCACTGCGCCGGTTTGTGCGCGGTGTCAGGCCGTACATGGCTGGCACCGCAGATTGGTGGAATGAACCATTTCGCCGCCGAGGTCTTCACGAGATCGACGGCGCATTGCCTAGCTACTACATAGCTATAACGCTTCACGGGAGACATGCATGAAATTGAGTAAGGCGATCATTCTTGCGACTGGCGGACTGGCTAGCGCGTCAGTCTGCGCGCAAAGCAGCGTGACTCTCTACGGTCTGGTTGATGCCGGTATCAGTTATGTGAACAACCTGGCCAGTCAGCCGGGAGCCATCGGCGCCCGAAAAATACAGGAAACATCCGGCGTCGGTGCGCCGTCCCGATGGGGCATTCGGGGGGTCGAGGATCTGGGCGGCGGCAATTCCGCCATATTTGTGCTCGAGAACGGTTTTAGCGTCGCCACCGGCACGCAATTGCAAGGTTCACGTTTATTCGGCCGCCAGGCATTTGTTGGGCTGGCCAACAAAAATCTTGGGACGGCGACCTTCGGTCGACAGTACGACTCGGTCGTCGACTTCGTCGGCCCCTTTGTCTCGTCCAGACAATGGGCAACACAATATGGCGCGCACGTCGGCGACATTGACAACCTCTACACCACGTTCCGCATCAACAATTCCGTCAAGTACACCAGTCCAACCTATCGCGGGCTTGCCGTCGGAGGGTTGTACGCTTTCAGCAATCAGGCAGCCGGTTCAGCAGGCACTGGCTTCTCAAACAATAGCGCGTGGAGCGTTGGGGCGAGCTACGCCGCAGGAGCTGTAACGCTGGGGGCTGGCCACCTGCACCTCTCAAACCCTTCGGCCGGGAGTACGGGGGGGAGCAATACGGCTGGTGCCATCGTCGGCGACTACACGAGCGCCACGGATATCTTCTACACGCGCCCCGTCAGGACGCAGGACGTCACCGGTGCAGGCATAGCGTACCAATGGCATGCGACAACGCTGGGGTTCGCGTACACATTCGCCAAGTTGCAGTACGTCGATCGTTCGAGCTTTTCTCTTTCCAACTATGAAGCCAATGCGAGCTATCAGATTTCCCCGGCCGTTCTTGCTGGCGTCGCATTCATTTACAGCGACGGAAAGGTAAGCGGAGCCTCACGTATAGCGAACATTACTGATGGAACTCATCCTCGTTGGGCGCAGATAAACGCGGGGGCCGAATACCTGCTTAGCAAACGCAGCACGGCCTATGTAGCCGCTGTCTATCAGAAAGCCCTGGGCGATGCCCTCACGGCGTCGATTGACAACGTCGGCGGACCAACGGGTTCCAATTCGAGATATCAGCTAGCCGTTACCGCCGGCTTGCGCGTCAAGTTCTAGGTCAACCTTGGCGCGCCGCCGGAGCGAACACGAGCAACTTCGAGACCAATCGTTGCACGACCTCACCGGACTCGTTCAGCGTATCCGATGAAACCGTAACGACGCCCTGCCCGGATTTTGATGTAGACGGCTTTACATCGACCACCGTGGTGACGACGCGCAGCTGGTTCCCTGCCCGCACGGGCTTCGTCCACGTGATCTCGCAGCCCATGCCGATCACGCCGTCTGCAAGCGGCAATCCTCCGCCTGTCAACATGCGCATCGTCATAGCGGCCGTGTGCCAGCCGCTCGCTGCAAGCCCCCGAAAGATCGTCGCTTGCGCGGCAGCGTCATCGAGATGGAAGGGTTGAGGATCGAATTCGCTCGCGAAGCGTTTGATATCGGCCTCCGTGACGGCAAATGGCGACGACTCAAACTGCATACCAACCACCAGATCATCCAGATATAAGGCCTGCATGAGTTCCTCCCATCAAATCAGTTCGGGTCAATCGAAGCCGCTCCAACCGCAACACCGTCGCACGTCTTCGCTCAAATTTGCTGCACAGCAAGTGCCGGAATCCCGGTATGAGCAAGTGCTTTGATCAGTGGATTCCAGGCTGCTTGGCTATCAAGGAAGCCATGAACGAAGACCAGTGCGTCTAAGTCGATACTACTCGGTCGGACCTCCGGATTCGAGGTTTTGCTGGCATCAAGGACGCGCTTCACAGTCGGTCTCCTTCATCTCCACTTACGTCCGACGACGTCCGGCTGATCCCGGGAACGTCGATGCCGGCAGGCGCATTGCGTGCGGGGAAATCGCACGTCTATAATTGCTAACCTTCACAGACTGTTTCTGGCGATATCGTGAATTCGAAATCTTCTGCTACGCCGGCCGCGCCGTACCACCATGGAAACCTGCGTAATGCGTTGATCGCAGAGGGGCGCCGGGCGCTGGAAGAGATTGGCGTACGCGAATTGAGCCTTCGGTATCTCGCACGGGCGGTGGGTGTATCGGAGGCTGCTCCGTCCCGACATTTCGCGGGCAAGGAGGGGATGCTCGCTGCCATTGCCGCGGACGGGTTTCACGATCTCGCGACGCTGCGTAGCGAGATTCAGGCGTCCGACGACACGGCAATGGCCAAGGCATACAGCATGATGCGGGTCTACGTCGAATTTGCGCAGCGCCACAAGGGACTCTTCAACTTGATGATCGGGCCGCGCATCGTGACGCGTGACTCATTCCCGGAACTGAACGAGATCGGTGCGAAGTCGTTCCGGCTATTCGCGTCGTCGGTCGAGCAACTGGCGCTGGAACATGGCTGGCCCAAGTCGTCACTCACGCTCGTGACCCATGCTGCATGGAGCATGGAGCACGGTCTTGCCACATTGATCCTCTCGGATCGCGTGCCACGATCTGATCTACCTGTCGATCTGGAGCGCATGATTCACTTCTCGATCAGCATTTTTCTCAGCGCCGTCGCGGCAGGACCGGCGCACCTGGAAGAGGTCGTTCACCTGCTGCCGCGCAGCAACACTGCCGACCCGCAACGAGTGCGGACCAAATCGTCTCAGGGACTCACAGCTTAGATACGCAGCGAGTGTTTCGGTCGGCGCGGACCGGGACCCGTTGCCGACGTTCGAAGTGGTGTCCCGCCAACGGCAGATCACAAAGACAACCGGACATCCAGCCGCTCTGCTTCCCGAAACAGCGCGACATTGGTTAGCATACCTTGCAGTCCTATGCCACCACCCAGTCGTGGCCAGCGATCGGACCACCCGCTTGCTGCATGCGACCGCCCGAAATCAGACCGCCAAGATCCACTGGTGCGTAGCCAAAATCGTTGACGAGTCCGATCACCACCGCCTTTGCGTCCTTGTCGTCACCGGAGACGAAGATGACGCGCTTTCCGTCATGAAACTTCGGGCCCTTGTCGTAGTGCTCCATGCGGATAGCATTGAACGCCTTGACGACGCGAGCCTCTGGCGCGTGTGCCGCGACGATCTCGCTGGCGCCCGTGCCCCCCAAGTCCGCCAGAACGAGCTCAGGCTCGAGTTGCGTAAAAGGGTTGGTGGTATCCACCAAAATGCGACCTGCCCAATTGGGCAGCCCATCCAGCGCCGACGGGACTTGAAGCCATGGAACGGCGAGCATGACCAGCTCAAGCCGGGCCACCTCCTGGACCGTATCTGCCGACGCGTTCGGACCGAGTCCGGCCACGATATCGCCCAAAGCCTGCGGCCCACGACGAGCGCTCAAGACAACCTCATGTCCTGCTTGAATGGCACTCCTGGCGATGGACTGCGCTACAGCACCGGCTCCAATAAAACCAATCTTCATTTCGACACCTCAGCGGCAACGTAAGTCAACGAAGCCATGCTCGCGTAGGAGCAAGGCACTTGGGAGAACTGCCTGGTCAGTTGGATGAGCGCAGGTCGAGCAGCACCTTGCCGCCCTTGATTGCGTGAGCGATGGCCTTTTTGTAATCTGCAAGCGGATAGACGGCAACCACAGGCAGGTCAAGTTCGCCGCGCGCCATCAGTTCGGCAGACTCCTTGATTGCGTCTGCGATGTACGGCAGGTATTCGGGAAGGTCGATGTATATGCCGCGCACGACGATGCCTCGCAGATGCAGGTCCACGACCTTGACCGGCATGACCACCTCGCCGCTCGTGAACGCATAGCTCACCAGCGTACCGTTTTGCGACAGCGCGTCGATCAAGCGCACTGCAGCCGAACCGCTCAGGCCGTCGATGGCCAGACGGACGTTGCCCGGACCGACCGCGGCCTTGGCTTTGTCGATGGCGCCCGGCTCATCGACGAGAACGACGTCCCCACCCGCTTCTTCCAGTTCTTTGACCAGTTCCGGACGACGTACGAAGTTGATGGTCCGCAGGCCACGCTTCTTCGCCAACGCGATCACCGTGCGGCCGATGCCGGAGTTGGCCGCGTTTTGCACGATCCAGTCGCCTTCTTTGAGGTCAACGAAACGCCCGAGCAGAAGTACGGCCGTGGGAGGATTGATTTGCAGCATGGCCAGTTGACGTGGATCGACGTTGGCAGGCAGCGCAATCAGCCCCTTGGCCGGGATCACCAGGCGCTCGCGCCAGGTCAACGCATAAAGCGGGGGCAACACGCGGTCGCCGACCTTCACGTTGGAGACATTCGAGCCTACCTGCAGAACTCGCCCGACGCCTTCGTTGCCCACGATCGAGGGCAGTGGAGTCGAGTAGGCGAAGCGATTGGTGATGACGGCCAGGTCATTGCCGTTGATGGGGGCATACTCCATCGCGATCAGGACTTCATCCGGGCCGGGGTTGGCCGGCTCCGGAAGGTCAACGAGTTTCAGAGTCTCGACGGGGTCGCCGAAAGCGGTGTTCTGGATAGCACGCATGGATTACGTCCTTTCATAAGATGCTTAGCTGGAAAGCCGAGAGGCAATACTCCGGCACTCGGGGCTCATTTCGAAATCGTGCAAAAACCGGGGTGAACGCTACCAAGCCGCCCCTCATGACGAGGAGCGCCTCACATTTCGCAGGACGCGTAGCGCTAGAACGCGAGCAGCACCATGCCGGTCCTTCCCCTGCGGTACGTATGTTCGAGCGCTCCCAGGTAGTCGCTCGCCTGATATCGTTCCGCTACGGGGAAAAGGCTCGGGAAGTTGCGTGCGAGCTCGAGCGCCTTGGCCAGGTCCGCTTCGCGTACCGCCGCAGCTTCGAATTGCCAGCTGAACAACGACACCCCTTTTATGGTCAGCGCTCGAGGGGCGATGGAACGAATGTCCGTCGTAGCTCCCCCCAAGGAGCCGTAGCTAATGATCGCTCCGCCCCGAGCCAGGAAGCCCGCTACGTCGGGTAATAGCGCGCCGCCGACGCCATCGAACGCCACGTAGACGGGCTTGTTCGCAAGCGCATCGCGAAGCTCGTCCTTCCAGCCCTGGTTCTCCGTGACGATGACAGAAAGGTTGGGGCGAGCAGCTTTAAGCGCTTGCGCGCTCGCCGCGGAGCCGACGAGCAGGATCGGATTGACGCCCACTTCGACGAGCAGATGAGTGAGCAGCTTTCCGACGGCAGAATTGGCAGCCGTCTGAATAACCGTGACATCTTCGCGCTTGTCTTCAGGCAACGCGTTGTGACCAGCCCGCATCGCAAGGCGTGCAGTCAACGTGTTGACCAGCATCTGCGCTGCGACCTCATCGCTCACTTCATCGGGCACGGGTATCAGCGACTGGACAGGCGCGGCGATCCTGGAGCTCCAGGCGCCGTTAACGGGAAAGATGGCCACACGTGTGCCGACCTGAATCCGGTGTGAAGGGTCGATGTCAGCGGCCAGCGCTTCCACCACCCCTACACCTTCGACGCCGGGCACTCGACCTCCCCTCGGGATGAGGGGAGCCGCCCCGAAGGCGGGGGAAGCGGAGACACCCAGCAAGTCGCCCGGATGAACCGGTGCGGCGGACACACGCACAAGCGCCGCTCCGCTCACAAGAGAAGGGGCATCGGAAAATGCTTCCAGCGTGAGCACCTCGGCGGGCTCGCCATGGCTGGTGTGAACAATTCGCTGCATCACGGACTCCTTTCGCAAGGATTTGATTATTGGAGCGATCGCTCCGTTATGGCAGAATAGGGGCATCTCTACAGCATGTCAATAAATTTTGGAGCCATGACTACAAAAAACGATACGCAACCCCGGCGCAGCCGCGGCAGGCCCTCAACCTTTGATCGTACGGAAGCTCTGAACCGAGCCATGAAGCTCTTCTGGGAGCACGGATACGAAGGAGCCTCCTTCGACCAGTTGATCCAGGCCATGGGGATCAGCCCCTCGAGCTTCTATAACTCGTTCGGCAGCAAGGAGCAGCTCTACAGGGAAGCGACTGACGCATACCTGAGCATGTCCGAAGTCTGGTTCGCTGGCAGACTGTTCGGCACGGCCGACACGCGAGAAGCATTCAAGAAGTTTCTCGATGCTACCGTCGTCGAATTCACTCGAGACAGCCACCCATCGGGCTGCATGATCTCGCTGGCCGGCACTCACCTGCCCCCCGAACTCGCTTCTATTCGTGAGACGATGGCCGAGCACCGCGCAAACGCTGAAGAGATGATGGCGCAGCGGTTGCGCAAGGGGGTCGAAGACGGCGACTTACCGCCTGACACCGACGTGCCCGCACTTGCTGCCTTCTACAGCGCCGTGACCCGCGGAATGGCCGTCCAGGCACGAGACGGAGGCGGCCCGCAAAAGCTGAAGGCAATCGCAGATGTCGCCATGCAAGCATGGCCAGCTCAAAGCGGTCGGGTAAGATCTGCAAGGCCCCGGGGGACTCGCGTTGTCTGACCGGCCATGCTGCACGGAGTGGTCCAGCACCGGGCGGACGCAGACGACCGGTACGTGCGCAGTGCGTGCTCGCTCGACAAGCGCGCTTTGCGCGAGGCAGGTTTCAACTCGATTCGGTGGATTCATCCCAGCTTGTCTGAGACCGGGGCCAGCGTAGGCGACGAAGATTTCTGGCACAACTACCTCAACTGCCCCCATGCCTTGTTGATAGAGGCAAAGACCTAGTGCTTAGCTGCATACCTCAGGGCACCCGACTCGACTACCACACGAATGGTACAAGACGATGCCGGACTCGTTTCTGGTATCCGGTATAGCCGGACAGATTCCTCGCAAGGAAGCGTTCTTCGTCAATGAGCCGCCAAATCAGAAATGGCATCATCGCGGCGATTGACGTACACAGCATGATGAACTTCTGAGCGGGTGCTTCTCCGCCGTCGGACCGCCGCTCATCCGACGCGCAAGAAGCGCCGGATCCTTTCGCATGAGATAGAGCGTAATGAGGAGTGATGCGCCTGTGAAGATCAATAAGTACACCCATGCTTCCCAATACTGAACGGTCCCCGCGGGGACGAACAGTAGAAGGCCCATCACAACGGCGAGGACGGGAAGTGCGAGCCATGCCCTTGCGTTGAGATTTTTCATAGCACAATTTTCCCGTACTCGAGAATCATCACCATAGCGTCGACAATCTTCAGCTTTTCGTCCTCAGTGATTTTAGCGTTCGTACGCATTCCAAACTGGAAGCCGGAGGGAGGCAAAACGATATCTTGTAGATCCCATCTAACAGGATCAAGATTGTGCTGACCGAGGATGCTCACGCTTCGGTTCAGGATTCAGGCGTTTGACCGGTTCGACGTGAATAAATCAGGGAGAACCCCTATGAAAACTCCGGGTCATATCCGCGCCGTTAGTCGTCGCACGGTGCTCAAGGGGGCCGCTGCTGCAGCGGCGTTGCAGCTCGCCTCGCCCTTCATCATCAAGGCACGCGGCGAGACACCGTTGCGCATCGGCATGGTCGATCCATTGACCGGTGTTTATGCTGCAGTTGCACAGAATGAAGTGATGGGTGCGAGGCTCGCCGTGCAACAGATCAACGCCAACGGCGGCATTCTCGGGCGCCCCATCGAGCTGCTGGTGGAAGACTCGGCGAACGACGTCGGTACCGGCGTGCAGAAGGCGCGCAAGCTGATCGAACGTGATCAGGTCACGTTTCTGATCGGGGATGTGAATTCCGGCATCGCTCAGGCAATCGCCCAGGTCTCCAACGAGAAGAAGGTGTTGCACATCGTCTCGGGCGGCCACACCGACACAATCACGGGCAGCGATTGCAAGTGGAATGTATTTCGCGTCTGCAATACGACAAGCATGGAGGCCAACGCGGTCGCCGACCTCCTCTTCACCAAGTACGGCAAGAAGTGGCATTTCATTACGCCGGACTACGCCTTTGGCCATACGCTGCAGAAGGCCGCGCTGGCGGATTTGCAAAAGCTCGGCGGCACGATGACCGGCAACGAGCTCACGCCGCTCGGCACGACCGATTTCTCCGCGTACCTGATCAAGGCGCGCGCGGCCAACCCCGATGTTCTGCTGGTGCTGCCGCAGGGTTCCGACATGGTCAACTGCCTGAAGCAGATCGCGCAGTTCGGCATCGGCAAGCAGATCCACGTTGCCGGGCTTCAGCAGGAGCTCGAATCGCTCGAGGCGATGCCGCCGGAGGCGCGCGTCGGATTCTGGATGTTCGAGTGGTACTGGAAGCAGCCGGGTGTCCCGGGCGTCGAGAAGTTCGTCGCCGACATCCGCAAGATGAACGGCGGCAAAGTCCCCACTGCACGCCACTGGTTCGGCTACACGTCGGTTCATACGCTCGCCTCGGTCGCCAACAAGGAAAAGAGCCTCGACGCGAAAAAACTCGCCGAGGCGCTCGGCGGGTTTGAACTCGCGGACGACGTCAAGCTGCAGCCCAACAAGTGCTACTACCGCAAGGGAGACCACCAGCTGATGACCTCGGCGTTTGTCGGCGAAGCGCTGTCTCAGCCGGCGGGCGACCCGGAGGATCTGTTCCGTGTCGAACGCGTGGTCGCCGGCGACAAGACTGCGCCGCCCGACGCTGCGACCGGCTGCAATCTGCAGTGGCCGGCCTGATCCCGAAGACGATGTCCGCGCGGTAGTACCGGCAGCCGTTGCCATGAACCTGACACGCATGCGTGGCAACACAGCGACCCAGGCTGCCCGACGCGGCTCGTGCACGGGTTGCGTCTGGACATGAGCGGCCGATGACTCAACTACTCCTTTTCAACGTCACTAACGGGCTGATCATCGGTGCGTTTTACGTGCTGATGGCGCTTGGCCTGTCGCTCATTCTCAACTTGAGCAACGTGATCAACTTCGCCCATGGTGGCTTCCTCGTGATCGGCGGCTACATTGCCTATACGATCACGCCCTACGTAGGGTTCTGGGGTGCATTGCTGATTGCGCCGCTATGCACGGCCGCCATCGGTCTCGCCGTCGAGCGGGTGCTCATCCGGCGGGTCTACGGACGCGATCCGCTCTACAGCCTGCTGCTGACGTTCGGCCTCGCCTTCATGATCGAGGACGGCACCCGCTTCATCTGGGGTGCGCAGGGCAAGCCCGTGACCATTCCGCCCGCGCTGGCTCAGCCCTTGAGCAACGAACTCTTCTTTATTACCGGCTACCGCCTGTTCATGGTCGGCACTGTAACCATCGCGGTTGCACTGCTCTTCATGCTGTTGCGCTACAGCCGGCTCGGCATACGCATCCGCGCCGGCACGCTCGACCTTGAAACCGTCGCGGCGCTCGGCATCAACGTGGGCAGGCTGCGCGCGCTCAATTTCGCCGTCGGCATCTATCTCGCCGGTCTGAGCGGCGTGCTCGCCGCGGGCCAGCTCGGGCTGGAGCCGACGATGGGAACCGGCCTCCTGATGCCGAGCTTCATCGCCATCATCGTCGGCGGGGTTGGCAGCCTCACCGGTACGCTGCTCGGCGGCTTGCTGATCGGCGTCGCCTCGGGCATCACCGCGGTGTTCCTCCCTGCGGCGAGCGAGGCCATCATGTACGTGCTGATGGCTGTGGTTTTGCTGATCCGGCCGCGCGGCCTGCTCGGCGAAGAAGGCATGATGTCATGAGCGACTACCGCCACCCTCCCCGGCTGGTCGTCATCGCAACACTCTGGGCGGTGCTCTTGCTGGCGCCCTACTGGATGCCGCTGCTCGGCGGCTACACCGCGCTCGGCACGCGCGTGCTCGTGCTCGGACTGGCCGCCATGTCGGTGAACTTCCTGCTCGGCTTCACCGGTGTGCTCTCTTTCGGACACGCGGCCTATTTCGGGCTCGGCGCCTATGGCGCCGGCCTCGCGCTGAAGTTTCTCGCGCCGAGCACACCACTCGCGCTGCTGTGCGGCACGCTGCTCGGCGGCATTGCCGGCACACTGCTGGGCGCGCTCATCGCACGGCGACGCGGCGTCTACTTCGCGATGGTCACCATCGCGTTCGGGCAGGTCTTCTACTACATCGCCTTCCAATGGAGTTCCGTCACCGGCGGCGACGACGGCTTGCGCGGCTTTTCGCGCCAGCCGCTCGATCTCGGCTTCGCCCGGATCGACATCCTGTCGAACGCCAACGCGTTCTACTATTTCGTGCTGTTCTGCCTCGCGCTCGCGATCGGCGTGATGGGTTTCATCCTGCGCTCCCCGTTCGGGCGCACCATGATCGCGATCCGCGAAAATGAGCGGCGTGCTCGCTTTCTCGGCATTCCCGTCGATCGGCATATCTGGATCGCCTTCACGCTGTCCTGCTTCTTCATGGGGTTCGCCGGTGCGCTCTACGCTCTCCTGAACAACTTCGCCGATCCGCGCGGGCTGCACTACAGCCAGTCGGGCGATTTCGTGATGATGGCGGTCATGGGCGGCATGCGCAGCCTGTGGGGGCCGCTGCTCGGCGCCGCGGTATTCGTCGTGCTGCAGGACTATCTTTCGAGCATTACGGTCAACTGGATGTCGTTCGTCGGCCTGCTGTTCGTCGCGATCGTGCTGTTTTTCCCGCGCGGGCTGCTCGGCTTCATTCAGCGCAGGAGCGACTCATGAGCGCCGCCCGGCCGCCCGAAGGCGCTCGTCCCGCAGTGCGAAGCACGGAGGTTACCCAATGAGCGTGCTCGAAGTCAGGCGCATCAGCAAGCGCTTTGGCAGCCTGGCCGCGGTGCGCGACGTATCGCTCGCCGTCGAGAAGGGCGAGTTGCGCGCTGTCATTGGGCCGAACGGCGCAGGCAAGACCACCTTCTTCAATCTCATCAGCGGCTTTTTCCCGCCGAGCATGGGAACGATCGTGTTCGACGGAGTCGATATCACGGCGCTTCCTGCGTATCGGCGCGTTGCGGCCGGCATCGCCCGCACGTTCCAGATCACCGAGATTTTTCCCGAGCTGACGGTATTCGAGAACGTGCGCATCAGTGCGGAGGTGACGGAGGGTTTTCGCCTGCGCCCGTGGATCAGCAGCACCGAGCGGGCGCGAGTTCGTCGTCACGTCGAGGAGGCGCTCGAGCTCACGGGTCTTGCCGACAAATCGCACCGGCTGGTCGGAGAGCTGCCGCACGGTGACCAGCGGGTTGCCGAGATCGCGATGGCGCTAGCGCTGCAGCCGCGCTTGCTGCTGCTCGACGAGCCCACCGCCGGCATGGGCGACCAGGAGACTCACGAGATTACGCAGCTCGTGCGCCGCCTGCACAGCGAGGGCAACTTCACCATCGTGCTGATCGAGCATGACATGCGCGTGGTCTTTCATCTGGCCGATCGAATCACGGTGCTCGACCAGGGCAGCCTCCTCGCCGAAGGCTCGCCAGAGGAGATCGCGTCCAACGAGGCCGTACAGGCCGCCTATCTGGGTAACACAGCATGAGCGCCGCGCCGAACCGCTCCAAGCAAGCTCGCACTCCCTCGGGGGGCAGCGAGGACACGAAGTGCCGAGCGTGGGGGCTCAAATGAACGCCGCCCTCACCGCCGCAGGGCTGCATACCTACTATGGCAAGAGCCATATCCTGAATGGCGTGAGTCTGGAGGTTGCGGAAGGCCGGATCACGGCATTGCTCGGTCGCAATGGAGCCGGCAAGACCACGACCTTGCGTACCCTCGTGGGTTTGACGCCTGCGCGCCAGGGGCGCGTGACGATCTTCGGGGTGGATACCACGCGCTGGCCGACTTTCCAGATCGCCGCGAGCGGCGTCGGCTACGTGCCCGAGGGGCGAAGAATCTTCGCTAATCTCAGTGTCGAGGAAAATCTGAAGGTCCCGCTGGAGCGCGGCGGACCATGGACGATCGCGCGGATCTACGAGCTGTTTCCACGGCTCGCCGAGCGCAAATTCAGGCGCGGGCGCCTGCTATCCGGCGGCGAACAGGAGATGCTATCGATTGCCCGCGCACTCCTGCTCAATCCCCGGCTGCTCATTCTCGATGAGCCATCGCAAGGCTTGGCTCCGCTGATCGTTCGTGAGGTGTTTCGAGTCGTGTCGCAGATGCGCGATGAGGGGATTTCGGTACTGCTGGTCGAGCAGAACGCACGCATGAGTCTCGAGATCGCCGATTATGCTTACGTGCTGGACGATGGCAGCATCGTTTATTCGGGAGACGCGAGCGCGCTCGCCGCCGATGAAAGCCGGGTACGAGCGCTAACCGGTGCCAGCGTGGAGCAGTAAGCCCCTCATGGCGGGCTTGTCATTTTCGGCGGCAGCGTTTCAGGTGCCGGCGTTGACGAGCGCCTTCGGCACGGCGTGTTGCTGCAAACCCCACTTCGACAGAATCTTCTGATAAGTGCCGTCGGCGATCAGCTGGTTGAATGCGGTGGTCAGCGCCGTGTTGAGTGCCGCGTTGTCCTTCGATATGCCAAGCGCGGTGTACTGAGACAAGAACGGCTGGCCGATCGGCGCATACGCGTTCTGCTCGACCGAGTTCTGGTACGGCAAGGTTTCGCCGCCCTGCACCGCTGCATCGATCCGGTTCTGGTGCAACTGCATGCGCGCGTCCGACGAGCCATCCGTACCGACTACCTTGACGGGCGGCTTACCTGCCTTCACGCAATGCTCATTGCTCCAGTTCGCGATATCGTTCGGAAACGACGTACGACGGCTCGTTCCGACGGTCTTCCCGCACAACGCATCCATCGTCGCGAACTCTCCCGCGCGCGCCTTCACCGTGTAGAACTGCGGACCGGTCGTGATGTAGTCGAGGAAGTTCACCGCCCCGCGGCGCGAGGGCAGATCGGTCATGCCCGACAGGATCACGTCGACGCGCTTCGTGGTCAGTGCGCTCATCATCTGGTCGAAGCTGGTTTCCTGCCATTCGAGCTTGACGCCGAGCTTCGCGGCGAGCGCTTCGCCGAGATCGACATCGAAGCCCATCAGCTTGTCGGTGGCCGGGTCCTTGTATTCGAACGGCGGATAGTTCGGCACGATCGCCGCGACGAGCGTGCTCTTGCCGATGCCCGGGATGGACGGCGCGGCAGTTTGCGCATGAGAAAGCGGGGCATGCAGTGCAACAATGCCAACTACCAGGGTGAACCATTCACGCAAACGAAGGGACGCGTTCATAGAAACTCGCTTGTTAGAGGAATCTGGAAAGCGGGTCCCAAGGAACCCGCGGTTGTGATCAGGAAAGCACGGCCGAGATGAAATCCTGCGTACGTTTATGTTTTGGCTGCCCGAGCACCTGATCAGGCGTGCCGGTTTCCACCACCCGCCCCTGATCCATGAAGACCACCCGGTTGGCCACCTCGCGTGCAAAGCCCAGTTCATGCGTCACCACGATCATCGTCATGCCGCTTTGCGCCAGGTCGCGCATCACCGCCAGCACCTCGCCCACGAGTTCAGGATCCAACGCCGAGGTCGGTTCGTCGAACAGCATCAGTTGCGGATGCATCGCCAGTGCACGTGCAATCGCCACCCGTTGCTGCTGTCCACCCGACAGCTCCACCGGGAACGCATCGCACTTATGACCGAGTCCTACCCGCTTTAGCAACGAACGCGCCTCTTCTTCCGCCTCCGCGCGCCGCCGCTTGAGAACCTGCACCGGACCTTCGATCACGTTCTCCAGCGCCGTCTTGTGCGGGAACAGGTTGAATTTCTGAAACACCATGCTCGTCGCCAGACGCTGGCGCGCCACCTGCCGCTCCGAGAGCTCGTGCAGCCGGTTGCCCACCCGCCGGTAGCCTGCCAGTTCGCCGTTCACCCACAGCGCCCCGTCGTTGATCTTCTCCAGCTGGTTGATACACCGCAGGAACGTGCTCTTGCCCGAGCCCGACGGCCCGATCACGCACAGCACTTCGCCTTTGGCCACATCCAGCGTGATGCCCTGCAGCGCCTTGAACTCGCCATATGACTTGCGCACGTCGACCGCGCGAACGATTGAATTCATTTCGGCTCCTTGTCCTGTCGTCACCGGCGTCTTCATTGCCGGCCCGATGCACGTCCCGCACCGCGGGCGTAGTGCCGCTCCACCCGCGACTGCGCGAACGACAGCACCGTCACCACCACCAGGTACCAGACCCCGGCCACCATCAGCAGCTCGATCACCCGTGCATTCGCGTAGTAGATGTTCTCGGCGTTGTGCAGCATCTCCGCGTACTGGATCACGCTCGCGAGCGAGGTCAGCTTCACCATCCCCACCAGCTCGTTGCCGATCGGCGGCACGATCACCCGCATCGCCTGCGGCAGAATCACCCGGCGCAGCGCCTGCAGCCGTGGCATGCCGATCGACTTGGCCGCTTCATACTGGCCCGTGTCCACCGACAGCAGCCCCGCGCGCACCACTTCCGACGTGTACGCCCCCTGGTTGATCCCCAGACCCAGCAACGCCGCGAGGAACGGCGTCATGACGTCCACTGTGCGGAATTCGAACAGCCCCGGAATCCCCATCGACGGAAACACCAGCGCCAGGTTGAACCACAGCAGCAGTTGCAGGATCACCGGCGTGCCGCGAAACAGCCACACATAGCCTTGCGCGACCGCCTGCAACACCGGATTGGGCGACAGTCGCATGATCGCGGTGATCACGCCGAGCAGCACGCCCAGCGCCATCGCCAGCACCGTCATCACGATCGTGTTGACGAGGCCTGTCAGGATCGAACGCGCCGTCAGGAACCGCGCTACGTAACGCCATTCGATCTGGCCGTGCGCGAACGCCAGCACCACGTACCCGATCAACGCGATGATCGCCGCCGAGGCCACGTAACGGCCCCAGTAGCGGCGCCGCACATGCTCCAGATGCGAAATGTCGGTGACGTCCTCACTCATCTCTGTCATCTGCTTCTGAGCCTCCGCGGGCAGTGCCGCCCGATCGTTTGAAATGCTTACCATGATGGCCCCCTGTAGTCGGCCGCCCACGCGGTCTGCCGGTCGATCGCCGCACGCAGCCGGGTGATCTGCTCTTCCACGCGTGCCGGTGCCGTGCCGCCGTAGCCGCTGCGCGCGGCCACCGCCGCTTCGAGCGTCACGTGTTCCAGCACCGACGCCTCCAGCCGCGCATCCACCTGCGCCAACGTCGCCACCGACACCTCACCCAGCTCGATGCCCTGCTCTTCACACGCCCTCACCAGCGCGCCCGTGATCTCGTGCGCCTCGCTGAACGGAATACCGCGCAGCGCGAGCCAGTCGGCCACCTCCGTGGCGAGCGTGAAGCCCAGCGGCGCCTGGCGGCGCATCTCGCCCACGTCCACCTGCATCGTGCGGATCATGCCCGCCATCGCCGGCAACACCAGTTCCAGCGTGTCGATGCTGTCGAACGCGGCGATCTTGTCTTCCGCAAGATCGCGGTTGTACGCGAGCGGCAGCGACTTCAGCGTCGCCAGCAAGCCGCCGAGATTGCCGATCAGTCGCCCCGCCTTGCCGCGCGTGAGCTCCGCGATATCCGAGTTCTTCTTCTGCGGCATGATCGAGCTGCCCGTCGCGTAGCCATCGTCCAGCACTACCCAGCCGAACTGGCGCGTCGTCCACAGGATCACTTCCTCCGACAGTCGCGACAGATTCACCGACAGCATGCTCGCAATGAATACGAACTCCGCAACGTGATCGCGCGAGGCGACCGCGTCGATCGAGTTCTCGCACGGCGCGTCATAGCCCAACTCCACGGCCGACAGATCCGGGCGCACACAGATCGCCGAGCCTGCCAGCGCTGCTGCGCCCAGCGGCGAGCGCGCGCTGCGCCGGTCCCAGTCCACCAGGCGATCGACGTCGCGGTAAATCGACTGCGCGTGCGCCAGCAAATGATGCGCGAACACGACCGGTTGCGCCGGCTGCAGATGGGTAAAGCCCGCCGTCACGCTGCGGGTGTGCGCATCGGCCTGTTCGATCAGTGCGTTCTGCAAATCGATCACCGCGTGCGTCAGCGTGCGTGCCTTGTCGCGCAGGAACAGGCGCAGGTCGTTGGCCGCCTGGTCGTTGCGCGAGCGGCCCGCGCGCAGCTTGCCGCCGGTGGCGCCCAAACGTTGCGTCAATTCGCGTTCGAGGAACGTGTGCACGTCCTCGTCATCCTGCGACGGTCCGATCTCGCCTGCAAGGTACTGCGCTTGCAGCCTGTCCATTTCGCCCAGCAGTTGCTGCAATTCTTCTTCGGTCAGGATCTGCGCGCGGCGCAGTTCCTGCGCATGCGCGCGGGAACCGGCCAGATCGTAAGGCGCGAGCCGGAAGAAGCTCGGGTCCGAACGCGATAGCGCCTTGAGCGCCGCCGACGGCCCCGACTTGAAACGCCCGCCCCACAAACGCTCGATCGGTTCAGAAATATTCATCGCTGCTAGTCCCCTCCGTTAAGTTGACTCCACTGTACGTATCCAGTTTTTCTTCTTGTAGCGAGAATTAAATTCCGTTCAAATGAAATTTTTCTCAGCATCTCTTCCCGCCACATGAGAAACCGTCTGCCACCGCTCAATCCTCTCCGTGCGTTCGAGGCCGCCGCGCGGCGCTCGAGCGTGGCCGGCGCCGCGCAGGAGTTGCACGTGACCGCCAGCGCGGTCAGCCATCAGATCCGCATTCTCGAGGAGGCACTCGGCGTCACGCTGTTCGTCAGATCAAAGGCGCGCGTGAAACTGACGCGCGAAGGCGAGGCCTTGCTGCAGCCCGTCAAAAATGCGTTCGACATGATCGCCAACGCCGTGGTCAAACTGGACTCACCCGAGATGGCCGGCGATCTCGTCGTGTCCACGCCGCTGCTGTTCACGTCGCGCTGGATGGCCCGGCACATCGGCGAGTTTCTCGACCAGTACCCGGCGATTAATCTGAAAGTGATCCCCTCCAACGACGACCGCGAAGTGTATTCGCCCGACGTCGACGTATGCGTACGCTACGGAGAAGGCCGCTGGCGCGATCGTCACGTCACGCTGATTACGCATCCCGCGCTGTTTCCGGTTGTCAGTCCCGCTTTGATGAACGGGCCCAACGCGATCCGCAAGATCGAGGATCTCGCAGGCAAGGCGCTGTTTTGCGAGCACTCGGGATCGTGGATGCGATGGCTCGCGCATGCGTCGGCCGACAAGCTCGAAGGCATCAGGATTCTTGAAATCGGCAATGCGCATATTGGTATCGAAGCGGCGATTCACGGTCAGGGTGTGGCGCTCGGTGACAGTTTCTCGGTGCGGGACGACCTGATGGACGGCACGCTGGTTCGGCCGTTCAGCATCACCGTGCCGTCGAGACACGCGTATTACCTGGTGTCCCGGCAAGAGTTGTCCGATACGCCGCTCGTGTCGGCATTCGCCACGTGGCTGAGCGAGAACGTGGAGTGAGTCAGGTGCTTCAATGGTCTTTCGCCCCGTTCATCGTCACCTGCTGAACCGCGCTCGATTGCAGCCCCCACTTCGCGACGATCGCACTGTATGTGCCGTTGGCGATCAGCTTGTCGAGCGCGGCCCGCACCGCGTCGCGCAGTTTCGGGTTGGATTTTGCAAAGGCGATACCTTCAGGCGAAGCCGCAAACGGTTCGCCAATGGGTTTGTATGTGTTCGGTTCGAGCTTCATCGCGTACGGCAGGGTTTCGCTGCCCTGCACGCCCGCAACGATTCGCCCCTGCTTCAACTGCATACGCGCAGATGACGTGTCTTCCGTACCCACTACCGTGATCGGCGTCTTGCCGACGCAGTTCTTCGCACTCCATGCTGCCGTGTCCGCCGGGAACGACGTGCTGCGGCTCGTGCCGACCGACTTCCCGCACAGATCCGCCGACTGCCGGATCTCGCTGCCATGCGCGCCCGTCAGGATGTAGAACCGCGCGCCCGAATTCAGGTAATCGAGAAAGTCCGCCGTATCGCGGCGCCCAGGCACGTCGCTCAATCCGCTCAGCACCATGTCCACTCGCCCGGTAGCGAGCGAGGGCAGCAACTGTTCAAATGCCGACTCCTGCCAGTCCAGCTTGACGCCGAGTTGCTTCGCGATCGCATTGCCGAGGTCGATATCGAACCCGATCAGTTCGCCGCTCTCCGGGTCTTTGTATTCCATCGGGGGGTAGATCGAGTTGACCGCGACCTTGATGACCTTGGACTTGGCAATCGAATCGGGCAACGCTTGCGCATGGGCAGCAGCGCCGAAGAGAAATGTCGACAGACAGACTGCCATCAAACGGGACGCAGCGCGCAGCGGGTTCAGCTTGGACATGGAGGACATACCTTTAAAGAAAGAATTGAACGCTTGCCATCAAAACCATTGAGTTTGCGTCACGGCCTGTCGCGCTACCGCAGCGCGGGGTTAGCATCGGCGTCGCCGCCAAGCCACGATAGAAGCGTGCGCGCGTCGGCGAGATTGTCCAGATCGAGTACTGCATCGGCAAGCGCGCTCGCCGACGTGTCGTCGAGCGCCATGGTGGCCAGGGCGTGGTACTTCGACAGCAAGTCCGCATCCGATAACGGATTGCGCGGATCGCCGAGCGGCGTGAGCACCTGCCGCGAGCGCGGCATCTCATCGGCGATCGTGAGCGTGACGATGGGCTCATCCAGATCGGACATCGCCGGATCGACTTCGAGCGTGATGCGCGGCATCATCGCGGCGATACGCGGATCGGTTCGTGCAGCCTCGAGATAAGCGGCAATCCCCGCGTGGCCATATACCAGCACCGAAGCGACCGCATACGGCAAACTCATTTGCGACGAGGCCAGATTGCGCAAATCGCGACCACCGCACATGCCTTCGACAAATGCGCTCAATCTGACGTGCACGCTGGACAGCCTGTCCGGATCGTATTTGATGCCGTGAAGCAGATCGAGCGCGGCATCGACTGCTGCATGCGTACTGCGGCACGACGCGTGCGGCTTGATCGAGCAACGCATGATCTTCCACGTGCCGCCCAGTTCGTGCAGCAAGGCTTCGGGGTTCTGCGTGTCGGGGGCGAACGCGTTGAAGAAGCCGCCCCATACGTCCGCGAACACCTGCGTCGGGCCACTGACGTTTTCCCTCGCCAGCAATGCCGCCAGCAGTCCACCTTCAGCCGCGCGGCCGGTATGCATGCGTTTCGTTTGCGACGCGTCGTGAATGAAACCCCATAGGCCGCCGCTGAAGCTGCCCGCATGGCCGAACGCCGCGCCGGTTTGCACGGCATCGAGTCCGAGGAGGCGCGCGCTTGCTGCCGCCGCGCCGAACACACCGCAGGTCATCGTCGAATGCCAGCCGCGTGCGTTGTGCGGCGAATATCCACCGCACGCTTCGAGCACTCGTCTGCCGACGTCATAGCCGAGCACCACTGCCGCAAGAAACGCCCGCCCCGACACTGGCCGCGGCGAGCAGGCAAGCGCCGCGAATGCGGCGGGCAGCACGACGGCGCCGGAATGGTCGCAACCGCCCGAGTCGTCGAGTTCCAGCGCATGTGCGGCGACACCGTTGACGAAGGCCGCGCTGCGCGGGCCGAGCGACTGCCGCGTGCCCCACACCTGCGCAACGCCTGGCCCGTCCCCGGTCATGACCGCCCGCGCGCTGCGCGACTCCATGGCCGCGGCACCGGCCAGCGAGGCGCCGAGCGTGTCGAGGATATGCCGCTTGGCCTTATGGACGACGGCAGCAGGCAGCGCGTCGTTGGGTACGTCGGCGACGAATGCCGCCAGTTGCTCCGACAGCGACAGATCACGCGCGCTCATCGTGCAGCCTCCCGATGTCGTGCAAAAATGTCGACCGGATGACCGGGCTCGTTACCGTCGACGTTCTGGCGCCACCAGGCCGCCACTTCCGCGCCCGTCGCGAACCACACGTCGTCATGCGAACGCATCTCCGCGAGCAACTCGCGCAGCACGTCGATACGTCCCGCCGTACCGATGAGCTCCGGATGCAGCCTCAACACAAAGCACAAACCGAAGCGGCGGAACGCCGCGAAATCCTGCTTCCAGTTCGCCAGCACTTCCCGATACGAGGGAATCCGTGGCTGTCCGACCGGCACAGCCGGCGACAGGTTGTAGACGAAGTACGGTTCGTCTTCGAGCTCATAGTGAAGCGGCAGTTCGACCAGCGGCGGCGTGTCGCCAGCCACCACCGTCCCTGCGTTCGCGTCCGGCAGATGAAAATACGGCAGATCGTCGCCGCGCCATGAAGACGACCACGTGACCCCCTCGCCGCGCAGAAAATCCGCAAAGCCGGGTGCCCAATTGCCGTAGAAGGAACGAAACCCCTGCACACGCCGCCCGAGCGTATCGGCGAGCGCTTGCTGGCCTGCAAGGAAGGCTTGTCGTTGCTCATCGAACGTTAGAGTGTCGAAGTTCTCGCAGCGAAATCCGCTTGTGCCGATTTCGTGTTGCCGCGCGTCGATACGGCGCAGCAATTCCGTGTGGGTTTGCGCAACGCGTCCGGGCAAGAACCAGCTCGAGCGGACATTGAACTCATCGAACGCGTCGAGCACGCGATCCATGCCCCGTTTCGCACCATAGCGCCAGACTGAAAGCGATTTCTCGCGACCGGCGATACGGGGCTCCTGAGTCAGGATGCCGTATTCGTCGTTGAAGTCGACCGTGACGACCACCGCGCACCGCGCGTCGTGTGGCCAGCGAAGTGCATTCATGCGGTGAGCTCCTGCGAGTGCCCCGAAGTATTGTTATCGAGCCACCATTGCGCGACGTCGCGGCACGTGGCGAACCATACGTCGCCTTGTGCATGCATGTGATCGATCAGTCGTTCGAGCAGCGCAATACGGCCGGGTTTGCCGGACACCTTCGGATGAAACAGCGTGGTCAGGCACAGTCCGTCGCGATGCGAGCCGTCGAATTCACGACGCCAGTTGTCGAGTGTCGTGTCATAACTTGCAATACGATCGAGGCTCGCCGGAAAATCCGGGTTGCGGTGATAGGCCAGCGACGCATAATCGTCGAGCTCCCAGCGGCCTGGAATTTCGACCATTGGCTCGACCATACCCTCCGCGTGCAGCAGATAAGGTCGATCGTCGCCACGCATCGAACTCGAATAGCGCACGCCGGCTTCCATCAGCACGCGAATCGTGTCCGGCCCCCAGTCGCCCGATGGCGTGCGAAAGCCGACCGGCCGAACGCCGAGATATTTAGCGAAGACTTCGGCGGAGCGTTCCATCACTGCGCGTTGGCCGTCGCGATCCAGGGTCCAGAAAGCTTCGTGCCGGTAGCCGTGGTAAGCGATCTCGTGGCCGCCCGCGATGATCGCCGCACATTGATCCGGCCAATTTTCGACCACCCAGGCCGGCACGAAAAAAGTCGCCGGCACGCACCGCTCGCTGAGCATATCAAGCAGACGGCCAAGCGCGCGCCACGGGCCGTAACTGCCCAGTGTGAAATACGATGGGTTGATCCAGATCGAACCGTTGAGCATCGCATCGCCGGTCGGGCCATCGAGATCGAACGCCAGCGCGACGCAAGAACGACGTCCTTCCGGCCAGCGCTGTGCGAGTGACCCGGTCTGATTGGACTGGCGCTTGACATCTTCCAGGCGAGAAACGCTTCCCAACTCCTTCGGCGTACTTGCACTGTGTGCATGGCTCTGCGACGCGGTCGGGCTCTGTGGGCCGGCCAGCGTAACGGTATCTTGGGCCATACGAAAACTCCCTTGCACCCATTGTTCAAAACGTCGGCGATCCAGCGTTACTTCCCGCCGTGTAAGGCAAACCCGGCGCTCGGCATGCACCACACGCAGCCTTTGGCGAGGCGCTTCGCGTATCGAAATCCGGACTTAATGAGGGATTTAAGAACGCCAATTTTCCGGCCACAAACGGTAAAATCTCATGGTTACCATGCAAGTTGCGCATAAATGAAGATCGAACGCTATCCTCCGTTCAACGTGCTGCAAACCCTGCTGGTTGTTGCCCGCTGCGGCAACTTCACGGCTGCATCTCAGCAACTGTTTCTCAGCCAAAGCGCGGTGAGCCGGCACATTCAGCAGATCGAGGAGTATTTCGGTTGCGCGCTGTTCGTCAGGCACACCCGCACGGTCGTGCAGACTGCGGAGTGCCAACGGTTGGTGCCGATCGTCGAAGAGTTGCTGGCAACCGCCCGCCGCTCGATGCACATCACGAACTCCGGCGGCAAGACTATTACCTTGCGCGTCACACCCACGCTGGCCGCGCGCTGGCTGCTGCCGCGCCTGACGGACTTCTACGCTGAAGTGCCTGGCACGCAGTTGAATATCGACACCGCATGGTTCCTGCCGACAAACTTCGGCGAAGGCACGCTCGACGCGGCGATCCTGTTCGGAACCGGGAATTGGGAAGGCCTGGAAGCCACCTGTCTAATGCGCGAGAGATTGACGCCGGTCTGTTCGCCGCAGATCGCCAGCGGCACGCCGCCATTGATAGAACCCGAAGATCTGAAACAACATACGCTGCTGCATTCCAGCTTCGGCCGGCGGGGCTGGATTCTGTGGCTGCAGCAGGAAGGCAACCTTGCCGCGCATACGTATCGGGAGCAGGTGTTCGACACGCTGGACCTCGCATTCAGTGCTGCGGCACGCGGCTTGGGTGTGGCGTTGGGGGATCTGAACCTGGTCGGAGAGAATCTTGCAAGCGGCTCACTGGTGACACCCTTCAAGCGGGTGGTGGAGACCGGGGCTGGATACTATCTGGTGCACCCGCCGCGCAATGAATATCGCGAGAAATTGAAGCCGCTTCTCCGGTGGTTACAAGCGAGCGTTGCAGAGTAAGTTGTTGTTTTCGTTTCCACGTCGCTTTCATGGGGCAGTCAATGCATCGTGTAATGTCGCGCGAAGCCAGGGCCGGCTCGGCGGCCTCGCCGGCATCGACGACTTCCTCGAGTACAAGCAGATCCTCCAGGTCTTCCGCCACGCGTGACAGAAACCGGCGGCGCAAAGACCGCCGAGGTTTGCTGCTTCAACGAAGAGCCGGATATCGGCGAGGCTTTCCACGATATTTCCATATTTATTGAAAATCCTTCAAAGGACAGGCCAATTATCAAAATAGATTCGCTCGTACACAATGGGCGCACTTCTTCAATCCGCGACACCCATGAAGCTCGACCACGCTTCCGGAGATTTCCACCATGACGTCCACCGCTTCGCCACTCTTCACGCGGACCGTTGTTTCACGGCTCCAGCTCCCGCACCGCGTTGTCATGGCTCCGATGACACGCTCGCGCAGCACGCAGCCGGGCGACGTGCCCAATGCGATGATGGCGCGCTACTATGCGCAGCGCGCATCGGCGGCACTGATCGTCACCGAGGCCACGCAGATTTCTCCGCAGGGTAAGGGCTATTCGTTCACGCCAGGTATTTACAGCGCCGCGCAGGTCGCGGGATGGCGTCTCGTCACCGATGCCGTCCACGCCGCCGGCAGCCGGATATTCCTGCAACTGTGGCATGTCGGGCGTATGTCGCATCCGGACTTCCACGACGGCGAACTGCCTGTCGCGCCGTCCGCCATTCCCTTCGACGGCCAGATCTGGAAAGTGGACCCGGCAACGGGCGTAGGCGCTATGGTCGCGTGTCCGACGCCGCGCGCGTTGTCCATCGAGGAAATCCGGGATGTTGTGGCCGACTTCCGCCGCGCGGCACGCAACGCGATAGATGCGGGCTTTGACGGCGTGGAAATTCACGGCGCGAACGGTTATCTCGTCGACCAGTTCCTGCGCACGACCTCCAACGTACGCACCGACGAATACGGCGGCTCGCGCGAAAACCGGCTGCGCTTTCTGAAGGACGTGGTCAACGCTGTGGCCGAGGAAGTCGGCGCGGAACGCACCGCCATCCGTCTCGCGCCGTTCCTGACCGCCCGCGGCATGGACTGCCCCGACATCCTGCCGACGATTCTCGAAGCGACCGAGTTTCTGCAGGCGCGCGGCATTGCCTATCTGCATCTCGTCGAAGCCGACTGGGACGACGCTCCCCAGTTTACCGAAACATTCCGCAAGGCCATCCGCGAACGCTTCACGCGCCCAGTCATCGTTGCCGGCAAGTACGACTTGACGCGCGCCGAGTGGGTCCTGTCGCACGGTTATGCGGACCTGGTCGCCTTCGGCCGCCCGTTCGTCGCGAACCCCGACTTTCCTCGCCGCGTGGCCGAGGGCCTGCCGCTTGCCAGCTTCGACGGCAGTACGCTGTTTGGAGGCACCGAACGCGGATACGGCGATTATCCGAGCTGGAGCGGCGCCGCCACGACGGCGAAAGAAAGTGCACTTGCGTCGTAAACGACGACGCGATTGAATCGACCTTTGCGGTAACCCGCATCAAGCTGAAAATTGGAAACTCATCATGAACAAACTCGCATCAACGAAGGTACTCGTCGTCGGCGGCAGTTCTGGAATCGGTCTCGCCACGGCCAAGGCATTTGCCGAACTCGGCGCAGATGTCCTGATCGCGTCGCGCAGCGCGGACAAGCTCGCGCAGGCGGCCGGAAAGATCGGCGGTACAGTCCGCACGGCCGTTCTCGATACGACCGACGAGTTAGCCGTAGAAACGTTCTTCAGTCATACTGATCAATTCGACCACGTCGTCGTCTCTGCCGCGCAAACGCCTGGCGGGCCGGTTCGAAAGCTGCCGCTGCAGGATGCCTACGCCGCGATGAACAGCAAGTTCTGGGGCGCATACCGGGTCGCGCGGGCCGTGAACATTGCCGCAGGCGGCTCGCTCACCTTCGTGTCCGGCTTCCTTAGCGTACGGCCGAGTCAAAGTTCGGTGCTTCAGGGAGCGATCAATGCATCGCTGGAGGCGCTCGCGCGTGGCCTTGCGCTCGAACTGTCGCCCGTACGCGTGAACACGGTCTCGCCCGGTCTTGTAGCGACGCCACTATGGGACAAGCTCGGCGCCGACGCCCGGCAAGGCATGTATGACGGCGCGGCCGCCCGGCTGCCGGCCCGGCGAGTCGGGCAACCGGAGGACATCGCCAATGCGGTGATCTATCTCGCGACGACGCCGTTTGCGACCGGATCGACGGTCCTTGTAGATGGCGGTGGAGCGATCGCCTGAGTACAAAGAACATCTGACCTGCCCCACCTGCTGATCCGGTCCGGTGGCGCCGATGCCGATGTTCACGACATAGCGAATCCGCTTGCCCGAATAGCCGGTCCACTCGCCGCTGCGGACCTTGTCGGCGAACGCGGCCATCCTGGCAAGCTCAAGCGGCCGCTGCCTCATCGTGGTATCGCAGCAGACGCTCCACTTCCAGCCTTGACCCGAGGATGACGGGAACGCGCTGATGAACATGGTCCGGCTGGACTTCCATGATCGGCATCTCGCCCGTCGTGCTCATCCCGCCGGCCTGTTCGACGATGAACGACATCGGATTGGCCTCATAGGTCAAACGCAACCGCCCAGCAAGCTGGGGATTCTTGTTGTCGCGGGGATAGAGGAATACGCCCCCACGCATCAGGATTCGATGGACCTCCGCGACCATGGATGCTATCCATCGCATGTTGAAATTCGTCTGTCGCGGCCCCGACGCACCTGCCACACACTCACGGACATAGCGGCGCACAGGTTCTTCCCAATAGCGCTCGTTGGACATGTTGATCGCGAATTCGCGGGTATTTTCCGGGATCTGAAGCTGTGGATGGGTCAGCACGAATGATGCCGACTCCCCATCGAACGTGAAACCGTCAACGCCATACCCCGTGGTCAGCACGAACATCGTCGTCGCACCGTAGATCGCATACCCCGCGCAGACCTGCTTCACGCCTGGCTGCAGAAAATGGCTCTCGTCGAGTACAGCGTCAGTCGCTGGAGCAGCCAGCACGGAAAAGATACTTCCGACAATGCCGCTAATCTCAAGATTGGAGGACCCATCGAGCGGATCGAAAAGGAGCAAATAGTCGGGGGTATCCGCGGAATGCTCATGCCCGGTCATCTGAACCGATTCAAGCTCTTCCGACGCGAGTCCGCGGAGACAGCTAACCGACTCGACCGCACCCATCATGATGTCGTTTGAAACGACGTCGAGCTTCTTTTGCGCCTCCCCATGAATGTTCTCGGAATGTGCATTTCCGGATGCGCCGTCGAAGACGCCGCGCTCGACAGCCGTTGCGATGGATGAGCACGCGTCGGCAACAGATTCGATGAGCTTGATCAGTCCCGCCGGGATTCGTTCGTCACGTGCTGCGTTCGCGAGAAATGAGGACAGCGCAATGTACTTAGTGGTAGCTATGTGGGTCATGTTCGGTCCGCGTGGCAGGAACTGTCTGGCGATCGGTTGGAATCAACGGGTTGGGAGAGGCTCCGTCGACATGCATGCAGCAGTGATGGACGCTCACGCGTCGCATGGCGCGACGCTACCGTGCCCGAGCAGCGCGAGGGCCGCATCGGGACCCGCGCCTCCCGCGACATAGGGCTCGGGAGGATCCTGCTCACGCCAGGCGTCGATCACAGGATCGACCCATTGCCATGCGGCGTCGAGTTCGTCGCCTCGCATGAACAGTGTGAGCCTGCCCCGCATCACGTCGAGCAGAAGCCGTTCGTAGGCATCCCTTCGTCTCGTCGAGAATGCCGAAGAAAATTCGAGGTTCAGACTCACCGGCCTCACCGTCATCTCATCACCCGGCGCCTTGGTCATCAGGTAGAGTTTCAGGCTCTCGTCCGGCTGCAACCGGATGACGAGGCGGTTACCCCGACTGTCCGTCGCGGGAGAGCCGAAAACCGAGTGCGGTACATCCCTGAAATTGACGACGATCTCCGCGACTCGACTCTGCAGGCGCTTGCCGGTGTACAGGTAAAAGGGCACGCCTGCCCAGCGCCAGTTATTCAGCTCGACTTTCAGCGCGACGAATGTCTCCGTGCGGCTATCGGCACGGATGTCAGGCTCGTCCAGATAGCCGGCAACCGGCTCACCATGCATCTCGCCGGCCGTGTACTGGCCACGCACGGTCTGCCGTGCCACATCGGCCGCGCTGAGCGGCTTGAGCGAGCGAAGGACCTTGAGCTTCTCGTCGCGTACGGCATCCGCTTCGAGACTCAGCGGTGGCTCCATGGCGAGTATGCACAGCAACTGCAGCAGATGATTCTGGACCATGTCCCGCATTGCGCCGGTTCGCTCGTAAAACGCACCGCGCCCCTCGACGCCTACCTGCTCGGCGATCGTGATCTGGACATCACGAATCCCGTCGCGATTCCAGAGACGTTCGAACATGCCATTGCCAAACCGCAGTGCAAACAGGTTTTGAACGGTCTCCTTACCGAGGTAGTGATCAATCCGGTAGATCTGGTGCTCGCGAAATATCGCACCGACCTCGCGATTGATCCGTTGAGCGGAGGGCAAATCATGGCCTAGCGGCTTTTCGAGAACAACCTTCGATGTGGCAGAAACCAGCTCTGCCCGGTTCAGTTCGGTGCATATCGGAATAAACAGTTCCGACGGAGTCGCAAGGTAAAAGATGTACCCGCGGCTGTCCTGCCATCGCAACGTTGCAGCGAGCCGTGCATAGTCCGCAGACACCAGCGCGTCCAGCTGAACGAATTCGAGGCGGGATGAGAAGGTGGTCCACTGTGCGTCGTCGAAGTCAGTGGCGAGCAGGAACTGACGCAAGGCATCGCGTACCTTATCGAGGTAGTCGTTCCGCTCAAGCCCCTCCCGGCCGACGCCAACGATGCGCATGCCGTCCGGAAGCGCTCCCTCCCGGCGGTTCTGATACAGCGCGGGCAGAAGCTTGCGCATGGCAAGATCTCCCGTGCCTCCAAAAATAACTAATATCTGTACATTCATCGATCTGATTCCGACAGGATTCCTGGGGCCATTAGACGTATCGCGCGTTCATGCCAGCGCAATCCATTACCCGCGATGCACGTGGTCATAGCGCCCTGCCATCGCCGACAGCGCAACCGGCTTGATCTTGTGTGCCTGTCCGGCACTGCCGAATGCCTCGAAGCGGGAGCGGCACAGATCCCGGGCCGCGCCAAGTGCGTCCGTGAGGAATCGACGCACGTCGAACTCGGAAGGACGCTGCGCGAGTGAGCGCCGTATTGCACCGGTCATCGCGAGGCGGATGTCCGTATCAATGTTGACCTTGCGTACACCATGGCGAATGCCCTCGCAGATCTCTTCCACCGGAACACCGTACGTTTCCCGGATTTCACCGCCGAACTCGCGGATGATCTCAAGCCATTCCTGCGGCACGGAACTCGATCCGTGCATGACCAGGTGAGTATTGGGCAGGCGGCGATGAATTTCCCTGATCCTGTTGATCGCGAGAATGTCGCCCGACGGTTTGCGGGAAAATTTATAGGCGCCGTGCGACGTACCAATGGCGATTGCCAACGCGTCTACCCCGGTACGATGCACGAAGTCGGCGGCCTGCTCGGGGTCGGTCAGCAGCATGTCGTGGGTCAGTACGCCTTCGGCACCGGAGCCGTCCTCCTCCCCAGCCATTCCCGATTCGAGCGAACCCAGACATCCGAGTTCACCCTCGACTGACACCCCGACGGCATGCGCCATATCCACCACAGTCCGCGTCACCTCGACGTTGTAGTCGTAGGTCGCAACGGTTTTCATATCCGGCATGAGTGAACCGTCCATCATCACGCTGCTGAATCCGCTGTGGATTGCGGCCTGACAAACAGCCGGCGACGCCCCATGGTCCTGATGCATCACGACCGGAATGTCGGGATAAGTCTCAATCGCCGCTTCAACGAGGTGCCGCAGAAACGCTTCGCCGGCGTATTTCCGCGCACCGGCGGAGGCCTGCATGATGACCGGACTATCGCAGTCGGCGGCCGCCTGCATGATCGCCTGAACCTGCTCCAGGTTATTGACGTTGAATGCCGGCACGCCATACGCGTGCTCCGCCGCATGGTCCAGCAACTGTCGCAATGAAATCAGCGCCATGTCATTTCCAGGAAGTAATGTCGCCGTGCGGCGAGCGTCGTTAAATTGATATCGAGAATGGTCACGACATCGCGCTGGCGTCGGCCGTTCTGGCACTTTCGGGCACGACGCGGCAACGCAACTAGTCAACCACCCCTTGTTCCACTTCGAGCGTGCGGCTCACCGCGTCCACGATCGCGTCCACCGTGATGCCGAACTCTTCGTACAACGTCTCGGCTGGCGCCGACTCGCCAAAGTGCGATAGCCCGATCACGGCGCCGCTCAAGCCGACATACTTCCGCCAGAAATCGCCAGCGGCCGCTTCAATTGCCACGCGCCGGATCTTTGGCGGCAAAACGGAAAGCTGGTACGCAAGCGGCTGGCTGTCGAAGGTCGTGGTCGATGGCATCGACACGACCCTTGCGGCGATGCCTTGATCGGCGAGCGCAGACTGCGCCTTGAGCGCGAGTTCCACTTCGGAACCCGTCGCAATCAGAATGATGTCTGGTGTTCCGCCTACGGCCTCCGAGAGCACGTAACCGCCTTGCCTGATTTGTGCCTTCGTCTGCGCGGTACGAGGAAGTGGCGGCAGATTCTGGCGCGAGAGGAGTAGCGCAGTCGGCGCGTCAGTTGTTTCCAATGCTGCCGCCCACGCAAATGCCGTTTCGACCGCGTCCGCCGGACGCCATACGCTCATCCCCGGAATCTGACGCAGCATTGCCGCGTGCTCGACCGGCTGATGGGTCGGCCCGTCCTCGCCGAGACCAATCGAATCGTGGGTGAAGACGTAGATACATTGCAGGTGCATGAGCGCCGCCATGCGAAGCGCATTCTTCGCGTAGTCGGAAAACACCAGGAAGGTCCCGCCATACGGAAGGAAACCACCATGGAGCGCAACGCCATTCATGATCGCTGTCATGCCGAACTCGCGAACGCCGTAGTGGATATAGTTTCCAGGCCCGTTCGCGCTGCTGGGTATGAGCGCACGCGAAGCCGGCACCATGGTGAGATTCGACGGCGCCAGATCTGCCGAGCCACCCAGAAGCTCAGGCAATCGCCCAACCAGCAGATCAAGGCACTTCTGCGACGCCTTGCGGGTCGCCATCTTCTGCTCGAACCAGTCACGGCCCTCCAGCAGGCTTTCGATCACGTCGGCGGATCGCTCGCGGCGACTGCCGTGCATGCGGGATTCGAAGTAGTCGGCCTTTTCCGGAAAGTGAGTACAATAGGCTTCGAACAGCGTGCGCCATGCCATGTTGCGCTCACGGCCCGCTGCTCGCGCATCCCATGCGCTGCGAATCGGCTCGGGAATAACAAACGGCGCGTGATTCCAGCCAAGATGGTCTCGCGTGGCCGCTATTTCAGCGGCGCCAAGCGGAGCGCCGTGCACGTCGTGGGTGCCGGCCCGATTGGGTGAGCCATGTCCGATCACCGTCTTGCAGCAGATCAACGTCGGCCGGTCACGTTCCGCTCGCCCTGCCTCGATCGCGCGCTCGATCGACAGAGGATCATGTCCGTCGACTCCCTCGACGACATGCCAGCCATACGCACGGAAGCGCATCGGAGTCTGGTCGGTGAACCAGCCCTCGACATGGCCATCGATCGAAATGCCGTTGTCGTCATAAAACGCGATCAGTTTGCCGAGATGCCATGTGCCGGCGAGCGAGCAGGCTTCATGCGAGACGCCCTCCATGAGGCAGCCGTCACCGACAAACACATACGTGTGGTGATCGACGATATCGCATCCCGGTTCGTTGAATTCTGCGGCCAACAACCGTTCAGCCAGCGCCATGCCGACGGCATTGGCGAGACCCTGCCCTAACGGGCCGGTAGTCGTCTCGACCCCAGGCGTCAGACCGCGTTCCGGGTGCCCGGGCGTAACCGACTGCCACTTCCGGAATCCCTTCAGATCGTCTATCGACAGACCGTAGCCGCTCAGATGCAGCACGGCATAGAGCAGCATCGAACCGTGACCGTTCGACAGCACAAAGCGATCCCGGTTGACCCAATCCGGAACTGCCGGATCATGCTTCAGGTACTTGCGCCACAGTACTTCGGCGATATCAGCCATCCCCATCGGCATGCCGGGATGTCCAGAATTCGCGGCCTGGACGGCGTCGATAGCCAGAAACCGCACTGCATTGGCCAGTTCTGTCCGGGTCGGATTAGCATGATCCATGATTCACCACTATTTCGTATACCTAAATTAATATATTAGAGCCTCGCACGTTTTTCTCGACGAGGCTCCGGCATCCAGTCTTCGGGTACTGTTACGGCCTCAGGCGGCGGGCACCGCCGTACTATCCAGCAGATGCGTGATCGATTCGCCCATGCTGCGCAGGATCAGGAAGCAGGAACATGCACCGGCGTCCAGGACGCCAATCGAACGGTCGCCTAACCGGGCTGCCCGTCCGATACGGGCGCGCAGGTCTCGAGTCGAATTCATCCCGGCTTCCGCGGCAACCACCATCGCATCGATACACTCCCGGAAGCTCTTGCCCTCTTCCAACGCTGCCCCATACGCCATCCGCGCGGGAACAAGTGTGTCGATCAGCGTCTTGTCGCCGACCTTCGCATCACCGATCTCCTGTACAGAATCGATACCGGCAACGAGCGCCTGATAGAAAAGGGATTTGTCGAGTTCGGCGTGGTCCGCGAACGTGTCGCTCATACTGAGAAAGAAAGTTCCGTAGAGCGGCCCCATTGAACCCCCGATCCCTTCCATGAGTGCCGAGGACAGATCGCCCAATGCCACTGGGAGCGACGGTAACGCTCCGCGTGCCGCAAGATGCTCCCCGCATTGGGTGAAGCCCTTGCTCATGTTGATGCCATGATCGCCGTCGCCAATCGCGCCGTCGACTTCGCTCAGATACTGGCGATTCGCATTGATGGTGCGAACCAGATCGACGACGACTCCGCCGGCGTCGGCCAATTTAACGGTTTCAGTCATCGTGCGTCTCCCACATTGAGTCCGATGCTTTGACATGGATGCGCGAGGCACGCGCTCAGTTCGTCGTCGAGTTTCGTCAACGTCAGCGTGACCCCCATCATTTCCAGGGACGTAAAAAGATTGCCGACGAACGAGAACTGGATATCGATTCCTGCTTCACGCAGATACTCGGCAACCTCGCCATACAGGATGTATTGCTCCATCACCGGCGTCGCGCCGAGACCGGACAGCAGCACCGACACCTTGTCGCCTCTGGCAAAAGGTAAATCCGGCAACAGCCTGTCGAGCATCAGCCTCGCCATGTCTCTCGCGGGAACGGTGGGCTGGACCAGGATGCCGGGCTCGCCATGATGGCCGATGCCGACCTCCATTTCGCCGTCCTTGATGACGAAGTTGGCCTTGCCAACCGCGGGGATCGTACAGGCGGACAGGCCGACGCCGATCGAGCGCGTCGAGTCCACCGCTTTGCGCGCACTGGCGATCACTTCATCGAGCGTGGCGCCCTGTGCGGCCCGCGCACCTCCCACCTTCCACATCACGATTTCACCGGCAACGCCGCGCCGCTTTTCGATCTCGTCTTTCGGCGCCGATGCGGCATCGTCGTTTGCGACGACTGTGCGCACGCGAATGCCTTCACGCTCGGCCAGCTTGATTGCCATCTTCACGTTCATATTGTCGCCAGCGTAATTGCCGTAAAGGCACGCTACGCCTGCGCCGCTATCGGCCGCCTTGAAGGCCTCGAAGAATGATTTGGCAGTCGGCGACGAGAAGATTTCGCCGATGGCCACGGCGTCGACGAGATTGCGCCCGACATAGCCGATGAAAGCTGGTTCGTGCCCTGATCCCCCTCCGGTCACAATACCCACACGATCCTTCTGGCGAGCATGTGCATGCGATACAACGCGAGGATTCTCCGGTGCGGCGTGCAACTCCGGGTGTGCCGCGAGGATGCCGCGGAGCATGTCCTCGACAACGAGATCAGGATTGTTAATGACGCGATTCATACCGTTCCTTTACATCTTGAGTATTGTTACTGGGCGGTGTAGCCGCCATCAATCACGATATTCTCGCCGTTGACCATGGCAGCCGCGTCGCTGACCAGATACAGAATCAACGTGGCGATTTCGTCGGGACGTGCGAATCGCCCTGCGGGAATTTTAGCCTTCATCGCTTCGCCCACCGCGCCCGCCCAAGCTTTCCTGCCCAGTTCGGTATCCACGACCGTGGGTGAAACGGCGTTGACCGTAATACCGTGCTTTGCCCATTCGAGCGCGAGTACCTTTGTCATGCCGACGATTGCCGCCTTACTCGCGCAGTACGCCACATGACGCTCCAGTGCGACGACACTCGCCTGAGAAGCCAGATTCACTATCCGGCCGCCACCACCGCGGTTCAGCATCTGCTTGCCGACGGCCTGCGCAAGGAGGAACGGGGCCTTGAGATTGATCGTCATCGTCCGGTCCCAGGCTTCCTCGGACAGTGCTTCCGCGTTCTCGAGCAGAGCGACGCCGGCATTGTTGACCAGGATGTCGACGGGACCTAACGTTTCGGTCACGCGCCGCACCAGGGCATCCGATATCCCAGCTGTGGTGATATCCGCTGCGATACCCACGTGCCGCTCGAGGCCGCCAGGAAGCGTCCGGGCCACGGCCTCGACGGCCGGGTTGATATCGAGCAGCGCGACGCGCGCACCCGCGGCAGCAAGGCATTCGGCAACGGCAAACCCGATACCGCTTGCCGCACCGGTCACGACCGCGACGCGGTCCGTGATATCAAAAGGGGTCGTTGAATTGACCGACATCGCTCCACTCCTTGATTAATTACTCTTGGGAATCTTGTTGAGAATCTCCTGGGCATTGACCGGCGTGACCTGCGTCCAAGGCACCGCGTAGGACTTCGCAGTACCGTCGTCCCAAGGCATCTTCGCACCGTATCCCGCCCAGACGTCCGAGCGCGGCTTGTAAGACGAACCGACGACCGTACGCAGCGCGACGTCCAGTGCGCCCTGCGCCTGCGCCTGCGAGTCCTGGAAGAAGGTTGTCATTTCGCCGCGCTTGACTGCCGCGATACCGTCGACGATTCCGTCAATGCCGGCAACCGGAACCTTCTTCGGATCGATGCCCTTCGATTTCAGAGCCTGGATTGCACCAAGCGCCATGTCATCGTTCTCCGCAATGATGCCGCTGATCTGCCCCGGATGTGCGGTCAGCCAGTTCTCGACCAGCGCCAGCGATTCGGCACGCGACCAGTTCGCCGTCTTGTGCTCGAGAACCTTGACGGCCGGCGTCTTCGACAGCACGTCCTGGATGCCTTTCGAACGATCGATCTGCGCCGACTGGCCGATCGGACCCTCGAGGATCACCACATTGCCCTTGCCGCCGATTGCCTTGACGATCGCCTCCGCTTCCATTTGTCCCGCGACCACGTCGTTGCTACCAACATAGGACGTGAGCTTGTCGCCGGACACCAGGGTATTCGATCCAATGACCGGAATGTGCGCCGCGGCGGCTTTCGCCACGGCGGCCGCGCCCGCCGCCTTGTCGATCGGCACGAAAATGATCGCGTCGTATTTCTGCGTGATCATCGTGTCGAACTGGTTGCTCTGGGTGAGCGCGTCATAGTTACCGTCGAATACTGTGAGCTGCACCGTGCCGTCCTTGACTGCGGGCTGTGCCTTAAGCGCGTTGGTCCACATCTGCATGAACTCGCCCTTGAGACCATACACCGCCGCGCCAATACGGATGGGTTTAGCCTGCGCGACCGTGCAGGTGAGGCCCATCACTGCGCAGGCCAGCAAAGTTTTTTTCCACGAAATCATCGAAGTCTCCTAAATTTTTCCGGATTGTTTCTTTTGAGGTTGACGTTATTGCTTCTTGCGCGAAGCATCGAGCAGGACGGCGCCGACGATAATGACGCCCTTTACAACTTGCTGGTAATACGACGACACGCCCAGCAGATTCAGTCCGTTATTGATGACGCCGATCAGCAGCGCGCCGACGACCGTCCCTCCGAGCGAACCCGTGCCGCCCGAAAGACTTGTGCCGCCGATCACCACGGCCGCAATAGCATCGAGTTCATAGGACATGCCGGCCTGCGGCAAAGCCGATGTCGTGCGCGCGGCGAGGATAATCCCGGCAAGACCGGCCAGCAGTCCGCCGATCACGTAGACGGAAAAGAGGATCTTCCCTGTCGAGATACCGCTTGTTTTAGCGCTCTTTGCGTTGCCGCCCACGGCATAAACGTAGCGGCCGTAGGTCGTATAGCGCAGGACAAACCAGAACAGCACAACGACGAGAGCGAAAACGATGATCGGCACCGGTATCCCGGCAATCGCGCCCGTGCCGATGGTCAGGTATCCGTCCGGCAGATCGGTTACCGGCATGCCATCGTTGTAGATATAGGTCAGCCCCCGCGCCGCGCTCAGCATGCCGAGCGTCGCAACAAAAGGAGGAATGGAGAGCCGGGCAACGAGCAAACCGTTGATCGCACCCACGGCAGCGCCTACGGCAAGCCCTGCTGCCAGTCCAAATGCCGCGCTGTGCGGATGCGGACCGGTCACGAGACTGGCGCTGATGATGCCGGCGAGAGCGAGCGTGGAGCCGACCGACAGGTCGATGCCCGCCGTGAGCACGACATAAGTCATCCCGACAGCCAGAATGCCGTTGATCGAAGTTTGTCGCAGGATGTCCGCGATGTTGCCAAGCGTCAGAAAGTACTGATTTGCAAAAGACAACGCGATGCACAGGACGATGAGCACGGCGACGATGCCGTAGCGCCGGTAAATGTCGCGCATATGTGCGGAACGGCTTCGACTCGCCGGGACTTTCAGGGAAGTGGTATGAGTATTCATGATGCGAGGTGCAGAAGATCTTCCTGAGTGGTGGTATGGCCGTCGATCACGGTGACCAACTGCCCCGACTTGAAAATGGCGATGCGGTCGCTGACATCCAGAATTTCCTGTGCCTCGGAAGACACCACCATGGCGGCGCCCCCTTTCGATACGAAGTCGTCGAGCAGCTTGTAGACGTCGCGCTTGGCACCCTCATCGATACCCCGAGTCGGTTCGTCGCACAGCAGGCACGTGGGCTCGGTTGAAAGACAACGCGCGAGTACCACCTTCTGCTGGTTCCCCCCGCTCATCGACGAGACTGGAAGCGACACCGAACTTGTCTTGATCCGCATGCGATCGACCATCGTATCGACAAGGGCCTTCACCTTTCGGCGGTTGATCAACGACAGGCGCGACAGGCGGTTGTAGGCGGAAAACGAGATGTTGTCGCGCACGGACGCCGACAGTACGAGCCCCGTCTCCTTGCGGTCCTCCGTCACAAGCGACAGGCCGGCCTGGATGGCCTTGGCGGGGCGGCCAACCGGCAATGCGCGGCCCTTGAGCCTGACTTGACCGCTATCGGGACGGGTCAGCCCATACATGCAGTTGAGGTATTCACTGCGGCCCGCGCCCATGAGCCCATAGATGCCAAGGATTTCTCCCTGGTGAACAGTGAGCGAGATATCGTTGAATTCCGACTCCCGGGAAAGACCTGTCGACTCCAGTACGGGCGCGCCCACGGCCCTGCGAACCTTCTCGGCGGAATGCAGCTTGCGGCCGACGATCGTGCTCACCAGATAGGAGCGGTCGATGTCGGCGATACGTCCACTGTCGACATACCGTCCGTCGCGAAAGACCGTGTAGTCGTCCGCGATCTGGAATATTTCCGAGAGCCGGTGGCTGACGTAGATGATTCCGGTCCCCTGCGCGGTCAGGTTACGGATCGCGTTGAACAGCACTTCGGTTTCGCGCTCGCCGATCGCTGAAGTCGGCTCGTCCATGATCATCACGTCGCAGTCGCGGCTGAATGCCTTGGCGATCTCGACCAACTGGATCTGCGCGAGACTCAGTGATGACATGCGTGCGCGCGCATCGACCGGGAAAGCAAGCCGGTCCAGGAGTTCCTGCGCCTGTCTCGCGAGCGCCCCAAATCTGACCAGCACACCGGCCGTGCGGGGTTCGCGGCCGAGATACAGGTTCTCGGCAACGGTCATGCCGGGAATCGGCGAAAGCTCCTGCGTAATGATCGCGATGCGATTGTCGAGTGCTTCGGCCGGCGTCTGAAAATTGACGCTTTGTCCCTTAAACAGGATTTCTCCGGCATCGCGCTGGGTGATACCCATGACGATGCCAAGGAAGGTCGATTTTCCGGCACCGTTCCCGCCGCATAGCGCATGGACACTTCCGCGCCGCAGCTTCAACCGGCCGTCCTCTAGCGCCCTGACACCATTGAATGCCTTTTGTACACCGCTGGCATCCACAAGAAGGTCGTCCACTTTGTCTCCTAACATTTGCTCGTCGTTGAACATTTGAGCATCTGGATCACATCGTAGATTCGCGTCCCTCACCTGTCAATTACCGGAACCATGTGGTTTACCCCTAACGCCACCTCACTGGCCGATCGACTGCAATTCGGCAGCGAAAGTCAATTGCACAAGGACTTACCGGCACAAGCCAGCATAAAAAACTCATACTTGCGGCCTTGACTTTCATGCGCGTACGAATGAGAATTTGATCAACGATGGACATTTGATCACTCGTACATTGAGCAATCCCAGATAACTGGAGCTAAATATGAAGCTGGCAATCGGATGCGATGAAGCCGCATTTGACCTGAAGGAACTGATCAAGCAACATTTGACTGGCAAGGGACTGGACGTCACCGACTTCGGAACATACGAGGCGGAACCTGTCCACTACCCGAACATCGCGTTCGCAGTGGCCGAGAAGGTCGCGCAAGGCGAGTTTGATCGTGCCGTGCTGCTGTGCGGGACTGGCATCGGCATGGCGATCGCCGCCAACAAGGTGCATGGCATTCGCGCTGCGCAATGTCACGACACCTACTCGGCGGAGCGGGCGAGCAAGAGCAACGACGCGCAAATCATTACAATTGGCGCTCGCGTGGTCGGCCCCGAACTCGCGAAAGCGATTGTTGACACATGGCTTGGTGCGAGCTTCGACGGCGGACGCTCCGTCCCGAAGGTGAACCGCATCAAGGAATACGAAGATGACCACCAGTTACCCCGCAACAACAAGCCTGCATGAACTGGCTGCCCCGGTCATCAGTCGATTGCCCACCGGCTCCGCGGCAGGCCACGTTATATCCAGCCGAATGGGAAAGAGACAAATCATATGACCACCGACGAACTGACTCGTCTGGCAACGCTTTACTACGTCGACGGACTCACGCAGGAAGATCTGTCAAAGCAGTTTTCGCTTTCCCGAGCCAAGATAGGCCGTCTTCTGAAGCGTGCGCAGGAAGAAGGCATCGTTGAAATTCGCGTAAGGCACCATCCACGTGATACGCGGGACCTTGAACGCGAGCTGATCGATCGGTTCGGGATCGAAAAGGCAATCGTGTCCGTCAATCACAAGGACCAGGACAAGCAGCGCGAACTGCTCGCCGGCCTCGTCGCCAGCCATCTGGATCGCATTCTCACCAATGACATGATCGTTGCCGTGGGTATCGGCCGCAATATCAACGCGATCTCGGAGCATGCGATCTCGTCGACGCAGCGTTCTCCGACCTTCGTCTGTGCCATCGGCGGGTTCTACCGGGGCGGCGAGGTCATGAATGCGGACCACATCAGCCGCCGGCTTGCCGCCCGCTTCGGGGGTGGCAGCGAAACGCTTTACGCGCCGGCCCTGGTGGGCGACCCTGCCGTCCGCGAGGGTCTGCTTCACAACGATGCGGTCAAACCCACGCTTGACAAGGCACGTAGAGCACACATCGCGCTGATTGGGGTCGGCGACATCAATGAAGACAGCATCATGGTTCGCAACGGCTGGTTCTCGCCAGACGAGATCGCCGAACTCCGCAAGTGCGGGGCAGTTGGAGATTTGATGGGCTACCACTTCATCGATATTGCCGGCCGTCCCGTTGTCACTCCCGTTCGCGACCGGGTCATTGGTCTTAGCATGGATGACCTGAAACGCATTCCAAACGTTATTGCGGTCGCCAGCGAAAATACCAAGACAACCGCCGTCCTGGGCGCGTTGCGCGCAGGGGCAATCACCACGCTCGCAACGACGGAAGCCATTGCTCAATCGATTGTCAGCCTGGAAGACGCCACTCGCAACCAGCTTTCTCCACAACAGTCGGAGATGGCGACCCGGTAAAAGGCGGGCCGTCTGCATAGTACGCATGCGCGTGGCGTGCAAACTTGAGCGGCGTCTGCACACGGTCCAGACGGCCTACTTCCCGACCCGCTCGAGAACCGCGACGTTGCCACCCCGTACTCCGACGATCTGCATCACGACGTGGGAATGATTGTGCTCATCCATCGCAAAGGTGCCGCCAAGCATAGACGGCATCTGTGTCGATCGCAGCGCCTGCTGTATCGCAACAGGATCGTCCGAGTTCGCGCGACGAATGGCGGTTCGGCAAGGACGGGGACAAGCGCGTGGCCGTCAAGGGAACCATGCGAGCCAATAACGGCGATGCACTCATCGCAGCGGCCGTTGCCGGTCTCGGCGTTCTTTACGAGCCCGAGTTCATCGTTGCCGATGCGATCCGGCAAGGCGCACTGGAGCAGATTACGCTCGAAGTCCGCACCGCGGACCTCGGCGGCATACATCTGGTTCGCGCGCCGGATCGGGCTCCCCCGGCGAAGGTGCGGGTCATGACTGATTTCCTTCTCGCTGCATTCAATCCGCGTCCACCGTGGGCCATTCAATGAGGCATCGGCAATCTCGCAGAACGACTGCACGTGCAGCCCAGATTTCCAGCTCAAAACACGCTACGAATCCCCACCCGCCCAACCGCCTGCTTCTGATTCCCAGACGGATTAAACCCGGCAATCTGAGCGACCTGCGCATCGCCCTCCGCTTTCTGAAACACCCCCAACACATACACAGAAGTCCGCTTTGAAAGCGCATATTCAGCGGTCAAATTGAACTGGTTGTATTTGGGCTGCGCACCCGTCGCATGATCCCGACCGGTGGTGTACGTATAACCCGCACCGATCGTCACAGCTGGCGTCGGATTAAACAGCCCCGACACCTCATAATTCTGGAACGTCGCGTCATGTCCCGAACTACCCTGCTGGAAATTCGTGTTCGTAAAATCCGCGAGCACACGCAGGGAGTCCAACACCTGATTGGCCACCCCCACGCCGAACACCTTCTGCGCTCTCGCGGCAGCCAGGAAGTCACCATAAACCGCATTCGTGAAACCCGGATAATTCTGATAACCCTGCGTCGACACACCCGGATCGTTGATGCGCAAATAACCGACGCCCGCGCTGACCGGCCCCATCGCATAGGTCGCCCCGGCGCTGTACGTCGCGTTGTCGGAAAACTTCCCGGCAATACCGCCTGGCGCATAGAGTCCACCGAAGGTGAGCCCGCCGATGGTCGGGCTGCGATACTTGATCGCGTTCGAGATGGGGAAACCATTATCGGTGTTATCCATATCGTTCGGATGCGCGAAGTAATAACCGCCGATGTTGCCGTTCAGCGTATAAGGCTCGACGAAATCCACGATCGAATCCCACTGGCGTCCGAACGTTACCGTACCTAGCTGCTGGCTTTGCAGCCCCACATAGGCATTACGCGAAAACGCGAGCCCGCTGCCAAGGCGTCCCGAGTTCAGATCAAAGCCGCTCTCGAGCCGGAAAATAGTCGAAAGCCCCCCGCCCAGATCTTCAGTGCCACGCACGCCCCAGCGGCTGCCCGCCGTCACGCCCGAAGCAAGCTGGACCAGATGACTGCCTTGTACGTTGCTGACCACATCGACGCCGTCTTCCACGATCCCATATAACGCGACCGAACTCTGCGCATGCGCTGGCAACGCGGCGACCATGATCGGGATAATCGCTGCAAGTTTTTCCATCATATAAACGCCCGGTTTAGAAGGTTGAGGATGGATCGGTTTTTAGAAAATTCACTGGATACGGCAATGGTCAACAAGCCGACGCTCTGGTCGCATAATTTCGTCCGCTCGATACTTTAAGCGTGGCCTGTCGTGTTCTCTTATTTTTATTTCGGATAACTATATTTACAGAATTCAGATAGCTTCTTATTTACGCTTCGAGCGATCAGGCGTGGTTCAGCACCACTCTGGCCACCAGTCCGAACGCGATAAACCCGGCAAGTTCTGCTCGGCCACGAAGCGGATGATGCGATCCGCGGACCGGGTCGAGATGCGGCCGGACTGCGGTTCATAGTCGAGCACCGCGTCGATGATCGCGCAGGGGGAACCCACGGCTTCGTACACCACGTAGGTCACGGTCGACGTCTGCAGATCATGGAACGCTTCAACGAATGGCTTCATGGTCGGCTCCGAAATGGGCGATCGATCGTCTGTCCGCACGTCAGCCGGGATAAGCATGCAGCAACGCGGCAGCTGCGCGGAAATCCGGCGTGAGCGGCCGGTCGCGATCGAGGAACGCGACCTTGCCACGCAGCGCGGTGTACAGCCCCGCGGTAGCCGGCGAGAGCGTGAAGTCCGGCTGCTGTTGCTTGCGCAGATCGACGGCCTGGCCGGCATGGATCAACTCGATACCCAGCAGCGTGAAGCTGTTGTCGATCTGTTGTTGCACGCGCTCGACCACTCGCGGCGCATTGGTTGCGATGTCCTCGATGTCGCCGGCGACAGGCAGGTAGTCCATCGAAACGGGCATCGCGAGTTCCTTGTTCGCCTCGGCCAGCGCCACCGGCGGCTTTTCCATCGCGCCGAACGCATGCACGGTCTGCTCCGTGCCGAGGAAGCGCGACAGGCCACTGCGTTGCGGATCGTTCAGCTTCATGATGCGCTGAGCCGACGCCAACGAGTTATGTCCGAGCACAAGCCCAAGCTCTTCGAACGACAGCACCCACGGCAGAGGCTCGAAGTTGGCGCTCGGCAGCACGGCGCCGGTCACACCGTTCGCATCCACATAGCCGCGGCGGTCCTGCCAGCGTGCGGAGTGTGCCTTGACGCCCACGGCGACACCGGGGTTGTCGTCGGACGAGTTGAGCTGGACGTTCAGCAACGCCTGCGCCCCGGCGTAAGCGCGCTCTTCTTCACCCAGCAGATACACGCCGTCCCGGTAACTCAACGGATCCTGCAGCGCACGCTTGTCGTCACGATTCCAGATGCTGCTGCCGGCCAGCAGCGTGCGCAGTTCTTCGCCGGCACGCACGGTATAAGCGAACGGGCGCAGCGCGAGTGTGTCCTGCAGGAACGGCGATACATTGCCGTTGAACGCTTGCAAACTCAGTGCGTAGACCAGCTTCGATACCTTGAGCAGATGGCCCATGTCGTCGAGCGCCAGCGCGGCCATGCCAGCGGAATACGCGTTCGAGCTCAGAATGGCGAGGGCGTCCTTGCCGTAGGGCTTGATCGGCTTGATACCGGCGGCATCGAGCGCCTCAGCCGCGGGGATCTTGCGGCCCTGATAGTACACATCGCCTTCACCGAGCATCGCCAGGCCGACGTGGCTGAGGATGGTGATATCGGCTTCGCCCAACGAGCCACCCGACGGCATGGCCGGCGTCACGCCGCGATTCAGGAACTGCACATACGTATCCACAATACTGGCCTGCACTCCGGCGCCACCGTTAAGCATTGCGTTCAGGCGGGCGGCCATCGCCGCGCGTGCGGTGCGTACGTCCATGTCGGGACCGACGCTGCCCGAATGCGCGTGAATCAGGCCGACGTTGAAGCGCCCCGACGCGTCGATGATCTCCTGCGTCAGCTTGCCCTTCGCGTCGACCATCGAACGGTCCTTGTTCTCCCCGACGCCGGTGGTCAACCCATAGATCTGCTGGCCGGCCTGCGCGGATTCGAGCAGCACGGTGTGCGCGGCTTCAACGCGCTTCATCGCAACCGGCGCGATACTGATAGCTTCGCCATCGGCAATACTGGCGATGATTTCCGGCGTGGCGGAATGGCCGTCGAGCACGACATCGGCGAATGAGAACGGCGCGTGAACCAGGGTGGCCGCGATAATCGCGCAGCGGATGGGTCGCAACATGATTCGATATCCTTGTTTATTTAAAGTTAGGCTTGACGGGGCAGGCAGACAATGGAAATCAACGCGACGACGCTTGCGCCCATGACGTACCAGGCGGGCGCAAACGCATTGCCCGTGCTCTCGGTCAACCACGTCAGGATGGCGGGAGCGAAGCCGCCGAAAATCGTGACCGCCGCGTTATACGAAAGCGACATGCCGGTGGAACGCACGCGGGTGGGAAACAACTCAGAAAGTGCTGACGGCGCGACACCAGTGAACAACGCGACCATCACGCAGAACACCACTTGAACCACGATCAGCGCGCTCAACGTATGCGCGGCCTGCAGCCACGCAAGCAGCGGATAAACGCCGACCAGCATCAGCGTGGCGCCCCATGTCAGCACCGCGCGCCGGCCGAAACGGTCGGACAGCGCGCCGGCATAGACGCACGCGACCGCCATGAAACAGTTGCCGATCAGTGCCGCGAGGAACGCTTGCTGCCCCGGGAAATGCAGGGTTCGCTGCACGTAGATCGGCATGAAAATGATGAGCACATATACGCACACCGCCCATAACACCGAGAAACCAAAGCCGGTCGCCAGCGCTTTCGGATAGTCGCGAACGACTTGCAGCAGCGGCGTTTTAGCCGCCTGATGCGCACGATGCTGACGATCCATTTCTGCCTCGAACTGCGGCGTTTCGTGAAGTGTTTTGCGCAGCCACAAACCGACTGGTGCAATCGCGAGCCCGAGGATAAACGGCAGGCGCCAACCCCATTCGCCAACCTGCTCGCGAGTCAACAGCAGCGTGACCGCCGTCGCAACCAACGCCCCGAGAATGTTCGAGATCGCCATGCTCGCTTGCAGCCACGAAGCGTACTTGCCCTTCTTGTTCGGCGGCGCGTGTTCAATCAGGAACGCCGCGGCACCGCCCACTTCGCCGCCGGCGGAGAACCCTTGCAACATGCGTCCGCAGACGATCAGCAGCGGCGCGCCGAAACCTATCGCCGTGTAGGGCGGGGCGAACGCGATGATCGCGGTGCCCAGCGCCATGACCAGAATGGTGACGGTCAGCGCGGCTTTGCGGCCTGCACGGTCGCCATAGACGCCCAGCACGAGCGCGCCCAGCGGACGCACCACGAAGCCAAGGCCGAAAGCCAGAAACGCCTCCAACAGTTCGGCGCCGGCATCGCTATGGCTAAAGAAGTTCTGCGCGATATACACCGCGAAGAACGCGTAGACCGAAAAGTCGTACCACTCCAGCGCATTGCCGATGGAGGCGGCCAGCACCGCGCGGCGCCCCGTCTTCAGCGTGCTGGGCGTGGGCGGCACCTCGGCGGCGGCGTTCGTTGCCGCGACGTGGCTCGTATTGGACATGGGATCAGATCCGGATGTAGGGCAAGGACTTGCGTTCGGCTTCGTCGAGCGCTTCGGGGTAGCCCGCATCGGCGTAACGCATGACGCCCATCGACGTATCGTTGGTCATCGACAGTTGCAGGCGTTCGTCGGCTTGCGCGGTGCCGTCCGCGACGACGGTCACGCCCGCGCTCGTCATGTAGCCGCTGTAGCCGCCGCCGCCGGAATGGATCGCGACGAGATCCGCCATCGACGAGCAGTTGACCATGGCGTTGAGCAGCGGCCAGTCGGCGATCGCGTCGGACCCGTCGCGCAGGTTCTCCGTCATGATGTTCGGATGCGCCATCGCACCGGCGTCCAAGTGGTCGCGTGTGAAGGCCACCGGTCCGCTGAGCACACCGTCGCGCACCATGCGGTTGACCGCGAGCGCCAGCTCCGTTCGTTCGCCATGACCGAGCCATGCGATGCGCGCCGGCAAACCTTCGAATGGTACGTATTGGCGCGCGAGCCTGATCCAGTTGACGACGATCGCGTTGTCCGCGAAATGCTCGAGCAGGTAGTCGTCGATCTTGCGGATATCGTCGGCGTCGTTCGACAACGCGATCCAGCGGAACGGCCCGATCGCGCGGCAGAACAACGGGCGCAGAAACGCTTCGGTGAAGATCGGAATCTCGAACGCGCGCTCGACGCCGCCTTCCTTCGCATGCGTGCGAATCAGGTTGCCGTTGTCGAAAACAATCGCGCCGCGGTCCTTGAAACCGAGCATCGCGCTCACGTGACGCACGATCGACGCACGGCTCGCGTTCATCAGCGCGGGGATGTCGGTGGCACGCAGCGAGCGGACCTGTTCGAGCGTATGCCCGACCGGCACATAACCGTAGACGAGGTCGTGCGCGGCGGTCTGGTCGGTCACGATGTCCGGTATCACGCCTCGCGCGAGGATCTCGGGATAGATCTCGGCCGCATTGCCGAGCAAGCCGACCGACAACGGCTCGCGCTTCGCTTGCGCGTCGCGGATCATCGCGAGCGCTTCGTCGATATCGCGCGCCTGCCTCTCCAGAAAGCCGATCTTCATCCGCTTGTCGATACGCTCCTGATCGACCTCGACCGTCAGGATCGCCGCGCCCGCCATGCGGCCCGCGAGCGGCTGCGCGCCGCCCATGCCGCCCATGCCTGCGGTCAGGATGAAACGCCCGCGCAGATCGTTGTCGAAGTGCCGCTCGGCAATCCGCGAGAAGATTTCATACGTGCCCTGAATCACGCCCTGCGAGCCGATGTATTGCCAGTCGCCCGCCGTGAGACCGCCCCAACAGATCAGGTTCTTCTGTTCGAGATCGTAGAAGTTCTCGGCCTTTGCCCA
>NZ_WOEZ01000177.1 GCF_013177735.1 Paraburkholderia elongata | reverse complement strand
GCCGCTTATAGGTGTGCAGTCTGTCTCGCCGCTCAATGCCGAATGTGTCCCAGATCACTTGGGAGTCAAACGAATGGATGAATGAACCCCGAGCTTGCAAAAAAGGGAAAGTCCTTATAGGCGGGTGAATCGACACCAGCACGGGCACCAGCAACAGGCTCAACAAACAGAGCACGACCGCGAAGCGCTCGAAGCGCCGGAAGTTGCCTGTACTGACCGCGGCCATCGTCACAGCGGCGGCGATGCAGACCCCGGCCACTTTCGAAATGCCGAAGAAATCCAGCACGAACGTGATGCCGATGAACTCGGTCACGATGGTGAGCGCGTTCAATATGAACAGGTCGACTACGCTGAATGCTCCCCAGAACTTGCCGAAGCGCTCGAAGATCAGCCGGGCATGGCCGACGCCGGTCACGGCGCCGAGGCGCAGCACCATTTCCTGATTGACGAAGAGAACGGGTACCAGCAGCAGCATGGTCCACAGCAACGTGGTCCCATAGTTCTGCCCGGCCTGGGTATAGGTGCCGAAAGCGCCGGCATCGTTGTCGCCGACCATCACGATGAGGCCGGGCCCGAGGATCGCGAGCAGCGTTCGGATACGGGCCCACCAGTTGTTGCGAGGTGCGGTGTCGTGGTGCGAGATGGTGCCGAGCGCGCCTCTGATGTCGCCGAGATGGGCCTCGTCGAGAACGGCGCTGCGTGGTGGTGAGACGTCAATTGGCGTGGACATTTTTAACGGCCTGAGTGGGTGTGATTTGAATGCAGTGGCGCGCTTTCGGGATCCGCTGCGCACGTGAGGTCGATCGTGGTCGAACGACGGCGGCGCATGCGGATCGCGAAGGCGTGCGGATGCTGACAGTGGTAATTACGAAGCTGAGTTCGAAGCCGGGTTCGAGAGGAACGCTTTGACGCGATGCCAGGACACGGCGAGCCAGTGCGGCTTGATGCTGTGAAGCGCGAGTGCAGCGTCGCTGTGGATATGCGTTTGCTGCAGGGTCGGTACGAGGATGGCGATGTACATGGTATTTCTCCGGGCGTATGGCTTTACGCGGATTGCGGAAAGCCAGCAGACACGGAGCGCGGCCGGCACTAGGCGCGCGGCGGCGAAGGTCTACTCGCTTTCCTCAGGCAAAAGAAAAATTGCGTGGCAATTGAGCGGCATAAGGGATAACTGTCACTGTCCGGCATGGCGGCTCCTTATCGGTGTTGCTTATCTGCGTTGCTCATCTGCGTTGAGTAAGCACGTGTTCGTCCACGCGCTCGGCCGCGCCGGCGTTCGAACGGATCGAACCGGCGTGAGCGAACGCTGCCGCGAGCGGATGCTCGCGACGCGATGCCAGACGGACGCGGGGACGCAGGACATGCGTAAGCACGGCGCGGCCGAATGGCGCTAGTTAAGGTGCACGGAGAGAGTTACTACGGCGCGCACCGTCTGCCTGCTGGCAAGACGGCGGCTGAGAAAAGAGAGCGCGGGCGTCGGGCCGGTCAGGCAGTGAAACTGTTCGAAGATCGACTACTGCTGGTGTCCAAGGCAATGGCCCCGTTTGTGATGACGGGCGAATTTTATTCACTCCCGCAAGCAGAAGTCAACATACTTCGTTAAGCGAAGCAAATATTCTTTCTTTATGTGTTGTGGCAGGGTGTTTCGCCACTACTGGAGGAGCTGAGTCTTTCAGAAGCGACAGGAAGGAAAGGCGGATGAAGGGCGCCGGTGCAGCGGCGAATAAGGCAGCCGAAGCGATCGCCGGCTTGCGGACCAATATCGTTTTTGAGTGGACGGGCGGCGGGTGTTTCAACGCGCTTCTGGATGCAGTCGCGCGTTGAAGCACACAGGACCAGGCCGGGTGGGGGATGGGCGATCCTGCCTTAAGGTACCCCCAGACCCAGGACGTCAATACGCAACTAACGGTCAAGTCCAGCGAGCGCCGCCGAATAACGCGGCGACCGCCCAATGGGAACTAAAGACGGCCACCGCTCGCGTACTACGCAGCAGCTATGCAGTGAAGAGACCGGCTATGCCACTCAACGATTGCCGTCAAGCAGATCGCCGAGCAATTCGTCGAATGCGGCTTGGGCGTCTTCGAGTTCCTGCAACGCAGCGTCGAAAGTTTGCAGGGCGAACTGCGAAGGCTGGCCGCTGCCGGCCGGCGGGAATTGCGATTGCAGCGACGCGAAGGCCGCTTTTACTCGCGTGGTTGCGGTCAAAACGCGCTCCATCGCGGCTGTTTCTTCGGCTCTTGCCTTTTCGTGATCCATGAAAACTCCGTGCTCGTCCGGTCGGCTCGTGCCGTATCAAATGGGTGACTATGCCATGTCCGCGTTCAGGACAGCGGCAACCCGCCGTTAGCCTTGATTTCCCGCAGCGACAAGGCCGACTCCACCGACGTCACGCCGGGCAGGCTGCGCATCTCGTCGCGCATGAAAGTGCCGTAGTCGTCGAGATCGCGCGCGACCACCTGCAGGATGTAGTCGGCGCTGCCCGACACGTTGTGGCACGCCAGAATCCGCGGGATTGCCTGCACCTCGCGTTCGAAACGGGTGGCCACCGCGCGGTCGTGCACGGCAAACCGCACGTAGACGAACGCGACCACGCCGAGGCCGAGGGCGGAGCGTGAAAGCATCGCGCGGTACTGATCGATATAGCCGTCGTTTTCAAGGCGCTTGAGGCGGCGGGCGCAAGGCGTCTCGCTCAGGCCGACCATCTCGGCCAGCCGTGCATTCGACATGCGGCCGTCGTTCTGCAGCGCGGCGAGGATCGCGCGGTCTGTTTTATCGAGGTCGGTTGCCATGGCTTGGGGGGGCTTATTGTGTGTTAGCGGAAAACATGGTTTGGGAGTGGAATGTTAGCGCATTCCTCCAAAGACGAAGCCAATGCCCCTATATTTCGCCAGCAAACCCTCCGCCGACGATAGCAAGATAGAGCCCTTAAAAACAACAGGCTTCTATGATTTCCGCACACCTTCTGATCGTCTATATCGCTGCGTTATTTGTGGTCTATGCCGTGCCTGGACCCGACATGGCGCTGGTTCTGCAGACCAGTATCGGACGCGGCCTGCGCAGTGGTTTCGCGGCGGCCGGCGGCCTGGGCGTGGCGCGGGCAACGCACGTCACGCTGTCGGCATGCGGGGTGGCGGCGCTGTTGCGCAGTGCGCCCTGGTTGTACGACGTGGTGCGTTACGGCGGCGCGGTTTATCTCGCGTGGGTCGGCATCCAGATCTTCCGCTCACCCGTATTCGCGTTGCCTGAAGGCGGCGCGGCGGGTGTCGAGTTGCAGCCGTTGCGTGCCGCTTTCGTGAAGGGCCTGCTGACCAATCTGCTGAACCCGAAAGCGCTGCTGTTCTGTTCGGTGCTATTGCCGCAGTTCGTGCGTCCTGAGGCTGGACCGGTTGCCCTGCAGATGGTCGAGCTGGGTCTGGTGCTGCTCGCTATCGGCGTGTGTTTCGACGCCATGTACGCGATCGGCGCGGCGCGTATCGCCGGCTGGATGCGGGCTCATCCTCTCGCGCAGACACTGCAGCGGTGGACTTTCTCAGCGGCGCTGATCGGCTTTGCGCTGCGACTTTCGCTGGACTGACTGCCGAACTTGGAGATGCCGATACAGGGTGAAGCGATGCTCATGACACGTAGCGAATAGGGATCAGGTGCGACGGCTGTCGCATGAGCCATGCCCGCGCGCTAAATGATTGTGTTAATAAAGCCGACAAAGGCCGATAAACTGCCGCGCACGGTCCCGCGGCAACACAACCACTCGCTTCTCTCTGTCGATGAAAACTTTTCTGCTTTATGCCGTGACCGCCATTGCCGAAATCGTCGGGTGCTATTTGCCCTGGCGTTGGCTGAAGGAGGGAGGCTCCATCTGGCTGCTGGTTCCCGGCGCGCTTAGCCTCGCATTGTTCGCCTGGCTGCTGACGCTGCACGGCACCGCCGCAGGCCGCGTGTATGCGGCTTACGGCGGTGTGTACGTGGCGGTGGCGATCGCGTGGCTATGGTGCGTCGACAAAGTGCGCCCCACGCTGTGGGATGCGGCCGGCGTAGCATTCACGCTGGCCGGCATGGCGATCATCGCATTCCAGCCGCGCATTTGATGCCGCTCGCACCGCTCGTGCGCGGTTCATGCGTGGTTCGCACGCGGCACATGTGCGGCCCGCGTGTGGCTCACGTGCTGCTTATGCCGCGATTACATGACGCTCACGCAATAGCACGCGGGCCTTCTTACTTGATGCCGCCCAGATAGTCGAGCTTGCCAAGTTCGACGCCGTTGTGACGCAGAATGTCGTACGCCGTCGTGACGTGAAAATAGAAGTTCGGCAACACGAAACCGAGCAGATATGACAAGCCCGTGAACTCGATCGGGCCGCTGCGCATTTTCAGCGTGATCGGACGTTCTTCCGATCCGTCGATCTGTTGCGCATTGAATTCCTTCAGATAATCGATCGTCTTTTGAAGGCGGGCATCGAGTTCCTCGAAGGTCTGTTCGACGTCCTCGTACTTCGGCATTTCGACGCCAGCCAGACGCGCGGCGCAGCCCTTCGCCGTATCGCTCACGATATAGACCTGACGCACCAGCGGCAGCATGTCCGGCGCGAGCCGGGCGTTCGTGAACACGGACGGGTCGATCTGTTTCTCGGCAGCGTGCGCCTCGGCCTTGCCGAGGATGACTTGGAGGTTGGTCATGCCGCGCACCAGCAGGGGCAATGACGCTTGATACATCGAAATTGACATGGGGGTTCCTCTGATTCTTCGATCATGCGCGCGGGCGGCGCGCGAGGCGCTGCAACGGCTGGATTGCCGCTTCAGCATCATAGCGCGGCTGCTGCACGATGCGCATTGATCCAACCCGGCGTTAGCCATTCGGACAACTGCCGCGCACGCCGGAACTGTGTTCGAATGCATAGGTCGGACGGTTTGGCGAAGTCCTTGAAACAGCAATCTGCCGCCGGTAGCGAGGCGGTGAGTTCGTGCAGACGCGCGCCGTGTTAGGGGGCCACCTTGCGGCCCGCGCCGTCACGCTAACAGGAGAATCGACACCATGGTCAATAGACAACCGCTGCCGGGAAGCGAGCGAACGGTAGAGCAAGGTTCGAAAGTTGTTGGGCAATGCGATCCGGCAGAACGGATCGAGGTTTTCGTGATGCTGCGCCGTCAGCAGCAGGCGCAGTTCGATGCACTGATGAGCAAGATCGAAGCGGGCGACCCGAGCGTCAAACCACTTTCGCGCGAAGCGTTTGCAAAAGATTACGGCGCCGCGCCGGACGACATCGCCAAGGTCAAAGCCTTTGCCGCCGCACACGGCTTGACGGTGGTGCGGGACGATCCGGCAACGCGCATGGTGTTGCTGAGTGGCACGATTGCGCAGTTCCAGACCGCGTTCGGCGTCAAGCTGGAACATTACCAGCATCACACGGCGGGCCAGTTCCGCGGCCGCACCGGCACGATCAGCGTGCCGGACGATCTGCACGGCATCGTGGAGGCCGTGCTTGGGCTCGATAACCGGCCCCAGGCGCGACCGCACTTTCGCATCCGGCCGCCGTTCCAGGCGGCTAAAGCGCATCAGGCGTCCTTTACGCCGCCGCAGCTCGCATCGTTGTATCAGTTTCCGCAGGGCGACGGCAGCGGCGAATGCGTCGGCATCATCGAACTCGGTGGCGGGTACAACACGTCCGATCTCAAGAGTTACTTTGCGAGCCTTGGCGTCGCTTCACCGAAGGTGACACCGGTCGGCGTCGATCAGGGCAGCAATCAGCCGAGCGGCGACCCGAACGGGCCCGACGGCGAAGTCACGCTCGACATCGAAATCGTCGGTGCGATTGTGCCCGGCGCGACGATCGCGGTCTATTTCACGCAGAACAGCGACGCCGGTTTCATCGACGCGGTGAGCCGCGCGGTACACGACACGACCAACAAACCCTCGGTCGTCTCGATCAGTTGGGGCGGTCCGGAGTCGAGCTGGACCAGCCAGTCGTTGCAAGCGTTCAACAGCGTGCTGCAAACGGCGGCGGCCTTGGGTTTGACTGTCTGCGCGGCGTCGGGCGATAGCGGCTCGAGCGACGGTTCCGGCAGCGATCAGGTCGACTTCCCGGCGTCGAGCCCTTATGTGCTGGCATGCGGCGGCACGAGCCTGACCGCGTCGGGCACCTCGATCTCGGATGAGGTGGTGTGGAACGACGGCGCACAAGGCGGCGCGAGCGGCGGTGGCGTGAGCCGGGCCTTTCCGGTGCCGGTGTGGCAACAAGGCTTGTTGGCCACTTCATCGAGCGGCGCCAGGACGGCGCTTAGCGGGCGTGGCGTGCCGGACGTGGCCGGCGATGCGTCGCCCGTCACCGGCTATAGCGTATTGATCGACGGCACGCAGACGGTGGTGGGCGGCACCAGCGCGGTCGCACCGCTGTGGGCGGCGTTGATTGCGCGGATCAATGCGGCGAAGGGGCAGCCGGCCGGTTTCATCAACCCGAAGCTGTACAAGGCGCCGGGCGCGTGTAACGACATCACCCAGGGCAACAACGGCAGCTTCGCCGCGTCGCCGGGCTGGGATGCGTGCACGGGACTCGGCAGTCCCAATGGTCAGAAGGTGGCGGCGGCACTATAGTCTGAAGAGTCGCGGACCGGTTCGTGTGACGCCTGGCTGATTGCCAGCTCAGGCGCTCACCAGTCGTCCGCGCTTGTCCCATGGTGCGCCGCGTTCAGACCGCAGGCGGTACCGTGCATGGCTTCAGGAGACGCAGGCAACGCAGGACAGACAAGAGACACCAAGACATACCAAGACTCATCAAGACATATCAAGACATATCAAGACGTTAACGAACGAACCCATGGAGCGATCATGACGAACACCGAGTCAGCTTCCGTTAGTCCGCAGTCGTCACACAACTCGCATGCTTCGCCCGCAACGGCCGCCGCCGGCGCGTCGCACAAAGCAGGCGATCAGCCGTTCTTCGATCCGGTTGCTTATGGCAACGGGCCGGACGATTCCGTCACCGATATCGCTGAAGCCGCCGCGATTACGCACCATTCGGCTACGATCGGCGGCCTGAAGATCAACTACACGGCGACGGCGGGTCACCTCGTGATTGTCGACCCGAGCAGTTCACAGCCCAAAGCCAAAATGTTCTACGTCGCGTTCACGCAGGACAATCAGAAGGAGGAAACCCGCCCGGTGACTTTCTTCTACAACGGCGGCCCGGGTTCGTCTTCGGTGTTCGTGCTGCTGGGCTCGTTCGCGCCTCGCCGCATCAAGACGTCGATGCCGGGTTTTACGCCGCCCGCGCCGTACTCGATGGAAGACAACCCGGACAGTCTGCTCGACAAGAGCGACCTCGTCTTTATCAATCCGGTCGGTACCGGCTATTCGGCGGCGATCGCGCCGAAAAAAAACCGCGACTTCTGGGGTGTCGACCAGGACGCGGACTCGATCAAGCAGTTCATCAAGCGCTTTCTCACTAAGAACAATCGCTGGAATTCGCCGAAGTACCTGTTCGGCGAGTCTTACGGCACGGCGCGCAGTTGCGTGCTGGCGTACCGGCTGCATGAAGACGGCGTCGATTTGAACGGCATCACGCTGCAATCGTCCATTCTCGATTACACGCAAGCCGGCAACCCAGTCGGCGCGTTGCCCACAACTGCTGCGGACGCGTGGTATCACAAGAAACTCGGCATTGCGCCGCGGCCGACCGACCTCGGCACGTTTGCCGAAGAAGTGGCGCAATTTGCGCGCACCGACTATCTGGCGGCGCTCCGCAAGTTTCCGACTACGGATTCCGCAACGGTCGAAAAACTCAGCGAATACACCGGTATCGACAAAACCACCTTGCTCGCTTGGAGCCTCGATATCGCGTCGTACGACAGCCGCGGCAATTCGCTCTTTTTGACTACGTTGCTGAAAGCACAGGGTCTCGCGCTCGGCGAGTACGACGGCCGCGTGACGGCGATCAACACCGGCATCGCCGGCAAGATCGACCCGAACTCCGGCGGCAACGATCCGACCATGACGGCGGTGACCGGCGTCTACACGACGATGTGGAACGTGTATCTGAACGAGCAGTTGAAATACACGTCGAATTCGGCGTTCACGGACCTCAACGATCAGGCATTCCAGTATTGGGACTTCAGTCATATCGACCCGACCGGCGCGCAGAAGGGGCTTGACGCGAAGGGCAACATCATTCTGTACACCGCCGGCGATCTTGCCGCCGTGATGGCGCTCAATCCTGACCTGAAGGTGCTGTCGGCGAACGGTTTCTTCGACTACGTCACGCCGTTCTATCAGACGGTGATCGATCTGCAGCAGATGCCGCTTCTCAGCCAGCAGGTCCGGCAGAATCTGTCGGCGCGTTTTTATCCGTCGGGGCACATGGTCTATCTCGACGGCGGCTCGCGTACCGCGCTCAAAGCGGATCTCGCCAAGATGTATGACGCGACGGTGTCCAATATTCAGGCGCTCGGGCGTATCCGCGCCTTGCAGGCTCGGGTGGCGAGACCCGGTTGACGTAGCTTGCTGTTGGAGTCGCGCATGAGCGGCATGCAGATAGCGGCGTTGCCTTTATCCTGTGGTTCGGCGCGGTCTCGCAACGTGTATTCGTACACGGCAAGGCCGCGCCGGCAGACACCTGCAAGCGCATCTGGACGCATCTTCACAGGCGTACGCAAGCGCGCCTTTTTCACGCAGGAATATTGAATGTGTTTTAATTAGTCTGCGAATTAAACAATTGCGCGCCGCTACCGGCGCGCCGACGAATGAACGCAGGCATTGCAGACAAGCGTTGCATCATCCATTACAGCGACGCAACCAGCAGTACATATCAGGCGGCTCCGCCGACGCTCATGCGCCGGTGCGGCGCCGCGCGTCCTGCCCGCAAGAGGCGCTTTGCGTTCCTGCTCGGCTTCGCAGCGGTACTCGCATTGCGCGTCGGTGAAGTCTGGGCTCAGGATTCAGCGATGCTCGACGAGCGCGTCACGCAGGATTCAGTCAGCGAAACGATTTGCCGACCCGGCTATGCGGACATGGTCGCACCGCCGTTCGATGAGCTGATGGCTCACAAGGACCGCATGCTTGCCGCGCGCGGCATCGGCGCCGACGGCGGTCCCGCGTTCGCACAGGACAGGCGCGTGCCCATTGTGCTCGGCGGCTCGCCGAATGCACCCTCCAATCTCGATCTTCTGCCGTGGGCAGGCCAGCAGGGCGAGCGTCGCAAGGCGCGCGCCGCGGTCATGCTCAAACGCTGCGTTTGCGAAGGGAAACTGAGCCTCGCGGAGGCGCAAGCCGCGATTGTCGGTAACTGGTCCGTGGTCTATTCGGGCTTCAGCCAGACGTCCTGCGACGTGAGCCGTCTCGATGTCGCGACCGGTGACAACAACGGGCGTGGCGACGGTCGCGACAGCGCGCCGTGAGGCCACCGGTCTCAGCCCGCGTCGCACTGGTTGTTCATTCGCGCGTATTCAGCCGTGCAGCTAGCAGCGCGCTGCCCCAACTTATTCTCGGAGACTCGCCAGGGCCCATTCATGCCTTGCCGCACTGGCGCTCACTTTCGGCGGATGCGTGGTGGGTGAGTGCGGCCAATGCGCAAGCGGCGGACTGATCCCGACGATCAGTCCGCCCTTTGCGCACGTCCCCCGTAGGATGCCGGCGGCGATGCGTATCGCAGCCCGGTTTTTTGCGTCCAGCGTCCGCGTCTGGCGCGTGTGCCGGGCCTGCATCACTGAATGAACATGTGTTTTGCTATTTTTACCGCTGCTTATTCAGGTACAGTGCATTAACGGAAGTTTTAAAGTCCGTCTTTTACGACATTGTGTCGCATCGCTTTTGTTGTCGATTGTGGCTATCCTGAAAACAGGACGAAATTCGAAGGGGAGATTTAAATGATTGCCTTCTATCTGTCATTGGCTGCGTTGGCTGCTGCCGGCGCTGCATTGATCCGCCAACTCGCAGCGGCTCAGGCGAAACAGCGCGCAACGCTGCGCCCGGTGCGGGTGCATGCCGCGGATCGTAACGCGCGCCGAGGGTAGGCGGCATGAACCTGATCGTGCGCAATATCGCGGAATCGTGCAGCGAGCAGGAAGTGCGGGAATTCCTCAAACGCGAGCTTGGGCATTACGCGAAAAGCGTCGAGGTGGTCGACGCCGGGAAACCCAGCGCCTACGCCACGGTCGAGTTGGACGCGGACGTGCCGTATGTGGGCGAGGTGATCGCGCGGCAAATTCACGGCAAGCATTTGGGCGGCTTGGCGCTTGAGGCGAGCGCCGATCTGTTCAGCGACGGCGCATCGCCGCCTGCTCACTGAGCCTGTTGCAGGGGCGTTAGCCGAACGCGTCGAAGGCGTCGAGTGGGGAGAACGCACCGCGTCTAGCGCATTTCTGACGCGCATCTTCCCCGCGCATTCAGGTTGTTACACTCCTTCTCTCATTCCCCCGTCTGTCTTCACCGGCCAATCGAACGGCGTGTAGGGTAACGCCCGTTTGTGCCGCGTGGCATCGTAGAAGCACAAGACTATCTCGCGCACCGCGTCGCTCACCGGTTTGCTTTCCAGAAAATCGTCGATATCGTCGTAAGAGATGCCGTACGCGTCCTCGTCCGGCCGTTGTGGGCGCAACATTTCCAGGTCGGCGGTCGGCACCTTGTGCGCCAGCGCTTCGGGTGCGCCCAAGGCTTTGGACAGTGCCCGCACACGACGCTTGTTCAGGCCGGTGAGCGGCAGTACATCGGCGCCACCGTCGCCGAACTTCGTGAAAAATCCCATCACCGATTCGGCCGCGTGGTCCGTGCCGATCACCACACCGGCCCGGGCACCGGCTACTGCGTATTGCGCGATCATGCGCTGCCGCGCCTTGATATTGCCGTGGACGAAATCGTGCTGTGAGTCGTCGTTAAATCGCACGCCGCTGTTATCCAGCGCGGCGAGCATCGCGTCGGCGGCGGGTTTGATATCGATGGCGAGATTTTCGTCCGCGCGAATGAAACTCAAGGCCTGCTGCGCGTCAGCCTCATCTTTTTGCACGCCGTAGGGTAAACGGATCGTGACGAAACGCGCGTCGTAATGTTCGGCGCGCAACCGCTCGACCGCGAGTTGCGCAAGCCGCCCGGCGGTAGTCGAATCGACGCCGCCGCTAATGCCGAGCACGTAGGTTTTTAGTCCGCTACTGCGCAGATAGTTAGCCAGAAAAGCGACCCGGCGCTCGATTTCCTGTGCAGCGTCGAACTCAGTGGTGACGTGCATTTCCGCTGCGATACTTGCCTGGCGTGCGGCTGGGTCTTGTTGCGTCATGTTCCTCTTTCCTCCGTATGGGGCGGTGCTAGTGTCAGCCATGAACGCTCGCGCGGATTGCACGAGCGGCGGGCCCACGAACGGGACGGTTCTGCGGGCATGATGTGACCAATCGGTCTTTTATCGCGAGTATTGGCGTTAAATTCACTCTGTGCTGCTTTTAAACCGCTGCACAGATCGTTGAATATTGACGGTCAATACGGTGATATTGGTGAATTGGCCGATTCTTCATCGACAGGTGCCAATCTGCTTAGTAACATCCTCGTTCCGAGCGCCGCATGAGCCGGCGAGCAGTCAATAATAATCAGGTTTGCTCAAATACGCGATGAACAACCCCAATCGGCCTAGCCAGTCTGCACCGGACCGTAGCACTTCCGCATCGGTAGATCGTCTAACCGAAATGGTGTGTATGTCGGATTTATTCTCTGCGCCGTGTTCCGCTCGCGCAGGTCGTTCGGTTCGCTATCTGACGCGTGCGCTGGGAGCCGTCTTTTGCGCGGTGTCATGCGGCGTCGCTATTGCGGCATCGGGCACGGCTTCGGCTTCGGTGTCGGCTTCAGGCGCCGCGTCGACCAAGGCATCGGCATCCGTAGCGGGGAAGCACCCGGCACCCGCCGTCGACGCGTCGGCCGTTGCCGCGCCCGACGCGGCCGGCGTAGTTGACCCGCGTCGCGCGTTCCTGCTGAGGGGCGTGTTCGCGCAAGACGTGACGCGTCGGCTGAAACTGCCGGCCGCCGAGCAGCGCGCCTATGCCGACCGCCTGCAAACGGCGCTGGGCGAGGACATGCTCGGCAATCTGTCGGGCGAGTATGTCGTGATGGTGGACCGCAACGCCAACGTTCAGGCGCTGTTCATCTATTTCCGGGCAACCCCGTCCGACAGCTGGCAGATGATCGGCGCGTCGCCGGTTTCAACGGGCCGGCCCGGCGAGTACGACCACTTCATCACACCGCTCGGCGTGTTCGAACATACACCGTCCAACATGGATTTCCGCTCCGAAGGCACGCTGAACGAGAACCACATCCGCGGCTACGGCAAGCGCGACATGCGGATTTTTGACCTCGGCTGGGCCCAGGGCGAACGGGGTTGGGGCAAGGGCGGCATGTCGCAGATGCGTTTCCAGATGCATGCCACCGACCCGGACCGGCTCGAGCCGCTGCTCGGTATCCGCCATTCGAAGGGCTGCGTGCGGATTCCCGCGTCTCTCAATGCATTTATCGACCATTACGGCATTCTCGATGCCGAATATGCAGCGCTCGTCGAGTCCGGCAAATCGCTGTGGGTGTTGAAAAGCGATCGCCAGATTACCCCATGGGCGGGACGCTACATCGTCGTGGCGGATTCGGAGCGCAAGAGCCGCCCGGCCTGGGCACCGGCCCCAGGCAGCAAGGCGCGCGCAAAAGTGCCGGCTGGCGCCGACACGGCGGATTGATCCGCGGGTTGACGGGCGGGCGAGGGTGCCATTCAAACCCTCACGACCGCGCCAGCAGCACGCCCACCAGCGCCACCGCAAATCCTGCGATCTGCACCGGCAGCAGCGTTTCGCCGAAGCCGACATACCCTTCGAGTGCGGCGAGCGGCGGCGCGAGAAACATCAGCGCGGTGGCGCGCGCAGCATCGCCGCGCCTGACCATCCACACCAGCAAAGTGACGCTGATCCCCGACAGCATCACGATGCCCCACGCTAGCGAACCCCACAAAGTGGCCGATGCAATCCAGCGATGCTCGCCGAGCGCCAGCGCAAGAATCGCCGCAACGACCGCCGCGCCGAAATTCTGTACCGCACTTGCGCTGCGGATATCGGCCTTTGCCAGCGAAGTTTTCTGAAACAGCGTGCCTGCCGTGATCGCGCCGACCGCGACGATCGAAACGAACACGACCAGCCACGGCGGCGCGTCGCCATGCAGGGTGGACGGCGCGGCCGCGGTGAGCTTCGGTTCGAGGACCAGCATGACGCCGGCGAGACCGAGCGCCATGCCGGCCCAGCCGCGCCGCGACTGACGCTCGCCAAATAGGGGCGCTGCGACGGCAGCAGTGGCGAGCGGCTGCAGCGCGCCGAGCAGGGCCATCACACCGGCGCTCAAGCCCTGCGCGACGGCCCAATAGCCCGCGCCGAGATAGACACCTTGCAGCAACGCGCCCGCGAGCATGTGCTTGCCGAGATCGCGGCCGGTCGGCCACGCGGCGCGAGTGGCGAGCGCGGCCGGCGCGAATATCAGCGCGGTGCCGCCAAAGCGCGCAAGCAGGAACAGATTGGGATCGGCATAGGGTGTGATCGCCCGGGCGACCACGAAACCGGTCGACCACAACACGACGAATACAGCGACGATTGACGAAACGAGCATCGAAGATGGGTGACGTGAAAAGCCGCCATCTTGCCGGGGCACGTTGAGCGCGTCTTGTTCGAAGCTGCAAATCACCGCATCAACAATACCGTCCCTGCGCCGAGCACTCCGCCGCACACCGCGCATGCCCACAGCAGCACACGCGTACGCCGATATTCACGGCTGATATCCAGCATCAGCTGTGCATTCTGCTGCGGCGTGCGGGCGCGATCATGCTCATGCTGCAGGTAGCGCACGGCCAGTTGCGGCAAGCGCGGCAGCATATGCGCCAAATGTGGCAACTCGCTCGAGATGCGTTTGATCCAGCCGCGGTGATCCATGTCGCGCCGCGCAATTCCCGCCAGCACATTGCGTGCGACATTCCACGTATCGACGCCCGGATGCAGTGCGCGCGCCAGCATCTCCGCCTGCTGGAACGAGCGCTGCGCGGTGGCGAGCTGGCCGGGTACGGCACCGTCGAACGGATGCACCGCGTGCAGCAGATGATGAAATAGCGAACCCGCCGACCGGTCTTCCGGCTCGGCTGCGAAGTGCGCTTCGGCGCGTATGCGCAACTCGGCTTCGAGCATCTCCGTGCGCGTGTCGTGCGGCACATGCCCGGCATCGCGATGCAGTTCGGCAAGCCGGCCGTAGTCCTGGTTGAACAGTGCGGTCGCGCCGTGCACGAAGAATTCGCGTTCGCCCGTCGAAAGACTCGACATGATCGCAAACTCCGCCAGCACGAGGCGTCCCAGCGTGTCCGGTTCGACGCTCACCCGCACCCGGCGTGCATCGAGCGTCGCGTGAAAGAAGCCGTGCTCGAACGCCTGTTCAGTCACCACCTCGACGATATGCGCGGCCAGCGGCGCGAGTTTGATGTGATGCGCATGCAGGCCAGCCAGGTCGCTGGCGGGCAGGGTGCTGACGCGTTGCATGGTCAGCGTCTGGGTGGTGCACAGGTCCCAGATCACGGCCGGCACGACGATGCGCGCGTCGCCGTCGAAATGATGGCCGGTCTGGCTCAGATTGGCGGCTTCGGCGCGCAGGTCGAAACGGCGCAGGATGTCGTCGGTGAAGGTCTGCGCCAGCGTACGCAGTTGCAGGCGGCGGGCCGAGCCGGAAAACTTCTCCAGCCAGCGCGCGACCCAGCGTAGAAGCGCGAGCTCGTCGCCGATCTGTTGCAACTGATCGGCGCGCACCAGCTTGATGGCCACTTCGCTATGGCCGTTGACCGGCACGATGAGCCGCGCGAAGTGTGTCTGTTCGGCAAAGCCGCCGCGCACCGGCACCAGATCGACCGCGCTGAAGATCGTGGCGAGCGGCCGGCCGAATGCGCCTGCCAAAGCCTGTTCGGATTCCTGCGGCGGCAGCGGGGTTTCGAGGTGATCGATCGCGTCGATGGCATCGTGCAGGGTGCCGGTCGCGAGTTCGGGCCGTTCAACCAGGGTCTGCGCGAAGCGGCTCGCGAGCGGCCCGAGCGCGGGCAGTACGCCTTGCAGGCGCTCGCCGCCGCGCCCGGACGCATGCACGCGGCCGACCAGCTCGATCATCCAGTGCACTTTGTGGTCGGACGGGGCGGCAAGCCAGATCAGGCGCGCGCCGTAACGCAACGCGTGGAACAGCAACAGTAAACGGCGAAACAGTGGCGGCATCGGCAGTTCGGTTGACAGACTATGCGGCATCGACAGGCGTCGGCTCGCGGCGAGAGCATTCAGGTTAGCAGGTAAGCGCGCCAGCAGGAGCATCCCCGCGCCGCGCGTAATACAATACGCCGGCCTTTCACCCGTAGCGAAACCTAAGCGTGCCGGCTTCCGGCCCTCAACAGATGCTCGCAGAACAACGTCACCAATACATCCTGGCGCAAGTCGCCAAAACCGGTGCTCTCTCGGTCGCTGAACTGGTGCGCGAATTGAATGTGTCGCGCGAGACGATCCGCCGCGATCTGAATGCGCTGGCCGGGCGCGGTCTGCTCGTCACGACCCACGGCGGCGCGCTCTCGAGTGACCGGCGCGAGCCTGACCTCGATACGCGCGAAGCCGCCAACGCCGGCGCCAAGCGGGCGATCGGCGAACGCGCGGCCGAGTTCGTGCCGGACGGCGCCTCACTGATCATCGATTCGGGCAGCACCACGCAAGCGGTGGCGCGGGCGTTGCTCGACCGGCATCGCCTGTCGGTCTATACGAACGACTGGCGTATCGCGCTGCTGCTCGGCCGCCGCAACGATAACCGGATGACGCTGCTCGGCGGCGAACTGTCTGATATTGAAGACGCCACCTTTGGCCTCGACACGGTCCATCAGCTGACGCAGTACCACGCGGACTTCGCCTTCATCGGCGCGGGCGGCATTTCGCCGGACGGCTACCTGACCGATTACAGCCGCATGGCCGCCGAAGTGCGCAGCCGCATGATCGCCGCAGCCGACACGGTGGTGGTCGTTGCCGACCACTCAAAGTTCGGGCGCGTGACGCCGGTGCGCATTAACGGCATTGAATCGGCGCGTTATCTGGTCACCGAACTGGCGCCGGAGAAGGCGCTCGGCAAGGCGATCACGGCACATGGGCCGGAAATCCTGATCGCCTGATCGCCCGAGCGCCCGAGCGTTTGAGCAGCCAGGCGGCTGACGGCCGCGGCGCATGAGCGAGCGTCTTATGCACCACTCACGCACCTTCACGCACCCTCACGCACCTCACGCACCTCACGCACCTCACGCACCTCATGCACCACGGGTGCTCAGCGGGTACTCCGCGGTGTCCACGTCACTTCACGCGAATCCCAAGCCGTTTCAGCGTACGGTCGATCGCCGCCACCGCGTTATGCAGTTCGTTCGCATCGATCGCGCCGATGCAACCCACGCGGAACGTTTCCACTTGCGTGAGCTTGCCCGGATACAGCACGTAGCCGGCCTCGCGCACCGCGGCATAAAAGTCTGCAAAATTCCACGCGGGGTCGCGCGGCGCGTGGAACGTGACGATCACCGGCGCCTGCACTTCGGGCTTCAGAAACGGCTCGAAGCCGAGCGCTTTCATGCCGTTCACTAATGTCGCACAGTTCTGCGTGTAGCGAGCGCCGCGCGCCGCTTGTCCCCCTTCCGCAATGAATTGATCGAGCGCCTGGCGCAAAGCCGCGACCACGTGAGTCGGCGGCGTGAAGCGCCACTGAGTCGTCTTCTCCATATAGACGTATTGATCGTAGAGATCCAGCGCGAGCGACGGCGAGCGCCCTTCGCTCTGTTCCAGCACGCTGCGCCGCACAATCACGAATCCTATCCCAGGCACGCCTTCCAGGCATTTGCCGCTTGCCGAGATCAGCGCGTCGATACCGCCGCGCCGTAAGTCGATCGGCAATGCGCCGAACGAACTCATCGCGTCGACGATCAGGCTTTTGCCGTGCCGCTGACACACCGCGGCGATATCGTCGAGCGGATTGAGCAGACCGGCGCTCGTTTCCAGATGGACTTGCGCGACGTGGGTGATACGCGAGTTGCGATTGAAGGCGTCTTCGATGGCGGCCGCGCCAACCGGTTCGTCCTCATTCAGCGCCAGTTCGACATAAGCGATCCCCATTCGCTGCAATATCCGGATCAGACGGGCGCAATACGCGCCGTTGTTCGGAACTAGCACACAGCCTTGACGCGGCACCAGCGTGCCGAGCGCGGCTTCGACCGCAAAGGTGCCACTGCCTTGAAGCGGCACGCATACATAGTCATTTTCGCCATGTACGATCTTCACGAGCTCGGCGCACACGCTATGGGTCATGCGGTTGAACGCGGCGTCCCACGAACCCCAGTCGCGCAGCATCGCCTCGCGAGTTTGCGGCGAGGTGGAGAGCGGTCCCGGGGTCAACAGGATTGGGTCGTTTCCAAGGATCACACAAGCCTCCGTCATCAGATGAATGTTCGTCGCCCGGGCGGGGTGACGAAAAGATTGGTTTGTATATTATTGGCGAATTGTGTCAATTGTTGGAATTCGACAGAATCGTCATGGCGTTGTCATGGAAACCTGTGATCCTTGCCGTGCCCGTTCAGGCATGGCCGGCAGCGCGAGTGTCGTAGGTGAGCTGTAAGTCAGGCTGGAGAAGAAGCGGCAAAGTTGTCGGCAATCTGCAATCCGCGCGAAACTGCACGGCAACTGGCTGCGGGCAACACGCAAGCGGCACGGCGCGCGCCGCCGTTCAATCACAACAGGTATCGGGTTATCCCGACCGTCTGGTTTTTTGCCTTTCGGAGAGAGCGACATGACAAAGACGAATTCCCTTCACGCCACGGCTGGCCTTGCGCGCAAACTGTTGCCGGCGCTGATCGCGGCGGCAGCGTTTGGCGGCACGGCGATGCAGGCTCATGCGGCTGACGCAGTGGTGCTGTACACCGCCGACGGCCTCGAAAACCTCTATAAGGATGTGCTGCCGGCCTTCGAAAAGAAGGAAGGCGTGAAGGTCAACATCGTCACGGCAGGTAGCGGCGAAGTGGTGAACCGCGCCACCATCGAGAAGGATCAGCCGAAGGCCGACGTGATCGTCACGTTGCCGCCGTTCATTCAACAAGCCGACCAGAGCGGCCTGCTGCAGGCTTATCAGAGCGCTAACTACAAGAACGTGCCGGCAATCGCCAAGGCGCCGAACGGTGCATGGGCGACCTTCGTGAACAACTACTTCTCGTTCGCGATCAACCCGGACGTCACCAAGAACCAGCCGAAGACATTCGCCGACCTGCTGCACCCGGACTACACTGGCAAGGTCGCCTACTCGAACCCGGCCACGGCTGGCGACGGTATGGCCGTGATCATCCTGACCACGTCGCTGATGGGTGAAGACAAGGCATTCGACTATCTGAAGAAGCTCGAAGAGAGCGCCAAGTTCCACACCAAGGGCACCGGCTACCTCGACGTGCTGCTCTCGCGTAACGAAATCGCCTTCGCCAACGGCGACCTGCAGATGGATCTGGACGATGCGGCCAACGGCGGTCTGTCGCTCAAGCCGATCTTCCTCGCAGCTAAAGCTGGCGATAAGCCGACCACCTTCCAGCTGCCGTACGCGATCGGTCTGATCAAGAACGGGCCGAACCAGGCAGAAGGCAAGAAGCTGATCGACTACCTGATGTCGACCGACGTGCAAGCCAAGGTGCCGGATATCTTCGGTATCCCGGGCCGCACCGACGTGCCGCTCGCCGGCAAGAACGGCGAGGCAGTCAAGCAGGCGATCGCGGGCGTGACGCTGATCCCGGTGGACTGGACGCAAGTGATGGCGAAGAAGGCTGACTGGACGGCACGCTGGAAGAGCGACGTGATCGGTTCGTCGGGCAAGCAGATCGAAGTCGTTAAGCCGAAGTAAGCCGGACAGTTCGCCATTGAGTCAGGCGGCGCCTCGTGCATTCGTGCGTGGCGCCGTATCAGCATTAATCTAGTTGGAGGATGAACCCGGTGAATACGGCCAGTCTTGCTCACCCAGGCGCGCTCGGCGCCTCACCGGACGCGTTCGACGCCGCGCGTTCGAACATGCCGGGCGGCGTGCAGATCGACCATCTGACGGTGCGCTTTGGTTCGCGCACCGTGCTCGACGATCTGTCGCTGACCATTCAGCGCGGCGAATTGCTCACCGTGCTCGGCCGCAGTGGTTGCGGCAAGACCACGCTGTTGCGCTTCATCGCCGGGTTCATTGAAGCGGACGGACTGTCGGGCACCTTGACTGTTGCCGGTCACGACCTGACGCATGTGCCGCCGCATAAGCGCAATCTCGGCTTGCTGTTTCAGAGTTATGCGCTGTTCCCGCATCTGTCGGTGTTCGATAACGTGGCTTTCGGGTTGCGCGCGCGCCGCACGTCGTCGAAGGATGTCGCGCGACGTGTTGCCGATGCTTTGAAGCTCGTGCAACTGGGCGACGCCGGGCATCACATGCCCGCGCAATTGTCGGGCGGCATGCAGCAGCGTGTGGCCTTGGCGCGCGCGCTCGTGATCGAGCCCGACGTGTTGTTGCTCGACGAGCCGCTTTCCGCACTCGACGCCAATCTGCGCGCGTCGGTGCGTTCCGAACTGAAGGCGTTGCACGAGCGCCTGCCGAATCTGACGATCGTCTGCGTGACGCACGATCAGGACGACGCGCTGGTGCTTTCCGACCGCACGCTGCTGATGCGCGAAGGCCGCATCGCGCAACTCGGTACGCCGCAGCAGTTGTACGACACGCCGAACGACGGTTTCGTCGCGCGCTATCTGGGCGCGGCCAATCTTCTGCCGCCGCAGGTCGCATTCAGCATGGGCGACGTGCGCTACAACGAACGCGAGCGGGTGGCCTGTCTGCGTCCGGAAGCGCTGCGCATCGTGCCGCTCGGCGAAGGGCAATTGCATGGCGCGATTACGTCGGTCGAATGGTACGGCGCGGTGCTGTCGGTGTCGGTCACGTTGGACGCGATGCCTAACGAGCCCGTGCTTGTCACCATGCAGCGCGGCCAAGGCATGATGCCGGAGAAGGGCGCGCGTGTTTCCCTGCGTTATGAGGCTGACGATGTCGTCCTTATCAACCCCTGATACCCCCAATCCGCTCAACGCGGCCGGCGCTGCCGCCGAGGCCCGCCGCAGCGCGAGCGCGGCCTCGCACACGGCGGCGGTCAAGCGCCGCGAACGCGCGGCGCAATGGCACCTGCTGTTCCTTGCGGTGGTCGTGCTGGGTCCGCTGGTGATCTACCCACTCGTGCGTCTGGTGCTGCTGAGTTTCACCGGCCCGCACGGTTTGAGCCTGCAGGCCTATTCGGCGTTCTTCGGCAATCCGGAAACGCGCGGCGTGGTCGGCACGACGCTGTGGATTCTGTTTGTGAGTGCCGGGCTCGCCTCGTTGCTCGGCATTGGCCTCGCGGCGCTATTGTTCTTCAAGCCGTTTCCCGGCGCGCGCCTGGTCACCCGTTTCCTGGAGCTGTTCGTCGCGTTCCCGTCGTTTCTGGTCGCCTTCACGCTGATCTTTCTGTATGGCTCGCAAGGCTCGGTCAGCATCGCCTTGCAGCAGCTGTTTCATCTCGAAGCGCCGCCGCTCAATTTCCTGTTCGGCGTGGGCGGCGTGATTCTCGCGGAAGTGGTCTTCTACGCACCGTTTGTCGTGCGTCCGACATTGGCGTCGTTCGCCACGCTCGACATGCGTTTGATCGAAGCCGCCCGCAGTCTCGGCGCAAGCGGCTGGATGGTTGCGTTCAAGGTGATCCTGCCGCTCGCGTGGCCGGGCATCGCCGCGGGCACGATCCTGTGTTTTCTGCTGACGTTGAACGAGTTCGGCATTCTGCTCGTGCTCGGCAGCGCGCATCTGATCACGCTGCCGGTCGCTATCTACAGTTCCGCGACCGTCGACCTCGATCTGCCGACCGCCGCCGCCGGCGCGGTCGTGATGCTGATCATGTCTTTGTCGCTGTACGCGTTGTACCGCCAGGTCAACCGTCGCAAGGTGAAAGGAGCGGGCCATGGCCGTTGAACTCGACCCGACCGTTTTACCGGTCATGCACAAGAAGGCGCGGCCGGTGCGCCGCAGCTTGCCGGTGCGCATGCTCGGCGGCCTGTTTCTCGGTTTTGCCGCGTTGCTGTGCTTCTGGCTGTTCGTCTTGCCGGTGCTGGTGGTCGCGCTATCGAGCGTGGCCGGGCACTGGTCGGGCACGATCCTGCCCGACAGCCTCAGCATGCGCTGGTTCGAACGGTTGGCTTCCAGCGACTTCGACGCGCTGACGACGAGCCTCGCAATCGGCATGGGCGTCGCCGTGCTCGGCACGATTCTCGGGCTGTGGCTGGCGTTGGCGCTCGAAGGGCGCGACCGGCGCGGTCTCGGCGCGGTCGTCGACACCATTGCGATGATGCCCAATGGGGTGCCGAGCGTGGTGCTCGGGCTCGCTGTGCTGATCGCGTACCACAAGCGTCCGTTCGATCTGTCGAGCTCGGCGGCGATCGTCGTGTTCGTGCAGCTCGCGCTGGTGCTGCCGTTCTGCTACCGCTGCGCGGCCGCTGCGTTGCGTCCGGAACTGACCATTCTGCGCGAAGCGGCAGCGAGTCTGGGTGCGCCGCCTTCGATGGTGCTGCGCCGCGTCGTGCTGCCGCAACTGGTGCCGGCGATCCGCGCGAGTCTCGCACTTGGCTTCGCGCTCTCACTCGGCGAACTCGGCGCCACGCTTACCGTGTACCCGCCGGGCTTTGCGACGGTGCCGATCGTTGTGGTCGGTCAGGTGGAGCGCGGTTACTACCTGCCGGCTTCCGCGTTGTCGCTGATTCTGCTGATGGTCTCGCTTGCTGCGCTGCTGCTGATCGCGGCGCGTGTCCCGCGCCGTCGAGTGGACTGACGAGCACCTTCTGATGGTTGTGCTTGCGTGACTTGACGGTGCGCGAGCACATACCCATATCGATGTGGCGAAATATGTCAAAATGACCGAATATATGCAAACCGCTTCTGTCGATCCGATCGAGGTTGTGCGCAGGCATTCGCTGACGGCGCTGGTCCGCGACGAGATCGAACGGCACATCATCGAAGGTGCGCTCGCGCCCGGCGACAAACTCAACGAAGCCGATTGGGCCGCGCGTCTGCAGGTATCGCGCGGGCCGGTGCGCGAGGCGTTTCGCGCGCTGGAACAAGCGGGCCTCGTACGCACCGAGAAAAACCGCGGCGTGTTCGTGCGGACGGTGTCGCTGGCGGAAGCGGACGAGATTTACGCGGTGCGTGCGGTGCTCGAAGAGGCGGCGTGCCGGCTGCTGGCTGCGCGTATCGATGCGCGCAAGCTTGCCGTGTTGCGCGAGTGGCTCGACGCGATGCGCGCGGCGCTCGACGCCCGGGATCACGATGCCTACGCGCGCGCCAATGTGGCGTTTCACGGCGCGATCGTGGCGGCATCGGGCAACGGCAAGCTGTACGAGACGTATCGAAGGCTGGTGAGCGAGTTGAGCCTGTTTCGCCGCGCCGCGCTGGTGGTGCATGCCGACGCGATGGAGCGCTCGCTCGCCGAACATCGCGCGATCCTGACGGCGCTGGCCTCGCGCGACGCCGAACATGCCGCGGCGCTGATGCATGCGCATGTGAGCGGCGGCCGGCAGCGCGCGCGTGAAGCGTGCGAACTGGCGGGGCCTCTCGGCGCGGTGCAGATGTCGGCGGTATCGAACGATTGAAGCTGGCTGCAACGGATTGACTAGAGCACACGTGCTCTCAACGCATGGAAGGTAATGATGGCAAACGCAAGCGAACGTACGATCGAAGTCAATGGCCGCAGCTACCGGCTGCCCGCGCAACCGACTGTCGTGGTGTGCGTCGACGGCTGTGAATACGATTACCTCGAAGCCGCGGTCGCGGCGGGCGTCGCGCCTTTCATCGGCAAGATGCTCAAGAGCGGCGCGGCGTTCAAGGGCGACTGCGTGATTCCGTCGTTCACCAACCCGAATAACCTCTCGATCGTGTGCGGCGTGCCGCCTTCGGTGCACGGTATTTGCGGCAACTACTTCTGGGACCCGGACGCGAACGGCGGCGAAGGCGCGGAAGTGATGATGAACGATCCGGCCTATCTGCGCGCGGGGACCTTGCTGGCCGCCGCAGCCGAAGCAGGCGCCGCGGTCGCCGTAGTCACCGCGAAAGACAAGCTGCGCCGGCTGCTCGGCTGGCAATTGAAGGGCATCTGCTTTTCGGCGGAAAAAGCCGACAAGGTGACGCGCGAAGAAAACGGCATCGACGAAGTACTCGATCTGGTCGGCCTGCCGGTGCCGGATGTGTATAGCGCGGGTTTGTCCGAGTTCGTGTTCGCCGCCGGTGTGCGGCTTGCTGAAACCCGCAAGCTCGACCTGATGTATCTGTCGACCACCGATTACATCCAGCACAAATGGGCGCCGGGCACCGAAGGCGCGAACGCGTTCTACGCGATGATGGATGGCTACCTCGCGAAGCTCGACGCGCTCGGGTGGGTGATCGGCCTGACCGCCGACCACGGCATGAACGCCAAGCACGACGCGAAGACCGGCGAGCCGAACGTGATCTATCTGCAGGACGTGCTGGACGATTGGCTTGGTGTTCGCCGCGCCCGTGTCATCTTACCGATTACCGATCCGTATGTCGTGCATCACGGTGCGCTCGGTTCATTCGCGACGATTTACCTGCCGCAGGATGTGAGTGTCGCCCAGGTGATCGAACGGATCGGCGGTTTGCAGGGCATCGAAGTTGTCCTCAACAATCGCGCCGCATGCGAGCGCTTCGAGCTGCCGAACGACCGTGTGGGCGATATCGTCGTGGTGAGTACCCAGCATGTAGTGCTCGGCACGCGTCGCGATGAACACGATCTGTCCGGACTGACCGTGCCGTTGCGCTCGCACGGCGGGATCTCCGAGCAGGAAGTGCCGCTGCTGTTCAATCGCCGCGTCGAAGGATTGCCTTCCGGCAAGCGGCTGCGCAACTTCGATATTTTCGACATCGCATTGAATCACGTGTCGGCATCATGAACGCCGTGCTGCAGGACCATCCGGCGTTTCGAGCGGAAGCGCTGCGGCTCAAAGGCGAGCGCGCTACGCGCTCGCGCACGCTCGACGTGTTCGATCCTTTTACCGGGATGCGGGTGGGCACGGTCCCGTTGGCGAGCATCGACGACGTGCGCGCCGCGTTCGAATACGCAGCTGCGTATCAGGCGAAGCTCACTCGCTACGAGCGCTCGCAGATTCTCGAGCGCGCCGCGGCATTGCTGCGGGAGCGGACTGAGGAAGCCTCGGACCTGATTTCGCTCGAGTCGGGTTTGTCGAAGCAGGATTCTCGCTACGAGATCGGCCGCGTCGCCGATGTGCTCAAGTTCGCCTCGATCGAAGCCTTGCGCGACGACGGGCAGAGTTTTTCGTGCGATCTCACGCCGCATGGCAAGAAGCGTCGTGTGTTTTCGCAGCGTGAGCCGCTGGCTGGTGTGATCGTGGCGATTACGCCGTTCAACCATCCGATGAACCAGGTCGCGCACAAGATTGCGCCGGCGATCGCGACGAATAATCGTGTGGTGCTCAAGCCGTCGGAGAAGGTGCCTTTGTCGGCGTTGTATCTGGCGGACGTTCTTTACGAAGCGGGTTTGCCGACGCCGATGCTGCAGGTGCTGACCGGCGATCCGCGCGAAATCGCCGACGAGTTGATCACGCATCCTCTGGCGGAGCTCGTGACTTTTACGGGCGGCGTGGCGATCGGCAAATACATCGCGGCGAAGGCGGGCTATCGGCGCATCGTGCTGGAACTGGGCGGCAACGACCCACTGATCGTGCTCGAGGACGCCGATCTCGATCGTGCGGCGATGCTTGCCGTGCAGGGCTCGTATAAGAACTCCGGCCAGCGGTGTACCGCGGTCAAGCGGATGCTGGTACAGAAGAGCATCGCGGCGGACTTTACCGATTTGGTCGTGGAGAAGACGCGCGCATGGACCTACGGCGATCCGTTCGATGCATCAAATCAAATGGGCACCGTGATCGACGTCGCCGCCGCGCAGCTATTCGAAGCGCGTGTGAACGAGGCGATCGCGGCCGGCGCGCGCTTGCGGATCGGCAACGAGCGCGACGGCGCGCTTTACTCGCCGACGGTGCTGGATGGTGTCGACCCGTCAATGACGCTGGTGCGCGAAGAAACGTTCGGCCCGGTGTCGCCGATTATCACCTTCGATACGCTCGACGACGCTATTCGGATCAGCAACGGCACACCGTTCGGGTTGTCGTCTGGGGTATGCACGAACCGGCAGGACGCGATCACACGCTTCATCAATGAATTGCGTGTGGGGACGGTCAACGTGTGGGAAGTGCCGGGATACCGGATCGAGCTGACGCCGTTCGGCGGCATCAAGGATTCTGGGCTCGGCTATAAGGAAGGCGTTCAGGAAGCGATGAAGAGCTTCACCAACCTGAAGACCTTTTCATTACCGTGGGAGTAAAAGCGTGGCATTGAGTCTGAACGACATCCGTTCGTTATTTGAGCAGTACGGCAACCTCGCATATAGCGGCGAGCCGGTGACGCAGCTTGAACATGCGCTGCAAAGCGGCACGTTGGCGGAAGAGGCGGGCGCTCACGATGAACTCGTTGCTTCTGCGTTTCTGCACGACCTCGGCCATCTGCTGAATCTGCAAGGCGAAACACCGACGGAGCGGGGCATCGACGATCTGCATCAGTATTTCGCGCTGCCGTTCTTGCGGCCGGTGTTGCCGGACGCGGTGTTGGAGCCGATCCGCCTGCACGTCGACGCAAAGCGCTGCCTCTGTGCAATCGACGATGCGTACTTCGGCCAGCTTTCCGCCGATTCGGTGCGGAGTCTGGAATTGCAAGGCGGTATCTTCAGCAAGGAAGAAGCTGAGGCGTTCCTACAGAAGCCTTACGCGGAAGACGCATTGCGCCTGCGCAAATGGGACGATCGCGCTAAAGAAGAGAACCGCGCGACGCCGGGCCTCGATCATTATCTGGGCGTAGTCGAGCGCGTGATGCAGAAGCGCGCGGCCGCCTGAACGAGGTGGTTTTCGGCTGAGCTTCGGGTGAGTTTGGTGTGCCATCTCCGTGCCATTTCTGGCGCAATCCATGCGTATCAAAATAACGCTTGCAAGGCGCCGTTCCGCTCGCTAGAATCTCGCTCTTTCGTGCCTCGGACACCGGGGCGCGGGGGGCGGGAGAGCCAGCAGTGGCAAGGCTTTCAGCGAAGTGAACGGGTTGAGAAAGTTAGAAAAACCTGTTGACGGCGTAGCGAAAGTTCTTCATAATCTCGCTTCTCTGCTGCTGATGCAGCGACGCAGAACGAAGCGGTACCGGGTGGTTGTGATGTGGGTGCAACGCGGTGCCGGTTTGGTAGTGAATGCGGACTCGATCTTTAAAAATTAACAGCCGATAAGTGTGGCGCTTGATGCGCGATGCGGGTGGGTTCTTCGGAGCCTGCCATAAAGCGAAAGTATCAAGTCTCACACGAGTATTAAAGGAAGGTTTTCCTGTTGGGGTGGATTCACACCGACAGGTTAATCATTCGTCAGTACGTTGAGTGAGCGACCGGTCTCGGAAGAGACCGAAAAACAGTAACAGGTTTGAACTGAAGAGTTTGATCCTGGCTCAGATTGAACGCTGGCGGCATGCCTTACACATGCAAGTCGAACGGCAGCACGGGAGCAATCCTGGTGGCGAGTGGC
>NZ_WOEZ01000176.1 GCF_013177735.1 Paraburkholderia elongata | reverse complement strand
CCCAATCAGCCTTCAAATTGCTTTCATTGCGTGTCGACGACGAAGTGAGTCCGCAAACCGGCGCGAACTCAGTCGGACCTTGAAGTGTTTTGAATTACGCTTCACCTCAACTCCGACGGTCTCCTAGTGAGCGAAGTCAGGTGTTCTGGACGTGCAGCGCATGGCGCAAGGCGCGCGCTGCCAAGGTGAGTGCACGGTCGGCCGCATCGAGCGCACCGAGCAAACTGGCGAAGCCGTGCATTTGCCCCGGCCAACGCAGATGTGTTGTCAGCACGCCCGCTTGCGCGAGGCGTGCTGCATAGCGCTCGGCCTCGTCGCGCAATGGGTCGTATTCGGCGCTGATGATGGTGGCGCTGGCCACGCCCGTGAGATCGGTAGCGGCAAGCGGACTGGCGAGTGGGTCGGCGCGATGGGCACGATCGGCGCCCTCCGCGAAATACTGGCCTTTGAACCAGCGCATCATGTCCGCCGTCAGGAAATAGCCGTCGCCCATCGATTTGTATGAAGGATGCTCGGTGGCGCAATCCACCACCGGATAGAACAGCAACTGATGCGCGATATTCACGCCGCTATGACGCAACTGCTGCGCGGCTACCGCTGCAAGATTGCCGCCTGCACTGTCGCCCGCTACGGCAAGCGCACCGGGCCGCACGCGCAGATCGCTTGAGTTGGACGCGGCCCAGCGCACGGCATCGCACGCATCGAGCGCGGCGGCCGGAAAACGCGCTTCCGGCGCGAGCCGGTAATCAACCGATAGCACGACCGTTCGCGCGCGTTGCGCCAGACAACGACACAGGTTGGCATGCGTATCGAGCCCGCAAGAAATGAAGCCGCCCCCGTGAAAGAAAACAGTAAGGGGCAGCAGGTCATCGCCACTTTTAGTCACCGGCCGGTAGAGGCGCGCAGCAATCGGGCCGCTTGCGGTGGGAATCAGCAGATCTTCTTCCGCCGCGATGGCGTCGCCGGGTGCAAAACCGCCGCCCGCGGCGAGCATTGCGCGGTAGGCGGGCACGGTGAGTTGCGCGAAATCGAGTGCGGGCATGCCGGCGAAAGCGGCGAGCACGGCCTGCGCCTGGGGATCGAGCGCCATCGGGTCTCCTGATAAAACGGTCATGAAAGCGGCTATACCGCGTATAAGCGATGCGGCCGCACATGATGCGGTTCGAGCCGAAAACCGGGCCGCAAATCAGGGCACGAATCAGGCCATTGAGCGCGCACGCCGCAACACTGAATGCATTGAAACGCGGCGGCTTTAAGGGAGCATCGTCCGATTGGACGAGAGTTCGTTCGTACGCTCAGCGAAACTTCTACGAGCTAAGTACTTCCCCCGATGCCAGCAAACAGATCGACCCTTAAGCTTGGCGGCGCGATGCAAAGTCGCATGGAGGACGGAGAGTGTTGATGGAGACGAAATGGGCCCCAGAAGAGGGCCAGGCCATGAGTGAACTGGCCGAGGTGAGCGTCGCGCAGTTCAGCGAACTGACCGCGCGCATTTATCAAGGGGCGCTGGAAAGCACGCCGTGGGCTGGCGCGCTCGAGTTGATCCGCACCTCGCTCGGTGCGAGCTATGCAACCCTGATTCTGCGTTCGCCTTCGAGCGATCGGCGCGGCCTGATGGTGCATGCGTCCGAAATGGGGTCGGGCGTGCCTGGCGAAGCGTCATACAACAACTACTATTATTCGCTCGACCCGTTCGTCGGTTTGCCGGCGGATCGCGTGGTCACGGTCGACGAAGTATTCGGCGACACGGGTTGGCTTACCAGCGAACTCTACAAGCAGTTCCTGAAGCCGGCCGACATTCGCTACATCATGGGCGCCGATCTGCGCACGGAGTCCGGCGTCGAATGCCGGTTTCGCGTGTGCCGCAGTCACGCTGCGAAACATTTTTCCGCACGCGACAAGGCTTTTTGCGCGCTGTTGCTGCCGCATTTGCGGCGCGCGGTCGAATTGCACTCGCGGCTCGATATCGTGGAGTCGGAACGCACGCTGTATGCGAGCGCGATCGACCGGATGCTGGTGGGCACAGTGACGCTCGACGAGAGCGGCGCGATCATGCGCACCAACAGCGTGGCCGACGAGATTCTCGCGCAGGGCAACGGCCTGCGCGTCGTGCACGGCAACGTCGAGGCGACCGACGCGCAGGAGAACCGCAATCTGCAACGTCTGGTGCGCCATGCCCTGATGGGGCACTTCGGCACCGCCGCGCCGATTGTCGAAGCGATGCCGATCACGCGCGGTTGCGATAAGCCGAAACTCGGCGTGCTGGTGCGCACAATTCCGCTATCCGACTGGTCCGAGGACAACAAGCGCCGCCCGGCAACCGTGCTGTTTCTGCGCGATCCCGATCGCAAATCACAGGGCTCGCAGGAGATCGTACGCAAGCTGTTCGACCTCACGCCCGCGGAGACCTCGCTTGCCTTGCTGTTGACCAATGGGTTGACACTGGAAGAGGCGGCTGACGATTTGGGCATCAGCAAGAACACTGCGCGGGCTCATCTGCGGGCAATCTTCTCGAAGACGGGCGTGACGCGTCAGGCCACGCTCGTGCGCATCCTGCTGGGCAGTGTGGTGCCGCTTGGCTGAACTCAACTGAACGAACGCGTGCCACCTGTGCCATGTGTGCCGCGCGTGCCGCGTGTGCCATGCGCCGCGCCTGTATCAGGCGCGGCACACCCTCCAACACCTTAAACCGCGCGCTTTTGCGACAACACCAGCAACGCGCCGTTCTTGTCCTCCAGCACCGCACGCCATTCGTGCGGCCCTTGCTGTACCGGCACGCGCACTGACGCACCCGCCGCGACCACACGCGCCATCGCTGCATACAGGTCGTCGTTTTCATCCACGCGAAACACCAGTGCCGCGCGTTCGACGATCCGTTCTTCGCCCGCCACCAGCGCGACGCTCAGCGCACCGCCATCGAGCGCGCAATAGCGTTCGCCGTCACGGAACTTCACCGTCAAACCCAGCCCGTCGACAAACAGCGGCAGCGCCGCATCGATTGTGTCGACCGGGTACAGCATCATCGAAGCCTTCATTGCATTGCACTCCCATCCGTTGAGCAGCGTTGTATTGCGGCTCGATCGTAGCGTCACGGGCGAGGACCGCACGAGGTCCAATCGGACTAGCCTGAGTATGAAAAGCACGGCAAAAAACGCAGCCGGGGATGTGGCAAAAAGCGTGGCATAAAGCGCCTTCGATCAAAGCTTCCACGCCAAAGCGCGCCCCGTTAATCCAAATAGACGATGCCGGGCCGCACGCGCGAACTGAAACTTCAATCCGTGGACCGTCACGATCATCGTAGGAATCGGTGCGTCGGGAGCGGACCGCCCGTTTCAGCACAGTCCAAAATTCATGGAGACGCACGCAATGAAGTTTTCTCTGATCTACGAAGCCCAGACCACGGACGCTTCGCGGGAAGGCGATCACCGGGTATTCAAGGAGACCGTCGAGCAGGCGTTGCTCGCCGAACAGATGGGTTTCGATACCGTCTGGTGCGTCGAACACACGTCGCTGACGAACTACGCGCATATGAGCGCCCCGGAAACCTTCCTCGCGTATCTGGCCGGCCGCACGACCCGCATCGGCCTCGGCCACGGCGTGATCTGCCTGCCGCCCGCGATGAATCATCCGATCAAGGTGGCTGAACGCGTGGCCATGCTCGACATTCTGTCGGGTGGCCGCGTGCATTTCGGCGTCGGCAAAGGCGGCAGCCAGCAGGAAGCGGGCGCGTTCGGCTACGACCTTGCCGAGCTGCAACCGATGATCGACGAATCGATGTACCTGGTGCCGAAAATGTTCGTTCAGGACGAGATCGAGCACGATGGTAAATACATCAAGATTCCTAAACGGCCGATTCACCCGAAGCCGTTCCAGGACCCGCATCCGCCGATGTACATGGCGTGCACCAACAACGACGGCTTGCTACGCGCCGGTCAGCGTGGCCTGGGTGCCTTGGTGCTCGGTTTCGGCGGCCCCGATGAAGTCGCGAAGAAAAACGCGCTGTATCGCGAAGCATGGGCGACCCGCAAAGCCGAGGACCAGGTCGGTTTCCGTCCGACGCAGCATCTGGCCGCGCTGTGCCCGACCGTGGTGCTGAACGACGGCCAGCAGGCCCGCAAGATCGGCATTCGCGGCCAGCGCTATTTCATGGAGTCGCTGGCTTACTGGTACACCGGCGGCGAGCGCCCGAACCCGGATAGCTGGGGCGATGACCTCGTGAAGGGCAATACCGGCGAAATGGTGATCCGTTCGCGCTTCGCGTCGGAAGAGGTAGTGGTCGATTTCAGCGATCCGGCGCTTTCAATGATGAACCCGAATCACGCCTACGGCACCGTCGACGATTGCATCGGCTATGTGGGCCGCCTGATGGAAGCGGGCGTGGATGAAGTGCTGTTCCTCTGCCAGATGGGCACGGTGTCTCAGGAAGCGCAACTCGAAACGATCCGCAATATCGGTGAGCACGTGATTCCGTACTTCAATCGCCTGAAGGGCGAAAAGCAGAAGGCGCAGGTTGCCGCATAAGGTCGTTACATAACAGCGGGCGAGGCGGGCGTCGCTAGTCTCTTCAGACGATGCGACGCCGCAGCCGGAGCTCGAAGATGAACCCAACAGAATAGGCGCGACACCCATCTCGCGCGCCATCATGGAGACAGCCGTGCATCGCGACAACGATTCGAACGCCCTTGCAGCCGAACTGATTGCCCGCGCCGAAGCGCTCGCGCCGGTACTCGCCGGGCGTGCCGCGCAGGCCGAGGCGAATGGGCGGATTCCCGCTGAAACGCTGGCCGATTTTCAGGCCGCCGGTTTTTTCAAGGTGCTTCAGCCGAAGCGTTACGGAGGCTATGAACTCGATCCGCAAACCTTCTTCGAGATCCAGATGGCGGTGGCGCGCGGCTGCATGTCGACCGCATGGGTGTACGGCGTGGTCGGCGTGCACAACTGGCAACTGGCGCTGTTCGACGAACGCGCGCAGCAGGACGTGTGGGGCAAGGATCAAAGCACGCTGATCGCGTCGACCTATATGCCGGTGGGTCGTGTGACGCCGGTTGAAGGCGGTTTCCGGCTGTCCGGGCATTGGAAGTTTTCGAGCGGCAGCGAACTGTGCGAATGGGTCTTTCTCGGCGCGCTGGTGCCGCCGGCAAAAGAAGGCGAACCGCCGGAATACCGTACCTTCCTGCTGCCGAAAAGCGATTACACGATCGAACAGGATTGGGATGTGCTGGGCTTGCGCGCAACGGGCAGTCACGACATCGTGGTGAACGATGCGTTCGTGCCGGACTATCGCACGCACAAAGCCATCGACGGCATGATGGGCACGAGCCCCGGTCTCGCGGTGAACGATGCGCCGCTGTTCCAACTGCCGTTTGCGCAAATCTTCGTACGCGCGGTGTGCACCGCTTGCATCGGCGCACTGCAGGGCGCGCTGGATGATTTCACGTCGTATGCTGCCACGCGAGTGAGCGCCAACAGCGGCGCGAAAACCACCGATGACACCGGCGCGCAATCCGCCTGCGCCAATGCAGCGGTCGCGATCGACGAAATGAAAGTGCTGCTGATGCGCAACTTTGCCGAGCTACTCGCCGCGGCTAATGGTGGCCCGGCGGTATCGATCGAGCGGCGTGTGCACTTCCGTTATCAATCCGCGCAAGTGGCCGAACGCTGCGCGCAGGCCGCCAACGCGCTGCTGCGCTATGCGGGTGGCAACGGCATTTACAACCGCAATCCGCTGGTGCGGCGCTTTCTCGATCTGCATGCGGCGCGCGCGCACTACGCAAACAACCTCGACCGTTTCGGCCAGAATCTCGGCGCCGTGATGCTCGGGCGCCCGAACACCGATTTCTTCGTCTGATGGATGCCGCCATGAGCGAACAGCAAACGCAGACGGTTGTGTTCGACGTCGTGGTGGTCGGTTCCGGTGCGGGCGGCATGCTGGCCGCCTGCCGCGCGGCCGACCGCGGCCTGTCCGTCGCCGTGCTCGAAAAGAGCGATGTGTACGGTGGGACCTCGGCGGTGTCGGGCGGTGGCATCTGGATTCCCTGCAACCACCATATCGCCGAACTGGGCGCCACGGACACGCGCGAGGCCGCACGAACCTATATCGACGCCTGCACGAGAGGCGTGACCGCGACCGAGCGGATCGACGCTTATCTCGACACCGCGCCGGAGATGCTGCGCTATGTCGAAGCGAATACACCGGTGCGTTATGAAGCGTTGCCCAAGTACGCGGACTACTTTCAGGACCTGCCTGGATCGATGCCGGGTTACCGCGCGCTCGATCCTTTGCCGGTGGACGGCGCATCGCTCGGTGACGAATTCGCGCGCTTGCGGCTGCCTTCACCAGGGACGCTGATCGGCGGGCGGGTCGCGGTGACGTCGAAAGAGGCGCACATGCTGCTGTCGAAAGCACCCGGCTATATCGCGCTCGCGCTGAAGCAATTCGGCCGCTACTGGTTCGATCTACGCGCGCGCAGCCGCTCGCGGCGCGATCGCCGCCTGACGCTCGGCAACGCGTTGGCAGGGGGCCTGCGTCGCGCGTTGCTCGATCGGGACATTCCGCTTTGGCTCAACGCGCCGATGACCGGGTTGCTCGAAGCAGACGGACGCGTAACAGGCGTCGTGGTGGAACGCGATGGAAAAAATGTGCGCGTACTTGCAAAGCGCGGCGTGATTCTCGCGGCCGGCGGTTTCGAACGCAATCAGGCGATGCGCGAGCGCTATCTGTCGCGTCCCACGCAAGCGCAGTGGAGCGCGACCCCACCGAACAATACGGGCGATGCGATTGCTGCCGGTCTGAAACTGGGCGCGCAGATTGCGTTGATGGAGCATGTGTGGGGCGCGCCGACCGTCCACGTCGATCACGAGGAAAAGCAGCGAGCGCTGTTCGTCGAACGCAATCTGCCGGGTTGCGTGGTGGTCAACGGACTCGGCAAGCGTTTCGTCAACGAGGCCGCGCCGTATTCGGAGTTCGTGCCGGCGATGTATCGCGACCATGCGCAAACCGGTGCGTGCGTACCGGCCTGGATGGTGTTCGATGCGCAGTTCCGCCACAAATATCCGTGCGGGCCGATCATGCCCGGCGCGATGATGCCCGATTCCCGTATCCCCGCGGTGTTTCGTTCCCTGCTCTACAAGGCCGATTCGCTCGATGCGTTGGCCGCGCAAATCGGCGTTGCTGCGCAAGGCTTGCGAGACACCGTGGCGAAGATGAATCGGTACGCCGCGACCGGTATCGACGAAGAATTCGCCAAGGGCGGCAACGCGTTCGATACCTACTACGGCGACCCCAGCGTTCAACCGAATCCGTGCCTCGCGCCGATCGGGACCGGACCGTTTTACGCCGTGCGTATCGACGCGGGCGACATCGGCACCAAAGGCGGTCTCCTCACCGATGCCCGCGCCCGGGTATTGCACGCCGATGGCACGCCCATCGCCGGGCTTTATGCGATCGGCAACACCAGCGCGTCGATGATGGGGGCGAGCTATCCCGGTGCGGGCTCGACGCTTGGACCTGCCATGACCTTTGGCTACATCGCCGCCAATCATCTCGCCGACGGTGGCGATGATCGCGACGGCGACAGCAGTACTTCAGAACCAGCACGCGCTGCCAGCAACGAACTTCGCGGAGTCACGCCATGACCGAACTCACTTCTCACCCGTTGCGTGCCGATATGCTGCTGGCGATGCGCCGCCTCGCACGCTCGGTCGCTGTCATCAGTTGCAGAGACGGTGAACGGCGCTATTCGATGTCGGCCACCGCGGTCGATTCGCTCTCGACCGAACCGCCATCGCTTTTGATCTGCATTAACCGCACGTCGTCGATTTTTCCTCCGCTCGACAAGGGCGCGGCATTTTGCGTGAACGTGCTTTCGGCGCAGCACCAGCACATTGCGATCGATTGCAGTGGGCGCCTCAAAGGCGAAGAGCGCTTCACGACCGGTAACTGGCAGCGCTCGGATCACGGCGTGCCGTATCTGCACGATGCGCAGGCGAGTCTGATCTGCACGCAGGATGGCCGCTTCGACTACGGCACGCATGCGATCTTTATCGGCCGCGTCGAGCAGGTTCTGATCAGCGGCGAGGTCGATCCGCTGGTGTATGTGGACGGCGTCTATACCACCGCTGCGGCGCCTGTGCGCTGCGCAGCGGCCTGATCGGGCACGCGGCGTGATGCAGAACCATTCGTCCGCACAGCAGGGATCGGTCACGCCGGTCGAAGCGCCGCTCATCGTCGACGATCCCGCCTCCTTGCGTTGGGACGATGTGTGCGACGTGCTGGTCGCAGGCTTCGGTGCGGCGGGCGCGTGTGCCGCGCTGGAAGCGGCGGCGGCCGGTGCGAAAGTGCGGATCGTCGAGCGTTTCGAGGGCGGCGGCGCGAGCGCGAAAAGCGGTGGCGTGGTCTACGCAGGCGGCGGCACGCGCTATCAAACCGAAGCAGGCTACAGCGACACGCCCGAGGCGATGTTCGCTTACTTGCGGCAAGAAGTGGGCGACGCGGTGTCGGCGGCGACGCTCAAACGCTTTTGCGGGGGCAGCATCGATATGCTGCGCTGGCTCGAGAGCCTGGGTGTGCGCTTTGCCGCGTCGGTGCCGCCGCGCAAGACGTCGTATCCGCAGAACCGCTATTACCTCTACTACTCGGGCAACGAGGCGGTAGGCGACGCTGTGCGCGAGCATGCGCCGGCACCGCGTGGACATCGGGTGGTCGGCGACGGCATGTCGGGGCGCGTGCTGTACGACACGCTGCGGCGCGCGGTGGATGCGCAGCCATTCGTCGACACGATGTGCCATGCTGCCGTGCGCCGTCTCGTCATGGATACGACGGGCCGCGTGATCGGCGCGCAAATCTGGCAAGTCGCACCGGGCGGCGCGCAACGTCAGCATCGGCGGCTCGCGCGCTGGGCGGAGCGCGTGCATAACGGCATGCCGGCGTGGGCCGACCGGTTACGCGCCGCGCTCCATCGCATCGAGCAGCGCGAGGGCCGGCTCATTACGATCAAGGCCGATGCGGTGGTGTTGAGCACCGGCGGCTTCATCTTCAACCGGTCGATGGTGGCGCACTACGCGCCGCGTTATCTGCCGAACTGGCGTCTTGGCACAACCGGTTGCGACGGTTCGGGCATCCGGCTCGGTTTGTCTGCCGGTGGCGTGGCGCTTCATCAATCCGCCTTATGCATGGGCGCAAGGCTGCGTCGTGGACCGCCGCGGCGAGCGCTTTTGCAACGAGGAAGTCTATGGCGCCGCGCTCGGCCACGCGATGTGCGAAACCCGCGAAGGGCACGCGTGGCTGATTCTCGATGCGCGGCTCGTGAAGCTCGCGCTCAGGGAATGTTTGCGCGGCAAGCTGTGGGCGTTTCAAAGCGTGCCCGCGATGCTGTTGATGCTGGCAGGCCGCAAACGCGCCGGCTCGCTGGCCGACCTGGCCGCACGCATCGGCAGCGATCCGGCGGTGCTCGAGCGAACCATCAATGCCTACAACCTGGGCGCGCTTAACGGCATCGACCGTGCGTTCGGCAAATCCGCCGCCATGTTGCAGCCGCTCATGTACGGCCCTTACTACGCGATCGACATTTCATCGGACAGCCGCGTTTTCCCGTGCCCGTCGATCACCCTGGGCGGCTTGCGAGTCGACGAGACGAGCAACGCGGTGCTGTCCGCGCAGGGCAGGCCGATCGAGGGTTTGTTTGCCGCTGGCCGGGCCGCGTGCGGCCTGGCATCGAATCATTACGTGAGCGGCCTCTCGCTCGCGGACTGTATCTGGTCCGGCCGCCAGGCGGGCCGGGCCGCAGCGGGCGTGGTTCTCGCGAACGCCGCCCATTCCCTGACTGAAACTGATTGACACTGAAAAGAGAGAACGAAGATGGGAGACAGACTCAAAGGCAAGATCGCCGTCGTGACGGGCGCCGCGAGCGGCGTCGGCAAACAGGATGCGTTGCTGTTCGCTCGTGAAGGCGCGCGTGTCGTGCTCACCGACGTCAACGAGGAAGCCGGCCGCGAAGTGGCCGCTCAGATTGGCGACGCCGCACTGTTCGTGCGTCACGACATCACGTCCGAAACAGGCTGGAACGATGTATTCGGCGCCGCGCAAACGGCCTTCGGCACGCCGGACGTACTGGTCAATAACGCTGCGGTGCTGTTGCTCGGCAGCATTGAAGACACCACGCTCGAACAATGGCAGCGCGTGCTGCGCATCAATGCCGAGGGCTATTTTCTCGGTTGCCGCGCGGCGGTCAAGGCGATGAAGGAGAAGGGCGGATCGATCGTCAACATGTCGTCGGTGGCGGCGTTGGGCGGACTCGGAGCGTTCTGCGCCTATTCGGCCAGCAAGGGCGCGGTGACGGCGATGACGCGTGCGATTGCCGCGCACTGCAAGCAGCAGGGCTACAAGGTGCGCTGCAACACGATTCACCCGGACGGCATTCTCACACCGATGACCGCGCCGTTCTTCGGCGCCGCCGAAGAAACTCGCGAGGCGCTCACGCAATCGGTCGATCCGCATGCGCGCATGTGCTTGCCCGAAGACATTGCAAATCTGGTGCTGTTCCTCGCCTCGGATGACTCGCGCTTCATCAACGGCAGCGAGTATCGGATCGACAATGCGCAGTTGATCATGGGCGTCGCCTGAGTTCGCCCGCCATGGCCGATTCGCGTTTTCATCGCCTCAAAGTGGCGGACGTGATCGCGGAGAGCGCCGACGCGCGCTCTTTCGTGTTCGATCTGCCGCCTGCGCTGCACGATGCCTTCAGCTATCGCCCGGGGCAGTTTCTCACGCTCAAGGTGCCGTGCGCGGATGCGATCGTGCAGCGCTGTTATTCGCTCTCGAGCGCACCGGGCATCGACCGCGCGCCGAAGATCACCATCAAGCGGGTACGCGATGGGCGCGTGTCGAACTGGATGTGCGACAGCGTTCAGCCCGGCGACGAGCTCGACGTGATGGTGCCCGCGGGCGTGTTCACGCCGCGTTCGCTCGACGGCGACCTGCTTCTGTTCGCGGGCGGCAGCGGCATCACGCCGGTGCTGTCGATCCTCAAGTCCGCGCTGGTGAACGGGCGCGGCATGCTGACCCTGATCTACGCGAATCGGGACGCGCAGTCGGTGATTTTCAGCGAGGAACTGCGGCAACTCGGGCAGCGGCACGCGGGAAGATTGCGGGTGATTCACTGGCTCGATAGCGTGCAGGGCATTCCACAGCAGCGTCATCTGGAAGAGCTGGCGCGGCCGTGGAGCACGCAGGAATGCTTTATCTGCGGGCCGGCGCTGTTTATGGAGAATGCGTTGGCAGCAATGCTTGGGCTGGGGTTGCCGCGAGCGAAGGTGCATGTGGAGCGGTTTGCTTCGCTGCCGGATTTGCCGGCTGCGCCTGGTGTGACCGGAGCGACTGGAGCGACTGGAGCAACTGGAGCAACTGGAGCAAGCGGCGAGACTGGCGTACCCGCAGCGCGCACCACCCCCGCAGCGCCACAACTGCCCGACGTGCCCCTGGCCTCTGACTCGGCCCAGACGGCCCCCGCCGCCAACGCCGCAATCGAAACCGTGCTCGACGGCCACACCTTCACCTTCATCTGCGAAACCGGTGAAACCCTGCTCGACGCCATGCTGCGCGCCGACGTGCCGGCCCCGAACTCGTGCCGCAGTGGCTTATGCGGTGCCTGCATGTGCCGGGTCGAATCCGGCAGCGTGAATCTGAATGCCAACCACGTGCTCGATGCGGCCGATCTGACCGACGGCTGGACGCTTGCCTGTAGTGCGACACCTGCCAGCGCGACGCTGCGCGTGGTTTTCCCCGACTAGGTTCGCGGTTCGCACGCGCGGCTCTCGCGTGTTGCGCTTGCCGCGAACCCCATCCATCGAATTCACCATGACGCTCAACCACATCCTGACGACGCCCGCTCTGATCGCGCGCGGCGCCGCGCGCTACGGCACGCGCATCGCGATCGAAACAGCCGGGAGCAACCTGAGCTATGCGCAACTGGACGCTGCGCGGATCGAAGCGGCGCGTGCGCTGATGAGCTGCGGCATCCAGCCGGGCGAGCGTGTCGCGATCTGGGCGCCGAACATCGCGGAATGGATCGTGGCGGCGCTCGCGATTCACAGCGCGGGAGCAGCGTTGGTGCCGATCAATACCCGCATGAAGGGCCTGGAAGCCGCGGCGATTCTCGAGGACAGCGGCGCGCGGCTGCTGTTCTGCTGCGGCACCTTCCTCGGCGATTCGTATCCGGCCATGCTGGCGGCGCACCGTCCTGTGACGCTTGAACGAGTAGTGGTGTTCGACGGCCCTGCGGCGGAAGCGAGCGGCGGCTGCGACGAAACCTGGGACGCGTTTCTGCTGCGCGCGGCCGGCACCTCGATGGACGCGTTTCGCGCCCGCGAGGCGGCGGTGCGTCCCGACACGTTGATGGACATCATGTTCACGTCCGGCACGACGGGCCGCCCGAAGGGCGTGATGACCACGCACGGCCAGAACCTGCGCGCGATTCACGATTGGGCGCAGATCGCGACGCTGCGCGAAAGCGACCGCTATCTGATCGTCAATCCGTTCTTTCATGCGTTCGGCTACAAGGCCGGCTGGCTCGCGGCGTTCGCGGGCGGTGCAACCGTGTTGCCGCATCTGGTGTTCAACCCGGAGCGCGTGCTCGAACGCATCGTGCGTGATCGCGTGTCCGTATTGCCGGGGCCGCCGACGCTGTATCACGCGTTGCTCGATATGCCGGATCTGGCCACGCGCGATCTGTCGTCATTGCGGGTCGCGGTGACGGGTGCTGCCGCGATCGCACCGAGTCTCATCGAAAGGATGCGCGCGCAACTAGGTTTCGAAACCGTGCTGACGGGCTACGGCCTCACTGAATCATGCGGTTTTGCCGCGCTGTGCCGCAGTGGCGACGACGCCGAGACCGTCGCTCACACGTCGGGCCGTGCGATGCCCGGCGTGGAAATTCGTATTGCTGACACTAGCGGCGATGCGGTTGCCATCGGCGAAACAGGGGAAGTCCTGATTCGCGGCTACAACGTGATGCAGGGCTATTTCGGCCAGCAGGACGCCACCTTCGAGACGATCGACGATGAAGGCTGGCTGCACACCGGCGACCTCGGCACGCTCGACGAACGCGGCTATTTGCGCATCACCGACCGCATCAAGGACATGTTCATCGTCGGCGGCTTCAACTGCTATCCGGCTGAGATCGAGCGGCTGTTCAGCGCCCATCCGGCGGTGGCCCAAGTCGCGCTGGTCGGCGTTCCCGACGAACGGCTCGGCGAGGTAGGGCATGCGTATGTGGTGCTGCGTTCGGGCGAGCACGCGAGCCCGGAAGAGCTGACCGACTGGGCCCGCAAGAACATGGCGAACTACAAGGTGCCGCGGCATCTCACGCTGGTCGATCAGTTGCCGGTCAGCGCGGCAGGCAAGGTGCTCAAATACCGCTTGCGCGAAGCAGTCAAAAGTGGCGTCGAAAACCACCAAACCACCCCTGCAAGCTAGCGCGCGCTGACCTGGTATCCGTCATTCAACGTCTTCAGAAACGCAATGATGTCGCGAATATCCGCGTCAGTCATCGCCGGCTTGTCGCCGAATTTCCGGTCGAAGGGAGCGTCCTTGTCGTCGATGTTCGCGTGAAACTGCATCGGCAGATCATCGTACTTCTGAATCTTTCCATCCGCGCCGCGCGGATAGAACTTTTGTGGAGCGGTATTGCGTTCGTTGTAGAACGCCATGACATCCTCAAGCGAGGTATAGACGCCATTGTGGAAAAATACCTTGCGCGTCGATGCGTTCCGCAGCGTCGGCGTGAGGAACATCCCGCAATATTGCGTCTGGTCTTTCAGGTCCGTACGGAAAGGACCGCAAATGCCCATGTCGAAGAAGCCATGGTCTTTGTTGGCCGCAAGATGGGTGTTCCGGGGCACGCCGAGCGCTTCGTACTGGTAGTCGGTGAACATCGGCGGCAGGCCGTCAGAGCCCGGCTTTGAAAGGTGGCAACCTGCACAGTTCGCCTTGTCCGGGTCGTTGAACAGACGCAGTCCATGCAATTCCGCCTGACTGAGCCGAGCTTTGCCTTCCAGCCAGTAGTCGTACTTGCTGGTGTACGGATGGAACGACTGCTCTTCCACCTGATAACGCGCTACTGCAAACATCGCTTCGGACATCGCAAGCGTTGTGTTTTCGAACACATGCCCCCCAAAAAGCTGGATGAAGTCGTTCCTGTACGGCGTGCGCTCGAGCTTCGCCATGACATCCGCCATGCTTGCGTTCGCCATCTCGACCGGATTGAGCATTGGACCGGATGCTTGTGCCTGCAGCGTATCCGCGCGGCCGTCCCAGAACATCCCGCCCTGCGGAACCATCGCAGGCGTTGCGGGTGCGACGCCCGCGTTCTTTTGCGCCCGCGCGACGCCGGCAGCCTGACTCGCCACCTGCGCTAGATCGGGCGCGTTGTCCGCATCGCCAGCATCTGGACCGATACTGAAATTCGGCTGCCGGTAGAGGTACATGAGCGACGGCGGCGGCCGGTAGCCTTGCTGCGACAAAGATGGGCCGCCTAACTGGACAGCCAGATTATTGGCCGGAGCATATGCATGCTCCGGGCTGTGGCATGACGCGCATGACTGGCGCCCCGAGGCGGAAAGCGTCGGGTCGAAGAATATCTTCTTCCCAAGCTGCGCCACTGCACTCAACCGAGCCGGTGCTACAGGACGCTGAAGCTCGATAGGATTGGGGTTCGCGCCTGTGAGGTTTTCGACAATCGCGCCCACTGCTGCAGGCACACGTGACGGATACAGCAGTGCCCAGCCGCAAAGGCCGACGGCGATCAGAAGCGCTGCGGCGACAACCCAAGGAAGCGTGCGTCGGGCGCTGAACCGGGATTGGCTCTGAATAGGACTTGTTTCAGTTGGGCGAGCTGAGGAGGCGGGCATAGGGGGCAACGACAAGGCAATCTGAAAACAAAAAATGTTGCCAACCCCAAAGGGCTGGCAACACCGAAGTCATGTTCCTGATATTCCGCTTAGCATCGGCACCCAGGCGCCGATGCGACTTGCGGAATTTAGATGGCAGGTACCGAAGGGACTACCGAGCCCAGATTCGGGTCAACGAACACAGTCGGGTTGTTGCCGCTGCCGCTGAAGTTGAACAGGCCCATGATACTGCCGGCCGTTGCGTCGAAAGAACCGCCGCCGATGCGTTGGCTGCCGAGCCAGTTGTCTTCGATAAAGCGAACCACCGATGCTTGACTAATCGGCGTATGGTCAACGTAATTGACCTTCGCCCACGGCGAAATCACGAGGAACGGGATACGGGTACCCGGGCCGCATCGACCATTGACCGCAGCGCCGCTCACGCCGACCGGAGCCGTTCCCGAGCCGCACTTGCCGGCACCATTCAGTTGATCCGCCTGAGCGTCGAACGACGAGGTCGTCGTATTCGCAAAGGCATGGTCGTACCAGCCGTCCGAATCGTCCCACGCGACGATGACCGCGGTGCTCTTCCAGTCAGGCTGTTGCTGCAGGAAGTTGACCACCTTGGCCGTGAACGCCTGTTCGTCGAGCGGGTCGGAGTAGCCCGCATGGCCGTCCTGGAACGCCGGGGCCTTGATGAAGCTCACAGACGGATAGTTGCCTGCCTTCACTGCAGCAAAGAAATCGTCAGAGTCGTACTGGTGATTCGCCGGGTCGGCCGTCTTGCCATCGGCTTCAAGCGTGAAGCCGATGGCAGCCGTCGCGCTCGGGCGCAAGTGCTGCGCGTTTGCCGTCGACGCGTAGTACTGGAACCAGTTGTGGTGCGGGATGTAATCGGTCGTCGCCTGACCGACTGCCGGGGTCACCGTGCTGCGCTTGCAGCCGGTCGTACCGTTGCTGTTGGTCGTCGACAGGTTGAAACCGCCCATGAAGCCGCCCCACGTGATGCTCTTGGCGTTGAGCAGGTCGCCGATGTTCTTGCCGGACATCAGAATCTGGTCTGTCGCGCTGGAGCACAGGTCGTTCGCCGGGTCGGCGTCATTGATCAGGGTGATACCACCTTGACCATCGTTGACGTAATAGGAGTGGGAGGCCGTCGTCAGATTGAACGGCTGCTGGCTGGTCTTGACCAGTTGCACGCCGTTATTCTGGCCGGAAATAACTTCCAGCGCGCCCGGTGTCGACGGGCCAAACGTGTCCGTATATGCGTTATCGCTCATCGCGAAGTGCTGCGCCCAGTTCCACATTGCCGTCACGGTGTTGCCGTCGAAGTAGCCCATGACCTGGCCAGTCGTACCGAAGGCGCCTGCGCCGCCGCTCGAACCCTTACCCGTGTACTTCGGGAACAAATCCGCAGCACCGTTGTTATACGCCTGCTGTTCGGCTGTATAGGCATGGTTCTGGTCGGACGTCGCGGCCTGCGTGCGGTCCAGCCGGAACGGATTCGCAGCGCCCGTGCCGTTCAGTGTGTTGATGAAGTTCGGATTGTTGGTCAGCAGCGTGCCGCTCAGACCGTTCACCGTCGGCGTGCCTGCAGCAGCCGTGAACGCCGGTTCACCCGACGGGTTCGTCGCGTTCGGGTAGGTCCCGAAGTAGTGGTCGAACGAGACGTTCTCGTTATAAATCACAACCACGTGCTTGATGGGCGTTGCCGTCGTCAATTGATTCTGTACTGTCACGGGGGCAGGCGAACTCACATTGTTACCACCGCACGCATACAGCGAGACGGCTAAAGCGATGCCTGATACGCCAAACAGGAAAGCGCGGGAACGCATAGGTGTTAACTCCGGATGTCGTTTTGCTAGTTGTTTTCCGTCCGCTGTTTCATTGCGAAATGAGCGGGCGCGTGGGGACCGTTTCACAAACCCACGGGCATTTGAACATCGGACCATTACCAAGGAATGGCGCTTTGCTTACCTGGGTATTACGCAATGAGGGTGTCAAAAGGATAATGAAAGAATTGGTTGCGGGCCGACGCAACCGGGGGCGTGTTGACGATCAGCAGATCCAGATAAAGGCGGCAGCGAGAGCCACGAATGATGAGAAGTACTCAGAGAGCCTGTCATAACGGGTGGCTGTCAACCCGCTAGTCCCAACAGACGATGTTAGCCGCCCCCCGGACCGCCAGAATAAGCCTGACAACAACAGCTTCTGGAGGAGTCGGAGATGATCGATGTGCGGGCTTTAGGCTACGTCGTCGTGCAGTCGGCGGATGTCGACACATGGCGCGGCTATACGGAAAACGTGCTGGGCATGCAGGCGCAGGACGCAACGAATGGCGCGCTGTACGTGAAGATGGACGAGCGCGATTTCCGCTACCTGATCGTACCCGGCGACGCCGATCGCTACTTCGCCTCGGGTTGGGAGTTGGCCGATGCAGCCGCGTTCGACGACGCGATCCGCACCCTAGAGCGGGCCGGCGTGGAACCGGTCCGCGCCAGCGCGCAGGAAGCCGCGCTGCGCCGCGTGCAGGCGATGGTGTGGTGCACCGATCCGTCCGGCAACCGGCATGAGTTCTTCTGGGGCGTGCGCGCCGACTTCCGGCGCTTCGCTTCGCCGCTCGGCGTACCCGGTTTCGTCACCGGCGCGATGGGTCTCGGCCATGCCGTCCTGCCCGCACCGCAATTCGACGCGACCGATGCATTCCTGCTCGACGTGCTCGGCTTCGAACTCTCCGACATCTTCCGTGTGCGCTTCACCGACGATCCCGCTGAACCCGAGAAGCGCATCCATTTTCTGCATTGCAAGAACGCGCGTCATCACAGCCTCGCGATCATGGACCTCGCCGTGCCGTCCGGCTGCATCCACGTGATGGCCGAAGTGGACTCGATGGACGAAGTGGGCCGCGCGCTCGACCGGGTCGCAGCGCTCGGTGTGAAGCTCTCCGCGACGCTCGGCCGTCATTGCAACGACCACATGATCTCGTTCTACATGAAAACGCCGGGCGGCTTCGATCTGGAGTACGGCTATGGCGGCCTGACGGTCGACTGGGCGCAGCACAGCGTCTACGAGGCGACCCGCGTGAGTCTGTGGGGCCACGACTTCAGCGTCGGATTCCGCTAGGCCGTAATTAGTAGGCCGGTAGCAAACATGCAGCAAGCACGCAGCAAACACGCAGGAATAACGCATGAAACCACTTGATAAAGCACTCAGCGCGCGCGATGCCGTCGCGCAACTCGCCGACGGCATGACGATCGGCATCGGCGGCTGGGGTCCCCGCCGCAAGCCGATGGCACTGGTACGCGAGATTGTCCGCTCGAATCTGAAGGACCTTACCGTGGTCGCGTATGGCGGCCCTGACGTTGGGCTGCTGTGCGCGGCGGGCAAAGTCCGCAAGCTGGTGTTCGGCTTCGTGTCGCTCGATGTGATTCCGCTCGAACCGCATTTTCGCCGGGCACGCGAACAGGGCGCGCTCGACGTGTGGGAACTCGACGAAGGCCTGCTGCAACTCGGCCTGCGCGCAGCGGCGGCACGTCTGCCGTTTCTGCCGACCCGCGTGGGTCTCGGCACCGATCTGCTGAAACACGCGCCGCATCTGCGCACCGTGCAATCACCCTATGGCGGCGAGACGCTGCTGGCGATGCCGGCGCTCGAACTCGACGCCGCGCTGCTGCACGTGAACGCCGCGGACAGGATGGGCAATACCCGCATCGACGGTCCGGATCCTTTCTTCGACGCGTGGTTCGCACGCGCTGCGAAGAAGTGCTTCGTGAGCAGCGAGACGCTGGTCGAAACGCTGGCCAGCGACGACCTGGATCTCGCGCGCCGCAACACCTTCGAGCGATCGCTCGTGAGCGGCGTGGTGCACGCACCGTGCGGTGCGCATCCCACCTCGTGTGCGCCTGCTTACGGCTGGGATCTGCCGCATCTGAAGACGTATTGCGCGAGCGCGGAAGATCCGCAACAAACCGCGGCTTACCTGAGTGACGTAGTAGGCGCCGACGAACCGGGCTATCTGCAACGCGCAGGCGGCCGGTCCCATGTAGCGGCGTTGCCGTTGCCGATTCTGTAATGGAGCGCACATGAGCGACTCTCTTGATTATTCCCTCGCCGAATTGATGATCGCCGCGGCGGCGCGCGTCTGGCGTGATGACGGCGAAGTGCTGGCAACCGGCATCGGTACGGGGCCACGCCTCGCGGCGGGTCTTGCGCGCCTCGCCTACAACGCGGGTCTGATGCTCACCGATGGTGAAGCCTATCTCGTCGAAAGCCCCGTGCCGTTCGGGCCGCGTGAAACGGGCTATCGCGTGCAGGCGTCCGGCTTGATGACCTATGAGCGCGTGTTCGACTGTGTGTGGCATGGCAGGCGTCACGCGTTGGTAATGCCCACGCAGATCGACCGCTTCGGCCAGGCCAACATCTCCTGGCTCGGCGACGACTATGCGCGTCCGAAAACGCAATTGCTCGGCGCGCGCGGTTTTCCGGGCAACAGCATCAATCACGCAAATTCGTTTTTTGTCTCCGGCCATGGCAAGCGTACCTTCGTTGCCGGTGAAGTCGACATGGTGTGCAGCGTGGGCTACAACCCGGCGCGCGAAATCCCCGGCATGCGCGCGTTCACCGATCTGCGCAGCGTGATTACCGATCTGTGCGTGATGGACTTTGGCGGTGCGAATCATGTGGTCCAGGTGCGCACGCTGCATCCTGGCGTGAGCTTCGACGAAGTGCAGGACGCGACCGGGTTCGAGTTGCGCGCGCATCCCGACATGCACGTGACGCCGCCGCCGGGCACCGACGATCTGCGCATCGTGCGTGCGCTTGATCCGCACAACCTGCGTGCGAGCGTCGTGCGCAACAACCCCGCGCCGCGCCGCGTGTGAGGGACATCATGCAAGCAACCCACGAAAGCGTCGTCGAGTATCGCGTGAGCGAGGGCATCGCCACGCTCACGATGAATCGCCCCGAGTATCACAACGCGCAGAACTCGAAGATGACGTACGCGCTCGACGCCGCGTTCAAGCGCGCGTCGAACGACGATGCGGTGAAGGTCATCGTCCTCGCCGGCACGGGCAAGCATTTTTCAGCGGGCCACGATATCGGCACGCCGGGCCGCGACATCGACCAGTCGTTCGAGCGCACCTCGCTCTGGTACGACCATGTCGGCAAAGAAGGCGGCGAGTTTCTCTACGCCCGCGAACAGGAGGTCTATCTCGGCATGTGCCGCCGCTGGCGCGATCTGCCCAAGCCGACCATCGCGATGGTGCAGGGCGCGTGCGTGGCGGGCGGCCTGATGCTGGCGTGGGTGTGCGATCTGATCGTCGCCTCGGACGACGCGTTCTTCTCCGATCCGGTGGTGCGCATGGGCATTCCAGGCGTCGAGTATTTCGCGCATGCGTATGAACTGAACCCGCGCATCGCCAAGGAGTTTCTGTTTCTCGGCGAACGGATGGACGCGGAGCGTGCGTATCAGATGGGCATGGTCAATCGCGTCGTGCCGCGCGAGCGCTTGCAGGATGCCACGACGGAAATCGCCGCGAAGATCGCGCGCATGCCGCGCCTCGGGTTGACGCTGACCAAGCAGGCCGTGAATCACGTTGAAGAGCTGCAAGGCAAACGCGCCGCGATGGACGCGGCGTTTGCATGGCACCACTTCGCGCATGCGCACAACGAACTGGTGAGCGGTGACAAGCTGGGTGGTTACGACGCCCGCAAGATGGCCGAGTCGCAACGGCCCGTTGCCGCCGCGCATGAAAACGGAAAGGCCGACGGAGAAGCCGCATGAGCGCGACGCTGTATACGCCATTGTGCGATCTGCTCGGCTGCCGCTATCCGATCGTGCAGACGGCCATGGGTTGGGTCGCCGATGCCAGGCTCGTCGCCGCGACGTGTAATGCGGGCGGCTTCGGCTTTCTGGCTGGCGCGACGCTCGAGGCCGACCGCGTGGAAGCGGAAATCCTGCGCGTGAAGGAACTGACGGACAAACCGTTCGGCATCAATTTCCACATGTTCCAGCCGAACGCGGCACAGGTGGTCGATCTGGCGATCAAGCACCGGCTGCGTGCAGTGAGCTACGGCCGCGGACCTGACGCGAAGACGATCCGCCGCTTCAAGGATGCCGGCGTGATGTGCATCCCCACCGTGGGCGCGCCGAAACACGCGGCCAAAGCGGTTGAACTGGGCGCCGATGCGGTCACGGTGCAAGGCGCGGAGGGCGGTGGCCATACCGGTTCGATGCCGACTACGCTGCTGCTGCCTAAAGTACTCGATGCCGTGAACGTGCCGGTGATCGCGGCGGGCGGTTTCTTCGACGGACGCGGTCTCGCGGCGGCGCTAGGCTACGGCGCGGCAGGCATAGCGATGGGCACGCGTTTTCTGATGGCTGAAGAGTCGCCGGTGCCGCGCTCAACGCTCGCGCGCTACGTGGAGGTCAACGACCCTTCGCAAATCCGCGTGTCCGCCGCGCTAGATGGCCTGCCGCAGCGCATGATCGACAACCCTTATTTGCTGCGCCTCGAAGCATTCGGCCCATTGCGCCGCACGCTCTTCGCGTTGCACACGGCTGAAGCGTGGCGCCGCCAGAGTGGCATGAGTCTGAGCCAGATGGCCGCGCTCGGCTTCAAGGCACTGCGCGATCACAGCTACACCGCGAGCCAGACGTTGATGGCGGCGAACGCGCCGTTTCTGATCCAGCGCGCCATCGTCGACGGTAAGCCGGACGAGGGCGTATTGCCGAGCGGCCAGGTCGCCGCGGTGATCGGCGCGATCGAGCCGTGCGAGACCTTGATCGCACGCATCGTCGACGAAGCCGTGGCACGGCTCGACGCACTGGCGGCAATGCGCGGCGCGCCGGTTCACGCGTGAATCAACCCATGACGACACACGCGCTCCAACGTATGCGCCACAGCACGAGGCCGCGTGTGACCCAGCGCGTGACCTCATAAAACAAATCCACATCATTCACCAGGGACGGAGACATGACAGAACCCATCAATAGCGTCCGGTCGCTGCCGTTCAGGATTGAACGCGAAGGCGGCATCGGAGAACTGGTGATCGACCAGCCGCCGGTCAATGCGCTCGATGCACGCGGCTGGCAAGCGTTGGCCGACGCAATCGACGCGCTCGGCCGCGACGACAGCGTGCACGTGATCGTGCTGCGCGGCGCCGGGCGCGGTTTTTGCGCGGGCGTCGATATCAAGGAACTGGCGGCGCATCCCGAACGGATCGTCGCGGTCAACGCCGGCAATTACGCGACCTTTCGCGCGGTGCATCGCAACCCGAAACCGGTGATCGTCGCGGTACATGGTTTCGTGCTGGGCGGCGGCATCGGCATCTGCGGCGCGGCGGACGTGATCGTCGCGTCCGATTGCGCGCGTTTCGGCGTGCCCGAGATCGACCGGGGCGCGATGGGCGGCGGCGCGCATCTGCAGCGTATGTTCGGCGTGCAGAAAGTGCGCGCCATGTATTTCACGGGCGACATGGTCGACGCCGCTGAAGCCTACCGGCTCGGCGCGGTCGAACGCGTGGTGCCGCGCGAACAACTGCGCGAGGCCGCGTTCGAGATCGCCCGCAAGATCGCCACGAAGAGCCCGGCGATGCTGCAACTCGCGAAAGAAGCACTGAACGGCGTCGAAGACGGTGACCTCGAAGACAAATACCGCTGGGAGCAGGGCTTCACATTGCAGGCGTATATGACGAACGATTCGGCGGAAGCACGCTCGGCCTTCGTCGAAAAACGCGACGCGCAGTTCAATGGCGCCAATGATGCCGAACGCCAGGCCGGAGCGCGCGCATGAAGCTCGACTACACGCCGGCGCAACGCGCGTTTCGCGCCGAGATCCGCAGCTGGCTCGCGGTCCACGTGCCGTGCGAACCGCTGCCGAGCTTCGATACCGAAGCGGGTTTCGCCGCGCATCGGGAATGGGAGCGCACGCTGCATTCGGGCCGCTGGAGCATGGTGACGTGGCCACGCGAACTGGGTGGGCGCGGTTGCGATCTGATCGAGTGGCTGATCTTCGAAGAAGAATACTGGCGCGCCGATGCACCGATGCGCGTGAATCAGAACGGCATCTTCCTGCTCGGCCCGACCTTGATGGACTTCGGCACGGACAAGCAAAAGGCGCGCTTTCTGCCGGCGATGGCGGCGGGCGAACACGTATGGGCGCAAGGATGGTCCGAGCCCAACGCAGGCTCCGACATGGCGGCGATCCGCACGAGCGCCATCCGCACCGATGAAGGCAAGGGCGGCGAATACATCCTGAACGGCCAGAAGATATGGTCGACCCGCGCGGTGTGGGCCGACTGGCTGTTCGGCCTGTTTCGCAGCGATCCGCAATCCACCCGCCATCACGGCCTGACCTTCCTGATGGTGCCGCTGTCGACCCCGGGCATCACGGTGCGGCCGATCCGGCAGTTGAACGGCCACACCGGTTTTGCCGAGATTTTTTTCGACGACGTGCGCGTGCCGGTCGAGAACCGTCTCGCCGGCGAAGGCATGGGCTGGCAGGTCGCCATGGCAACCGCCGGGTTCGAACGCGGCCTGATGCTGCGCTCGCCCGCGCGCTTTCAACGCACCGCCGAAGCGTTGCGCGCGCTCTATCTGGCGCACCGCGAACAGGCCGACCGCGATCCGACCTTGCGCGACCGGGTGATTGGCGCGTGGATGGATGCGCAGGCCTACGCGCTCTCCACTTACGCGACCGCGAGCCGTTTGCAGAAGGGCGGCCACATCGGAGCGGAGTCGAGTACCAACAAGGTGTTCTGGTCCGAACTCGATCTGCGCATGCATCAAACCGCACTCGATATTCTCGGCGCGCGCGCCGAGGTCGTGCCGCAAACGCACGAGCAACACGCGGCGCTCGGCACCTGGCTCGATGGCTTCCTGTTCGCGCAGGCCGGGCCGATCTATGCGGGCACCAACGAGATTCAACGCAACATCGTCGCGGAACGGATGCTGGGAATGCCGCGCTCGTGATGCCGGTGCTGCAAGCGGCATGCAACCCGCTGCAGCCCGCATTCAGACGCTTAAAGGATTGAGCGAGGAACTATGGATTTCGTATTCAACGAAGATCAGGAAGCGTTGGCAAACAGCGTCAAGCGCTTTCTGATGACGGAGATGACGCCGGAGTTGATCCGCGAGTTGTGGGCCACGCCCACAGGCCGCTCGGAGCGCATGTGGGACATGTTTGCCTCACAAGGGCTGACGGCGGTGTCGGTGCCGGAAAGTCACGACGGCATGGGGCTCGGTGACGTGGAGTGGGCGCTGCTCGCGCAGACTTATGGCTATTTCGCGGGACCGGAGCCGCTACTCGATACGGCGCTCGTGGCCGTCGGCATGCTGGAAGGTTTGCCCACCAGCGCGCAACGCGACGCGGTGCTGCGCGATATCGCGGCGGGTACAGCGCGCGTGGCGGTTGCGCATCCGGTGAATCCGTATGTTAGCGATGCGCACGTCGCGCGGGTTCTGTTATGCGAGCGGGACGGCGAGTTGCATTGGCTTACGCCCGGCGCTTGCAGATTGAGTGCGGTGGAGAGCATCGACCCGTCGCGTCGGCTGTTCGAACTCGATTGGCAAGCGTCGGCGGATACGCGTATCGCGCGCCGTGAGCAAGCCGCACCGCTCCTCGCAAAAGCACTGGACCAGGGCGCGTTGGCGGTCGCCGCGCAATTGCTCGGCCTCACGCAACGCGTGCTCGATGTCGCGATCGATTACAGCGCGCAACGCAAGCAGTTCGGCAAACCGATCGGCTCGTATCAGGCGCTCAAGCATCTGCTCGCCGACGTCGCCATCCGTTATGAGTTCGCGCGGCCGGTGGTGTATCGGGCCGCCTGTGCGATCGCGGACAACGACCCGAACCGCGCGTTATATGTCTCACACGCCAAGCTTGCCGCTACCGCGGCCGCGCAACTGGCCGCGCGTCACGCGATGCAGGTTCATGGCGCAATCGGCTACACGTGGGAACTCGACTTGCAGATCTTCATGAAACGCATCTGGGCGCTCTCGGGCAGCTGGGGCGACACGACATTTCACAAGGCCCGCGTCGCGGATGCGCTGCTCGAAGCGCGCACACCGATCGGACCGGCCCGTACTTTCGAACTGGAATCGCAATGAAACAGGCTTATATCGTCGATGCGTTGCGCACGCCGACCGGCCGCCGCAAAGGCGGACTCGCGCAGGTGCATGCCGCGGATCTCGGCGGCTTCGTGCTGAAGGAACTGGTCGCCCGTAACGGCGTTCCCGCCGATGAGTATGACGACGTGGTGTTCGGCTGCGTCGATACGATCGGTCCGCTGGCGGGCAATATCGCGCGCACCTGCTGGCTTGCCGCGGGCTTGCCATTGACGGTGCCCGGCGTGACGGTGGACCGGCAATGCGGCTCGTCGCAGCAGGCCGTGCATTTCGCCGCGCAGGCCGTGATGAGCGGCACGCAGGATGTGGTGGTCGCGGGCGGCGTGCAGACCATGACGCAGATTCCGATTTCGTCGGCGATGACGGCGGCTGAGCCGTTCGGATTCACCGATCCGTTCTCGGGCAGCATCGGCTGGCGCGCGCGGTTCGGCGATGCGCCGGTCTCGCAGTTTCATGCCGTGCAGCGGATCGCGGATCACTGGAACCTGTCGCGCGAAACGATGGAGCAGTACGCGCTGGAGAGTCATCGGCGCGCGTTGGCAGCAATCGAAGGCGGTTACTTTGCGCGCGAGATCGTGCCGTTCGCTGGCGTCGTTCATGACGAGACGCCGCGCAAGGACACCACGCTCGCCAAGATGGCTTCGCTCGAACCACTGATGCCCGGCGGTGCGCTAACGGCGGCTGTCTCGAGCCAGACCTGCGATGCGGCAGCGGCGCTGCTGATCGTCTCCGAAGAGGCGCTCAAGCGTTACGGTCTCACGCCTCGCGCCCGTATCCATCACCTGAGCGTGCTCGGCGACGATCCGCTGTGGATGCTCACCGCGCCGATTCCCGCGACACGTCACGCATTGAAGAAGGCCGGCCTCGCTCTCGCCGACATCGACGTGGTGGAGTTGAACGAAGCATTTGCCTCGGTGGCGCTCGCGTGGCTGGCCGAAACCAGTTACCCGCACGAGAAGACCAATCCGAACGGTGGCGCAATCGCGCTCGGCCATCCGCTCGGCGCAACCGGCGCGCGGCTGATGACGAGCCTCCTGCACGAGCTTGAACGCACGCAAGGCCGCTACGGCTTGCAAACGATGTGCGAGGGCGGCGGCCTTGCCAACGTCACGATCATCGAGCGCCTGTAAGCGCATCACTGTTGAAGACTGAAGAGCACTTGAACGAGGTAGGCATGGGAATCTGCAACGAGCGCACCGTGATCATTACCGGCGCGGGTGGAGGATTGGGCCGCGAGTACGCGCTGGCGTTTGCCGCCGACGGTGCTGCGGTAGTGGTCAACGATATTCGTCAGGAGGCCGCACAAGCCGTCTGCGACGAGATCGTGCGAGCCGGCGGCCGGGCACTTGCGAATGCCGACGACATCACGCGTATCGACACCGCGCAACGCATCATCGACGCCACGCACGAAGCCTTCGGCGAGATTCATGTGCTGGTGAACAACGCGGGCATCTGCCGCGACCGGATGTTCACCAGCATGACCGAAAGCGATTGGGACGACGTGATGCGCGTGCATCTGCGGGGGCATTTCTGTCTGTCGCAGCTGCTGGCACGCGAGTGGCGCGATGCGTCGAAGGCGGGGCGCGAGGTGGATGCGCGCATCGTCAACACCAGTTCGGGGGCGGGTCTGCAAGGGTCGATCGGCCAGGCGAACTATGGCGCGGCCAAAGCGGCAATCGCTGCCTTGACGTTGATGCAGGCCGCGGAGTTGCAACGTTATGGTGTACGGGTGAACGCGTTGGCGCCGGCGGCGCGCACGTCGATGACCGAAGGCGTGTTCTCCGAAATGATGAAAAAGCCCGCCGACGGCTTCGATTACTTCGATCCGGCCAACGTGGCGCCGCTGGTCGTCTGGCTAGGCAGCGTGCAATCGCGTGACGTGACCGGTCAGGTGTTCGAAGCGGCGGGCGGCATGATCGCGGTCGCCGAAGGCTGGCGCACGGGGCCGCGCATCGACATCGGCGCACGCTGGCAAGTCACTGCACTGGGTGGGGCGGTGGCGGCGCTGGTTGCAGAACGTGAGCCGGCGCAGCAGGTCTACGGAAGCTGATGCGATGAATCTCGCTCTCTCCGAAGAACAGACCATGATTCGCGATTCGGCGGCCGAGGTGCTGGCGGAGCGCAGCGCGTCGGCGGCTGTGCGGCAGGCGATCGAACACACTGCGGGCCGCGACGATGTCCTGTGGCGCACGCTCGCAGGCGATCTCGGCTGGTGCGCGCTGACCGTGCCGGAAGCCGCGGGCGGTGCGGGCCTGGGCGCGTTGGAACTGGTGTTGCTGATGGAGCAGATGGGGCGGCGCCTCGCCTGCGTGCCTTACTTCAGCACGGTGTGCCTAGCGGTGACGGCGCTGGCGCAGTGCGAATCGGCGGCAGCTCGTGAATGGCTCTCGCGGATAGCTAACGGCGAGGTGAGTGCGACGCTCGCGTCGCACGCCGCGGCCGGCTTCGATGCGAGGGCGGCTTCTGTGGTCGCTGCGGGTAGCGTCAATGGGCGCGCGGCTTTGGCGTACGCTGCGGGCGGCGTCGATGGGCGCGCGGCTTCTGCGTACGCTGCGCCCGGCTTTGACGCACGTACGGTTGCGGTTTGCGCGGAAGAGACAGATCACGGCTACCGTCTGTCAGGCACGTTGGCACAGGTTGTCGACGGTGCGAGCGCCGATTTGGTGCTGGTGTCCGCTTTGATCGCGAACGAAGCGCAATCCATCGCGCTGTTCGAATTGAACTGCGCTGATCTTGCCGGTCTCGTGCGCACGCCGCTTGTCACGCTGGATGCGACGCGTCCGCTGGCACGTATCGAACTGAATGCGGTCGATGTGCCGCGTCGCGCGATGCTGGCGTGGGGCAGCGAGGCGCAACGTGCGCTGTCTGGCACAGCATGGTTTGCAGCGTTGGCGCTGGCCGCGGAACAACTCGGCGGTGCGCAGCAATGCCTCGACCTCACGCTTGCCTATACGGCAGAGCGCGTGCAATTCGGCCGTGCGATCGCGTCGTTTCAGGCGGTCAAACATCGTTGCGCGCAGATGATGGTCGAAATCGAGGCGGCCCGTTCGGCCGTGCTCGGTGCGGCGCAGGCGTGGGATCAGGCGCGGGATCAGGTGTCGGCTCAAGTGCGGACTCAGGTGCCTGACCAAATGCGCAATCAGGCAGGCGCTTCGTTACCACCGGACGTGCTTGCCGATATCGCCACAGCAAAAGCCACTGCCAACGACGCGTTCCGCTTCTGCGTCCAGGAATCGATCCAGTTGCACGGCGGCGTCGGCTTCACATGGGAATACGACCCGCAACTGTATTTCAAACGCGCGCAGGCTTGCAGCGCGCAATTCGGCACGACCGCGCAGATGCTGTCGTTTATCGCGGCGCAGGTGATCGATCGTAACGAGGCTTCGGGCGCAGCGTTGCCCTTGCCGCTTGCGCATGCCGACCACGTGCAAGCCGTCCTCGCGGGAGTGCTCTGATGAACAGCGAAACGCAACAGCAACGCTTGCGTGTGGAAGTCGCCGACTGGATGAGCACGCATCTGCGCGGCGAGTTCGCCTGCCTGCAATACCGTGGCGGTCCCGGCGACGAAGAAGCTTATCCGGCGCTGCGCAAGAAATGGGAACGCGAGCTGGCAAGCGGCGGCTGGACTGGCCTCGGCTGGCCGAAAGAGCAAGGCGGCCGTGCAATGTCCGTCGCCGAACAGGTGGTTTTTCACGAGGAATACGCCCGCGCCGGCGGTCCAGGACGCATGGGTCATATCGGCGAGGGTTTGCTCGGGCCGACCCTGATCGCATGCGGCACCGAAGACCAATGTAAGCGTTTTCTGCCCGGCATCCTGAACGGTACGCAGTTCTGGTGCCAAGGCTATTCGGAACCGGGCGCAGGGTCAGATCTCGCGAATGTCCGGACGCGTGCAGTCCGCGATGAAAACGGCAATTGGCGCGTGCATGGCCAGAAAGTCTGGACCTCGCTCGCGCACGATTCCGACTGGATCTTTGTGATCGCGCGCACCGATCCGGAGTCGCGCGGCAATCGCGGACTGTCGTTCCTGTTGATGCCGCTCGACCAACCCGGCATCGAGATTCGTCCGATCAAGCAATTGAACGGCGGCGCGGAATTCAACGAAGTGTTCTTCGACGGCGCACTCGCCGCCGCGGAAGACCTGGTCGGCACCCCCGGCGACGGCTGGCGCATTGCGATGACGCTGCTCGGCTTCGAGCGCGGCATGTCCACGCTCGGTCAGCAGATGCAGTTCATTCGCGAACTCGAATGGGTGGTCGACGCGGCGCATGAAGCGGGTGTCGCTAATGATCCGCCGATTCGTCAACGGATCGCGCGAGCGTGGGCCGGTTTGCGCGTGATGCGTTACAACGCGCTGCGCATGCTGGCAGGCGCCGGTGCCGACGGAAGCAGTGGCGCATTGAGCCGTGAAGCGCTGATCTACAAATACTACTGGTCGAACTGGCATCGCGAGCTAGGCCAACTGGCGATGGATGTGCTTGGCCTCGACGCCAATCTGATCGACAGCGCCGACGCAAAACGCACCCGCCTGCAGGGCGTGTTCCTTTTCTCCCGCGCCGACACGATCTACGCGGGGACCAACGAAATTCAGCTGAACATCATGGCCGAGCGCGGGCTCGGCATGCCGAGAGAACCCCGAGGAACCCTATGAACGAATCCCAAACGGTGCGGAGCGCGCCTGCCTATGTGCCGGGCCATCAACTGCTGGCGTGCAAATCCGTGTTGATCACGGCGGCCGCCGGTGCGGGCATCGGCTTCGCCGCCGCCAAACGCTGCGCCGAAGAGGGCTGCCGCGCGCTCTTCATCTCCGACATCCACGAGAAGCGCCTCGCGCAGGCGGTCGAGACCTTGCGCGCCGAAACCGGTTTGCAGGCGATCTACGGGCGCCTGTGCAACGTCTCGGTGGAAGACGAGGTGCGTGCGCTGGTGGCGGATGCCGAAGACCGGCTGCAAGGCGTCGACGTGCTGATCAATAACGCCGGGCTCGGCGGTGCGCGTCGCATCGTCGAAATGGACGATGCCGAATGGTCGCGGGTGATCGACATTAGCCTCACCGGCACCTTCCGCATGACGCGGGCGATGTTGCCGCACATGCAGCAGCGGGGCCGTGGCGTGATCGTGAATAACGCGTCCGTGCTCGGCTGGCGTGCGCAGGCGGAACAGGCGCATTACGCGGCGGCGAAGGCTGGTGTGATGGCGTTGACGCGCTGCGCCGCGCTCGAAGCCGCGCCGTACGGCGTGCGCATCAACGCGGTGGCGCCGAGTATTGCGTTGCACGATTTTCTGAAGAAGTCGGCTTCGGCCGATCTGCTCGATCAACTGGCGTCGCGTGAAGCATTTGGACGCGCCGCCGAAGTGTGGGAGGTGGCGAACGTGATGGTCTTTCTGGCAAGCGACTACGCGTCGTATATGACCGGCGAAGTGCTGTCGGTCAGCAGTCAGCACGCGTGATGGACAGCGTCATGACTGAAGTGCCGGCTGAAGTGCGTGGCAACCCGCTGCCGGCTCGCGTGTTCGCTCATCCGGACGAACTGGTTGCGGCGGTCGGCGAACGGCTCGGCGAAAGTGCGTGGCTGCAGGTCGAGCAGGCGCGCATCGCGCTGTTCGCGGACGCCACACTCGATCATCAATGGGTTCATGTCGATGCTGAACGCGCGCGGCTGGGACCGTTCGGCGGATGCATCGCTCATGGTTTCCTGACCCTCTCGCTCGTCAATTTCTTTCTGCCGCAGATCGTCCGCATCGATGGCGCGCGGCTCGGCGTCAATTACGGCTGTGACAGGATCCGCTTCCCGGCGCCGGTGCGAGCCGGCGCACGCATTCGCGGCGTCGGCCAGTTGCTGCGCGCCGAAGCGATTGAAGGCGGCGTGCAGGCCTGGATTCGCGTGACCGTGGAAATCGACGGTGAGACTAAACCCGGTTGCGTGGCCGACACCATCAGCCGCTACTACCTGTAGTAACCCGAAGCAACCCGAAGAAAGCTGTAGAACCCGTAGAGGAAATCTCATGAACGAAGCGGTCATCGTCTCGGTTGCGCGCACACCGATCGGCAAGGCATTTCGCGGCGTGTTCAACGACACCGAAGCGCCCGCACTCGGCGGCCACGTGGTGCGAGCCGCTCTCGAGCGCGCGCAACTCGACCCCGCCGATATCGACGACGTGCTGATGGGCTGTGCCGCGCAGCAGGGCACCCAGGGCTACAACATCGGCCGGCTCTCAGCGGCTGCGGCGGGTTTGCCGGCTTCGGTGCCGGGCATGGCGATGGACCGGATGTGCTCGTCGGGCTTGATGACGATCGCGACAGCCGCGCAGAACATCCTGTGCGGCGACGCGCGGATCGTGGTGGCGGGCGGTGTGGAGTCGATCACGCTGACGCAGAACAAGCACAAGAATGCGTACCGGGCGCGTTCGGAAGCGGTGCTCGCGCATCAACCGGCTGCGTACATGGCGATGATCGAAACGGCGGAAATCGTCTCGCGCCGTTATGGCATTTCGCGCGAGGCGCAGGACGAATACGCGCTGACGAGTCAGCAGCGCACTGCCGCGGCGCAGGCGGCGGGCCGCTTCGACGAAGAGATCGTGCCGTTCGATGCGCAACGCGCGCTGTTCGACAAGGAGGGCAAGCCGACCGGCAGCGAAAGCGTGCGAGCCACACGCGACGAATGCAATCACGCGGATACCAGCGCGGCAAGTCTGGCGGCGCTGAAGCCAGTCTGGAGCGGCGGCGAAGCGGTTGCGCAGGGCGAGTTCATCACGGCCGGCAATGCGTCGCAATTGTCCGACGGTGCGGCGGCGGTAGTCGTGATGAGCGCTGCCGAGGCAAAGCAGCGCGGTTTGAAGCCGCTCGGCATCTACCGCGGCATGGCGGTGGCGGGCTGCGAAGCTGACGAAATGGGCATCGGTCCGGCGCTCGCGGTGCCGAAACTGCTGGCGCGTCATCGGTTGACGGTGAACGACATCGGCCTGTGGGAGATGAACGAGGCATTCGCGTGCCAGGTTATCTACTGCCGCGATCAACTGCATATTCCGGCGGATCGTCTGAACGTGAACGGCGGCGCGATCTCGGTCGGCCATCCGTTCGGCATGTCCGGCACCCGCATGACGATGCACGGGTTGCTCGAGGCGCGGCGGCGCGGCGTGCGCTATGTCGTGGTGACGATGTGCGTCGGCGGCGGGATGGGCGCCGCGGCACTCTTCGAAACAGCGGCGTAGACCGCGCTCGGAGCTTTGCATGGGACCAGAGTAAGTGCTTTGCATGGGACCAGAGTAAGTGCTTTGCATGGGGCTAGAGTAAGCGCTTTGCATGGGGCTAGAGTAAGCGCTAAAGCGCCAACTCTAGCCGACAGCTAAAGCGCCAACTCTAGCCGACAGCTAAAGCGCCAACTCTAGCCGACAGCTAAAGCGCCAACTCTAGCCGACAGCTAAAGCGCCAACTCTAGCCGACAGCTAAAGCGCCAACTCTAGTCGACAGCTAAAGCGCCAACAGCTTTGCATGGGATCGGAGTAAGCGCTAAAGCGCCAACTCCGATCGACATCTGGTCGACAGGAGACAAAAAATGAAATCGACACTACCTGGCTTGCTGCTCTCGGCGGCCGTGCTGGGCGCGGCGCTGTTTGCGTTTTCGCCTCGCCCGGTGCCGGCTTTCGCGGCCACCACTATTCAGGCCGATCGCCTGCAGATCAACGGACTCGCCAGAGCCGGCACGCGCCTCGTCGCGGTGGGCGAGCGCGGCGTCATTCTCCTGAGCGACGATGCGGGCGCGTCCTGGCGGCGAGCCGCGATGGCATCCGACGAGGCATCCGCGCTCACCCAGGTGTTCTTCATCTCGCCGCGTATCGGCATCGCGGTGGGGCATGACGGCTGGATCGTGCGCACTGTCGATGGCGGCGCGCACTGGAGCGAAGTGCGCTTCGAGCGCAAGCATTCGGACCCGCTGCTGTCCGTGTGGGGCAATGCGAACGGATCGGTATTCGCCAGCGGCAGCTTCGGCCAGCTGTTCGTCTCGCACGACGCTGGCGTCACCTGGACCCAACAGAAAACACCCGCCGACGATCGCCACCTGAATGCGATTGCCGGCGATGCGAGCGGCCGTTTGATGATTGCCGGCGAAACCGGCACGCTGCTGCGCTCAACCGACAACGGCGCGACCTGGGAGAAGCGGCCCGTGCCCTATCAGGGCTCGCTATTCGGCGTGCTGAAGCTGGCTGACGGCGACTGGCTCGCATACGGCATGCGCGGCAACGTGCTGCGCAGCACCGATCAGGGCGACACGTGGACACATATCGATAGCCGTGTCGGCACCTCGTACTTCGGCGCAGTGGAGCTCGCCGATGGAGAACTGGTGCTGGTCGGCCAGGGCGGCGCGATTGTCACCTCGCGCGATAACGGGCAGAGCTTCACGGTGCGCAAAGTGGGCGGCGTGCAGAGCCTCGCGACCGTGGTCGACGCCGGGCATGGCGAGCTTGCGCTTGGCGGAGAAGCGGGTGTGGCGTTGCTGCCGGTTTCGCCGGCGGTCCGGCCACCGCTTGCGTCACCGCTTGCGTCGCCCAGCGCGTCACCCTCCTGAACTCGCGGCTTCGTTCGCCGACATTCCATAGCGCGCTCGCCGGCCACCGATTCGCCACGCCCGCCGCGCTCCCCGTTGCCTTGCCGTGAGACGCATCATGAACGCATCGTCCCGTCCTTCTTCGTCCCACCTTTCACGTCTTGTCGAGCGTTGCGCCGACGCCATCATGCGGCACCGGCGCATCCTGCTGACGCTGTGCCTCGCGGTAACGGTCGCGCTGGGTTGTTCCGCGACGCGCCTGCGGCTCGATCCCGGGTTCAATAAGATGATCCCGATGCAGCACCCGTATATGCAGGTGTTCAACCGTTATGCGAGCGCCTTTCCGGGCGCGAACACGATCCTCGTGAGTCTGCGTTGGAAGGGCCACGGCGACATCTACAACCCGGCGTTCATGGACGATCTGCGTCACGCGACCGATGACGTGTTCTTCATTCCCGGCGTGAACCGCTCGCGCGTGTTCTCGCTGTTCACGCCGAACGTGCGTTATACGGAAGTCACCGAGGCGGGCTTTCGCGGCGACGTGGTCGTGCCCGGGCAGTTCAGCAGCACGAATCCTGACGACCTCGCCAAAGTGCGCCGCAACGTGGCGCGTTCTGGCCAAATTGGCAGGCTGGTCGGCAACGATCTGCATTCCGCGCTGATTCGCGCCGAATTACGCGAGACCGATCCCGTCACCGGCAAGCATCTGGATTACGGTGCGGTGGCGCGGCAACTCGAACAGATCCGCGCGCGCTATTCGAACCAGGATGTCGAGGTCGACATCATCGGCTTTGCGAAACTCGTGGGGGATGTGGAGGCGGGGATCAGTGGCGTGATCGGCTTTTTCGCGCTCGCGTTTCTGATAACCGCTGCATTGCTGTTTGCGTACACGCGTTCGGCGAAGACCACGGTGCTCGCGCTGTTCGTCGCGTTGCTGCCGGTGGTGTGGCTGCTCGGCGCGTTGCCGATCCTCGGCCTCGGCATCGATCCGATGTCGATCCTCGTCCCGTTCCTGATTTTCTCGATCGGCGTCTCGCATGCCGTGCAGATGACCAATGCGTGGAAGCAGGCGCTGGTCGCCGGCATGTCCTCGACCGATGCGGCACGGGACGCGTTTCGCAAATTGTTCGTACCTGGCACGGTTGCGCTGCTCACGAATGCCCTCGGTTTCATGGTGATCATGCGCATCCAGATCGAGATTGTGCGTGAGCTGGGTGTCACGGCGTGCCTCGGCGTGCTGCTGATGATCGTCACCAACAAGGTGTTTCTGCCGATCCTGTTGTCGTACACGCGGCTGGAAGCGGGCACCCTGGCGCGTGCACAAAGCCGTGCGGCGCAAGGCGGCAGCCGCTTGTGGACGCGCTTCGCGATGTTCGCGCGGCCTGCACCGGCGCTCGGCGTGTTCGTGATCGCGCTGCTGTTGCTGGCGTTCGGCGCGAAGGAGTCGCGCAATCTGCAGATCGGCGACATCGGCGCCGGCGCGCCCGAGTTGCGCAGTACTTCACGCTACAACCTCGACAACGCGCGAATCACGAGTCAGTACAACATCGGCGTCGATGCGCTCGCGGTGATCGTCGAGACGACTGGCTTCGACGATGCCTGTCTGCACTATCCGGTGATGAGCGCGATCGAGCGCTTCGAGATGGAGATGCGCGGCGTGGCGGGCGTGCAGTCGGTGGTGAGTGTGCCTTCGCTCGCGAAGATTTCGATTGCTGCCTTCAACGAAGGCAATCCGCGTTGGGGCGCACTGCCGCGTTCGAGCGATGGTCTCACGCAGGGCGCGAGCGCGTTCGATCCGGACAACGGCATGAACACCGAGAACTGCCAGGCGATTCAGGTGTTGATCTACACGACCGATCACGAGGGCAAGACGATCGCGCATATCGTCGATGAAATCAAACGGTTGGCGGCGGAACATCACACGCCGAATATTGCCTTCCGGCTCGCGGGCGGCAACGTCGGCGTGATGGCGGCAACCAACGAAGCGGTCGGCGAGGCCGAGGTGGCGATGCTGCTGTCGATTTTTGGCGCGATCGCGTTGCTGTGCTTCGTGACCTTCCGTTCGTGGCGCGCGGTCTTGTGCATCGTCGTGCCGCTGACGGTGGTGTCGATTTTGTGCAACGCGGTGATGGCGTGGCTCGGCATCGGCCTGAAGGTCGCCACGCTGCCGGTGATTACGCTAGGCGTAGGGGTGGGCGTCGATTACGGCATCTACCTGTATGAACGGTTGCAGCATGAAGTGCGCGGAGGCGCCACGTTGCCCGATGCGTTCGCGGCGGCGATGCGTCAACGCGGCACCGCGGCTCTGTTTACCGCGGTGACGATGTTCATCGGCGTGGGGACGTGGGCGTTTTCCGCGCTCAAGTTCCAGGTGGATATGGGCGTTCTGCTTGCCTTCATGTTCCTCGTCAATCTGTTCGGCGCGGTGTTTCTGTTGCCGGCGCTGGCGGCATGGCTTGGGGTGGAGCGGGCAGAACGGCGAGCAGGCGCCCGGGTTGGCGCGCCGAATGCGGCGAATGCGACGATAGCGCCGGATAGCCCCTTGCGCGGTGCTACATCGGCTCCCGGCGAAGTCGAGCCGGCTGCGCTCGAGCATGGCAATCCGGGGCGCTAACGGGTAGCTGAAGTCCCTAGTCCGTCGGGACGATGAAGGCGGTGGGCTCCACGTCTATCGTCAGGCGTGAGCGCGAAAGTCTGTGCGCGCTCCGCAAGAACACTGATGACGGCGGCTATTCAGAAGCGCCGTCTTTTCCATTGGAGGAGATAAGAGATGTCCGCACGTCCCTACAGAATTGAAGCGCAGCCGCTGGTGCAGCGATTTGCACGCGGTTGGCATTGTCTTGGTCTTGCCAGCGACTACAAGGATGGCAAGCCGCACACGCTGAACATTTTCGGCCAACGTCTTGCCGCGTTCATGGATTCGCAGGGGCGCGTGAATGTGGTCGACGGCTACTGCCCGCACATGGGCGGAGATCTCAGCACCGGCCGCGTTGATGGCGACACGCTGGTGTGTCCGTTTCACGGCTGGCAGTGGGACGGCGAGGGCAACTGCCAGTCGATTCCGTACTGCAAGCGGATTCCGCCGAAGGCAAAAATCGGCACATGGCAGACTTGCGAACAGAACCAGTTGCTGTTCATCTGGCACGACCCCGAAGGTAATCCGCCGGGTGAAGACGTAGCGATTCCTCGTATCGATGCATGTTTTTCCGACGAATGGTCCGATTGGGTCGTGGATCTGATGGTGATCGGGACCAACTGCCGCGAGTTGGTCGACAACATCTCCGATATGGCGCACTTTGCAACGGTGCATGGCGCGCCAGTCGATTACTTCGCGAATCTGTTCGAAGAACATAAAGCGACGCAACTGCTGGTTGGCCGCAGCGAACGTCTCGGCGACGACGAACTGATCGCGCTGTCCACTTACTTTGGCCCGGCGTATCACATCACCGAGATGACGGGGCAGAGTGGCGGTCATCCGATTCATTCGATTCTTCTGAACTGCCATGTGCCGATCGACATGAACAGTTTCGAGTTGCGTTATGGCGTGATGGTGAAGAAGGTCCCGGGCTTATCGGACGAACAGAACATGGAGATTGCGCGCGCTTATTCGAAGCAGGCGCAGGCCGCGTTCTATGAAGACGTGGTGATCTGGGACAGCAAGACGCGCATCGACAATCCGTTGTTGTGCGAGGGCGATGGTCCGTTGTACCAGATGCGCGACTGGTATTCGCAGTTTTATCTCGATGCAGCGGATGTACGGCCTTCGAGTACGGCGAGGAAGGTGGTGGAGATCAAGGTGCGCGAGGGCGGGGCGCCGCCGCCTTTGCGGCATGTATTCGAGGGGTGATGAAACCTGGCAGGGGCGGTGCATGCCCTGCCTTCCGACTGCTGATCAGCCCCACGTTTTTTCGGAGCGTGGGGTTTTTTTGCGGCATCAGCGATTCGTCGCGACGGACGGCGCCGCCTTCAGATAGTTCTCGCGAATCTTCTCCGTATTCACGTGGAGCACGTCCACGAGGTAGTGCTGCATGCCGCCGTATTGCTGATCGATGACCTCCATCGCCGCGCCGATATAGTCTGGATCGACGGCCAGCAGTGGGGCCAGCACTTCGGGCGCGACGCCGATCTTTTGCAACTGCGCGGTTGCTTGCGCGTTGCCAGCCGCGTTATAGCGGTTCGATTCCAGGTAATTGGCAATCACGGTTGCGCGATCGACGCCTAGCGCGGATAACAGCAGGACGGTGGCGAATCCTGTGCGGTCCTTGCCTGCGGTGCAGTGATAGAGGATGGTTTTGTTTTCTTCTGCGAGCTTTAGAAAGCGGCCGAATTGTGGTTGATAGTCGCTGGGAAATTGCTTGTATAGCGAGACCATGAATTGATGCATCTGCGCCGGCGTGGAGCGCTTGAGCATTGGAATGATCGCTTCGGGCGAGAGGTTTCCCGCTAGCACCGGATCGGCTTGCCAGGGGAATTGGGCGGCGAAGGCCTGTTCGGCGGGTTTCTTTTCGCTTTCGGCGCGGAAGTCGAGGACGACGTCCAGGTGCATTGCCTTGAGTTTGGCGATGTCGGCCGGCGTGGCGAAGGCTGGGTTGCCGCTCCGGTAGAGGCGGCCGGGCTGGATTTGCCGGCCATCTGTGGTTGTTAGGCCCGCCAGGTCGCGGGTGTTCTGGATTTTTTCCATCTGGATGTAGGGGGCGGGTCCGCCTTGGGG
>NZ_WOEZ01000175.1 GCF_013177735.1 Paraburkholderia elongata | reverse complement strand
TGTTGTGTCTTGGTGCGAATGTGATCGGCGTGGCCGGTGCGTGGTTCGTCAATACGTTCATGCTGAATTACACGACGCAGACGCTTGGCCTCGATCGTTCGCTGATTCTCGATTGTCTGTTCGTGGTGGCGTTTATTCAGTTGTTCACGCAACTGGGTTCGGGGTGGTTCGCGCAACGGATCGGTACCGGAAGGTTTTTGAAGGGCGCGGCGGCGTTGGCGATGCTTTCGCCTTATCCGATGTTCGCGCTGGTATCGACCGGGCGGCCGGTGGCGATTGTGGTCGGCATCGCGCTGGCGGTGATGTGCATGTCGAGTTCTTATGCCGTGATGGCCGGGTTTATGTCGACCGCGTTCGCGGTGAGAGTCCGGTATTCGGCTATTTCTTTGTCTTACCAGGTCTGCGCTGCACTGGCCGGCGGGTTGACGCCTTTGATCGGAACGTTGCTCGCGCATCGATATCCTGGAGCATGGTGGCCGCTGGCCGTGTTTTATAGCTGCCTCGCCGGGGTCTCGCTGGTTTGTATCAGTACGTTGGAGCGCCGTAAGCGAGGCGCGGCACGAGGTGTTGTCGAAGTGGCCGAGGTTTAAGCGCCTCGCTGGGCATAAACCCGCTATTTCGTGGTTAACACCATCCGGAATCCCCCAAAGCGTCCTAATATCAAGGCGATATGAAAAACGACGGGGGAAGCCATCATGTATCGTCATCGTTCGCTGGGTGTAGTGACAGGTGCGTCGCCGCTCGCCAGCGTCGACGTATTGAGCAGGATGACCACGGCCTGGCGCTGTCCCGGCGCGGCCAAGCCATTCGACTTCGTCCTCGAGCAGCAATCGTGGCCAGGACCGGCTTCGCTAGACGCGGCGAGTGCGCCGTTCAAGATCCACGTGTTCGACACGATTCGCGCCTTCGAGAAACGCGGTGTCGACGCGATCGTCCTGCCGTGCTTCCTCAGTCACACCTTCATCGACGAACTCTCGGCGAACGTGGCCTTGCCGATCGCCAACATCATGGCTGCGCTCCTCGCGCATGTGCGGCAAGCGTTTCCGTCGGTCCGCCGCATTGGCGTGCTGACGTCCGACACGATCCGCGCCAACGGTCTCTTCGAACGCCATTTCGACAGTGCGCGGTTCGATGTGCTGCATCCGCGTAACGAAGGGGGCGTCGATCGCGTAACGAGAGCCGTATACGGCGACGAAGGCATCAAAAGCGGCCGTCTGACCGGCCGGCCAGTCGAGTTGTTGCGCGCGGCTTGCGCGGACCTCATTGCGCAAGGCGCGGAGATCATCGTGCCCGGGCTCGCCGAAATCCCCTTGGTGGCGCGTGCGCTCGGCACGCTGGAAGTGCCCCTCGTCGATACCAATCTGGTCTACGCGCGTTACGTCGCGGCGGCGCAATATGCGCAGCCGGAGCGGCGTTTCAAGGTGGGCGTGCTGGGCGGTGTCGGCCCGGCGGCGACTGTCGATTTCATGGCGAAACTGGTGCGCAACACGCCGGCCGCGCGCGATCAGGACCACCTCAAGGTGATGGTCGAGCAGAATCCGCAGATTCCGGATCGCACTGAAGCGCTGCTCGGCAACGGCGACGATCCGACGCTCGCGCTCTACGCCGCCTGCAAGACGCTCGAAGAGGGTGGCGCCGATCTCATCGCGATTCCGTGCAATACGGCGCACGCGTTCGTCGAGCGGATTCAGCCGTCGTTGACCATTCCGATCGTCAATATGCTGACCTGTACCGCCGATTATCTGCGCGAGGCCTTCCCGAGCCTGCGTGAAGTCGGCGTGCTGGCCACCTCGGGCACGCTGGCGAGCCGGGTCTACGAGAAGGCACTTGAAGCGTGCGGCTTCGTGCAGATCGCGCCGGCCGAGGCCGCGCAGACCCGCCTCATGAACGCGATTTACGGACCGTGCGGCGCGAAGGCGGGTTACATGTCAGGCGAGTGTTACGACGATGTCGCCGCAGCGGTGGATGACCTGGTCGCGCAAGGCGTGCAGGTCATCGTGCTGGGCTGCACCGAGTTGCCGCTGCTGCTGCGCGACTCGACGCTGGCGCGGCCAGGCGGGCCGGCGGTGCGGCTTGTCGATCCAACCGAGGTGTTGGCAAAACGCTGCGTGGCTTATGCGCTGGGCGAAAGCGGAGCAACGCAGGCCGCGGCGGAAGCGGCGGCGCCGGCAACGGGCCGGCTTAGCGTGGAAAGCGTATACGGCTAGACCCGCGGCCAGACCCGGCAAGCCCCGGCTAGAACAGCCTCGTGCGCGGCGCCGCGCGGGGAAGCCTTGCAATTCCCACCCTTCGTCGCCACTTCCTGAGCGCTGCGCGCTCCCTCCCGAAACGGCACAACGCTTGCTGGTTGGCCGATCGGGACGCGCTCAGTGTCGCCATTCATGGCCCGCAGCGCTGCGAAAGCGCAACCGTGCTGTGTCATGGAAAACTGTATAAATATACAGTATAGTATCCCGCTACAACCCGGTCTTCGGCGCGTCTTCCCGCCAGCCGGGTGTCCCGAACTTGCGCGGTCGCGAGGCGTCCGTGAGAGGTGGTCCACTCATTCAGACGGTCGGAAAAATTGGCATCTAACGGAATTATCCGCATTCGCGGCGCGCGCCAGCACAACCTGAAGAACGTCGATCTCGACGTACGAACCGGCGAAATGACGGTCGTCACCGGGCCGTCCGGTTCCGGCAAATCGAGCCTCGTGTTCGACACCTTATACGCAGAAGGGCAGCGGCGCTACGTCGAAACCTTCAGCGCCTACGCCCGGCAGTTTCTCGACCGGATGGACCGGCCGCAAGTCGACCGGGTCGACGGCGTGCCGCCCGCCATCGCGATCGACCAGACCAACCCGGTGCGCAGTTCGCGTTCCACCGTCGGCACCATGACGGAACTCAACGATCACCTGAAGCTGCTCTACGCGCGCGCGGCCGAACTGTTCGATCGCAAGACCGCGCAGCAGGTGCGCCACGACACGCCCGAAACGATCTACGCCGAGCTGCTCGAGCGCACCGCGGAACATGAACCGCGGCTGGTCGTCACGTTTCCGGTCGAGTTGCCGGAGACGGCCTCCGAGCAGGAAGTGGAGCAATGGCTGTCCGCGAGCGGCTACACACGCGTGCAGGCGCAGCGCGAAGTCGATTCGCCCACCGGCAAGCGCAAGCTGCTCGACGTGGTGGCCGACCGCTTCCGCTTGCGCTCGGTCGACAAACAGCGCGTGGTCGAAGCCATCGAGGCATCGCTCAAGCGCGGTGGCGGCCGCGTCAACATCTACGTGCTGCCTGCCGCGCCAGACGCGCCTGCTGCACCAGACGCGCCGCTCGATACGAATCCTCCCGAGCCGCAAATCTGGCGTTTCTCTACCGGCCTGCACAGCCCGGAGAGCGACCTGCGCTATGCGGATCCGCAGCCGGCGCTGTTCTCGTTCAACTCAGCTTATGGTGCGTGCGAAGTCTGCCGCGGCTTCGGCCGCGTGATCGGCGTCGACCTCGGTCTGGTGATTCCCGACGTGCGCAAGACGCTGCGCGATGGCGCAATCAAGCCAATGCAAACGCCCGCCTGGAAGGAGTGCCAGGACGACCTGATGCGGTATGCGGCGAAAGCCGATATCCGCCGCGGCACGCCTTGGGGCGAGCTGACAGACGCCGAGCGCGACTGGGTCATCAACGGCTCGCCGGACTGGAACGGCAAGTGGCAAAGCCATTGGTACGGCGTCAAACGCTTCTTTGAATATCTCGAATCGAAAGCGTACAAGATGCACATCCGCGTGCTGCTGTCGAAATACCGCAGCTATACGCCATGCGAGACCTGTGGCGGCGCGCGTCTGAAAACGGAATCGCTGTTATGGCGCCTCGGCAGCAAGCAGAATGCGGACGAGGTGCTGGCACCCGAAAAGCGCTTCATGCCGCGTGGCGTCGAATGGCAACGCGCGCAACTCGAAGCCCTGCCGGGTCTGACCGTGCACGACCTGATGCTGATGCCGATCGAGCGCATCCGGCGTTTCTTCGACGAGATCAGCCTGCCGAGCGCACTGCTTGACGACGCACTCAAGCTGTTGCTCGCCGAAGTGCGCACGCGCCTCAAATATCTCTGCGATGTCGGCCTCGGCTATCTCACGCTCGACCGGCAAAGCCGCACGCTGTCGGGCGGCGAGGTGCAGCGGATCAACCTGACCACGGCGCTCGGCACGTCGCTGACCAAAACCCTGTTCGTGCTCGACGAGCCCAGCATCGGCCTGCATCCGCGCGATCTGAACCGGATCGTCGAGGCGATGCATCGGCTGCGCGACGCGGGCAATACGCTGGTGGTGGTCGAACACGATCCCTCGGTGATGCTCGCGGCGGATCGTCTGATCGACATGGGCCCAGGGCCGGGCGAGCGAGGTGGCTCGATTATTTACGACGGGGCGCCTGAGGCAATCCGTTCGTCCGGCACGTTGACCGGCCAGTACCTGGGCGGTCAACGGCATGTGGCGGATGCCGCGCACTGGTCGCAACGTCCGGTGAATGACAGCACGCCGCGCATCGTGCTCGAAGGCGCAACCGAACATAATCTGCGCGACGTCACGGTCGAGATTCCGCTGCAGCGCCTCGTCTGCGTGACCGGCGTGTCGGGCTCCGGCAAGTCCACCTTGTTGCAGGACGTTTTGTATCCGGCCATGGCGCGGCACTTCGGTCTCGCCACCGAATCGCCAGGCGCATTCACGAGCCTGACGGGCGCCGACCAGGTCACTGACGTCGTATTCGTCGACCAGTCGCCGATCGGCAAGACCGCGCGCTCGAATCCGGCCAGCTACGTCGGCGCATTCGACGAAATCCGCAAGCTCTTCGCCAAGGCGCCGCTCGCGCAGCAACGCGGTTACGGCCCTGGCATGTTCAGCTTCAACTCCGGCGACGGGCGCTGCCCGACCTGTGGCGGCTCGGGCTTCGAACACATTGAAATGCAGTTCCTGAGCGACGTCTACCTGCGCTGCCCGGATTGCGATGGGCGCCGCTATCGCGCAGAACTGCTCGAAGTGAAAATCGAACGCGGCGAGCCGGCGCGTGCTTTGAGCATCGCCGACGTGCTGGAATTGACGGTGAGCGAAGCCACCGCCTACTTCGCGAAGGATGCCGAAGTATTGCGCGTGCTGCAGCCGATCGTCGACGTGGGTCTCGAATACGTGAAGCTGGGCCAGCCGGTTCCCACGCTATCCGGCGGCGAAGCGCAGCGGCTCAAGCTGGCCGGCTTTCTCGCGGAATCGGCGCAGGCGCGCACCGCGCGCAGCGCGAAGCAGCCGGTCGCAAAACGCCTGTTCATGTTCGACGAGCCGACCACCGGCCTGCATTTCGACGACATTGCCAAGCTGATGCAGGCGTTCGGCAAACTGCTGGCGAGCGGACATTCGCTGATCGTGATCGAACACAATCTCGACGTGATCCGTGCGGCCGACTGGTTGATCGACCTCGGTCCTGAAGGCGGTGACGGTGGCGGCAGGGTGCTGTGCGCGGGCACGCCGGAAGACGTCAAACTGTGCCCGGAATCGCATACCGGTGAGGCGCTGCTGCAATACGACCGCGCCATGAACGCAGCGGCCGAACCGGCGTCGCAGGGCATTCCGCTGCAAAAGGCGTTGAGCGCGGCGCGTGCGCGGCGGGCAATCGAAGGCGAGGACGTGGTGCGCATCGTCAATGCGCGCGAACACAATCTGAAAGCGCTGGACGTGGACATCCCGCACGGCAAATTCAACGTGATTACCGGCGTGTCCGGTTCGGGCAAGTCCACGCTGGCCTTCGACATTCTGTTCCACGAAGGGCAGCGCCGTTACCTCGAATCGCTCAACGCGTACGCACGTTCCATCGTGCAGCCGGCTGGGCGGCCCGAGGTCGACGCGGTGTATGGCATTCCGCCCACGGTCGCGATCGAACAGCGTTTGTCGCGCGGCGGCCGCAAGAGTACCGTGGCGACCACGTCCGAAGTGTGGCATTTCCTACGCCTGCTGTATGTGAAGCTCGGTCTGCAACATTGCATCCACGACGGCACGCCGGTCACGTCGCAAAGCGTCGAATCGATAGCGGCGCAATTGCTGCGCGATCACAAAGGGGAGCACGTCGGTTTCCTCGCGCCGCTGGTTGTGAACCGCAAGGGCGTCTATACCGATCTCGCCAAGTGGGCGAAAGCGCGCGGCAATACGCATCTGCGTGTGGACGGCGAGTTCGTGCCGGTGGACCCGTGGCCGAAGCTCGATCGTTTCCGCGAGCACACCATCGAGTTGCCGGTGACCGACCTCGTCGTGTCGCCGGATAACGAAGCGGAACTGCGCCAGGCGCTCGACCAGACGCTGGAAATCGGCAAGGGCGTCATGCATCTGCTGGCGCCGCTCGACGGTTTGCACGACGCGATCAACGGCGGTCGCCCCACGGCGAAAGTCGGCGCGATAAAGGTCCTGTCCACCAAGCGCGCCTGCCCGGTATGCGGCACGAGTTATCCCGAACTCGACCCGCGCATGTTCTCATACAACAGCAAGCATGGCTGGTGCACCACGTGCGTCGGCACGGGCCTCGCATTGACGCGCGAACAACGCGCGGCGTACGACGACACGGTGATCGTCGACGACAACCGCGGCCGCGAGCAGAGCTTGCCTTCCGAGGAGCAGGAGCCGGAAGGTCTTGTCGACGAGCCGTGTGCGGATTGCGCCGGCACGCGTCTGAACCCAACCGCGCGCGCGGTTACGTTCGGCGAGCAGGCCATCGTCGACGTCGCGCAATGGACCGTGTCCGATACGCGCGCGTGGATCGACACGTTGGAGATGACCGGTCGGGACGCGGAAATCGCGCGCGACGTGGTCAGCGAAATCGGCAGCCGCCTGCAATTTCTGGAGGAAGTCGGGCTTGGCTATCTGAGTCTCGATCGCGCGGCGCCGAGCCTGTCGGGCGGCGAAGCGCAGCGCATCCGGCTCGCCGCACAACTGGGCAGCAACCTGCAAGGCGTGTGCTACGTGCTCGACGAACCGACCATCGGCCTGCATCCGCGCGACAACCAGATTCTGCTCAATGCCTTGCGCAAGCTGGGGGAAAAGGGCAATACGCTGGTGGTGGTCGAGCATGACGAAGACACGATTCGGCGTGCTGATCACATCATCGACATCGGGCCGGGCGCGGGCAAGCGCGGCGGCACGCTGGTCGCGCAGGGCAGCGTGGCCGACCTGTCGGCGCAACCCGATTCGCTGACCGGGCAATTCCTCGCCCATCCGATCGTGCATCCATTGCAATCGCGCCGCGAAGTGGTTGCGGCGAGCAAACGCGCAGTGGCGGTGCCGGAGAACTGGCTGACGGTGCATGGCGGCAAGCTGCACAACCTGCAGAACGTCACCGTCGGCATTCCGCTTTCACGGCTGGTGGCGGTGACGGGGGTGAGCGGTTCGGGCAAGTCGACGCTCGCCCGCGACGTGCTGATGGCCAATTTGCTGGATGCGGTGGGGCGCTCGGTGCTGTCGTCGCCGGCCACCCGGCGTGCGCGTGCGGCGGCCGAGACCCAGCCGGCGGCGAACCGGCGTTCGAGCGTGTTGGCGCGCACGGCGCCGCGTGCGCCGCTGAACGTCACGCATGCATGGCAGGGGTGCGATTCGATCACCGGCTGGGAAACCATCGACCGTGTGCTCGAGGTCGATCAGACACCGATCGGCAAAACACCGCGGTCCTGTCCGGCAACCTACATCGGCGTGTGGGATGCGATCCGCAAGTTGTTCGCCGGCACGCTCGAAGCACGCGCGCGTGGCTATACCGCATCGCGTTTCTCGTTCAACACGGGCGAAGGACGTTGCCCGGCGTGCGAAGGGCAGGGCGTGCGCACTATCGGCATGAGCTTCCTGCCCGACGTGAAGGTGCCGTGCGACGTTTGCCACGGGCAGCGCTTCAACCCGGAGACGCTCGCGGTCACGTGGCGCGGCAAGAATATCGGCGACGTGCTGACCATGGAAATCGATGAAGCCGTCGAGTTCTTCGCGCCGATTTCGAACATCGCGCATCCCTTGCAATTGATGAAAGATGTCGGGCTCGGTTACCTGACGCTTGGGCAACCGTCGCCTACGTTGTCGGGCGGCGAAGCGCAGCGTATCAAGCTCGTCACCGAGCTGAGCAAGGTGCGTGACGACATCACGCGGCGTGGTCAGAAGCCGCCTCACACGCTGTACGTGCTGGACGAACCGACCGTCGGCTTGCACATGGCAGACGTTGCCAAGCTGATTCGCGTGCTGCATCGTCTCGCGGATGGCGGCCATAGCGTTGTCGTCATCGAGCACGATCTCGACGTGATTGCCGAGGCGGACTGGATCATCGATCTCGGTCCGGAAGGTGGCGTGGGTGGCGGAACGATTGTCGCCGCTACGGATCCCGAAGGACTGTCCGGCATCGCCGCCAGCCACACCGGTGCGGCGTTGCGTTCCGTGCTCGCGCGAACACAGAACGACACGGCAGTGATCGCGGGCGAAGGAACCAACGGTTGAGGCAGTGGAGCGGCGCAACGGACGCTGCGTCGCTCCGTCCTGGTCGCTCAGTCTGGAGAGCCACACGCGTTCGGGTTACTCGCAGTCCACTACCACTTGAATGCCATGAACGTGTTGTCGAGGGGTGCCCGGCATGTCAAAGCCGGGCATTACCGGCGTTGTCGGCAATATGTAATTATTTAGAATGAGTTTGTAATTGCAAAAATGGTGTAATTGAAATACGCATTTAGAGTGTCGTAAATACCGCGAAAAAGAGTTTCAAACGCTGTTTTCCTTCTGCTATCTTCTCGCCGTCGACGTCGGCCCTTGGGTCGGCGCTCCATCGTCCACGTTGGACGATCTGTTCGCGATCCGCCCCGGTTGCCATGCAACCCTCGCGAAGGCCCGCGCGTCGGGCTTTTGCGCCACGTACCGCCAGCGATCCGTCGACCGTTCATGGCGTCCCATGAAAGGCCGCAATAGCGGCTGCGTCCCAATTTGCGAGCCGCGAAAGGCGCGCTCGCATCTGTTCGACACACGCTTATTCTTTTAAAGCGACGCGAATACGGCACAAGTTAGAGTGTTCTCTCTAAACTTAGTATGCTCTCATCAAAAAAAGTTTGACCCCGTATTTTTTGTCCTGCTATTGTTGCCTCCCATGAAACGCAGGTGACAATCGCGCAAAAAGTTCAGAAGCCGCAGCGCGCTTCGATCAAATTGTCTCCAGCTGTTCATGCCAGACGGAAATGAGCGGGTCGAATTTAATCTATTAGTAGTTCTACTTAGATGAGCGTTCGGCTAGTGTGAAGTGCCGCCTTGGCGTCTCACAGCCGTATCCGTGCCATTGCACCAGGGTTGGGCCTTATGGCACAAATTTTGGACTGCAAATCAAAGGCATGGGCGATGAGTGTGATGGTCTGAAGTGAACGTTGGTTGCCGTATGTAAGCGCGCTGCAGTTACAGAAATGAACGGTTCACGCCGGAGGAGTAAAGGTGGGTACGAAAGTCGAAGGGCAATTTCCGGCAGCAACGGCCCGTATGCAGAGGCCAGGACGCCCGCGTGAGTTTGGGCGCAAGCAGCAAAACCCAGTACGCCGCTTCGGCGGTATCGCAGTTGTTCTGCTCCTGCACATCGTGCTGATCTACGCACTCATCAATGGCCTTGCCACCAAGGTCGTGCAGGTCATCCAGCATCCTATCGAAACGAAAATCATCGAGCCGGTAAAGCCACCTCCGCCGCCGCCGTTGCCCACCGTGCAATTGCCGCCGCCGAAGTTCGCACCGCCGCCGCCGCCGTTCGTGCCGCCGCCGGAAGTGCAGGTGCAAACGCCGCCCCAGCCGACCATCACGCACCAGTCCGCACCGGTCGTATCGGCACCCGCCGTGGCGGCCGCACCGCCGGCGCCTCCCGCGCCGAGCAAGCCCGTAAGTGCGGAAGTAGGCGTTGTGTGCCCGAACTCGGATCAGGTCCGTTCGTCGATTCGCTACCCGAAGGAAGCGCAGGAGAACAACGTGACGGGTGATGTGCTGATTGAATTCGTAGTCGATCCGCAGGGCCATATTACGAATGAACGCGTCGCCAAGTCGGCTGACGATTCCTCACTCGATCGCGCAGCCTTCAACGCGGTCAAGCAGTTCACGTGCGTTTCCCAAGGCCAGGCTGTCCGTGTGCAAGTTCCGTTCTCGTTTAACCTGAACTGAAACCCACAGGCTGTTCGGTACCGGTAGCGATTTATCAGTCTTAGTTTAGAAGTTGTACTAATGAACTTGGAGCAGGCATGAAGAAGCGTACTCTCGCCGCATTGGCGGCAACCATGTTGTTCGCCGTAACCACGGTGGATACCTTTGTGGCACCCCAAATGGCCCACGCGCAAGCTAGCGACGCCGCCGCGTCGGCTGCGGCGCCCGCCACCGCCGCACCGCAAACGGCCGGCTCGGCCACTGACGAAGCCGTGCCGCCGCCGCAGCCGGCCACGTCCGAAACCGTCAATAACCCGTACGGTCTCGGCGCGCTCTGGAAGAACGGCGATTTCGTCGCCCGCTTCGTGCTGATTCTGCTGGTGCTCATGTCGATGGGCAGCTGGTACATCATGATCACCAAGTTCTTCGAGCAGTTCCGCGCGAACCGTCGTGCGAAGAGTGCCGACGAACAACTGTGGACTGCGCCGTCGCTGGTCGAAGGTGCGAAGCTGCTCGACGAAGCCTCGCCGTTCCGCTTCATCGCCGAAACGGCCATCGAGGCAGGCGAGCATCATGACGAAGCACTGCTCGAAGCCGTCGACCGCAACACGTGGATCGATACCTCGGTCGAGCGCGCTATCACCAACGTGTCGAATCGTCTGCAGGACGGTCTGGCTTTCCTCGGCACGGTCGGCTCGACAGCGCCGTTCGTCGGTCTGTTCGGCACGGTGTGGGGGATTTATCACGCGCTGACGGCAATCGGTATCGCCGGCCAGGCTTCGATCGACAAGGTCGCTGGCCCGGTGGGTGAAGCGCTGATCATGACTGCGATCGGCCTTGCGGTGGCTGTGCCGGCGGTGCTCGGCTACAACTTCCTGGTTCGCCGCAACAAGTCGGTGATGGAGCGTGTTCGTGCGTTCGGCGCACAACTGCACACCGTCTTGCTCGCCGGCAGCCGTCGCTCGGCACGCGGTTCGGCTCGTGCAGCATCGCTGGTCCAATAAGCGGAGTCCGTCATGGCTATGAGCGTTGGGCAGGACGACAACGACGAGGTCATCTCCAGTATCAACACCACGCCGCTCGTCGATGTGATGCTGGTTCTGCTGATCATCTTTCTGATCACGATTCCGGTGGTGACGCATACGGTGCCGGTGCAACTGCCGAAGGAGACGATCCAGCCACTGCAGACCACGCCCAAAAGTATCGTCATTGCGGTCAACCGCGACGGCGATTTCTTCTGGAACGAGAAGCAGGTGGATGCGCCTACGCTGCTGGCACGCCTGAAAACCGTGTCGGTCATGACGCCGCAACCGGAAGTGCACGTTCGCGGTGATCAGAGCACGCGTTATGAATTCATCGGCCGGGTCATTACCGAGTGCGAGCGCGCTGGTATCGCCAAGGTTTCGTTTATTACTGAGCCGCCCGCGCGCGGCGGCTAAGAGAGGCGATCATGGGAATGAACGTATCGTCGGGCGGCAGCAGTTCTGAACCGGATGTGATGGTCGATATCAACACCACGCCGCTGATTGACGTGATGCTGGTGTTGCTGATCATGTTGATCATCACGATTCCGATTCAGACGCATGCCATCAAGATGAACTTGCCGGTCGGCAATCCGCCGCCGCCGATAACGCAGCCAGAAGTGGTGCAGATCGATATCGACTTCGACGGCACCACGACCTGGAACGGCCAGCCGGTGCCGGACCGCGCGGCGCTCGAGTCCAGGCTTGCGCAGGTGGCGGCCGAACCGGTTCAGGCGGAAATCCACCTGCGGCCTAACAAGCTGGTGCCGTACAAGGATGTCGCGGAGGTGATGGCGTCCGCGCAGCGACTGGGCGCGACGAAGATCGGCCTGATCGGCAACGAGCAGTACATGCAATAGGGAAGTGGAATGCTAACGATCCATCAACGGTTCAAGCGCGCCGTCATTGCGGCCGCTATCGGAGGGCTGTCCGCGCTCGTCGTGCTGCCGGTCACGTCTCAAGCTGCCGACACCTTGCGGCCGGATGTGGCGAAGCCGCTGAACGCCGCGCAGGATCTGTATCGCGCGCACAAGTACAAGGATGCGTTGACGAAGATAGATCAGGCCGACGCCGTGCCGGGCAAAACGCCCTATGAAAGCTACATGATTCAGGAGATGCGCGGCGCCGCGGCAGCGGCGGCCGGCGAATCCGGTGTGGCCGCTCAGGCCTACGAAACCTTGCTGGGTTCAGGACGCCTGACCGGTGCTGACGAGCAACGCACTACCGCGGCGCTTGCAGGCATCTACTTCCAGCAGAAAAACTACGCACAGTCTGCAAAGATCGCGCAGCGCTATCTGAAGGCAGGCGGCGGCGATCCCGACATGCGCATTTTGCTTGTGCAGTCATACTACCTGTCAAACGATTGCGGCAATGTGGTGAGCCTGCTCAAGCCGACCGTCGATGCGCAAGCGCGTGCCGGTCATGCACCCGACGAGTCGCAACTGCAATTGCTCGGCACGTGCGCGCAACGCGTGAAAGATGATGCGACGTACCGCAGCACGCTCGAAAAGCTGGTTGCCTATCATCCGAAGCAGTCGTACTGGGACGATCTGTTCAACGCAATTCGCAACAAGCCCGGCTATTCGTCGGCGCTCGATATCGACACCTACCGCCTGCGCCGTGCGACCGGTTCGCTCAGCACCGCCGACGACTACATGGAGATGACGCAGCTTGCGATCGTGGCCGGCACCACGGCCGAAGGCAAACAGGTCATCGATCAAGGCTTTGCGTCAGGCGTTCTGGGCCACGATGCGCAAGCGGATCGCGAGAAGCGGCTGCAGGCGCTCGCCGCGAAACGGGCGCAAGCGCCAGCCGATCCTGCGAACCCCGTCGCGCCGGTCAACATCGGCTTCAACCAGGTCTTCGCGGGGCAGGCCAAGCAGGGTCTGACAGCCATGGACGCAGCGATCGCGAAGGGCGGAATCGATCACCCGGACCAGGCGCAACTGCATCTCGGCGAGGCGTACTACATGGCGGGCGATAAAGCTCGTGCAGTGCAAACCTTCCGCGCGGTGAAGGGTACTGACGGTTCGGCCGACCTCGCCCGTTTGTGGGTGCTGGTGGCGTCGAAGTAACGGCATCCTGTTCCCGATATGTCCCACTTTGCGAAGCGCCTCTATCGCGCGTGTCCTAGGGAGGATGTTGCACTCAATGAAACATAGTTTAGTCTCATCAAACTAATTTTGACTACGGGATTCTGTCTTGCTATGGTTTTGCCACTCGATAACAAGGCACAGGTCGCAGTTTCGATAGGAAGCAAAATCCGCGCGCTTCGCCAACGACTCAAGCGCACGCTGGATGAAGTGGCAACAACAGCGGGAATTTCCAAGCCCTTTTTGTCGCAGGTGGAACGGGGTCATGCAACGCCTTCGATTACATCGCTAGTAGGCATTGCGCGAGCTTTGGGTGTGACGGTGCAGTACTTCGTCGACACGCCAACCGAAGACAAGTCGGTACGCAGGGGCAATGAACTGAAGTACTTCGGGTTCGACGGAACCGCGAATCTTTTTGGACGGCTGACGAACCTGTCGGTCGGCAGCAAGCTGGAAGTGATTCTCGTCAAGATGCCGGTGGGACAGAATCCATCGGAAATCACGACGCATGCAGGGGAAGAGTTCTTGTACGTAATGAGCGGCCAGATATCGCTGACGTTAGAAGGTACAACGTTCGTATTGCAAGCTGGTGACACCGCGCATTACGAGTCCACTGTGCCTCACGCCTGGTGCAATACCGCCCGCGAAGAAGCGGTGGTCGTGTGGGTGGGCACGCCCAGATTGTTTTAAGTGCCTTTGCTCTGTGCTTTCGCTGAAAGCAGTCACTCGATATTTGTAAGCATTGCTTAATGTTGGTTCAGGAATTGATAGGGTGAGGAGTGCCTTGCCCCCATAACCAGAGCCCGAAGCAGTAGAAGTGAAAACAATTGGAAAGCGCTGCGCATTTCGTTTGTAATAAATAAGTAGTCCGATATTGAAGTATCTGAAGTGTCCCGTCTTCCTATCTGTATTTGCAATTCGGTGCGCTGTTGACCGGTTTGCCGGGTATTGGAAGGGCGGATCAGCTTTAACGGAGCGCGGCGCAAGATCGCCGTATATCGAGTGGAGAGGTTCATAAGACCTCTCTTCACACACAGCAGTGGCCTTATTGACGAGCGGGAAGGGGAAAAATGAAACAAAGGGCATTGGCGCTGGCCATCAAAAGAATAATCTGGGCTGAACTGGCGTTGTCGGCCGCAATCGCCGTACCGGCGTTTGCGCAAAGCCAGCCGGCCGCCACCGGAGCCGCGGCAGGCGCAACGACGGAGAGCACGCCGGCAGCGGCTGCTGTTCCGGCATCGGGCACGGCCGCAACACCGTCAGCTCCGGCATCGGCCACGGCCGCAACACCGTCAGCGGACAACAACACTGCGACGCCGACTGGCAAAGGTGTCCAGCAACTGAAGAAGTTCGAAGTGACCGGTTCGCTGATTCGCAGCTCGGACAAGGTCGGCTTCAACCAGGTTCAGACGGTTACGCAGAAAGACATTCTGAATAGCGGCGCCACGACTGTCGCCGATTTTCTGCGCTACACCTCGGCCAACTCGGCTAATAGCTGGAGCGAAGGCCAGTCCGGCAACTTTGCGGCGGGCGCTGCGGGTATCGCCCTGCGCGGCCTCAGCGAAAAATACACACTGGTGATGGTGGATGGACAGCGCGTTGCGCCGTTCGCGTTCTTCTCGAACAGCGTCGACTCCTTTTTCGACCTGAACACGCTGCCGTTGAACTCCATCGATCGCATCGAAATCGTGAAGACCGGTGCCGTGTCGCAATACGGCTCGGACGCCATCGCGGGCGTGGTCAACATCATCACGAAGCACGACTTCCAGGGGGTGCAAGTCGACGGTAGCTACGGCAGCGCCATCAACGGCGGCGGCGGTGCCGGCACGACCAAAATCGGCGTGATCGGCGGCTACGGCGATCTCAACTCCGATCGCTTCAATGTGACGGCTGCCGCGAGCTACTACAAGTCGAACGGCTTCACGCTCGCAGACCGCGACTCGACCCGCAATCAGGACTTCACCAATCAGCCGGGCGGCTTTTCGCTACTCGCGCCGTCGTACTGGACCTTGCCCGGCGGCGGCGGCGTGCAGGCGTTGAGCAACTGTCCGTCCGGCGGTTCGGTGCATCCTGCAGCCACCAATTCGCTGACGGCGGGATTGCCGGGCACTGTCTGCGCCTTCAACACTGCGGAAGGCACGTCCATCGCGCCGCTGACCGAGCGTCTGAACGCGAAGCTTCATGCTGACTTCAAGATCAACGATAAGACGACCGCATTCGGGGACTTCCTGATCAGCAGCAACACGACCACGACCAACGACGGTCTGTGGGGCAACGTGGTGGGCAATCCGCAGAACCCCACACTCGTGTGGAACCCGCAGACAAAGCTGCTTAGCCCGTTTAACACGGTTGTGCCGGCAAGCAACCCGTACAACCCGTTCGGCGCTGCCACGCCGCTCACGTATGCGTTCCCGAACACGATCGCGGAAAAGACGTACGCCACCTACTGGCGCGCGTCCACGGGCGTCAAGGGCTCGTTCGACTTGCCGAACGGTGATTGGGATTGGGCGACGTCGATCAGCCACTCCCAAAGCACGGTCGCGAACACCTACACGAACCAGCTGAACACCACCGCGCTGAACAACATTTACCAGAACGGGACGCTGAATTTCGCGAATCCGGCGGCTACGCCCAACGGATTCAACGGGCTGTACATGGACGCGGACAATCTCGGTATCTCGAAGCTCGATACCATTGACGCGACGCTGTCGACGCCGGAGCTCTTCCATCTGCCGGCAGGCGACGTGGGTCTCGGGTTCGGTGCGCAGTTCACGCACCAGAGCGAAGTGCTCACGCCGGGTGGGGCATTCGAACAGGGCCTGGTCGTCAATCCGAATCTCCAGACGGTGAACGGCCAGCGCAACGTTGCAGCCGTGTACTACCAGGTGGACATTCCGATCGTGCGTAACCTGACATTCAGCCAGTCGGGTCGTTACGACCACTACAGCGATGTCGGCGGTGCGTTCTCGCCGCGCTTCGCGCTGCGCTATCAGCCGGTTCAGGCGCTCACGATGTACACCTCGTACAACCGTGGCTTCCGCGCGCCGACGTTCGTTGAGGACAGCAAGTCGCAGACGATGGGCATCCAGGTTGACCCGGCCACCGGTCAGAACTACACCTCGATCACGGAGGGTAATCCGAACCTGGCGGCGGAGCGCACGCGTAACTTCAACATCGGCTTCGAGCTGTCACCGACCCGTACAACCGATGTCGGCTTCGACTGGTACAAGATTCGCGTCGATCACGTGATCGGCCAAGGCGCGCCTTCGCAGGTTGTCACCGACCCGACATCGGGCGCGTTGCTCTACAAGGTCATCCCGTACCAGAATCTCGGGTACCTCGACACGAACGGCTTCGAAGGCACGTTCCGCCAGGCGCTCCCGACGAAGGCTGCGGGTACGTTCACCTTGTCGGCTGACTGGGCTTACGTGAACAGCTTCAAGCTCGGCTTCCCGGGTGCAGCGCCGGTGAACGGCGCGGGTAACAACTTCACCCTCACGCAACCGTTCGGCGGCAGCTTCCCGCGCTGGAAAGGCAACACCACCCTGGACTGGACGTACCACAAGTTCGACGCAGCGTTGACGTGGCAGTTCACGGGTCCGTACGCGCAAAATCTGTTCGCCCAGCCAAACAAGGTGGGATCCTATAGCCAGTTCAACCTGATGATGACGTACACGGGGTTCAAGCACTGGACAATCTACGGCGGTATCGACAATATCTTCAACCGTACGCCGCCGTACGATCCGATCTTTGCGAATGGCACGTTGAATCAGAACGGCTATGATCAGTCGATATACACGTACATTGGCCGCTTCGCGCAGGTCGGCGCAACGTACAAGTTCTGATGTCCCAGTAGTTGATCTGATGGAAGGACCGCTCCGGTTCCGTTCGTGCAAGGAACCGGAGCGGTGTGCTTTAAGCGGCGACTCTTCGTACGGCGGCGCAGGCTGCCTGTCGTCGCAATGGGCCAGCGTGCGCCGGTAAAGCCAACAGGCTGTACTCGTGCCGCAGGACGAATCGCGCGCAGGTCACGAGCCGGTGCGCACTGTATGGGCTGATGAAAAGAATGATGAATTCCGCACTGCTGCGCCTGCACGACGCGATTGGATGTTTGCTCGGCGCAGTGCGCCGCGCCGCGAGCATCTCGTTCGCCATTGCCGCTGCGCCTGGCCTATTAGCGGTCTGCGGAGCGATGCCGATGGCGGCGCATGCGAAGCCGTCGATTTCACAGTACGACCAGCCGAAATATCCCGCCGATTTCACGCATTTCGACTATGCGAATCCAGACGCACCGGCCAACGGCTCGCTCAGTTTCGAAAACTATAGCGAGTTGCAGACCTACGATTCGCTAAACCCGTTTCTGGTGCGCGGCGCGCCTGCGCCCGACATCCAAAATCTGATGTTCGATACGCTGATGCAGCGTAGCTGGGACGAACTGGCCTCCGAATATCCGCTGATCGCCGACGATGTCGAAGTCGCGCCGGATCTGATGTCAGCGACGTTCCGTATCAATCCCGCCGCCCGCTTTTCGAACGGCGACCCGATCACCGCCGCCGACGTCAAATATTCGTACGACACGTTGACGAGTCCGCAGGCGTCGCCGCTTTTCAACGCACAATTCTCGGTGATCAAAAGCGCGACGGTGATCGATAAAAGCACGATCCGCTTCGACTTCAAACATCAGGAACGCGATGCTCCGCTGATCGCCGGCGATCTGCCGATCTTCTCGCCGAAGTGGGGGATGCAGCCCAACGGCAAGCGTCCGCCATTCGACCAGATCTCTTCCACGCCTCCGATCAGCAGCGGCGCCTATCTGATCGAGGGCCGCAAAAACGACAAGCAGATCACCTATCGTCGCAATCCTGACTACTGGGCGGCGAATCTGCCGTCGCGACGCGGCATGTTCCGTTTCGAGCGCATCACCTTCAATCTGTATCGCGACCATTACACGCAACTCGAAGCCTTCAAAGCGGGCGATGCGGACGTCATCGTCGAATACAGCGCGACGCAGTGGGCGCGCAAATATGTCGGCAAGAACTTCGACAACGGACTGCTGAAGAAGGGCGAATTCGCCGACGGCCCGGCGCAGATGCAGGGCATGCTGATGAATATGCGCAAGCCGATGTTCCAGGACCCGCGCGTGCGTCATGCCCTGACGCTGGCACTCGACTACGACTGGATGAACCGGATGATGTTCTATGGTCAATACCGGCGCACCCATAGCTATTTTGAAGCCAGTCCGTTCGGCGCGACCGGCATGCCGGGGCCGAAGGAACTGGCGCTGCTCGAACCCTTGCGTGACAGCGTGCCGCCTGAAGTGTTCGGTCCGATGCTCAAACAACCCGACACGATTCCACCGAATTCCTTGCGCGGCAATCTGCGCGTTGCGCGCGATCTGCTGGCGCAGGCCGGCTGGCATTATCGCGACGGTGCATTGCGCGACGCCAACGGTACGCCGATGACAATCGAGATCATGGACGACCAGCCCGGCATGGATCGTCTGATCCTGCCGTATATGCAGGCGCTCGACATGCTCGGCATTCAGGCCCATATGCGCGAGATCGACAGCGCGTTGTACGAGAAGCGTCTGGATAATTTCGAGTACGACATGACCACCTTCATCTATGCGCCGGTCACGATTCCGGGTGCCGAATTGACGCGCCGCTTCGGCAGTGCGGCCGCCACCCAGGTCGGCTCCGAAAACTACACGGGGATTCGCTCCAAGGCGGTCGACTCGCTGATTCACTCCGCGCTCTCCGCCGCCAATCTCGACGATCTGGAAGCCGCGACCCGCGCGCTGGATCGCGTGCTGATCTATTCGTTTTATCTCGTGCCCGAGTACTATGCACCGGGGGCGCGCATCGGCTACAAGACCACCCTCGGCTTTCCGAAAGTCGTGCCGAATTCCTACCTGTACGAAGACTGGGTCGTCGACTACTGGTACGCGAAAGCGCCGGGCGCACAGGCGGCACAAGCGACACAGAAACTCCCGGCCGCGCAATCCGCGGGTTCAACCACGGCCGCGGCCCACTGAGGAACAGCATGCTTGCCTACATTCTCCGACGATTGCTGTTGATGGTGCCGACGCTGCTCGGCGTGGTCACGCTGACCTTTGTCGTCACGCAGTTCGTGCCGGGTGGGCCGGTCGAACAGGTGATGACGCAACTCCGCCACGGCGTTGGCCGTGGCGGAGAGGCGGGGTCGGGGGGCGGTGGCTATCACGGCAGCCAGGGTGTCGATCCGCAACAGATCGAGCAGATCAAGAAGCAGTTCGGCTTCGACAAACCACCGCTCGAGCGCTACATCCTGATGCTCAAGCGCTACGCGACCTTCGATCTCGGGCAGTCCTACTATCAGCATGACAGCGTGTGGGAAGTCATCAAATCGAAGCTGCCGGTGTCGATCACGCTCGGCTTATGGACGGTGATGCTCACATATCTGATATCGGTGCCGTTGGGCATTGCGAAAGCAGTGCGCAATGGCTCGCGCTTCGATACCGTAACCAGCGTACTGGTGCTCGCAGGCTATGCGATTCCTGGTTTCGTGCTCGGCGTGCTGTTGCTGATGCTGTTCGGCGGCGGCACCTTCTGGCAGGTGTTCCCGATGCGCGGCCTAACCTCGGACAACTTCAACGACCTCAGTGCCTTCGGCAAGCTGCTCGATTACCTGTGGCACATCGTGCTGCCGGTCACGGCTTCAGTGGTGGGCAACTTCGCGATCGTCACGATCCTGACCAAGAATACTTTCCTCGAGGAGATAGGACGTCAATACGTCTTGACTGCACGCGCCAAGGGCGCGCCGGAGCGCGACGTGCTGTGGAAACACGTGCTGCGCAATGCCGCGATTCCGTTGCTGACCGGTTTGCCGGCGGCTTTCGTCGGCGCCTTTCTGAACGGCAATCTGTTGATTGAAACCCTGTTCTCGCTCGACGGCATGGGCCAACTTTCGTATGACTCGGTGATTCGCCGTGACTATCCGGTCGTGCTCGGTTCGCTGTTTCTATTCACGCTGATCGCCCTCGTAACCAAACTCATTGCTGACGTCTGCTATGTCCTCGTCGACCCCCGCATCCAATTCAACCGCCTGGACCGCTGAGCTGTCCGGTGCGGCGCACGTGGCGTCGCCGTCTCCCTGGCGGCGCACATGGCTGCGCTTCAGGCGGCAGCGGCTCGGTTACTGGAGCCTCGTGATCTTCGTATCGCTGTTCGTTATCAGCCTGTTCGGCGAAGTGTTGTCCAACGATCGTCCGTTGATCGTCCGTTACGACGGGCACTATTACTTTCCGATCGCAAAGGACTATTCGGAGAAGATTTTCGGCGGCGATTTCCCGGCTCGTGCGAATTACCTCGATCCGTATATCCGTTCGCGGCTCGAATCGAACGGCAACTTTGCAATCTATCCGCCGAATCATTTCCACTACGACACGATCGACTACTTCGCCGCGCATCCATACCCGGCGCCGCCTACCAGGAGCAACTGGCTCGGTACGGACCAGTACGGCCGCGACGTGCTTGCGCGGCTGCTATACGGTTTCCGGCTCTCGGTGCTGATGGCGCTCGCGCTCACGGTATCCGGCGTCCTGATCGGCGTATTGACGGGCGCGGTGCAGGGCTTCTACGGCGGACGCACCGATCTGATCGGCCAGCGTCTGATCGAAATATGGAGTTCGATGCCTGACTTGTACCTGCTGATCATCTTCGCGTCGATCTTCGAACCGACGCTATGGTTGCTCTTTATTCTTCTATCGATGTTCGGCTGGCTCGTGCTCTCCGACTACGTACGCGCTGAATTCCTGCGTAACCGCTCGCTGGATTATGTGAGGGCGGCACGCACCATGGGCCTCTCGAACTGGCAGATCATGTGGCGCCATGTGCTGCCGAATAGCCTGACGCCGGTGATCACGTTTCTGCCGTTCCGCATGAGCGCGGCGATTCTGTCGCTGACCAGTCTCGATTTCCTGGGGCTGGGAGTACCGCCACCCACGCCGAGCCTCGGCGAATTGCTTCAGGAAGGTAAGAACAACCTCGACGCCTGGTGGATTTCGATTTCGGCTTTTGCCGCATTGGTCATTACGTTGCTGCTGTTGACCTTTATGGGCGACGCGTTGCGCAATGCGCTCGACACTCGCAAACGCGGCTCGGCGTTCGGCGGAGGTCCGCGATGAGCGTAGCCAAACTCAACCGGCCGTTACTGGAAATCGATCGCTTCTCCGTGCGTTTCGGCGACAAGATCGCGGTGCATGAACTCAGCCTCTCGATCGCGCGCGGTGAGCGCGTCGCCCTGGTCGGCGAATCGGGCTCCGGCAAGAGCGTCACCGCGTTGTCGATTCTGCGCCTCGTCGAGCATGCCGATCTGAGCGGCCGCATATTGCTCGACGGCGACGATCTGCTGCAGAAAACTGAGCAACAGATGCGCGGCCTGCGTGGCGCCGACGTGGCGATGGTGTTTCAGGAACCGATGACGGCGCTCAATCCGCTCTTCACGATCGGCAAGCAGATCGCCGAAAGTTTGCGCCTGCATGAGGGCTTGCGGCCGAATGCGGCGCGCCAGCGCGGCATCGAGTTGCTCAGGCGCACCGGCATTCCTGAGCCGGAACGGCGCATCGACAGTTTTCCGCATCAACTGTCCGGCGGCCAGCGGCAGCGCGCGATGATCGCGATGGCGCTGGCGTGCCGGCCACGCCTGCTGCTTGCCGACGAACCGACCACCGCGCTCGACGTCACCGTGCGTCAGCAGATCGTCGATCTATTGATCGCATTGCAGGAGCAGGAAGCGGCAGAGCGTGGCATGGCCGTGCTGCTGATCACGCATGACCTGAATCTGGTGAAGCGCTTCGCGCAGCGCGTCGCGGTGATGGAGAAGGGCGTGCTGGTCGAAACCAATACGACCGAAGCGTTATTCTCCAACCCACAGCATCCCTACACCCAACGCCTGCTGGACAGCGAGCCGCAACGCGCAGTGGAGCCGGTGGAGCCGGATGCGCGGCGCTTGCTCGAAGTACAGGGACTCGCCGTCGACTACTGCACGTCCGCGAAAGGCTGGCGTTCCATGTTCGGGCGCTCCACCTTTCGCGCGGTGCATGACGTTGACCTAAGCGTGCGGCGCGGTGAAACGCTCGGCATCGTCGGCGAATCGGGGTCGGGCAAATCGACGCTGGCGGCAACCGTACTCGGCTTGCAGCAACCGGCTGCCGGTCATATCCATATCGACGGTTTGCCGCTTGCCACGCTGAAAACCGCGCGTTCCCGCCGGGCTTTGTACTCGCGCATGCAAGTCGTGTTTCAGGACCCGTTCGGCTCGTTGTCGCCACGCATGACGGTGGAGCAGATCATCGGCGAAGGCCTGACCATGCATCAGCCCGACATGGACGCAAAGGCGCGGCGCGCACGCATCGGCGGCCTGCTGGAAGAGGTTGGAATGCCAGCCGACGCCATGCTGCGCTATCCGCACGAGTTTTCCGGCGGCCAGCGCCAGCGTATTGCGATTGCGCGCGCCTTGGCGGTCGAGCCGGAATTGCTGGTGCTCGATGAACCGACCAGTGCACTCGACGTATCGATCCAGAAACAGGTGCTGAATCTGCTGACAAATCTGCAGAAAAAGTACAAGCTAAGCTATCTGTTCATTACGCACGATCTGGCGGTGATGCGAGCCATGGCGCATCGCGTGATCGTGATGAAGTCAGGACGCATAGTCGAAGCTGGCGACACACTCGATGTGTTGCACGCGCCCTCGCATCCTTATACCCAGTCGTTGCTCGCGTCGTCGCTGATCATGTCGCCGGCGCGTGCAACGGAGACTCCCACGGGAACCGCTAATGATTGACGAACGTTGGGCGCAAGCCGCCCGGTCGCTTACGAGCCGCGCGTCGTTCTGGTCGCTGCGCATTGTCGACGAACAGATCGACGATCACGAGATCCGCAACGACATCGCACAACCGATGCGCACGGTCCGGGATCGTGGCGCGATGCTGATCGCATGGGTGGGCGCGGGAGCCGGCTATGCGGCGACCGCGAATCTGAGTGCCGCCGGCTTGCAGCAAGCGCTGGATCTCGCCACGGCCCGCGCTGAAGCGAGCGCGGCCTTGTCGTTGATCGACCATCGCGAGGTGGCGCGCCCCGCCGTGAGCGGGCACTATGTGTCGCCGAATGCGCAGCGTGCGTTGCCGAGCCGCGCCGAATGGTTAGACCGCCTGAGCGTGGAATGCGCGGGCGCGAATCTCGATGCGCGCATTGTCGAACGCGTCGCGGCCGTGCAGATCACGCATACCGATCAGCTCTATATCACCGGCGACGGCGTGCGGATCGATCAGCGGTTCCAGTTCGTGATGCCGCAATTGAGCGTGGCCGCCCACGCGGACGGCGATACGCAAGTGCGTACCCTCGGCGGCAACTACGGCACCCTGGGGCAGGGCGGCATGGAAGTGCTGGGGCGCTTCGGCTTCGACGGCTCGGGTGCACGTGTCGCCAATGAAGCGCTGCAATTGCTGGCCGCGCCGAATTGCCCGTCAGGCAAGCGCGATTTGCTGCTGATGCCCGATCAGATGATGCTGCAGATTCACGAATCGATCGGCCATCCGCTCGAACTCGATCGCATTCTCGGCGACGAGCGCAACTTTGCGGGCTGGAGCTTCGTCAAGAAAGACATGTTCGGCTCGTACCGCTACGGTTCGGAACTGCTGAATGTGACCTTCGACCCGGAATTGCGCGAGGAGGCCGCCGCGTACGCATTCGACGACGACGGCACTGAAGCGCAAAAGCAATACCTGATCCGCGACGGCGTGCTCGAACGTCCGCTCGGCGGCGCGCTTTCGCAGCAACGCGCGCATATGGCCGGCGTGGCGAATTCGCGCGCGTCGAACTGGAATCGCCCACCGATCGACCGGATGGCGAATCTGAACATCGAACCCGGCGAGAGTTCGCTGGAGCAGATGATCGGCAACATCGAACACGGCATTCTGATGCGCACTAATACGTCCTGGTCGATTGACGACCATCGCAACAAATTTCAGTTCGGCTGCGAGTTCGGTCAACTGATCGAAAACGGCAAGCTCACTCAGGTCGTCAAACAGCCGAATTACCGTGGCATCTCGGCGAATTTCTGGCGCAGCCTGAGCGCGGTGGGGAACGCGGATACGCGCGAGGTGTATGGCACGTCCATGTGCGGCAAGGGCGAACCGGCACAGATTATTCGCGTCGGCCACGCCTCGCCGGCTTGTGTGTTCAGCAACATCGACGTGTTCGGAGGCGCTTGATGAGCCAATTCATGTCCTCGCGCGCCACTAAGTCGATCGACTGGCACCAGCATTTCACGTCGCTGGACGACGCCATTGAACGCTTGCAGCAAGGCGCGGAAACCACGCTGAGTTCATTCGCCGGTGAGCAGTCCGACTTTATCCGTTTCAACTTGGGCAAGGTGCGGCAGATCGGCAGCGTGTCGCAAGGCAAGCTGACCTTGCGTTTGATCGACGGCGCGCGCCAGGCCTATTCGACGCTGACCGTCTGCGGCGATCTGCAACAGGATCTGGACGCCGTGAGCGCGGCGCTCGCCACCTTGCGCGAAAGCCTGCGCGGTGCGGCGGACGATCCGCATCTGTTGTTCGACACGTCGAAATGGCAGCGCGCCACGCAACGTTCGGGCAAGCTGCCGGAGCCGGACAGCTTGTTGCGCACCGTTGCCGAATGCGCGCAAGGACTGGATTTCGTGGGCTTTTACGCGGGCGGCACGATCGTGCGCGGGTTTGCGTCGACGAGCGGCAGCCGTGGCTGGTACGAAGTCGATAACTTCAATTTCAGCTGGTCGCTCTACGACCCGAGCGGCCGCGCGATCAAAACGACTTACGCCGGCGACGACTGGAGCGATGCTGTTTTCGCACGCAAGGTCGAGCAGGCCGCAGCGCGTCTGTCCGTGCTCGCGCGCACGCCGCGCACATTGGCGCCGGGGCGTTATCGCTCGTATCTGGCGCCCGAAGCGCTTGCTGAACTGCTCAGCGTGACGGCATGGTCCGGTTTCTCGGCACGCGCCCAGGCGAGTTCGCGCAGCGAGTTGTACAAGCTGCATGTGGGAGAAATCGTAGTCGACCCGCGCGTCACGATCAGCGAAGATCTGAATCTCGGCATTACACCCGGCTTCAACGACGACGGCTACCTGCGCGAAAGCGTCCCGTTGATCCAGGCCGGCCGCAGTGCCGAACGCCTCACCAATGCACGCAGCGCGCGCGAGTACGGTTTGACGCCCAACGGTGCGCTGGCGAACGAGTCGCCGGCGGCGCTTTCGATGCAAGGGGGCGATCTGCTGGAAGAGGACGTGCTGGCGAAACTCGATACCGGTCTCTACATCGGCAATCTCTGGTACGTGAATTTCTCGGACCGGATGAATTGCCGCCTGACCGGCATGACGCGCTTCGCGACCTTCTGGGTCGAGAACGGGCAAATCGTCGCGCCGCTTGAAGCTATGCGTTTCGACGACAGCTTGTACCGTCTGCTCGGCAGCGAACTCGAACAACTCGGCTCGCAAGCGGAATTGCTATTGAGCGACTCGACATGGGGCGAGCGCGCCACGGGTGGCATGCAATTGCCCGGCATCCTCGCGAGGTCATTCGAATTGACGTTATGAGCCTATGAATCAAGACATAAGAACAAATTCTAAATCTGAGAGCTTGCCCGAGGGCCTGACGCTGCGCGCGTTGCGCGTGGCCGACGTGGAACAATTCCACGCAATGCAGCAGTTGCCGGTCGTGGTGAACGGCAATCCGCACGTGCCGTTTCAGACGATTGCCAGCACGCGCGAATACCTCGAAAAATTGGAGCCCCCCGAGATCGCGATCGCGGCGATGGTCGGCGACACGCTGGTTGGTGAAGCGGAACTCACGCCGTTTAAAGGGCGCCGCGCGCATGCCGCATCGCTCGGCATTTGCGTGCACGACGCATGGCACCGGCGCGGCATCGGCAATGCGCTGATGACCGAATTGCTCGATCTGGCCGACAACTGGCTCGGTCTGCGCCGCCTCGAGTTGCACGTCTTCGCCGATAACCATGCGGCACTCGCGCTCTATCGCAAGTTCGGCTTCGAGATCGAAGCGCATCAGCGTGGAGCGGTGTTGCGCCGTGGCGTGCTGATCGACTGCTATTTCATGGCGCGGCCGCGTGAGGCGGCGCCGTGGATGTCGACGCCGTCGACAGCCAACATCGAGCCAACATCGGCCACTATAGGCCAACCCGGCAGCGGAATAAAACCATGAAAATAGAAACGTTGCCAAGCGACGCGGCGCTCGACAATCGTATTACGGTTCGAGCGCTCGAATCGTCCGACATGGACGCGTTCGCCGATATCATGAGTTTGCCCGGCGTGCGGCGCGGCACGCTGTCGGTCGGCTACCGCAGTGCTGATCAGCTCAAAGCATGGTATGAGCGGCGCCTCAAAGACGGCGTGAACGTGTGCGCGACCATCGGCGGGCGCATGGTCGGCCACGCCGGGTTGGAGGTTCACCGGCCCAGCCGCGCGCATTTAGGATTGGCCGTACATGACGCGTATCATGGGCGCGGTGTCGGTTCGGCGCTTCTGCAAGGGCTGACCGACTGCGCGGATGCGTCGCTCGGTTTGCGCCGCATCGAGCTCACGGTGTTCTGCGACAACACGCCGGCGATCGCGCTGTATCGCAAGTTCGGCTTTGTCGAAGAAGGCCGCTCGCGCGGTTTTGCCATGTGCGACGGCGTACTGGCCGACGTGCTGCACATGGCCCGCCTCGTCGACGCACCGCGCCTCCAGGCAATCTGAACGGATTATCGCGTGCCATTCTTTTTCATCGACCGCCCGGTCTTCGCATGGATTGTTGCGCTCGCCATTGTCGTGGCGGGTGCACTCGCCATTCCGCAACTGCCGGTGGCGCAGTATCCGCGTCTTGCGCCGCCACGCATCGTGATCAGCGCCACGTATCCGGGGGCTGCGACTGAAGTGGTCGATGCCAACGTCGGCAGCATCATCGAGGAGAGTCTCGATGGCGCCGACAATATGCTGTACTACGAAACGACTAGCGACAACCTCGGCGATCTCGAGATCGACGCGACCTTTGCACCGGGCACCAATCCGGATCTCGCGCTGGTCGACATCCAGAACCGTCTCAAGCAGGTCGAGCCGCGCTTGCCGCAACAGGTCGTGCAGCAGGGCATCAGTGTATTCAAGGCAGCCAACACGTTTTTGATGCTGGTCGCGCTGACCTCGACGGATGGCTCGCGCGATTCCGTGCAATTGAGCGACTACCTGAGCCGCTACGTCTTGCGCGAACTGAAACGCGCGCCGGGCGTGGGCGCGGCGGAGTTGTGGGACGCGGACGAAGCGCTACGCATCTGGCTCGATCCGATGAAGCTGCGCGAATACAACCTCGGCGCCGCCGAAGTGAATGCCGCGATCGCCGCGCAGAACGCCACGGTAACGGCCGGTACGCTGGGCGACGCGCCGTTCGTTCCGGGGCAGCAATTGACGGCCTCGGTGAGCGTGAAGGGGCAACTGATCTCGCCCGCTGAGTTCGGACAGATTGTGCTGAAGGCGCTGCCCGACGGCTCGGCGGTGCGCTTGCGAGACGTCGCGCGGGTCGAACTTGGACGCGACAATTATTCGTTCTATTCGCGTTTGAACGGCAAGGCTGCGGCGACCGTCGGCATTCAACTCGGGCCGCGCGGCAATGCGCTCGAAACGTCGAATGCGATTCGCGCGCGACTCGCTGAGTTATCGAAAAGCTTGCCGCCAGGCGTTGCTGTCGAAATTCCGTTCGATAACGCGCATTTCGTGAAGATTGCGATTCGTGAAGTGCTCGTCACGCTGGCAGAAGCGGTGGTGCTGGTGTTCTTCGTGATGTGGCTGTTCCTGCGCGATCTGCGCTACACGCTGGTGCCGACGGTGGTGATTCCCGTCACGCTGATGGGCGCGTTTCTCGCGATGTACGCCTGCGGCCTGTCGATCAACGTGTTCACGATGTTCGGCCTAGTGCTCGCAATCGGTATCCTCGTCGACGATGCGATCGTGGTGGTGGAAAGCGTGCATCGCGTGATGGAAGAAGAAGGCCTGCCGCCCCGTGAGGCTACCCGTAAAGCGATGTCGCAAATCGGCGGCGCGATCGTCGGCGTGACAGCGGTGTTGACGGCCGTGTTCGTGCCGATGGCGTTCTTCCCGGGCGGTGTCGGCGGTATTTACCGGCAATTCGCGGTGGCGATGATCGCCTCGATGCTGGTGTCGTCGTTCCTGGCTTTGTCATTGACTCCTGCGCTGTGCGCGAATCTGCTGAAAGCGCACAAGCACCCGGTGAGTCAACGCGATGCCCGCCGCGGCCTGCTTGGCTTCGCGGCGCGCGCGGCGAGCCGGTTCACGTCCGGTTTCGATCGAGCCGCGAGCGGCTATCGCGGGCTGACCGCGCGTACGCTGCGCCGTATCGGACCGATGCTGGCAATCTATGCCGTGCTGGTCGGCGTGTGCGCCGCGCTCTACTGGCAAATGCCCGGTGGTTTTTTGCCAAGCGAAGACGAAGGTCAATTGCAGGTGATGGTGCAATTGCCGGCCGGCGCGACGCAGGAGCGCACGCTCGCGGTGGTCCAGCGGATGGAAAAGATCCTGCACGCTGAGCCCGCGATTGCGCACGTCACGAGTGTGGTCGGCTGGAGTTTTACCGGCAGCGGCCAGAACGTCGCGATGGGCTTCGTCGAACTGAAAGACTGGGGCAGGCGCGACACCGATGCGATGGCGTTGCGCGACCGACTCAACGAGAAGTTCGACAAGATTCTCGACGGTGACGTCGAAGCGCAATTGCCTCCTTCCGTGCCAGGGCTCGGGCATTCAGACGGCTTCGTGTTCCGGCTCGAAGATCGCGGCGGGGTCGGGCTGGACGCGCTGAAGGCAGCGCGCGAGCAACTGTTCGCCCAGGCCAAGGCGAGCCCGGTGCTGGCTTCGGTGCATTCGGAGGATCTGCCGGATGCACCGCGCGTCGAACTCATCATCGACCGCGCGAAAGCGTATGCGTTCGGCGTGCCGTTCGACCGCATCGCCGATGTGCTCGGCAGCACCTTCGGTTCGACATATATCGACGACTTTCCTGCCGGTGGCCGGATGCGCCGGGTGATGATCGCAGCCGAGGCCGCCACGCGGATGACCGACGACGATCTGATGGCGCTCGCCGTGCCGAACTCGACGGGCGGGATGGTGCCGCTATCGGCGATCGCGTCACGCCATTGGTCCATCGGTCCGGTGATGCTGAGCCGCTACAACGGCTATCCGTCGCTCGACGTGAGCGGCCACGCGGCACCCGGCTACAGTTCGGGCGCGGCGATGGCGGAGATGGAGCGGCTCGCCGCTTCGTTGCCGCTTGGTGTCTCGTATGACTGGGTCGACGCGGCGCGCGAAGAAACCGCGGCGGCACAGCTCACGCCGTTGCTGATCGGCTTGTCGCTGCTGGCCGTGTTCATGGCGCTGGCTGCCTTGTACGAAAGCTGGACGATCCCGCTTGCCGTGCTGATGGTCGTGCCGCTCGGCGTGATCGGCGCAGTCGCCGCGGTACTGCTGCGCGGCATGCCGAACGACGTGTACTTCAAGGTCGGCATGATTACCGTCATCGGCCTCGCGGCGAAAAACGCGATTCTCATCGTGCAGTTCGCACGCGATCTGTATCGGCGGGGCCTGCCGTTGACGCGTGCCGTGACCGAAGCGGCCGCCGCGCGCTTCCGCCCGATCGTGATGACCTCGGCGGCGTTCCTGCTGGGTGTCGTGCCGTTGGTGGTATCGAGCGGTGCGGGCGCCGAGAGCCGCCGCTCGATCGGCACCGGTGTGTTCGGCGGGGTGTTGGCGGCCACGTTGTTCGGCCTCGTGTTCGCGCCGGTCGCGTTTCATGCGGTCGCCTCGCTAACGTATAGCAGGCGGCGGCTCGTAGAGCTGCGCCGCAAGCGTGACGAGCGGCGCGCGCGGCGCGCGCGGCGGGAGAGCGAAAGCGGCCAATTGACGAATGGCCGATGATCTGACGGCGACATGGCGCCCAGGTGCTGCCTCCGTCAACGCTGAACGCGGCGGTCAGCCAGCCGGCTGATTCGCTGCTGATGTGGGCGCTGCACCGGCCGGCGTTTGCGTAGCGGTTCCTCCACCAGATCGATATGCGTATCGAACGTCGTCACGTCGAAGTCCGCGCGTGAATGCAGCGTGCGATACGCGGGCAGCAATGCGCCCAACCCAACGGTCGCGAACGTCATCGGCGTGGCGATCCGCAGCGTGTCCTGCGGATCGAGCGTAGTCTCCTGCAGGTTCGATTCCATCTCTTCGAAGAAGCGGCCTGGCACGATTTCCGCCGCAGCCCTGAATCGTCTGATGTTTTTCCGGATATGGGGCCAATGACCGGTGCATTTATTCATACGTAAAAGAAACCTGATGTTTCAGTATAGAAACATTTTTAGTCGACTGAAAATCCAGCGTCAAAATGCTTAATCTGGAAAGTTTCGATAAATGTGCGGTTCGCCACATTGGCACGGTCGATAAATTCCCGATTTGCGAATAAATGCCCGATTGAATGTTCATTATTTGCGAGGTTTCGAGTTCAGGTTTGAAACACTTTCTGATGCGATCGTAGTGAAGCGACACGGCAAATCTCGCGATTCGCGATAAATTCGCAGGCCAGCGTCACAAGCTTAGAAGCGAGTCTGTGTAAGGTTTTCCGGCCTTATGGCAGTCAGTGGTCCGGTATGGTCTGTCGCTATACCGGTTCGCATGCCGACGGTCATATGAAACACACAATAATCGTTTTCTTCATACATTGACTTTCCCGATGCTGATTTGTTTTTAAAATTTACTATAGCGGGGCGTTCCGCTAACATCACGCATAATCCGTTAAACGGCGTTGCCGACGGTTTTCATCCGCCGTGATTAAATTCGACCATATCGGCCAGCCGACGGGGTAGCGGGGTCCACAACGTACGACAGCTTGAGGAAAGATCATGCCGCACATGCATCTGGATACTGCGAGGATTACCTGGTTACATACACCGACGCTAAACGTGCGTAGTGCAGCGCGGCGAATCGGCGTGTTGCTGTTCGACGGCTTCTGGCTGCTCGGGCCTGGCACGGTGGTCGAGATGTTCCAGACCGCCAACGAACTCTCGGGCGCACGGGCCGGCGAAGAGCCGCCTTATGAAATTCAGTTTCTGTCGATAGACGGCGGCAGCGTCGCGAGTTCTTCGTCGGCGCGGATCTGGACTGACCGTATCGACACACGTTACGGCAGCGGCTTCGACGTGCTGTTCATCGCAGGTGGCTACGGCGCACACGAGGCCGCGCTGGACGAGCGGCTGCTGGCCTGGCTGCGATCGGTGCAAACACGTACCCGTGCGATCGAAACGATCGGCGAGGGTCGTCTCGTGCTGGCAGCAGCGGGTCCCGTGGAACCTGACGACCTGCAGCTGAACCGCTATCTGGGCAGCGCCACGATCGACGCCGCGCGCAGCGCCGCCAACGATCGTAACGACTGTGCGCGCAGTGCGCTGATGTTCATCAAGCGCGACCTCGGCGCGGAGCTCGCGCGCAACGTGGCCGATCGGGTCATGCCGGGCATGGCCGCCACGTGGGTGCCGCTGCCGGCTGAAGGCGGCACACTCAGCGTGGCCGAGAAAATCCGTTCCGCCGCGCGCTGGATGGAGGCAAATTGCGATCGTCCGGTGTCGGTTGCCGACGCCGCGCAGGTGGCGGCGATGAGCGAGCGAAATTTTCTGCGGCGCTTCAAGCATGAAATGCAGGTCACGCCTTCCGACTATCTGCTGCAGGTGCGGCTGCGCATTGCCTGCAACTTTCTGACCGAAACCGAATTACCGGTCGACAAGATCGCGCGCCGCAGCGGCACCGGCAACGGCGATCGCCTCGCGAAGATATTCCGCAAGCGCATGGCGCTATCACCTACCGAATATCGCGCGCGCAGCCGGGTGGCGACCGAGGCGTAAGCAAGGGCCGCCGCCGTGCAAACGGCGCACCTCATCGCGGTTGGGTACGTGCGTAGCGGCGTGCGCAGCGGCGGCCGTGTTATCTCCGGGCAGGCTTCTTACGAGCAAAGTGGCCATGGGCAACAAGGTAATGGCGACGGCATTGCCGGAGGTGAAACTCATCGAGCCCGAGGTGTTTTGCGACGAATTCGGCTTCTGCTTTGAGAGCTTCAGTGCGGATGAGTTTACCGACGACGTCGCGCAAGGCTTCAACTTCGTCCAAGACCGTCATTCGCGGGCGGTGCGTGGTGTGTTGCGTGGGCTGCACTACCAGGTACACCGGCCGCAAGGCCGGCTCGTGCGGGTGGTGGTGGGGGAAGTGTTCGACGTCGCCGTGGACGTACGGCTCAAGTCACCGAACTTCGGTAAGTGGAGTGGCGTCTATCTGAGCGCGGCTAATCATCGGCAGGTGTGGGTGCCGCCGGGCTTCGCGCATGGCTTCGTCGTTCTGTCCGACGTCGCCGAATGCCTGTGGAAGACGACCGAATACTGGTTCCCCGAACTCGAGCGCTGCATCTTGTGGTGCGATCCTGATATCGGCATCGAGTGGCCGATCGAAGTCGAGCCGATCCTCGGCGCCAAGGACGCAGCGGGCCGGCGTCTTTACGAAGCGGAAAATTTCGCCTGAGCGCTGCACACGGGAGCGGTTCAGCGCCGTTCAGCGCCTTTCAGCGTGTGGCCACCACGGCACCCACGCTCGCGGCGACCACCAGCAGCGTGCCTGCTATCTGCATGACACCCATCGGTTGATGCAGCACCACGAATCCGGCCAATGCGCCGATCGCGGGTTCGACACTCATCAGGATGCCGAACGATGCAGCCGGCATGTGCCGCAATGCCACCATTTCCAGCGCGTAGGGTAACAACGGGACCAGCAACGCGAGACCCGCCGTGGCGGCGATCTGGCCGGCGGCGATGTGTATGCCGCTTTGCGCGAAGCCGAATGGTGTGGCAACCAGCGCCGCTGCGATCAGCGAAACCGACAATCCTTCGAGGCCTGCGAACAAGCTGCCGGTCTTTTTCATCAGCACGATATAGCTGCCCCAGCCGAGCGCGGCCCCGAACGCGAGCAGCACGCCGAGCGGTTCGCCGATCCAGCCCGCGCGATCGCGCGAGAGCAGCAGCACGCCGGCAATCGCCAGTGCCGGCCACAGCAATGCGCGCGCGCGGCGCACCGCGAAAGTCGCTACGGCGAGCGGCCCGAGAAAATCGATTGCGACGGCAAGCCCCAATGGAATCCGCTGAAGCGCCGCGAAAAAGCACAGCGTCATGCCAGCCATCGCCGCCCCCAACGCACCTGCCGCGAGCCAATGCGAGCGCGAATAGGTAAACAGACGCGGGCGCACCAGCAACGCCAGCACTACGGCCGCCCAGCACAGACGCAACCACGTGGTGCTAAGCGAGCCGTACGCGGCCATCGTCGGCGCCGAGAGCGCGGCGCCGAACTGCACGCTCGACATCGACAGTACACACAGGAGCGCGGCACCGGCCGCTGCGCTGGCGGGCTTCATTGGCGTTGGCGTGGAATTCAGCGCCGTTTTGATGGTGGTGTCCTGCATCGTGGTCTCGTTGCCGCTCTTCGGATTCGTTGAACGCTATCTTATCGGTGCACGCGGTATTAAGATAAGTTGATATTTCTTATGACCACTTCAAGAAACGTGATGACCCGAGATCTCGACAGCAGTCTCCTGCGCGCGTTCGTTACCGTGGCGGAGACCGGCGCCGTGGGTGTGGCGGCGGCACGCCTCGCGCGCACCCAGGCGGCGGTGAGCATGCAATTGCGTCGGCTCGAAGAAGAACTGGGGCAGCGTTTGCTCGACCGCTCGCCGCGCGGTGTGCAACTCACTGAAGCGGGGCATCTGCTGTTGCCGTTCGCACATACGATCCTCGGCGCGGGCGCCGATGCGCGGCGGGCATTGAGCGCGGGGCAGGTGTCGGGCACGGTGCGGCTCGGCATGCTGGAGGACATCGCGGTCGGCCGGCTGCCGCGCGCGCTGCGGCGCTTTTCGATCGCTTATCCGCAGGTGGCGCTGGAGATCGTCGTCGATACGAGTTCAGTGTTGTCGAACCGGCTTGCAGACGGCGGCCTCGACGTGGTCGTGGGGGATCCCGCGCTGGTCGACTCGGTGCCGCTGCTCACCTGGACGCAGCCGCTCTTCTGGGTCGGCGCGCGCGGGTTTAGCCGCGACAATGACGCGGCGTTGCCGGTGGTTGCGTTCGGCGGCGCGTGTCTTTGGCAGCAGCAGGTGTTGACGGCGCTGCGGCGCGCGGGGATTGCGTGGCGCATCGTGTGCACCAGCACCAGTTTGCCGGCGGTGCAGTCGGCTGTGGAAGCCGGGCTCGGTGTGTCGGTGCTGCTCGACGGCAATATCCGTTCGGAGTCGATGCGCGTGCTCGGCCAGGCCGATGGCTTGCCCGATGCGCCCACCGCCGATTTCGGGCTCTTTATGCGTCCGGTCTCCGGCGCTCAGGCGGCCGCTGTGCAGACCTTGCAGACGTTCCTTTGCGAGGAATTGCACCTTGGTTTGCGGGAAAGCGAGCCGTTTGTGGTATCGGCCGGGTAGTGCGTGGGCGACCTGCGGGCAACATGCTGGCACGCACGCACGAGATCTCATGTGGGTTTTTACGACATTTTTTCTTGAGACGCATACTCGCGAAACCTACACTGCGTGCATCTTGATAGCGCGAGGTGCTCAACGTGAAGCGACGTGCAACGACGCAGCAATCCGTCCGTATCGACTACGTGTGTCACGGCGTGGGCCGTGTCGAACTGCGCCGCTTCGATCCCTCGCGCGATTCGTACGTCGCGTTGACCGCGCTGCTGCATCGGGCTTTCATTCGGCTCGGTGCGATGGGTTTGAATTGCACATGTGTGGATCAGACGGTGGAGACGACGCGTTCACGCGCGACGCGCGGCGATTGCTACGTGGCGGTCTGCGAGGGGCGCATCGTCGGCACGATGACGCTGTATGCACCGGATCATGAGTCGCCGTGCGAGCTATACCGGCGCGACGATATTGCCAGCATGCGCCAGTTCGGCGTGGAGCCCGTGTGGCAGGCGCGGGGCATTGGCACCTTGCTGATTGCTTTCGCCGACCATTGGGCCGCGACGCGCGGTTACGCGGAGCTCGCGCTCGATACGCCGCAACCGGCTGCGCACCTGATTGCGTTTTACCGGGGGCAGGGGTTTCGTATCGTCGATTTCGAACGCTTCGACGGCAAGCATTACGACAGCGCGATTTTAAGCAAGCCGCCGGTGGCGACACGTACGCTCGCGAACTGGTCGCATAGGTTGACTGTGCCGGCGAGGATTGCGCGCGCGGCGTGAGGGCGCGGGCTAGCGGTAAAAACCCCGGGGCGGGCAGCAACTACTGCAATGAGGCGAGGCCGATGGCCTCCACGCATGAACGAAGTCCTGGTTTCCGTGGCATACCCATCCGCGACGCACGCAGTGCGGAGTGGGAGCTGACGAATCCTTTGTCACTAGCGTAGAAGGCGCGAGGGCACGGATTCCAGATGCACCACTATCCCCTCCAAGCTAGGGGACCCGCTTAAGAATTTGCGGTTTGAGCCGCTTTCTCTTGCTTACTTCTCTTTGCGGCGGCAAAGAGAAGTAAGTGCCTGCCCCGCACAGGGGCGACGCTAATAGACCAATATCAAATCAAGGAAAGGCCAAGAAGCCAGATCAAGGAAAGGCCAAGAAGCCAGATCAAGGAAAGGCCAAGAAGCCAGATCAAGGAAAGGCCAACGCCGCAGGCAAACCGACAACGCCGTCGCCAAATGAAAAAAACAACAAAATAAGCATCCCTAACAACCTCGGCTGGAATCAAGATCACAAACAAGCAACGAACCAAACCCCACTACAATCCACAAACCCCAAGCCCGAGCCCGCAGGGCAAAAAGCCCACCCATTATGTTGAAGATACTGGTCAGCGCCTGCCTCGCCGGCCACCAGCCCGGTGGCTCACATCTGCGCGCGGAGCCAGTGATAAACAAGCGGCCCGCACAATACGGCCCACGTCACCGCGCAGATCAGCAGCGCCATCGTCACGGCCGCACTGCCGCAGTCCTTGGCACGCTTCGACAGGTCGTGCCGTTCGAGCGAAATGCGATCGATCGCGGCTTCGATGCTCGAATTCAACAACTCCACCAGCAGCACCAGCAGCACGGAAACGATCAGCAATACCCGCTCGATCGCGCTAACCGGCATCAACACCGCGCAAGGCAGCAAAATCACCGCCAGTGCCATCTCCTGACGAAACGCGCTTTCCTCGCGCAACGTCGCAACAATGCCGTCGCACGAGTGCCGCAGCGCGAACAGCGCTCGTAAAGGACCGCTGCGTTTAGCGGGCAACGGTGTAGATGGTGAGGCCGCTGCAGGGGTAGAAGAAGACCGGGTCGGATTACTCATGATTTGCTTCGGATCAAGATGGCCGCAGCATGCCTCAATTGTCACAACTTGTCACAAACTTGTGATATCTTTGCCCCCGCCAAAGCGGGCTGGTATGCCTGAGCGACAGGCCACGGAAAGTATGCGAAAAGCATGCAAAAGGCATGCAAAAAGCATGTATCCGGCACGTTATGCCGGACACGTTTCATGTGTTGGCTGCCTCCGTTCTGTCGCTCGCCATTCAAAGTTTCGCCGGATCGTCCGTATACACGCGCAGAGGGCCGCATCGCGGTCATACGGCGTTTCCGTTTTTCACGTTCCCCGCGAACATCCGCGGCAGGCCGAATTCGCAACGAAGTCCCGGGCAGTCATGGGGCGGGTGGCCGATGTCCAACAAGCTGATCTGTCCATGAAACCTGTCGTTTCGTTTTACCTGTCGCTGACGGCGCTCGTCGGCGCCTTGTATGCCGC